>CAJTDX010000010.1 GCA_910575155.1 Lachnospiraceae bacterium
TTTTACTGTAAGCTGAAGCAACTCCAACCACCCGCAGAGCAGGTGGTTTATTTGTTTACCAATATTCCATTTTTCGGAACACGAAAAACTCCATATTGGTAAACAGGCCCTTGGCCTAACAAAAAAAGCCCTGAACCTATAGAGATTCAGGGCATATATTTACTAAATATATACAAAAACGTCTTCTTCCATCCAGACTGTACTGTCGGTTTTGGATTCTCACCAAATCATGCCTTACGGCTCACGGACTTGCTTACTGTGAAGTATCACCGTCGGTCGGGAATTCTGTTTCTGAGTTGTCAGAAACAGGCACCCTGCCCTGAAGATCTTTATATAATTCTGTTTTATTCTACACTTCCGGCAGGAATCTGTCAACTGGTGTTTTTTATCCATTCCACTTACAATTTCATCGTAAGCTGAATCCGTTTTTTCTTAAGGTCCACGCTCATAACCTTGACCTCTACAATATCCCCCACGCTGACTGCCTCCAGGGGATGTTTGATATAGCGTTCTGTCATCTGAGAAATATGTACCAGCCCGTCCTGATGTACGCCGATATCCACAAACGCCCCAAAATCAATGACGTTTCTCACGGTACCCTTTAAAATCATTCCCGGCGCCAGATCCTTCATTTCCAGCACATCCGTGCGCAGAATAGGCTTCGGCATCTCATCTCTGGGATCTCTTGCAGGCTTTTCCAGCTCCTTTACAATATCCTGCAGCGTCATTTCCCCTACCTCAAGTTCCGCCGCAAGCTTCTTATAGTCTGAAACTTTTCTGGAAATCCCGGACAGTTTTCCATTCTGGATATCTTCCGGCACAAATCCGAGCCTGTCCAGCAGTTTCAAGGCCGCATCATAACTTTCCGGATGAACGCTGGTCCCATCCAGAGGATTCCTGCCGCCGCTGATGCGCATAAATCCTGCGCACTGTTCATACGCCTTTGGCCCTAATTTTGCCACTTTAAGGAGCTGCGCGCGCGTTAAAAACCTTCCGTTTTCCTCCCGGTAAGCCACTATATTTTTGGCGATCACCTTACTGATACCAGAAATATATGCCAGCAATGAAGCGGAAGCCGTATTCAGATCCACCCCTACCTTATTCACACAAGCTTCCACCACGCCGTTGAGCGCGCCGCTTAATTTCTTCTGGTTCATATCATGCTGATACTGCCCCACGCCAATAGATTTGGGGTCAATCTTCACCAGCTCGGCAAGGGGATCCTGAAGCCTTCTGGCAATAGAAGCCGCGCTCCTTTGGCCTACGTCAAAATTAGGAAATTCTTCTGTGGCAAGTTTGCTGGCAGAATAAACGGAAGCCCCCGCTTCATTTACAATAATATACTGCACCGGCCGTTGAATTTCTTTCAGCAAATCTACAATCACCATTTCCGATTCCCTGGAAGCCGTTCCGTTTCCCACGGAAATCAGGGAAATATCATATTTCTGAATCAAATTTTTCAGGACGGCTTTGGACTGCTCCACCTTATTCTGAGGGGCGGTAGGATAGATTACCGTGGTGTCCAGTACCTTTCCTGTAGCATCCACCACCGCCAGCTTACATCCGGTACGGAACGCCGGATCCCAGCCCAACACCACATGTCCGGCAATCGGCGGCTGCATCAGCAATTGTTCTAAATTTTTCCCAAATACCCGTATTGCCCCATCCTCTGCGCGTTCTGTCAGCTCATTGCGGATTTCACGTTCGATGGCGGGCGCAATGAGACGTTTATAGCTGTCCTCAACCACTGCGCGCAAAGTATCCGCGGTATTGGGATTCTCTCTTACAATGATCTTTTTCTCCAGATACTGAAGGATCTGCTCTATGGGAGCCTCCACCTTCACTGTGAGGATTTTCTCCGCCTCCCCCCGGTTCAAAGCAAGAATCCGGTGTCCGGCAAGTTTTGCCAGTCCTTCCTCAAATTCATAATACATTTCATAGACAGACTCTGCTTTTGGATCTTTGGCGGCAGACACAATTTTCCCCGTGCGCATGGTAAGATCCCGGATATATTTCCGGTAATCAGCCTCGTCGGAAATTCCTTCTGCCAGGATATCCATGGCCCCGGCTACCGCGTCCTTTACAGAATTTACTTCTTTTTCAGGATTTATAAAAGCTTCTGCCTCCTGTTCGAGCGGTTTGTCCGTCATCTGCAGCAATATAATATTTGCCAGAGGCTCCAAGCCTTTTTCTTTTGCAATCGTTGCCCGTGTCCGCCGCTTCGGACGGTAAGGACGGTACAGATCATCCACTGTAACCATCGTCTCCGCCGCAAGAATCTGCTGTTTTAATTCTTCCGTCAGTTTGCCCTGCTCCCCGATGCTGGAAATTACCTGCTCCTTTTTCTCTTCCAGATTCCTAAGATATGTCAGCCGCTCAGAGAAGCTGCGCAGCACCTCGTCGTTTAAAGCCCCCGTTGCTTCTTTCCGGTATCTGGCGATAAAAGGTATGGTATTTCCCTCGTCAATGAGTTTGACTGCAGCCTCTGCCTGCTGCCGGCGGATGTTCAGCTCTTCTGCCAGTTTTGCAATAATATCCATAACAAATTCTCCTTATTCCTCTCAGTCTCTGTCCTTCATTATAGCGGATTGTATTTTGTCTTTCAAGGAAGAATCTGGCAAAAGCAAATGTTCAGGCAGCCGACGCTGCAAGGAAACACTGAAGCGCTCCGATCAGATTTGCGTCATTCTGAAATTTACAGGCTACTACCTCGGCGCGGGGCACATAATACGGACAGTCTTCATACATTGCCTGCAAATGATTTTTGATATATTCAAGGAATACCGGCTGCGCGCTGATGCCTCCGCCCACGGCAAACCGCTGCGGATCCAACACCGTCTGCAGGTTAAAAATCTGAACCGCTATTTCTTTTGTAAACTTCTGCAGACATTCCTCTGCGTCCGCGTCCTGGCTGTTTACCGCGTCAAACACCCGAACGCCGTCCACCTCTTCCGCTTTCAGTCCCTTTTTCTCCGCAAACATCCTGCACAGGCGCGGGACTCCGCAGCGGTTGCCCCACACCGTATCGTAATCCGCCGCCGCATCTTTGTCCGTCACCACATAAGAAACTTCTCCGGCAGAAAAGTGTTTCCCGCGGTGCAGCTTATGATCCTTAATATAACCGCCGCCAATCATCGTCCCGAAAATCAGTACAAACCCGTCCGCCACGTCTTTGAGGCTGCCCACAGCCGCTTCCGCCACGGCTGCGCACTTCGCATCATTTTCCATATGTATGTTCACCGGGCACCGTTCATACAATCTGTCTCTCAGATGGAAATCGTCATTAAAACGCAGCGCCCCTCCTGTAAAACAGTAGCCGTTTTTTGAATCAATGATTCCGGTTATGGAAATAGCGATCCCCGATACATCCGGCATTTTATCATAAATCTGTCCGATTGCCTCGATGAGCTGCTCCCTGCCCTTTTGGGGCGTCGGCATTTTCCCCTTTGCCAGAATCCGCATGTCTTCTTCCATACATGCATACTTCATAAATGTCCCCCCAATATCAACTGCCAGTACCTTCATAGGTCCCTCTCCTTTCCCGTTGGCAATATTTCCTGCAAAACCCTGTTCTATTTGCCGCTGCTGCACATGAATTTTAGCAGTTTGTCATGTCTTTGCCTTCACCCGTCAGTCTCTGGAAATCCTCGACAAAAGCTGCCACCGCAGATGTAATCGCCTGATTTTTTACCAGACCGTCGATGATATCCGGCGCAGCCGTAGAAGCCCCAACCCCATATTCGCACAGTTCCAGAACCTGCTGTGAATTTTTGAAGCTCGCAGCCAGCACCTCTGTCTTTATTTCATTTTTCCTGAAAATATCATGAATTTTCTTTGCAGTATGAATGCCGTCATAACCCATATTGTCAATGCGGTTGACATAGGGAGCCGCATAAGCAGCGCCGCATTTCCCTGCAAGATATGCCTGCATCGGCGTATAAACCGCAGTCGCCGTAAAGGGGATTCCCAGCTCTGCCAGCTCTTTCATAGCTTTAAAGCCTTCCGGAACCGCAGGGATTTTAACGTACGTATTGGCGCCCAGCTCTTTTACAATCCGCTGTGCTTCCTTTACCATAAGGGCGGCCTCGCCCGCAACCGCCTGCACATGCAGTTGCGCCTCTGTTCCTATGAACGCGCGGATTTCATGCAAAACGTCATATGGTTTTCTCCCGCTGTTCGCCAATATGGTGGGATTTGTCGTCACACCGTCAACAGGATAGAACTCGTAAATGTGTTTGATCAGTTCAATATGCGCGTCGTCTATTAATAATTTCATGATAATATCCTCCTCTGTTTACTTACAATGTCTGTTCTGTACGTTCGATAATGTCATCCTGCGTTTTCTTTGACAGGACATTGAAAAATGCACTGTAGCCAGCCACGCGCACAATCAGGTCCCTGTGGTTCTCCGGATGCTTCTGCGCGTCAAGCAGCGTCTCCCTGCTGACTACGTTAAACTGCACATGATAGCCGTGCAGACGGTTAAAGAAGGTACGCAAAAGAGCAATCAGTTTCTGCTTGTTTTCTTCTTTTTCCAGCATTTGCGGCGTTACCTTCTGGTTTAAGAGCACGCCGCCCGTGATCTCTTCCGTGGGAAGCTTCGCTACGCTCTTGAATACGGCGGTGGGGCCGTTTTGGTCCGCCGCATGGCTTGGAGAACAGCCTTCTGCAAGCGGTTCTCCCGCTTTCCTGCCGTCCGGTGTGGCGAGCGTGCCTGCGCCCTGGGGCACATTGGCGGAAATGGAAGACGTTCCTGCATAATAAACGCCGCCGACAGGTCCTCTGCCATAACGCGTATTATGGTATTTTTTCATCTCGTCAATATAAACGTTATAAGCATCTACTACAAGCTGGTCTACATAATCATCATCGTTGCCGTACTTGGGAGCCTCCTGCAAAAGTTCCCGGATTTTCTGATTTTTCTCACCTGCAAAATCAGACTGCAGCGCCTCCCAAAGTTCTGCCGGAGATACCTTCTGTTCTTCAAAAACCACTTTTTTTATTGCCGCAAAACTGTCCGCCAGATTGGCAATGCCTACCTGAAGGTCGCTGACAAAATCATATACCGCGCCGCCTTCTTTCATATTTAAACCGCGCTCAATACAATCGTCCGTCAGCGCAGAGCACAGAATATCAGCCGTATCCTGTTCCAAAACCATATCGCAGGTGGCGTCAATAATCGTACACTGGCGGCACATCTCGCGAATCACTTTATCCCAGCACTGCAAGACCTGATCAAAGCTGGTAAAATTCTTAAAATGTCCGATTCCTTCACACAGTTTTGTGCCGGACGACGGGTCCACGCCGTCATTCATCGCGATCAGCAGCGCTTTGGGGAAATTCAGAAAGCTCATGCCCGTACAGCGGTATCCCCATTTTCCGGGAACTGCCGTTTCCACACAGCCAATGGCGCTGTAATTGTAAGCGTCTTCCGGCTTTACGCCTTTCTTAATAAAACTGGGAATGATTACCTCATCGTCGTTAAATGCCGGCATTCCAAAGCCGCAGCGCACAACTTCCACACATTCTTTCATAAACGCTTCCGTAAGCCCCTTATGGTACCGTACCGTAAGGTTGGGCTGCGTTAAATGACATTTGGCAACACTCTTTAAAATCAGCCAGGACATCTGATTTGTGGCGTCCTTTCCATCCGTTGTCTGCCCTGCCACCGTAACATTCTGGTAAAGCGGCGAGCCTGCGGAAAACTGCGTATGGCTCCAGGAGCGGATTTTGTTGATGGTATAGGTCTTTAACCACAGATTGCATAAAAGCTCGCACGCCTCTTCTTCTGTGATCAGCCCCTTCTTTACGTCAGCCTCATAATAAGGATTCATATACTGGTCCATACGTCCATAAGACAGGCTGTGGCCGTTCGATTCAATCTGCAACACCAGATGTACCAGCCACAGGCTCTGCAATGCTTCCCGGAAATTTTCTGCCGGTTCATAGGGCACTTTCTTCAGGATACGCGCCATTTCCAGAAGCTCCGCTCTCCTGCCCTCGTCCGTTTCTTTCTGCGCCGTCTCCTGAGCTAAGACCGCGTAACGTCCGGCAAAGGTTTTCACCGCTTCCACAACTATCAAAATTGAGCGGTAAAAATAGCTCTTCTGGATATTCTTATAATCCGTCAGATCCAAAGCATCCAGCTTTTCTCTGGCGCGCCTCTCATAATCCTTTAATCCCTTGTGCATCATCATTCCATAATCTACCGCACAGTGGGCGTCTCCGGAGGTAATATTTCCTTCCGACTTGATAATCCCCAGATCATAATAGAGTCTGGAATGCGGCGGGAATGCCGCGAGCCCGCGGTCCAGCAGCGTATTATGCTCCCAGAACGAAGCTATATCGCGCAGCTTCTGCTTATTTTCTTCCGTAATATAAAATACATCCCCGTCGCGATGTTCAAATTCATCCAGCTCATCAATGACCCATTTCATTGCATACTCTGGAAAAATCGGGGCGCTGCGGTTTTCAGACGCCTGGTTTCCAGCAATCATGGTCTGCGGCTCGATAAATATCGTCATTTTTTCCAGCACATTTTTCAGCATCAGGGCACGTTTCATGGCCAATGGCTGATCCTGGTTCTCCTGGTACGTCCGGGTGGTAATCACCGCCCGCTCCACGCATACCTGCGGTTTTACATTCAGAAGTTCCTCGCGGAAACTTTCCATGCGCGGCGTTAATTTTCCAAAATAGCTGTTCATAATTTCCTCCATTCCGTGCTTTTCTCAGCACAAAGTCTTGCAAATGTATTTGTTTGAAATCTATATCTGTTTCGTTTGTAACTCAATACTAGCACTATTTCACTTTGCTGTCAATATTTTTTCATAAAAAGTAATAAATAATTTCATTCGTAAGTTTTCTGTTTACATTTGTATTTTCCTATGTTATAATACATACAGAATCCAATGTATTGACACCGCTCTATTGCGTGTTTGAAAAATGCTATCGCAAAAGACCACGAAACTTACGAACAGAAAGGAATGTTACTTATGGACAACACGAACGAATCCTGCATTATTTTTAACATACAGAAATTCAGTCTCCACGACGGTCCCGGCATACGCACCGTTGTATTTTTCAAAGGATGCCCTTTAACATGCAAATGGTGTGCAAATCCGGAAAGCCAGACTTCGGACATTGAGATTTTAAAAGACGGCGAAAAATGCACTGTCTGTCAAACCTGCGTGCAAAACTGCAAATCCGGCGCCATCTCAATTTCCGGAGGCGCAATCCAAATCGACCATGCTCTCTGCAGTCAATGCCTGACATGCGTTTCTGCCTGTCCTCAGAAAGCTTTAACGGCGGAAGGCAGACCACGGACTGTTCCTGAGATCGTAAAAATTTGTCTCCAGGATAAAGAATTTTACGAAGAAAGCGAGGGCGGCGTCACGCTGTCCGGCGGCGAGGCGCTGATGCATCCGGAATTTGCCCTTTCCCTGCTCAAAGCGCTCAAAGAACATGGCATTCACACCGCTATGGAAACCACCGGATACGCCTCCGCGGAAATCTTTCAGCGGGTCACTGCCTGCGCCGACCTGCTGCTTTTTGACGTCAAGCACTGGAATGAAGAAAAACATATAGAAGGAACCGGAGTTTCCAACCGCGTTATTCTGGATAATTTAAGACATGCCATCGCGTCTGGAAAAAATGTTCTGCCCCGTCTTCCCGTCATTCCCGGATATAATAATTCCCCCGAAGATGCGGAAGGTTTTGTAAAACTTCTGAAAGAGACCGGCGCAAAACAAATCCAGCTTCTTCCCTTTCATCAATTTGGCGAAAGAAAATACGATATGCTTGGCAGGCCGTACAGTTATGCAGACGTCCCGGCTCTTCACGAAAAAGAGCTGAGAGAGTTCCAGCAGATTTTCATTCATCACAGCATTAAGGCTTTCTTTTAAAGTTTCTTCGCAAAGCCGCCAAAGCTCCTCCTTGCGGCGGACGCGCTGTTTTACAGCGCATACTTGTTGAAACTGACGCTTATTCATGTTATATTTGATACGGTATATTTAACAGGAGAACAAAATGACAAAAAGAACAAATAGAATCTTAGAACTTCTTACGAATGAAAATAAAATGGAAGTTTCCTTAATTGCCGAAACTCTGGGCGTTTCCCAGGTGACAATACGCAAAGACCTTGATGAACTGGAAAAAAAAGGAATTATTGAACGGGAACACGGCTTTGCCGTTCTGCGAAGTATGGACGATTTGAACGGAAGAATCGCCTATCACTACGAATCCAAAAAAAAGATTGCCAATAAAGCGTCCGCACTTGTCAAAAACGGCGATACGCTTATGATTGAGAGCGGCAGCTGCTGCGCGCTTCTGGCAGAATCCCTTGCGGCAGATAAAAAAGATCTTACCATCATCACCAACAGCGCCTACATTGCCAATTATATACGCGGCAAATCCAATTTCCAGATCATCCTCCTGGGCGGCACCTATCAGCAGGACGCGCAGGTCATGGTCGGCCCGATGGTGCGCCAGTGCGCGGAAAATTTCTGCGTCGATCAGTTCTTTATCGGTACCGACGGTTATTCTTTCCGCACCGGATTTACAAACTGCGACCAGATGCGCGCGCAGGCGGTGCGCGATATGGCCAGACAGGCGGAGAAGGTAATTGTCCTGACTGAAAGTGAAAAGTTCATCAAACACGGCATTGTCCCGCTCAATCTCAGGGGGCAGATTCAGATGGTCATCACAGACCAGATGATTGATCCGGGAACTTCGGCAGAACTGGAACACCAGGGAATCACGGTAACAACTGTGTAATCTGACCGCGCTAAAACACATGAAAAGGAGGCACGCTTATGCTCTGGGACACACACATGCACACCCGTTTTTCTGAAGACAGCGAAGCTGATATCTGTGAAATGATAAACGCCGCGGCGTCAGCCGGCGTTGACGGCGTCTGTTTTACAGACCATCTTGATCTTTTATCCGCCGGCAACGCTCCGGACCGTTTTCCGCTTGACCTGCCGGCCTATTTCACGGAACTGAAAAGTTTTCAGCGTAAATTTCAAAATAAACTGCCTGTACGCATCGGTATAGAACTTGGTCTGCAGCCGTTCCTCAAAGAGCTGCTCCCCACAATCGTCAGCAGTTATCCTTTTGACTTTGTGATCGGCTCTTCCCATTTGATCAACGGCGAAGATCCCTATTATCCGGAATATTTTCAGGACAGGATGGAACTGGAAGTATACCGCGAATATTTTGAATCTATTCTGGAAAACCTTTCTGTCTTTGACTGTTTTGACGTCTATGGACATCTGGACTATATTGTACGCTACGGTCCCAACACCAATCAGTATTACTCCTACGCAAAATTTGCCGACGTGCTGGAAGAAATTCTGCGGACTTTAATAAAAAAAGGCAAAGGTATCGAGCTTAACACCGGAGGATTCAAGTATGGTCTTGGACATCCCAACCCAACCGAAGAGATTCTCAGACGTTATCACGAACTGGGCGGTGAAATCATCACCATAGGAGCCGATGCACATAAGCCGGAACATACCGCATACGACTTCCATAAAGTTCCGGAAATTCTGACCAGCTGCGGATTTCGATACTATACGGTGTTTAAGGAACGAAAACCTGTGTTTTATCCCCTCTGAGAACCGCGGGCTGCGTCGGCTGGATGAGGCAGGGAATACTCATGAGAGCTTTTCATCCAGCCGCTTCTCAAATTCTTCCTCCGGCACAGGCCTGGCATAGCGGTATCCCTGCGCCACATAAGCTCCAATCTCCTGCATCAGCTCCACATCCCGGTCCGTCTCCACGCCCTCGCACACAATCTGCGCCTCCAGTTCCTGCGCCAGATTTACGATGCCCTTCATAATTTTTACCTGACGGCTTCTGTCTTTTTGATTAAGCAAAAAAGAACGGTCGAGCTTAATGACTGACGCCGGAATCTGTTCAAAGATCCCCAAAGAAGAATATCCCGAACCAAAATCGTCAATCGAAAGACGAACCCCTTTTTCACGCAGCAGATCCAGCGTCTGTTTCACCATCTGCTGCTGCAGTTCCTCCACTACAATCGTCTCTGTAATTTCCACTTCGATGAGATCTTTGGGCACCCCATATCTGTTGAGTACCTCCTCAAAACGTTCTGGAAAATCCGGTTTCAGAAAATGTATCCTGGAAAAATTGCAGGAGACTGTCACAACGCTTTTTCCTGCTTTCATTCTTCTTTGAAGCATCTTGCAGACACTGTTCAAAACGAAGAAATCAATCTCCGTCACACGCCCGGTCTGCTCATAATACGGTACAAAAAACCCCGGCGACCTCACCATACCGTCCGCCGTCGGATCCAAAAATCTGATCAGAGCCTCTGCGCCGATTACTTTCTCACTGCGTATATCCACTTTCGCCTGATAATAAGTGACAAAATTCTCATCAATATCCACAGCTTCCAGCATTTTTTCCCGCTGATGCCGCTGTTTAAACATCTGCTCCAGCGCTTCATCGTAAACCATCACGTCGCTGAGACGGCTGTCTTTCATAAATTCCAGCGTCTGCGTGGCATAATTTACCGCCACGCGAAGATCGTCGTTTTCCAGCGGCAGCAGATAAACTCCCATTTGCAGCGCCATATGGTTTTCTGTCTCCTGATAAATACAATGTTCTATCGTGTCTTCCATTTGCGCCAGCCTTTGAAGAAACGCTTCCTTCTTCTGATAATGGAGCAGAAGTACAAAACGGTCGCCCTGGCTTCTTGCGCAGATCTCATTCCTGTCGTCCAATTTATCTGTCACGCACTCTGCAACCGCTTCTAAAAGCTTTTGCCCGGCGCTCCAGCCGTATATGATATTATAACGGCGGAACTGGGAAATATTCAGACAGACCACAGCGTACTGCCATTCCTTCTTTTCCGGCAAAAGTTTTGATTCGCCCTGATAAATCAGATAATTCAGATTCCAGATATCCATTCCGGTATCTTTGTACATCAGCTTCTGAATTTTTCTGCTGCTCTTAATCATTTTATATGCAGCCAGCACAACCGTCACCACTACCGCCAGCAGAAATAAATTAATTTCTATACTGTGGGTGCGCAGAAAACGTTCAAAACTCATCAGAGCATAAACGTTTGATTCCAGCATATACTCGCTGACCTGCCTGGCGTCTATGGTGTCCGTAATCTTGTTCAAAATACCGGCAAGCTGTATCTGGTCGCTCCGGACGGCTATGGCTACATGATGTTCTCCATTTATAACATTTTTGATCTCCAAATTGCTGTAAGAAAGCTCCGTACCCATCAGGTATTCTGACAGATAACCGTCGCACAGCACAGCGTCTGCCTCTCCCTGCGCAACGGCATCCAGACATTCCTGCTGCGTATCGTAATATTCCAGCGTTACGGTATCCAGATCAAAAGCAAGACCGGCCTTATCCTCTAAATACGATACCGTTGCCAGCTTCCTTACCTCGCCGAGTTTACCGTCCTCTTTCATGGCGGCAACCAGAGGAATCTCCGCATACTCTTTGATCATGGTAAAACCGCATTTGTTTAATTCCTCCTTGGTATCCGTACAATAGGAAAGAAGATCGACCGTTCCTTCCGCAAGCGCTTCTTCGGCGTCTTTGGAGTTATCAAACTTTTGGTACTGAACTTTCAGCCCTGCGGACGCCAGGCCCATATCAAGCTGCTGTCTGGTAAGCCCTTTACAGTCGCCGTCCTCCTCATAGGAAAAAGGGTAATAGCCGTCAAGATATCCCACTGTAACAGTCCCTGTTCCGGCAATATAGTTTTTCTCCTCTGTGGTAAATACCACTGTTTTATCCAGCCTGCTCTGATAAAATTTATTCATCAGCTCCGTCTCCAGCTCCGGACGGCTGATTTTTAAATCTGCAACCGCCTGGTTCAGCTCACGCATGACGTCGTCGTTGCCGGGATATGTAATATAATAAAAAGGCATAGGTGCAAAACGTCCGATTAAACGCTGTCCTTCCCGGATTTCTGTAAATGTATGGATATAAACGTCAATTTCTTCCTGCTCTAAAGCATCCTGAAGTTCAGCCATAGTATCGTAGGTTTTTATGCTTGGATTTGTGACGCCGTTGTCTTCCAGATACTGCAGAAATTCATTTTTGCGCACATAAGTCTTAACCATTCCGAACGTAATTTCTTTCATGGCTTCAAAATCTTCATATGCAAATCTGCTGTCGCCCTTAGCCGCTATCACTCCAAATGTATAACCGCTGGGAAGCGACGCATATTGATAGATCTCAGACCGTTCCTCTGAAAATTGTGCAGAGCCTACCAAATCCACTTTCTGCGCAGATAAAAGCTCTAATGCTTCATCCCAGCTCGCACATTCGACATATTCCACATTCCAGTCAGCATATTCACATAACGCCTTCAAATACTGTACGTCCATGCCGTCATAATGATTTTTCCCCATCTTAATATGGTATCCGTCCATAGGAAAGAACGCCACCTTCACCGTCCGTTTAGCCGCCGCATGTACAATCCGCGGCAGAAAACAGACCGTCATGCCTGACAGTACTGCCATTCCCAGTAAAAATGCCAGAATCTTTTTACACCCGCATTTCCATTGTGCCCTGATCACAATCACACCCTATCCTTTTTCACTTGCCTTTATTGTAACATGCACAAATTGCCGTTTCAAGGACAAAACGGAACAATATATTTCTTTTCCGCCGCAGTGCGATCATTGTTTTTTATCTTATAGGGGATTCCGAAGGAATCCCCTATAAATAAAAAATTCGCCTGCAGGAATCCCGCTAAGGCTTCCTGCAGACGAACGTCTTATACTCCTGCAATCACATCGCTCATCTCATACCTGCCTGCCGCCCTGCCTGCCAGAAATTTGGCGGCTTCCACAGCTCCTTTGGCAAAAACAGCTTTGGAATATGCGGTATGTTTAAATTCTATTACTTCATCTATCCCGGCAAAAATCACTTCGTGTTCTCCTACAATATTTCCTCCCCGGACCGCCTGGATGCCAATCTCATATTTCTCACGTTTCGTTCTGTCCATTGTCCGGTCATACTTATAGGCATAAGCATTTTCCAGAGCTTCGTTGAGTGAATCGGCGAGGGCAAGCGCCGTGCCGCTGGGAGCGTCGACTTTCTGATTGTGATGTTTTTCCACAATTTCCATGTCAAATCCTGCCGGAGCTAAAATCCTGGCCGCCTTCTGCAGTAAATCCAGCAGCATATTAATGCCCAGCGACATATTGGCAGACTTGAGCACTGCCGTCTCACTGCTGATCTCCTCCACCTTTGCAAGCTGTTTACTGCTTAAACCAGTGGTACAAAGAACCACTGGCAGCTTACGCTGCGCGCAGTAGTCCAAAAGACCATCGACGGCTGCCGCCGCTGCAAAATCCACAACCACGTCGGCCTCTGTCTTACATTCTGCAATATTGGCAAATACCGGATACTCATTCTCTATTCCCATATATGGATCCACGCCTGCCACAATCTCAATCTCACAGTCTTCCCTGCAAAGATCCGTAATGACCCGGCCCATTTTCCCATTGCAGCCATGCATAATCATCCTTATCATGTTACGTTCCTCCTGTGCGTATCTTTTAGCCAGCATACCCTAAATACCATAAGCAGCTATTCTTTTATCATGTACCTGCTACTCTGGCATTGAAACGGAAATCCCAAAATCCTGCATGGCCTTCGCCAGTCTCTTTACATTCTCCGGCTCCATATCGCTTAAGGGCGCCCGCAGAGAACCTACCTGCCAGCCCATAAGATTCATCGCTGCTTTTGCCGGAATAGGATTCACCTCGCAAAACAGTGCGTCCACCATAGGAATTGCCTTCCACTGCATCTTCAGAGCTTCCTGCTGTCTGCCTTCCAGATAATTCATTACCATGTCGTGCATAAATTTAGGCGCCACGTTGGAAAGTACGGAAATCACGCCGATTCCGCCGCATGCAAGAAGAGGAATTACCTGTCCGTCCTCCCCGGAATACAATTCAAACTCTCCCTGCGTCTGTTCCATAAGCCTTAACGTATAGGAAATGTCTCCTACCGCATCCTTCATGCCCACAATATTTTCCACGTCCCTTGCCAGAGCGGCCGCCGTCTCCACCGCAATTTTACATCCGGTTCTTCCCGGAACATTATAAAGAATTACAGGAATATCCACACTTCCCGCAATCTGAGTGTAATGGCTGATCAGCCCCTTCTGGGTCGCCTTATTGTAATACGGCGTAACCACCAAAAGTCCGTCCGCACCCGCCTCCTGAGCCTTGCGTGAGAGATCAACCGCTGTCCTGGTACAATTTGAACCTGTTCCGGCAATCACCGGAATCCGTTTATTTACAACAGATACAGCGGCGCGTATTACTTCCAGATGCTCCTCCTCTGTGAGCGTAGAAGCTTCGCCAGTCGTTCCTGTGATAATAATACTGTCAGTTTCATTTTTAATCTGATCTTCCAGAAGCTCTGATAATTTATCATAGTCAACTTCCAGATTATCTTTCATGGGCGTCACCAACGCAACGCCAGCTCCTTTGAAAAGCGCCATACTATTTCCTCCTTGCCTGCGGGCTTCTGTACCAAATAGGAAAACCCGTTAAAACTCCTCATAAAATAAGAAGCCGACTAATGAGCCGGCTTAATTTCCTGAATACAAGCAGATGCTTCTCTGCTGTGCATATCTTCGATAGCGCCCCATCCGTTCCAGATGACAGTCATATGATTATTCATCCTATGCCCAAGAATCCCTTTGCAGGAAAGTCAATTCTTTCGGCGTAACTCCCTTTCCTCTACCTTCTTCTGCGCCTGCCGCATCCGGTAAATTACTTATGATCTACGCAACCTCTATCTATTCTATTCCTAAACTAAATTCACTATAGCATTTTCTATAAATAAAGTCAACATGAGATTCGTCAATTCCCGCTGATTTCATAAATCTTTTCCGTATACCCACGCAGCATATCGTTCATTGTTCTGCCGGTAAACATAATCCGGGTATCCCCGGTACCTGCGCTCAGCAAAGAATCCAGATCCTCTTTCGAAAACATGTGATTATCCAAAAGCCCCAGAAACTCATCCAGGATCAACAAACTGCACTCTCTTGTTATCAGTACCTTCCGTGCAAAATTAAATCCGTTGCGGAGATTCATTTTCTCTTCCTGCTGCTCCTCTTCTGATAATTCTGAAAAATTCTTCTCTGATCTTGCGAAACGAAAGACCTTCACTTCCGGTTCCAATCTGCGCAAAAATTCCAGTTCCCCTTCCCTTCTTCCTTTCAGGAACTGAATAATGATGACGCTGTCACCCTGGATTGCCGATTGTACTGCACATCCGAATGCCGCTATTGTCTTACCTTTTTCTTCTCCGCAATAAACAGTAACCTTTTGCTCACACATGCTGTTTTCCCTTCTCTTTCACAAAACCTCTTATAAAAATAACACAAACCTCCGGAAAATGCAAATTTTTGTTTCTGTGCCGTTAAAACGCGGTTTTGTAAACTATCACAGTTTTTATTCCAGATATTCGATTTTGCTTACCGAAACCTCATAAGCGACTCTGTGCTCCACTTCCGTTTCAGAAAGCTTCTTAACATACTCTCTGCTCTGAATTCTCCCATAGACCTGCACATGTCCACCTATTTCAAAACCGGAAGCATATCGTGCATTCCTGCCCCAGCAGATGCAGGGTATGTAATCTGATTTCCCATACGAGCGGTTTACGGCAATCAGCAAATCGGCAATTTCCCGCCCCAGCGGCGTTTTCCGGTAAATAGGCTCTTTGCAGATATAACCGTCCAAAAAGATCTGATTGCTCTTTTCTCCCTCCGGAATCTCATCTACAAATTCCAGCTCCCGCACAAAAACGGACAAGACCAGACGGTTCTTCTTCTCCTCGTGCCTGTTATAAGAACGGAACTGCCCGTCTACCCGGATATATTGTCCAATATAACTGCTCTGGGTATCAATAAGGCGCTCCGAAATCATCATCGGGATTATGTCGGCAAAATTACTCAGACGGTTTACAGATACTTCCACCATGTAAAACCCTTCTCCAAATACTTCGTGACTGTACTGGAAATCAGAAACAATTTCGCCTGTAATGGTAACCTGGTTGTTTTCAAATATTTTATCTGCCATGAATGTTAGTTCCCCTTTCGTATATCGATGGCACATCGATGAAGTAAAATTTTTCTAAAAGAATATCATTGCCCCTCTGAAAATATACGCAATTCCTGTCGACAGTATTCTGTCTTTACGAAATTCTCGAATTTGTGTTATACTACTGTATTATTTAAGAAAAGAGGTAAACACATATGGCACAAAATCCAATTGTAACATTTGAAATGGACAACGGTGATATTATGAAGGCAGAGCTTTATCCTGATATCGCCCCAAACACCGTAAATAATTTTATCAGCCTCATCCGCAAAGGATACTACGACGGCCTTTGCTTCCACCGGGTCATCCGCGGATTCATGATTCAGGGCGGCTGCCCTGACGGTACCGGTACCGGAGGTCCCGGCTACTGCATTCCGGGAGAGTTCTCCCAAAATGGATTCACCAATGATTTAAAACACAGCGCCGGCGTACTCTCCATGGCGCGCACTATGATTCCGGATTCAGCCGGCTCCCAGTTCTTCATTATGCATGAGGATTCTCCCCATTTGGACGGCGCTTACGCCGCTTTCGGCAAAATCGTGGACGGAATGGAACATGTCAGAAAAATCGCAGAAACTGCTACCGACTATTCCGACCGGCCGCTGGAACCACAGGTAATGAAAAAAGTTACTGCCGAAACATTTGGAGAAGAATATCCGGAACCGGAAACCTGCTGATTTGCACATTGCGCCAAAAGGGTGAATCACACCCTTTTGGCCTCTTTGTTCAGGCTATTACCCCGGCAAGTCTCAGAATCAGATTGGTGGCCCTTACCACTTCCCTGGTAAATTCCAAATGTTTTCCTGCAATCTCCTGGTCAATACAATGTCTGACGCCATTTTTGATCCTTCCCATCTGGTCCGCCGCCTGAAGATGAGGATTATAGGGCACGGCTCCAAGCCTTTCATATTCCACCCGGTAAAGCCGCTGGAGATTTTCACGGGTGTACAGAGCATCTTCAAAATATTTACCCAGAAGAAAAAATGTCTCTCCCGGATATTTGGGAGGATTTCGATAAAACGCCCCGATATGCTCCCTGTCCTGTCTCATATTCAGCACACAGATATCTGACTCCTTGAGGATTTTCTGGGCATAATCATCCTGCCTGCTTCCGCAGTCGATAAATACAGCGTCAAAATAAGACTCGACCGCATCCATAACCCTGCCGATGCGCTGAAACAGATTATCCTGATACCACCATTCCTGCTCTGATTTCATACTGGCCGGCAGACAATACATTCGGTCTCTGACAATCTGCCGCATATTTGCCTTTACGGTCAGTTCCGTCAGCTGTTCGCGGCATTCTTTGCGCAGCAGGCATTCCAATCCTCTGTTTACAAAAAATTCCTCTGTCTCTGCTGCAAGGACTGGATCTGTTCCATAATCCTGATCTGACTTTTCCATCAGGGAATAAGAATTTGCAGTCTCAAAAAATTTCCTCTCCAAATTCTCGTCATGATATCCTCCCGAGACCACTGCCACCGAAACAGGATGCAGCAATACCGCTGTACATGCGGTCACGGCAAGATTAAAGGTCGTTCCTTCTCCTGGCTGTTCACTCCAAAACGCTATTTTCATTGATACCTCTCCTTAATTACCGGAGGGAACATCAATCTATCCGATCGCTTTTTGCAAGAGAACTTTTTATTCACTTTCGCTTTGGGATATTTTCACGGATTTCGTGTTGAATTCATTGGCATTTCAATTATTTTATTCGACAAAAGATGCGTTTATTATACAGGACATCTCTTAAATTGTAAACCCCTTTTCTTGTATATTTTTCCAATGGGCCGTCAAATTCAGGCTCTTACAACCAGGGTATCGTATCCATCCTGCCGAAGCTGGTCCTGAAGATTTTTTGCATCCTCCAGGGAATCCTCTCTTCCCACGATTACTGCGTAATAGGGATCATCTTTTTTCACAGCCACAAAAAATCCCTGGCTCTCTAACTGTTCCCGGAGATATTCCGCATTGGACTCATGACGGAACAACCCCACCTGCACCCCGTACTGCTGCGCAGAATTGTCCAAAGGAACGGCCTGTTCCACTCCGGTTACGATAGCATCCACCATTTCATCAAAGCGCTGGTCAAACATCTGGTTATCCATATCATTATTAATAAACCCAAGTTCCATCAGTACCGCAGGCATCTGCGTTCGCCTGAGCACCACAAGCCCCGGACGCTCTACCACTCCTAAATCCTTGAACCCAAAATCCACCAGTTCCTGATTAATTATCTCTCCGATCCGTTCCGCTTCTGTATCCGCCGCATACACCAGCGCCTGTGTTCCATTATAAGTATTGGGATTGGTTCCTGAATTTCTGTGGAAAGAAATAAAATAGTCCGCGCCGGAACGATTTGCAATCTGCACCTTCTCAAAGGGAGAATCATAGCGGTCTGTGGTTCTTGTATAAAGCACGTTATAGCCGGCATCTTTTAGCTTCTGCCCCACTGCGAGGGCCACGCGAAGCGTATCATCCTTCTCTTTCCTGCCCTGAAAAGAAGCTCCGTTGTCATAACCGCCGTGTGCCGGATGTTATATGCGCAAATAATTTCCTTATACGATTTCGTTAAACCACTTTACTTTCCTGATATACATTAGAAAACAAATGTTCCAATTCATTTCCAAAATTGTATCTGATTTTAATTTTGTGATTCTCATACACAACAATCTGGTCTATCATCTCCACAATCATATCTCTGTCCAGTTTTTCAATGTCTCTCATTTCCAGCAGCCTTTTCAGCCACGGCGTCTGAAATACATCCTCCGTAACGCTTTCTTTCATTTTTTCTTCCAATGTTTCTGTCTGTTTTTTATAAAGCTCTTCTTTTTTCAGGTAATCTTCGCGGTAAGTAAAAAATTCTTCTTTTGAAATCATCCCCTCTTTATAATCTTCATAGACTGATTTCTTTAATTTCAGCACCCGCTCTAATTCAGCTTTTACCCTGACAAGTTCTTTCCTGGCGATTTCCTCTGCTTTGGGATAATGAAAAGACTGATTCTCCATAAGCCTTTGTATATCATTAACGTTCTGAATGATTGTTCTTAAATCATTCAGTATAATCTCATCCAGCACATGGAATGGCAATGTATGCGGCGTACAGTACCCTTTTCCATGACGTTTATATGTCCCACAGTAAAAAGAATATGCTTTACTCCCATCTGCGCGTTTCCAAAAATTCTTCATCATAGCCCTGCCACAATCTGCGCATACGATAAATCCGGCAAAAATGTTCTTATTTTCTTCCAGCCCCATATCCCTATGACGTTTTGACAAAAGCTTCTGTGTCTTTTCCCATGTCTCCAGGTCAATGATGGGTTCATGGGTGCCTTTGACCACAATCCAGTTCTCTTTGTCCACCCGTTTCTGTCTGCTTCTCATCCGCTGATGTTTTTTGCCCTGCACCATATTTCCTCGGTACATCTCATTCTTCAGCATGACGTTTATGGTGGAATAGGTCCAGTAAGAAGTGCTTTCCAGGCGGTTGCAGTTCTTGTAATTTAAACCATTTGCCATTTTATACTCAGATGGGCAGAGGATTCCTTCTGCATTTAAAAGCTTTGCAATACTCAGTTTTCCCATTCCCCCCACATATAAGCGGAATACCTTCCTTACCACCTCAGCGGCGTATTCGTCAATGATAAGTTTATTCTTGTCTGCAGGCGATTTCTTATAACCGTAACTGGTGAAAGAACCGATAAACTCTCCCGCTTTCTGCTTTGATTTTACCGTCACCTGGATTTTTTTTGAAATATCCCTGGCATACTGTTCATTGAAAATATTTTTAATGGGCAGAAGCATGTCATACGTCTGCCGGATGCTGTCAATCCCGTCTGACACAGAGATAAATCGCACCCCTAATTCCGGGAATACCCGCTCCAGATAACGCCCTGTGTCGATATAATCACGGCCAAACCTGGATAAGTCCTTTACAACGACGCAGTTCACCTTCCCTTCTTCGATATCTGCAATCATTCTCTTAAAACTGGGACGGTGAAAGCTGGTGCCTGTATACCCGTCGTCCACATAGACGTCATAGATGATAAGGTTTTCCATTTTTGAAACATATTCTGTCAAAAGCTTCCTCTGGTTCCCTACGCTGTCACTTTCTTCTTTGTCGCCGTCCTCCCTTGATAACCTGATATAAACAGCCGTGTAAAATAATTCTGATTTTTTCATTTCCTCACCTATGCGGCTGCTGTACCTGTAAACAGCATCATACCATGTTTTGTTTTCGGTTCATTTCTGCGTTTGCCTCACTTTGTCATATCTTCTTTTGTAATGTCCTGGTTCAGATGGGCTTTCACAATGCGGATCAGCAATTCTTCTACGGAAACTTTTTCCAAATATTCCCTTTCCACTGTATATTGGACTGGTTTTTTCTCTTTCAAATCCTTCTGTCCTCCTGTTAGAGTGTGTTTGAAAAATGCTTTCTGACAGATGTATTCTCCACTTAGCGGCAGATTGATACCAAATGAAGGGCGCATAGCGGTCTACGCAACCTGAATTTAGTGCAAATATTGCGCTAAGTTGGGGATACAGATGGCGAAAATGATTTTTCAAACAAGCTCAAAATCACTGTTTTTTCAACATATGCATATAGGCTTTTCCGATATGTATTGTCTGCCGATATTTCACCGCCAAGACACGATGCTGATCCGCCGTCCATTTTATTTTTTGTTCCTGATGAATGGAACTATTTTTTTTTGATAGAATAATCGCAGCCCTGCCTGATATTGCAAAGCATTTTAGCCGTTGGAGCAATAAGTGTCAGCCGGAAGCAAAGCACAAATAAAAACGCCTGACAATTTCATCAATCGTCTGACGTTTTTATTTACACATTTCATTTGAGAATGCTTTTTGTATATACTTATCACGAAGTAAAATCCTTCTCTCCCCCAAAAAATCTTCCCTCCTAATTAAGAAATAACTCGACAATAAATCGTTTGCCTTCTTGTTTTAATTTTATGTTTCCATCATACTTCTCTATACTACTCAACACATTCAAAATCCCAATCCCCCTGCCTTTTCCCTTTTGGGAAACCGGATAACTATTTTTCCACTTTACTTCATCACAGCTATTTTCCATTTTTACCACAATCATCTGATGATAAGAAGTGATTTTTATAAACACATATTTATCATCGTCCACTTTTTCTGCTGCTTCAATTGCATTATCTAACAGATTGCCAAAAATCGTAGTAATATCTATTGGCGCGATAAAATCTAAATTTACATTATCTGTTTTAATATCAAATAAAATATTCTTGTCTTTCATAAATACTTGTTTATCCGTTAAAAGAATATCCAATATAGGATTTCCTGTATATTCAACTGGTATAAGGGGCTTTAACATGTCTCCAATCTCATTTGTATATTCCTTCGCTTTCTGCCTCTGTTCCGTCATAAACAAATCCTCTATTGCTTTCATATGTTTTTTTACATCATGTAAAATTTGAACCGTTTTTTCATATTTTCTAGTCTGTTGTAAATAATACTCGTATTGTATATTCGCCTGTTGTTCCAAGGCTTTCACCTGATTTTCATAATAATTTTTTTCATCAGCCACTTTAACATAATACAATAGGTACAAATCGGCTAATACAATACATCCCATATTTACTGCGCATAAATAACTTTCTTGCCCCTGCACAAAATATTCAACTATAATTACCATGTTGACTAGGCTATATACTAACATAATAATATAAATAACATATTGTGTATTTGAAGGAGAAGAATATTTACGTTTCATTAGTCTGTTTATAAACATATAATATAAAAAAATAAGTATAATCTTTGAAAATGTAACTTCGAGGCAATGTAACATCACTGTATTTGTAATTTTTATATTCAATAATTGCAGCATCCATTGTAATAAAATTACACCCAACGATTCACAGACACACATACAAAGCGCTAATGCTTCACATTCAAGTACACGCTTCAAGGTTCTGTCAACATATTCAAAATAAAGGAAAAACGCCGACAAACCAACTGCAATACACCATGCCGCCAAATTTAAGACAGAATTATTTAATAAATTTACAAATACAATAGATAATATTACAATCATTTTAGCAAAAAAATAAACATACTTCTTCTGACGGCTTTTCTCATATCTGCCATTCATAAACTGAAACAGAATTTCAGTTATAATAAAACATGAAAAACCGCTGCACATAATCAATAAAATTCTATCCATCTCTGCTCTCCTAGGAATTTCGTTGCAAAAATTCATTCATTTGTACTCTAAATTCTACAACCCTTTTTTGTGCAATCGCCAGCTCCTTTCCATTATCCAAATAAAGTATATATCCTTTAATTTTTTGAACATGCACCAAATTTACTAAATTTCCTCGACAATTTACCACAAAATCATATGGCTTTAACTCTTCAGTCAGCCTCTCAAATACACATTCACATTCATATATTTCATCTAATAATACAATAGACGCTCTCCGCTGCCTTTTTATATATTCAAAATATAAAATATCTTTCAGATTAAATCTCATCGTGGAATATTCTTTGTTCCGGCTGTCTGTCACTTTATAAAATTCTTTTTCTACAACAGAATCAGAAAAATTATCCAATAATTCTTTTATTTGTACCTGCAGCTTATGTCCGTCCAAAGGTTTACATAAAAAAGAAAAAGCATGGACTTCATTAATTGCCTGCATACAATACTCTTCAAAACCAGTTGTATATATCAATTTTACATTTGGAAACTTCTCCCTGATTTTCCTCCCCACTTCAATCCCATTATATTCTTTCATTGCAATATCCAAAATTCCTATATCTATTTTCTGAACAGCATCTAACATTTCACCAGCTGATAAATAAACCCTTATATTAAACAAAATACTTTTGTTTTCAAAAATGTTGTTTAATAGATCTGTTACATGATTCAAGTCCTCTATATTATCATCACAGACAACAATCTCTATCATAAAATTTCATCCCCTTTTCATTTTTCAAGTTTATCATTAAAATTTATTACAAATCAATAAAAAAGACTGCCAAAATCAAGATTACAAGCATACAAAACTGCAACACAACATAGTCCTTCTGACCATTTCAAATATATAGAACATAAGATGCTATTCATAAATTTATCTGATTGGTTTCATATTTTTATAATATCCGACACTGTTTACCCATTCCATACTAACAATTGGATCAATAATACTTAATTCTGAATCAGAGACCTGATACTTAATACTAAAATTCATAATGTTTTCAACTCCATATTTATTTTCATAGTCCCTAAGCATATAAATTTCATCCCTTAACTCCTCATACCTGGCATTTGCCTCCTGAGAATTGAGCAATTGGCACATTTTATCTGGCAATCCTCCAATTTTGCCATTTTTATCTATAGTAATATCTTTATATGAATATTCTCCGTTTGTCGCACTCTGAAGAAATTTGTTTAGTTCATGATATCCATTTAATAACCTATATTGTTCCTTAGAAATGTCTGTTGCCTGTATATGCTTATTCCATAAATCTTCGGCAAAATTTTCAGATAATATTTTTTCCAATTTTTCCCTATCTTCTTCCTCCATATCCCCTTTCACAGATATATTTCCTTCCACATTCATTTCAATTTCCCATAATCCAGCAGGCACCTTCATACCATTCTTCTCTGCTGTTTCCCTTATTCTCTGATAAAATTCACTATGAATATAGTTGCTGGCTTCCGCCTTTTCATAATCAGCCAGGTTAGCAAATATTTTTACATATGCCATCTCTTTTTGATCCAACTGCTCACCATTTTTCATTCTGCATAATAATTCTTGAACCGTAGCGGTTCCTGAATATTTTTGGCTCTCTGGTAACGCTTCAAACTGAATTTTATGCAATCTATCAAGCTGTTCTTTGTAAAATCCTTCATATTCCTTTCTTACTTCGTCCCGATTTTCCGTATTGCCAGCATTTTTCATTTCCCAAGCATGCTGTACACTATTACTTTGGTCGTCTTTGCTTTTTATTTCCTCTATTCTTATACGATAAGCACTTTCCTCCAAATTTGGTGCATGATCTGTACTTTCTACTTTAATAATATATTGTGATGTAACACAGTCCCAATCTGGTAATGTAAGTTTCTTATTACCATTTCCATCATCTTCTGCCATTCCAATCTGATTTCCATAAGAATCATACACTATCAGATTACAATTACTATTTGGACATTCTAACATAATAGTTATTTCTGAAGAAATTCCCATCTTAGAATATAATTTTTTTTCCTGATAAGAAAAAGAATAATAATCCACATCCTGACTGGAATCTATGGCTCCTTCCAGATAACTTTCTTCATTATGAATTAAGCTTACTAAATCATATGTACTAAAGTAACAATCCAATCTGTCATTATACTTTGTATGCTGACGGTAACTGTCATTATGGTTTTCCTTTCCTTCCTCAGTCAATACCGTCTTTTGGTATAATTCTTTCATTGGTGAAGAAAAACAGTTTTCGACATTATACTTCTTTCCATCTACTAATGTACCTCCAATAGTTTGAATATAATTAATCATTTTTATTACCTCCTAACTTCTTGTCTAAAATTAAGGGAACTAAAATAATTTTAATGCCCTCCGTGACCAAATCTGATTTTTTAAAAATATGATTAATCAGCTATTATTCCGAACAGTGCTAAATAATTAATCGTCATATTTGTCATTGTAGCGCAGCTATCATTTATATAAGCAAGGCCACTCACATTCCTAGCATACAAAGCATAATTTTATAATTTACAACTGCGATGTAGCAATATTTTCTTCGGATAGATTGTATCATTTTTTAGCAATATTTCACGAAGTAGCCCTTTTTTTCACGAAGTAAAAATGATCATTAAACACTATACATTGCGCCTATTTATATTTTTCGTATCTGTATATACATATCTAACACTTTTTAGGATTTTTTATCAAGGATGGGCTATCCATGGTAAATTACACCACAAAAGAAAAACTGGGAACAATCACCCGCTTATCAATAATGTTCCTTCTGTCATCTATCTGTTTCTCTGATATTTTTCTCTCTTTTACTGCTTTTTGCAGCTCTAAAAACGGTCATTGATATGGCTTCTATTGTTATCACATTCAATTTTCATCTCTCATAGCTCTTTCCTTTGTTTTCCCCGTCTTTCCCCCAATCCCAAGCCTGACACATAAGCAGTCGTTTTGTATAACAACGGTTAGGCTTTGGCAGTAACAACTTTTCTCACTTCTTTCCCTGCCCTTGAATGGTTATTCTTACATAATTTCTTGAAGATCCGGGCATAAAAACAGCCAGATGATTCCGCTTTTAGAAAACCATCTGGCTGTGTATTGCCGTACATTGTGTCCTATTTCATTTAAAATTTTATTTTTTAATTTTTGCTGATGCATCACAAAGCAGGAACTGTACTCTATCCCACCATGGCCGATTAACTTTTCGTCTGTATATGAAAAGCCTGACGCCTCTAATATCTGTGTCCGTTATGTTGCTGCAACGGGTGGCAGATTTTTCACAATGGAAAAGAGCAAACACTGGCTTAATTACCTGCCCTGCTAATACCCATAGATCCAGTATTCAATTGCAAGATACCAATGTCATCAAAACAAATTTTCCCCTAAATATTTATCATGTGGAACGATCAGACATTTTTCGATAAGCTTCCAATAGCTATCGTAAAGATTTTTCTGTGCTGCTCCATAGCTTTCTTTCGTATCAAATTCCCAATAAAGCATGTACTTCACACTTTTTACAATACGGGTGATTTTAAGCGGGGGAAGTCCTTCTTTAATCTGCTCCATGTCTATGCGATATCCCCTTTTAATAAGCCGAAGCGAACGCAGCCCCTCTTGCTTTTCCAAAAAGCTTTTCGCTTCACGCATGAGTGTTTCAAATTCCTCTGCCTTTTGGGGCTTGACCTGATAAATACATATTTCAGTAAATGGCATATTCCAATCCTCCTTGTATTGTAAAACTATTGATGCCTTCAGACACGCCGAATGGCTTGATAGAACACCCTTGGGTACACAAAAAGAGCCATCACTGACCCGCCTAAATATCTCAACTTTATTCCACATATTGCTCTTTTTCTCAATATTTACTAAAATCTTTTGGATAAAACAGCCCTATCCTCATCTGGGATTTTTAAAATAGACATTGCCTGCTCTGCTGTCATCTTCATAGCTTCCATGAGATTTTTAATATGCTCAAAGGAGTTATCAATTCTTTCTCTGTTAATTCTTTCCTCCATTACCTTACTCATTTGACTTCGGCCTCCTTCCGTTTCTTTGAAATGCCTTACCGACTTTGCAAGTTCCTGATAAAACATATCGACTGCACTTGTACAGCGGAAATCATGCATCAGTTTCCCTACGGGGTCACTATCATTTTTATAGCTGCCATTCACATAAATAATATGCGCGCCATCCCCAAATAACGCCCCTGATTCCTGTACCGTCCTCTCCACATGGTATAGCGGCAATCCCATTTTCATATAGTCATTCTTTGTAATGAATATTACATAGGATTCATGAAGTTCTTTGAATTTCTGCTTTTCTTTCAGCATCTTCGTATCTAACATACTGCTGTGAAACCTGGCTCTGCGCACGTCCGCCCCGGCATTCTCATTCTGTACCTCAATATCATACACTTTTCCGTCAGAACCCCTGGCATAAATGTCGAGTTTAATAGAACGGCCTCCCGTGACCGGATTCTTATATTCCCTCTGCGCCACCACTTCCGTGACTTCCATATCGTTCCTGCCAAGAATAATGTTTAAGAGAAGCTCTGTTGCCTCTGTGTTCCTGTCAAACACGATTGTCATAAACTCATCATCCAGAAGGGTAAATCCTTCCAACAGCTCTAAATTTTCTTCCTCATCATTCAGCTTTACTGCATCGCTCAAACAACCACCCTCTTTCTTGTTATCGGCTTATCCATATTATAACCTCTGCAACAGCTTTCAGCAACACTAATTCCAATAAGGCTTGTCCTCTCTTACATATTTGTTACTGTTCGCTCCATTCAGTCACACATGTTTCATTTGATACAAGTACAGCAGCTCACTTTCTTCGTATATTTTATTATTTTTTTACCTGCGCAACTGACGTCCCCCGTGCCCGGCGTCTAATATAATTGTTGCAGCCATAGCTCCTCCATATTTTTTCTTTTATACTATGCAGGGGAAATAAAATCGTTCATATGCAGGTACTTTTTTCATTTTTATAAATAACCAACAAAAAAATTAAATAAAAAGTCAAATTTTTTATTGTATTGAACAAAAAATAGAGCTATAATAAAACGATAAAGATACTCAGGGAGGAACATTATGAAATTACAAAAAAAACGAACTAATTCCAAAAAGGGAATTGCTGACGAAATTCTTAAACACATTGGCGGAAGTGTCATTTTGGTATTTCTGCTTATCGCAGCCGTGGCAATCTGCATGGTAGGATGGCTCAGCATTACTTCCAAAAAAACGGAACTGATTCAGGAGTCAAACGCGGCCGCAAACCAGCTGACCGGATTTTTGGAACAATACACAAAAAATGCGGAACAGCTCGCCGCCAATCCAGAGATTCAGGAAGTCATGATGGACACAAAGGACGGGGACGATATCGCAAAGGCGCAGAAAATGGAAACTGTGATGAATAACCTCGTCAATATCGCCTCTACCGATACTGAAAACGTCATGGCTGTCTGGATTTCCGACCTGGACGCCAGCGCGCTCATACAGTCGGACGGCTTTGCCAGTGAAGAAGGCTGGGATATCACAGGGCGCGGATGGTACGGCTGTATCGAGACAAAGAAACCTATACTTACCGAACCATATGTTGACTCTTCCACTGGAAAAATGATTTTAAGCGCCGCCGCTCCGGTCTTTGACTCCGACGG
Organism: Lachnospiraceae bacterium; assembly: GCA_910575155.1. Taxonomy (GTDB): domain Bacteria; phylum Bacillota; class Clostridia; order Lachnospirales; family Lachnospiraceae; genus Petralouisia. The sequence goes on from CAJTDX010000010.1 coordinate 28,020, forward strand.
CACGGTTCTTGGAGCAGTGGGCATGGATATTGCCCTGGATCATATGACAGATCTCATGAGCGAATATAAGATCGGCCGCAAAGGATACATCATATTATTATCAGAAAACGGCACCTTCCTCTATCACCCGCAGAACGAGATTATTCAGAAAACCCTTTCAGATGTAAACATATCCCAGAATGTCAGCGATACTGTTTCCTCAAAAAGCAATAAATTTTTAAAATATAAGGCCCAGGGACAGACAAAATACGGCTCTCTGCAGCATGCCGGAGACACCGGATACATCGTACTCAGCAGTCTGCCTGTGTCTGAATATTATGAGATCCTGTTTGTCATGGTTCTCTCGCTCATTGTACTCTTTGCAATCGGCATCATCCTGATTACATTCAGTATCAAGAAAAGCGCCGCAAACCTGACAAAGCCGATACTGGAACTGAATCAGACAGCCCAGCAGCTCGCAGCAGGCGATCTGGACGTCAGCCTTTCTATCACCAGCCAGAATGAAATCGGCGAGCTTGGCGCATCCATCCAAAAAACCGTCAACCGTCTGAAAGAATATATCGTATACATTGATGAAACAGCAGAAACTCTGGCACAAATTGCTGAAGGAAAACTCAGCATTCATCTGAAAAACGACTACGTCGGTGAATTTCAGAAAATCAAAACTGCCCTGCTCAATATTTCCGACTCTATGAACCAGGTTATGATGGGAATCAATGAAAGTTCAGAACATGTATCCGTTGGAGCCTCAGAACTTGCGTCTGCTTCCCAGGTTCTTGCAGAGGGCGCTGAAGAGCAGGCCGCCTCCATTGAGCAGCTTACAGCAACCACCAATACCGTTGCGGAGCAGGTGGAAAATAACCGCCGGGATGCCGAAGCTTCTGCAAAGGCTACCGCACAGGCTACCATGATGATTGAAGAAAACCAGGAAAACATGAAGCTGATGATGGATGCCATGAATAACATCCACCAGACTTCCCAGCAGGTTGTCGGCATTATCCAGACCATCGAAGAAATTGCATCGCAGACAAACCTCTTATCGCTAAATGCTTCCATAGAAGCCGCCCGCGCAGGCGAAGCCGGAAGAGGATTTGCTGTTGTGGCTGATGAAATTGGAAAGCTGGCGCTGGAAAGTTCCCAGGCAGCGAACACCACAAAAGAGCTGATTGAAGTCTCAATGGAAGAAATCCGCAAAGGAAGCAGCATTGCCGCACACGCCATGGACTCGCTCAAAGAATCTGTAAACGCCGTAGACCATGTAAACGAAATGATTCAGGAAACATCAGAAAATGTAGCTATTCAGGCTGAAAACATGAATCAGCTTCGTATAGGAATTGAAGAAATTGCACACGGAATACAGGATAACTCCGCCGCTTCACAGGAAACTTCTGCCACTTCAGAAGAACTGGCGTCTCAGGCAGAACTGTTAAACAGAATGGTACAAAAATTTGATCTGATTTAGAAAAGTTTCCCCAGTTTCCATTGACAAATTTTCTCTCTGCGTTTATAGTATACATAGAATTATTTTGACTATCAAACAATTAAAGAACAGGATAATACTATGAGAGCAAAAATTATAGGAACCGGAAGCTGCCTTCCGGAAAAAACTGTAACAAATAATGATTTGTCAGCCCTTATGGATACCAGTGATGAATGGATTAAAAGCCGTACCGGCATTTCCAGCCGCGGTCTGGTATCTTCTGAAACAGAAACGACGCTGTCCATGGCTGTGAGCGCCGGAACATCCGCTCTTGCCAATGCAGATCTGCTTCCGGAAGACATAGACCTTATTATCGTCGCAACCGTATCTTCTGATTTTGTCACGCCCAGCACTGCGTGCATGGTACAAAGCGAACTGGGCGCTGTCCATGCCGCTGCCTTCGATATCAATGCGGCGTGTTCCGGCTTCCTTTTTGCCCTGAACACTGTGGACGCCTATTTTCAGGCAGGCATTTACCGGACCGCATTGATTATTGGTGTAGAAACCCTCTCTAAAATCATAGACTGGAAAGACCGTTCTACGTGCGTCCTCTTTGGAGACGGTGCAGGGGCGGCTGTCCTGTGCGCCGATGAGGAAGGGATTATGGCAAATCTGCAGGGTTCCAACGGCTCCGGCGGACATGTGCTGATGTGCAGAAACCGTACGAACAACAATCCTTTCGTGTCCACAGACCCCAGTATGGATTACCTGTACATGGACGGACAGGAGGTATTCAAATTTGCTGTCAAGAAAGAAGCAGAATGCATCCAGGAACTTCTGACGCAGGCAGGGCTTGCTCCCACCGATATTAACTGGTATCTGCTTCACCAGGCAAACCAGCGTATCATCAGCTCCATTGCCCGCAAACTAAAGCTGCCGCTGGACAAATTCCCCTCCAATCTGGATCATTGCGGCAACACCTCGGCGGCCAGCATTCCCATACTGCTGGATGAAGTTCACAGAGCCGGAACACTGGCTCCCGGCGATTTGGTGCTGCTGTCCGGTTTTGGCGCCGGACTGACCTGGGGAGCAGCTTTGCTCAAATGGTAAAGCATTCCCGCCACGCAGCCATTCTCTTTCACCAGCAGCACACAAAGCAAAATGGTATCGTCTTAACGACAATACCGTTTTTGCTTTTCCAGAGCGTCTTTCCGTGCAGATACAACCGTGAATCCTTCCCTATTCGTCACGCTTATCCCACACTTTCAGCCATTCATGTTCTGTTCCAGACTGCCATACATCTCCACTGGCACAAAAGCCTTTACATAAATTCCGTTTTCCCGATATTCTTCCTCCAAAAGCTCTCCATATTTTCTTATCAGGGAAAGCTGTCCCCCCTGCTCATAGGCAAATACGCCTTGCAGAAGCTGTTTATCTTCCCTGAGCATTTCCTCTAATACAGATTTCAATTCCCCAAGTCCCAGGCCTGACACAGCAGAAATTTTCAGCGTCCGGTCTGCGCAAAAATCTTTAAGCGTCACATCCTGCTCCAGTTGATCCTGCTTATTAAATAACGTAATTATTTTCTTTCCCGTAACTCCCAGATTCTGCAGCGTCTCATAAACAATATGCATTTGTTTTTCCCGCTGGGGATTGGAAGCGTCCACCACATGAATGATGATATCTGCATATCTGGCTTCCTCAAGCGTACTTCGAAAGGCTTCAATCAGGTGATGGGGAAGTTTGCGGATAAATCCCACGGTGTCTGTAAGCAAAAGCTCCTGGCCGCTGTCCAGCTCAAGATTGCGCGTGGTGGGGTCCAATGTGGCAAAAAGCTTATCTTCCTCCAGCACATTTGCGCTGGTAAGACGATTCAGCAGCGTGGACTTCCCGGCATTGGTATAACCCACAATCGCCGCCACCTTGATTCGGCTCCGGCTTCTCTGCCCTCTTGTGATTTCACGGTGCCGCCGTACTTCTTCCAATTCCCGTTTTAGCTGGGATAACCTTGTCTTAATCAAACGCCTGTCCAGTTCCAGCTTCTTTTCCCCTGGTCCTCTGGTTCCAATTCCTCCGCCCAGCCGGGACAAAGAGATTCCCAATCCCGTCAGGCGGCTGAGACGGTATCTGAGCTGTGCCAGTTCCACCTGAATCTTGCCTTCGCTGGTGGAGGCTCTGGCTGCAAAAATATCCAGAATCACTAATGTTCTGTCCATCACCTTACAGTCCAAAATCTCCTCCATATTCCGAAGCTGCGCCGGGGACAGCTCGTCGTCACAGACAATCCCCGTAGCATGGAATTCTGCAATCATCTCCCTGATTTCCTGCAGTTTCCCAGTACCGACGTAAGTCCCCGGATGAATATTTTCCCGGCTCTGTATAGCGGTACCCGCCACCTCAGCTCCTGCAGTCTGAACCAGCTCCGCCAATTCTGTCAGAGAATCGTTCGTATCATCTCCCTCCTGAACGCTTACCCCCACAAGGATTACCCGTTCTTCTGCTTCTTCTATGATAAATGCTTCCGCCATATATACCTCCTGAATATTTTTGTAACTACATTATAATAACTATTTTATACTAAAGTCAGACATCCATGCAGGCATGACTGTTTTTCTCAGTACCCGCAGAAATAAAACGCCAGCCCTGACGATACTGCCGGGAACTTATGAAACGAGTCTGCTTATGAAAACAGAAAAACATCTGCCTTTTCCGGCAAATGTTTTTCTGTATAAACTGCTTATTTATTTAAGCCTGCTACAAACCTGTCAAACGCCTTCTGACCCTCTTCGTCCCGTTTGTAAACGCCTGCATGTTCCAATACCTTGCTGAATACCAGCGCAATTTCACTCTGGAGAATATCCATAACGTTCTCTTTGGTAATTTCCGGATATTTGGGCAAAAATTCTGCCACCCAGTCCGCATGTTTTTCGATACTCTCGTCTGCGCGGATCTCTTTTTTATCCACAATAGCGTCTGCAAGCGTTTCCATCTCCGTCTTTAAACGCGCCGGAAGCACTGCCAGCCCCATAACTTCAATCAGGCCGATGTTTTCCTTCTTAATATGATGAAGCTCGGCATGAGGATGATATACGCCCAGAGGATGTTCCTCTGTGGTGATATTATTGCGCAGCACCAAATCCAGCTCGAAGAGCTCTCCTCGTTTTCTGGCAATCGGAGTTATGGTATTGTGAGGCTCTCCATCCGTTTCTGCAAAAATAAACGCATCTTCATCCGTATATCCGCGCCAGGAAGTCAGAACCTGATCTGCGAGGGCAATGAGACGGTCGCTGTCCGGTCCGGAAATACGAATGACAGACATCGGCCATTTTACGATACCGGCTTTGACATCTTCAAAACCTGCCACTGTAAATTCCCGTTCCACCGGCGCTTTCGCCATAGCAAATTCATAACTTCCGCCCTGGAAATGGTCATGGCTGAGAATCGATCCTCCCACGATTGGAAGATCTGCATTGGAACCCACGATATAATGAGGGAACTGTTTCACAAAATCAAAAAGTTTGCAGAAAGTTCCATGTTCAATCTTCATGGGGATATGTCTGGAATTGAACACAATACAATGCTCATTATAATATACATAAGGAGAATACTGGAATCCCCATTTGCTGTCCTGAATCGTCACCGGAATAATCCTGTGATTCTGCCGTGCGGGATGGTTAATGCGCCCTGCATATCCTTCATTCTCCATACAGAGAAGGCATTTGGGATAACCGCTCTGCTTTGCATTCTTTGCCGCCGCAATGGCCTTGGGATCTTTTTCCGGCTTGGAAAGGTTGATGGTAATATCCATTTCTCCATATGGAGTCTGAGATTTCCATTTTACATCCTTTGCAATTCGGTAACGCCGTATGTAGTCACTGTCCTGGCTTAATTTGTAATAGTAATCAGTAGCCGCCTTAGCTCCCTGTTCCTTATAAATCTGCCAGAAGTCTCCAATCACCTGACTTGGGCGGGGCATCAGTTTCGCCATCAGTTTCGTATCAAAAAGATCTCTGTATACTACGCCGTTTTCTTCCAAAACACCGGCTTCATAGGCATAATCCAGAAGCTCTTTTAATACCGGCTCCAGCTCTACATGTTCATAAGTCTCCTCCGGTTCTTCGTATTCTTCGATCTGCAGAGCCTCCAGAAGCTGATTTGTGGTAAAAATCACATCCTCCTCACCAATCAGATGATTCTCAAGACCATAACAAACTAATTTTTTAACCGCTTCGTTTACCATAAATTCCCTCCTCAAAGCATTTTAAACCATTATTCCGCCAAAGGGCCGTATTTTCAGCACATGGCAGGAACCCTCTCCATACACACCGTCTAACGTCTCACGGTAGGTCTCCACAAAATCATCTGATACGAACGCCTGAATGGTGCCTGCAAATCCTCCGCCATGTACGCGGCTTACGCCATGACCGGATAAAATACTGTCGCTGACTGCAAGACCCATGGAAACGCTCTGGTTCTGAACATCCTTATTCGTATATATATTCTGCAGATATTTAAAAGAAGAGTTGCCGGATTCACGGACCACTTCCAAAAATCCCTGGAAATCCCCGTTATTGAGTGCAGCTACTTCCTGTTCCACGCGCTTATCCTCTTCAAAGAAATGCAGCGCGCGCAATACCGGACGGTCTCCGCATACCTCGCGGATCTTCGCAATATTTTTATAAAATTCCTCAGCATCCGCTTCTCTTAAAAACTCTTTTCCGAGAAACTCTGCCACCTTTTTCATTTCCTGCGGAATCAATGCATAATCGTCTGTCAAATCTGCATGGGAACCTTTGGTATCCGTAATACACAGACTGTGATGGTACGCGCTGAAATCCACGTCCACCTTCTCTACGACCGGTTTCTCGGGGTCTGCAAAATCAATATGTATTAAACCGCCCACAGAACATGCCATCTGATCCATCAGACCGCAGGGTTTGCCAAAAAAGACATTTTCTGCATACTGCGCTACCTGTGCAATTTCCACCGAACTGATTTCCATATTGTTATAAAGTCCGGAAAGAATTGTTCCCACCAGTACTTCAAAAGCCGCGGAACTGGACATGCCCGCTCCGTTCAACACATCGCTTGTGACGTAAGCGCTAAAGCCTCCCACCTCATGGCCATTTTTCTTAAGCCCATACGCCATACCCCGAATCAGACCCGCTGAGGTTCCCGCTTCGCCTTCTCTCAGCTCCAGATCCTTCAAATCCACCGTGATCATAGGATAACCTTCTGACAATAACTTAATGACATTCTCTCCGGTTTTGCACACCACTGCAATGGCGTCCAGATTGATCGACGTCGCCAGTACTTCCCCGTGCTGATGGTCTGTATGATTACCTCCCACCTCGCTTCTTCCCGGAGCGCTGTAAATCTCTGCGTCCTGCTCTCCAAACAGTTCCTCAAATTTGTGAACTGCTTCCTGGTACCTTTTGGTCTGATATGCGATTACCCCTTCATCCACATAGATTTCTTTCAGACGCTCCTGATACTTTTGTGACTTAATTTCTTCTGCCAATACTTTTGTATTCTTCATATTTGCCCCGCCTTTACTTTATTTTCTTTCTACGAGCATCGCCCTTAGAAATATTATATATGTTACTTCGTAAACAGTCAATCTATTTAGTAATTTTGCCGGATTTTATTCCATTTTTCACTATCATTTGCTATACTGTTAAAACATACAGTATATATTTTGGAGGTATTTATGGCAACCATTAAAGACATTGCAGTGTCAGCAGGCGTTTCCTCTGCCACTGTTTCAAGAGTTTTAAATAATGACAGAACGCTGAGCGTCTCACCAGAAACGCGCCAGAAAATTCTGGATACGGCCCACACCCTGAATTATAGAAAAAAATCCCGCATCTATGCAAAATCTGTCTATACGATCGGCATTTTACAGTGGTACACACCCCAGCAGGAACTGGAGGACAATTATTACCTGTTAATCCGCCAGGGTATTGAGGATTTTTGTAAGCAAAACAGTATCCATGTAGTAAGAACCTACCGGGCCGACATAAATTATATGGATGCCCTGAACATGACAGACGCTCTGATCTGTGTGGGAAAATTCAGCAAAAATGAGATCATGCATTTCCGCAAAATAACTCCCTGCATTATTTTTCTGGACATGCCTGTTGAGGATCCGGACATTTCTACAATTACCGTGGATTTTGAACAGGCTATCAAAATGGGGATAGACTACCTGAACTCTCTTGGACACAACAGAATTGGCTTTTTGGGCGGAAAAGAATACCTGGCCGACGGCCAGCTCTTTCCGGATCTGCGCAAAACCTTTTTCCTAAACTATTGCAAGAAGCACAACATCGTCTGCCAGCCTTATATTCTGGAACAGGAATTTACGATTAAATCCGGTTATCATATGATGAATGAACTGCTGAAATCCAATGATCTTCCCACGGCAATTGCAGCCCTCAGCGATCCTATTGCCATTGGCGCCATGCAGGCGCTACATGACCGGGGACTTCAGGTTCCTGAACATATTTCTGTGATAGGCTTTAATGACACCAGCCTTTCTTCTTTCATTTCACCACCCCTGACCACCATCCATGCGCCTGCCTATGATATGGGCAGCTTCGGAGCCAACATTGCATTCAATATTCTCAGACAGCAGCCGTCCACTGCACTGAAAATCCAACTGCCCTGCCAGTTATTAGAACGGAAATCCTGTTGTGAATTAAAATATACAATGAGAGTACCCCCTGCCCCCTAATCGTAAGGAACTTGTGTACTTTAACAATTTACAGTAACATAGTCTCCCTCTAATATAGAATTCCTCCATTTACATCTTCCACTGTGCAGCAGAATCCGTAAATGGAGGAATATTTTACCTCGGGAGCTAATTGTTCAGCTTAAGAGCGATTTTATGTTATTTCTTAACTTTGCATGTTTTTGCCTTACTGTAGTCTCCGTAAATTACATCCGAACCTACCTTCTTATACGCACGCATTCTGATATAGACTTTCTTACCGCCCTTTAACTTCTTGCCGTTGGCAAATTTCTTAATATCTTTCTTGATGATCTTTCCTTTCTTGATTTTGATTACTTTCGCCTTTTTCAATTTCTTTGAACTGTCGGAAATCTGAATCTCATATCCGCTCGCGCCTGCTGTCTTCTTCCACTTCAGAGATACTTTTCCTTTTGACTTGCTCTTTGCGGTAATCTTAGTAACCTTAGCGGGTTTTACACGTACCACGTAAGAATCTGTCTTTCCTCCGCAGGAAGCGGTGATTACCGTCCTGCCCGCTGATTTCGCAGTTACTTTTCCGGTGTTCGGGTCTACAGACGCCACCTTCCGGCTTTTGCTTGAGTAAACAACTTTGAAGTTTCCTGCTCCCGTTGCAGTCACTTTAGCGGTACGTTTAACGGTACGTTTAATGTTCAGTGTTACCGTTTTCTTGTTTGTAAATGAGACGGAAGTTACTGTCGGCTGCACCGCTGCCGTATCTTTTCTCTTCAGTCCGTCTAACGCTTTTTGCAGCGCTTCTATCGCATCCTTCGCTTCCTTAGCGGTAGCGCCCGGCTTATTCTGAATTGCCTTTAAATTATCCAATGCTGCCTGTACAGCCGCCCAGCTCTCAGGCGTATAGTCATCTGCTTTGTAATTCCCTGCATTTAATATGGCGTCCGCTACCTGCTGTTTGTCTGCATCTGTCATTCCGCCGTCTTTCCTTGCCAAAGCATCCATCGCTGCCTGAAGCTCTTCTTTCGCCTGATCAACCTCTGTCTGCGTTGCGCCTGCTTTCTCTGCTACGGCCTTTGCGGCTGCTAATTTCTCCGCAAATATACTCCAGGTTTCCTCTGTGTAGTCTTCTTCCAACATGCCTTCCGCTTTTGTAATCAGTTCATTCAGCTTACTCTTATCTACATCCGGATCCGTCTGACCGTCTTTCCTCTTAAGGCCGTCCAGCGCCGCCTGCAGCTCTTCCTTCGCCTGATCCACTTCTGTCTGTGTTGCGTCTGCTTTCTCTGCTATGGCCTTTGCGGCTGCCAGTTTCTCTGCAAATACGCTCCACGTTTCCTCTGTGTAGTCTGCTTCTGTTTTCCCTTCCGCTTTTGTAATCAGCTCGTTCAGCTCACTCTTATCTACTGTCGGATCTGTCTGGCCGTCTTTCTTCTTAAGACCATCCAGCGCCGCCTGCAGCTCTTCCTTCGCCTGATCCACTTCTGTCTGCGTTGCGTCTGCTTTCTCTGCTATGGCCTTTGCGGCTGCCAGTTTCTCTGCAAATACGCTCCACGTTTCCTCTGTGTAGTCTGCTTCCGTTTTCCCTTCCGCTTTTGTAATCAGCTCGTTCAGCTCACTCTTATCTACTGTCGGATCTGTCTGGCCGTCTTTCTTCTTAAGACCATCCAGCGCCGCCTGCAGCTCTTCCTTCGCCTGATCCACTTCTGTCTGCGTTGCGTCTGCTTTCTCTGCTATGGCCTTTGCGGCTGCTAATTTCTCTGCAAATACGCTCCAGCTTTCTTCTGTGTATTCTGCTTCCGTTTTCCCTTCCGCTTTTATAATCAGCTCGTTCAGTGCGCTCTTATCTGCCTCAGACTCGCTGTCTTTCTTCTCCAGGGCGTCAATCGCATTCTTTAATGCCTCTGCGGCTGCATCAACCGCCGTCTGACTGGCGTCTTCCTGTGCCATAAGCGTCTCTGCCGCCGCTAACGCTTCCTGCATAACCGCCCAGCTGGATGGCGTATAATCATCTTCATTTAATACTTTGGTTCTTTCAATTTGTGTACTCAGCTCTTTTTTATCTGCTTTTTCCTGAACAACAACAGATATATTTAACGTTCCGTCCACTCCGTCTGCCCATGCAAAGCCTTCCGGAAGTGTGAGCGGCGCCGACGCCTGATAGGTTCCTACAGCATTCGGGTCATAATCTGCAACGGTCCATAAGGAGGCATTGTTTTCAAATGTGGGTACGATACTGCCGGACGCCACTTTTCCGTAAATCTCTATCTCTGCAAGCATCGCCTTCACATCATCCAGCGAAGTTCCTTTTGCTACTGCAATGGAACTCTTATCTGGGTCCATTCCTCTTACTTTGATTCCTTCTGTTTCAAAAGAACCAGACATTTTAAAGTTATCAAGCCAGATATCGCAGTTTGTAGTTCCACTGTTCCGCTGGCATCCTATCGTAATCCGGTTAAAGGTCGTAACCGTGTCTGCAAACTTCATTGCATTTTCCTGTGTGACTTCTGCGAGTGTTGTACCACCGTTCATTATTTTAAATATTACGCTGCCAGCTCCAAAATCAGCCGTCACTTCTGCATGAAGCCATTTTCCACTGCCAGACGGGATGTCAACCCAGCTTTCTTCGTTATAATTATAGTACTGCAATGTTCCATTCTTCTTTCCGTCAATCAGCGCAAAGAAAGAATTTCCTGTATCTGTCACCGTTCCATTTTCAGCTACAAAGCTCACCGGATCCCCCTGCTCCAGATAGATGAAATTCGGCTGGTTGGACGGCGCCGTATTAATATAGAAATCAAATTCAAACGTTGCCACCTGCGGCACTCTGGCTTCTGAATATGCGACGCGTCCGCCTCTGGGGCCGCTTCCACCGCCATATGCGCGCAGCGCATTTCCAGTTACGCTCGCCGGATATCCTGCCGGAGCCGTGGATACTGCCTGTATTGCCATCTGGTTATTCGCATTCTGCAAGAGATTCCAGCCCGCCGGAGCTTTTGTATCTGCGTTAAAGTCCTGCTGCACTGTTACATTCGTCTCAATTACGAGTCCTTTGACAGCCGTAAGCAGATCCATTGTTTTCTTTTTCTTATCTGCCGCTGAAGTTTCTTCTGTTACTTCTTCTGCCGCCGAAAGGGCTGTCTGAAGCGACGCCCAGCTATCTGTTTTGTAATCGCTTTCCTTTTTTATTCCTGCTAATGCAATCGCCGCGTCTACCACTTCCATATCAACGGGTTCTGCGCTGCCTGTCGGTTCCAGAGCGCATACCGCCTCAAGCAGGGCAAGCGTTGTATGATCCAGTCCGCTCTGGAAAGCATTGGGGTTAACCGCCATGCGTTCTGCATCTGCAAGCGCAGCCTGCAATGCCGCGTAGCTTTCTGCGCTATAGTCCGCCTGTGCTTTCTTCTTAGCCAGAGCCGCCGCCTGTGCCAGCACGCTCCTGTCGCTGTTGTTATTGACGGTCAATACTGCGACAATACGTTTTCCGGAAGCATGGGTACTTGTCTGCGCCGTTTCAAGGCCAATCCTTGCCGTACCTGGTTTGCTGACAATCAGGGTCTTATGATCTTCTCCCAGAACAGCTTCTGCGGTTCCGCCGGAAAGAAGGCTGTAAGATGCTTCTCCCGCATTTTCATCAATTGTAAATAATCCTTTTACCTTCGACACGTCAATCTTCTTGTCATTATATACGGCTCTGCCCGGAATATTTTTTACAGGCTCTCTGCCCTGGCTGGCTTCTTCCCTGGTCGTTGCCTTTACGCTTGCGTTTAAGCCGTTTCCTCCGACAATCACATCCAGGTAAGAATCTGCTTCCAGATTATAATTTGAGGCATAGGTATATGTAAAATTCCCTTTTTCATCTGCCGTAACCTGGGCGATATGGTCGTCTTCCTCTTCCTTCTCGTAAGACGCCCGGAGCGTCAGGCTGCTGTTTGGCTCAAATCCCGTTCCTGTTACGGTAACGGTATCATTCTCCGCATCAATGGCAGCCGCGGCAGATGCATGTTCTGCAATTCCGCTGACATATGGAACCTTTCCATAATCAAAGCCGTTGGACTTATTTTTCGTAAATACGCCGTAGATTGGCGCGTAAGGATTCTCAGCGTCCCATACCATAAATTTGATCGTCGTATCCCCGACTGCAGCCACATCATACTCTACTTTCACCGTTTCATCTATGTTCCCGCCAGAATCTTTGGCATTATAAATTCTCGTGGTACACCCAACCATACGGTTCTCTTTATCATATGCGGCAAGCATTGCATAGAATACCCGGTCCTGACTTGTATCAATACCGCTCAAAAGCACCGGCACGCTCACGCCGTCTTCTTCAGCATTCGCATTGTTCAGAGCCGGAACAAGCATCAGCGACTCGCCCGCTTTTATAAATTCCACGCTCGGATCGCCCCAGATTCCCACGCCATCCGCTTCGGAGCTTACTACAAGGCGCAGCGCTTCGTAACTCTTCGCTTCTGTGCCTTCCAGATACGTCAGGTCCGTGTGAAAACTGTGCAAATCTGTTTCTGAGGTCAGATTACCGCTCTCAGCCAGTTTCACCCAGCCCTCTTTCGCGAAATCCGTCTGATTTTTACCGTCAGCCGTAAACTTTGTGGCGCTGTAGTCCATAAGGCTGATACTCTTATGCGCCCATACTTCAAATTTCACGGCGCCGCTGCCTTTTGCGCCTGCATCTGCCCGGAAAATTCCGGCCTTCTGGCTTGAAATGTCAATGTCGATAACCTGCTGCGCCGCTCCGGCAAAGCCCTTCTCATACGTCTTCGTTCCTTCGCCCTGTTTCAGCGTAAGTTTTGTGCCTGCCTCATCGCTCTTGTTTTTGTAGATTGCTCCTTTTCCGGAAAAGGCATACAGAAGATTTCCGTTCTGCGCATAATCCGGACCTGTTAAAGATGGGATATCCACCACGTCGGCCAGAGATACCTTCGTTCCTTCAATGGCCGCGTCTCTCGTAAAGTGAATCGTAAAGGTCTTTGGCGTTCCGGCGTCATAAGATACCGTAACATCGCCCGGTACAGCAACTTTACTGATTTTGACCGGAACAATACCGCCGTCTTTCCTCACCGTTGCAGTTACCTGCGGAAGCTTCGCCCCGCTGCTGATCTTTACATTATATTCTGTCTGGTCTGCTGAAAAACCTTTCAGCGGCACGCCGTTAATCATAATCTCTTCCAGATCTGCGGCCGGTTCTTCAAAACCGCTGCCGGGGTTTTCAACGCCGGCGCATAAAATCCTCGGATTACCCCAGACGCCCTGGTCATGACTGTTTGATCTATCAGCATCTATCACAAGGCGGATTGCCTGATAAGACTTTTCTTTACCATCCTCCTCATAAACCAGGGATACATCCTGAAACTCATACTTAGGATCCGCGGCGTTTCCTTTAATTACTTCAGATCCGCCAAGTTTTTTCCAGCCTGTAGCCGTCCAATCGGCACTTCCAACTCCATTCTTATCACGATCCACATTCGTCTCATAATACGTTTCGGTAAGCTGGCTGACATCTTTATGCGCCCAAATTTCGAACTTTATGCTGGTCTTATCATTATTCGGCTTCAGCAGCCAGTCAACTCCGCCTGTAGCCGAAAAAGATTTTGCCTGTTCCTGTGAAATATCAATGTCTATGATTTGTTGTGCATTCCCGGCAAAACCATTCTCATACGTTGACTGAGTGCTTGCAGGTCCAAGCGTCAATGTACCGCCACTCTGATTTTTATCTTTATAAATCAAATTGTATCCGGAAAAGGCATACAGCAGTTTTCCATTCTTAGGATATTTCGTTCCGTTTGTATTATCCAATTGCACTGCCGGAAAATCCACCAGGCTGCTCAGCTGCACATATGCCTCTCCGGACTGCACTTTTTCAAAATGCACCTTATACACCGTCTCAATTAACGCTCCGCTCTCCGGTTTATACTGAACCGTCAGTACCGCTGTCGGGGAACTGTCTGTTGCCTGCACGCATGATTCCGTTAATGAAGAAGGCTTAATAGCGGAAACGGTCGGATATCCTTCGTAGCCTGTCGGCAGCACAACCGTATACTCCAGATTATCTGCTGAAAATCCGGATACTACCTTCTTCTCTCCGTCTTTTTCAAGCGCAATACCCATAATTGCAGGCACTTCCGGCGCCTCTTCCAGAATCTCTCTGGATTTCTCCATAGGATCCGTATCGCTGAACAATGGCATCAGCGTATAGGAATAATCCAAAAGTTCCGTATCTGTCTTGTTGATAACTGCGCTGACCGGCTCTGTTCCCCAGGTCACATTTCCAACGCCCTTCTGGTGCGTCAGCAGCCGCAGGGTAGTCTCTTTTGTCGCGTTTGCCTGATATGGATACCAATGTCCGGACTGATGCGTGGAAAGCTCCTCCGGCGTATAGTGCAGCGCAACTGCCTCCAGAGGATTTCCTGAATAGCCTTCGCCGTACGTCATACCTGCCAGAATCCCGACTCCGTCTTCATTCTGCAGCGCCATCCAGCGCACGTCTGTCTTGTTTCCTGCTTCCTGTATCCTGACATACGGCACAAACTGGTCTGTGACGGTTCCGTTCCATACGCCGACCATATTGCCCGCTTTGCGGTTCCAATATGTCTCGCTTGGTCCTCTGCCGTACCATGTCAGCTTCTCAAACTCTTCCGGAATCTGCATCCGCATACCATATTCGCCAAGCTGTGCCGGCGCCTGGGCGGAAGGCGTAAGTTTTGCCGTTACCACGACGGTTCCGTTTCCGTATACGCTGTAGCTTGTCGCATAGCCGCTTCCGTTCTGCAGCTTTGCATTGACGCTGACTGTCGTCATCTGCGGTACGACAGACTTCACGGTAACGGAGACGTCTTTCATATTTTCGCCCTGTCCGCACCAGGCGTCATAAGCCTCTCCTTTTTCTTTCCAGCCCGTACCGTTAATTGCCGCATTCTGATCCGGCTCTGCACGGAAAAAGGAACCTACCGGAGCTTTGGCAATTAAGTCTTTCCCGTTTGCCTGATATGTCTTCATAAGGCCGGTCTTTTTATCTACGACTACCTTAAAAGTTTTCCCGTCCGTTGTTCCGGTAATCGTTACCTCATTCTCAGTATTTTGAGTGGTAACATTTGACATATCTTTCAGCGCAACCATCTGATCCGCGCCTTTTACGTCAATCTCAAACTGCTCGCTGCCCTGTACATAACCTTTTTCTGCATATACTTCGCTATTTTTCAGTTTGTACTCAATCTGCAGCAGATATTCTGCTCCCTGCTTTGGATTATCAATTGTATAAGGTACTGTTACCTCTTTTGTGGAAGCTCCTGCAATTCTTCCTGTCGGCGGTGCAAGGTTTACCTGTTCAGCCGTGAATTTACCGGAAGAAACCCTGGTTCCGTTTTCTAAAACCGACCATTCAATATCATAATAATTGGCATTCTTAAAGCGGTTAAAATTCTTAAGCGTTATTTTCTTTGCCGCTTTCTGCTCATCTGTCTGCACAAATTTCAAATCCTGATAACGGTATTTAACCTCATATGCCTGCGGCGACCAGGTACGGTCCGGGAAAATAAAGCCGTTGACACAGAAATTATAATCATCGCTGTTTAATTTCCAGCTATGATCAAACCCGAAGAACAAATCGTTTACTGTAAGATTCGCTCCGCTCTTCCCTTCTTGCGGCGTATATGCGCTCTGGTCAACATAATCCCATAGGAACCCTCCCTGGAAACGCGCATCCGATTCAAACTTATCTGTATAAATCTCAAAATCGCCGCCGGCATTTCCCATAGAATGCTGATATTCCATCATAATGAAAGGTTTTGTTCCGGGATTTAACTTATTGTGAGCCGGATACATGGTTCCTTCCATATCAACTCTCTGATTGCCGTTCCACTGCTGGTCGTGAATCAATTTCTCGCCGTCAAGTTCCTTGATGACGTCAATCATGCGGTTAAAGTTACCTTCCTGCGGATCCGGCGCAAGTCTGTCTGAGACGTCCGTTCCGCACTCATTACCAAGAGAATAGATAATTACGGAAGCATTGTTCTTATCGCGCATTACAAGACTTGTCATACGGTCGATCATCGCATTCTGATACCGCTTGTCATTTCCCGGGAATACTCTTCCTGAGCCTGGTTCATGCTGGGAAGCGGTGGGAATCGTTATCTTATCACGTCCATTGTGCGTTTCCACATTTGCCTCGTCCATAATATAAAGGCCGTATTCATCTGCCAGCTCAATCAGATTCGGATCCGGCGGGAAATGGCTCGTACGGATGGAATTGATATTTAACTGCTTCGCATTCTGCACATCTTTTACAATCGTCTCGTAGGGAATGTGATGCCCTCCCGCAGGATCCGCCTCGCCCCTGCAGACGCCATAGAACTCAATATTCTGGCCATTGATGCGCATTTCGCTGTTCGTTCCTTTTCCTTCCATGTAGAATTCGCGGAAACCAATCCTCTTTCCTACTGTCTGGAGCGTTTTTCCACTGCTGTCGCGTAGTTCAAATACCAGTGTATAAAGGTTCGGCAATTCTGCAGACCAGAGTTTGGGGTTTGCCACTGCAGCCGAAAATTCTGCCTGTACCGTCTTGCCTTTCCCCGGATTTACAGATTTCTCCAGTCCGTTTACAGAAGATACGACGCTGCCCTTACTGTCATACAGATAAACAAGCACTTTGCGCGACGCCGCCTCGCTGCTTGTATTGGCAACGTCCACCGTGATATCAAGCTTTCCGGATGTATAGTCATGGTTATCAAATGTCGTCTCCACATTGTAGTCAAAAATGGAAACCTTCGGTTGCTTTGTAATAAAAACATCACGGTGGATTCCAGCATAGTAAATCATATCCTGGTTTTCCAGATAGCTTCCCGTTGTATAATGGTACACCTGTACCGTTATAAGGTTTTCCCCTGCTTTTACATAATCTGTGATGTCAAATTCGCCCGTCGTAAAGCTATCCTCATCATATCCGACAGCCTGACCGTTGACATACACGTAATAACCGGACTCTACGCCAAGAAATGTAAGGATAAACCGCTGCGTGCCAATATCCTTAGCATCAATGTTTACAGTCCTCATATACGTTCCTACCGGATTATAAGCCGTCGGAGCCGCGGAACCATTTCCTTTGGGCTGCTTCGCCACGCCTTCGCCCTCTGCTTCCCAGGGATAGTCCTGATTATTATATATCGGCCAGTCAATTTCATCGCCCTTCCATCCGGCATATTTCATATTTGTCTGCCAGCTTGAGGGCACCGTTATATCGAAATAATTCGACGGTATGGTTGTTACGCCTTCTACATTTGGCTTATCTGCCGGTTTGGACACCCAGTAGAACTTCCATGTTCCATCCAGGTCTATGTAGTTCGGCGAATTCTCTTTCCCCAGACGAAGCGTGGGATTTTCCTTTGCTCCCTCCACATCGTCAAACGGAATCATAATCGCCCTGGCATCCGTCTGACCAACCCTGACATCCTCAGGCGTCGTCCATTCATTGCCGGTGACATTGGCCGCATACGCTACGCCGGAACTACCCTGTCCCCACGTACAAAGCACGCTGCCAAATAACAAAAGAAGCATAAAAAACTTCCCTGTAAAATGTTTCGCTACTTTTTGTACCATTCCTGCACTCCTTTCCATACGTATGCTCTGTGTAATTTCACCAAAAATACGCATCCTTCTCAATATAATTTTAGTATATATGGTGTCCACTAATAATTATATAATCTTCTTTTGTATTGTCTAGTGCAGAAAATATAGTTATTATACAAATTTTTTAGAAGACAAGATCTTTCCTAAATTAAAATCATAAAAGAAAACCCCGGAAAAATATCTCCAGGGTTTTCTTTCATTCTATTTCTTTGTTCGGTTTTTATCTGGTCTGCAGAAAAATATTTTCCCGCTGCGCTTCCTCATCATCCGGAAAATCTTTCAGATAAGACTCCATTTTCTCTTTTGCGGCGGCAAAATCCAAAAGGTTCTCATAGCAGATAATCTCATTGCGGCGGATCTGCTTTTCATTTTCCAGGTTATCTTCTTTCAGGGCAGTCTGGATCAGTTCCAGCGCGTTCTGGTAATCTCCCGCCTCCATCTGCATCTCAGCCAGAGACGTCAGGGTAGACACATCCGAACCATTCTTTTCCAAATAGCTCTCATACAGAGATTTGGCTTTTTTGCTGTCGTTTTGGGCTTCGTATACCTGAGCCAGATACAGCAGCGCTTTGCTGTCCCCTTTGTTAATCGCCTGGTCCAGTTCCTTTCTGGCATTGTCATAATCTCCCCGAATCAGATAAATATGTCCCCGCTCTCTGTAGTCCTCCGGCTGGCTGCCCTTTAGTTTCAGCCCCTTTGCGACAAGCTCTTCCGCTTCCTGCGTAAAGCCTGCGCCTGCCAGATTCTCATACACAGACAGATAAAGCGCATAATTATTACCGCAATAATCAAGCGCCTTATCATAATCTTTCCTGGCGCGGTCGCTGTCTCCTTCTTTCAGATACACGCACCCCCGGATAAAATATGCCCTGCTGTCCTTTTCATCGTAATTGATCAATGCATTGCAGGTCGTAATGGCGCCCTTTGTATCGCCGCTGTTATACTGTGCGCTCGCTTTATAATAGCAAATATCCAGCTCCAGCTCTCCTACTACCGCCTGAGACTGATCCAAAGCCTTCTGAAACGCCTCCACCGCTCCCGCATAGTCCTCTTCATTCATTTTATTAATCCCCACCTGCCGGTAAGCCTGCTGGTTCTCCAATACTTTCTTATCCTGA
This sequence comes from Lachnospiraceae bacterium, assembly GCA_910575155.1. Taxonomy (GTDB): domain Bacteria; phylum Bacillota; class Clostridia; order Lachnospirales; family Lachnospiraceae; genus Petralouisia. The sequence goes on from CAJTDX010000010.1 coordinate 46,903, forward strand.
CATCCGCTTATGCCAAAACTGCATACAAATACAATTGCCAGCAGCAAAGCCGTCCTTCTTTGGTATATCCTTTTTGCCTGCTTTACTTCCATACACTCTGCCTTTCTTTCATTCCTGTTCCAACAACTGCAGCATTAATCACTCTTCCCCCTGCCGTCCTCTTCCTTTTTTCCAGGAAGCTGCGCCAGAATAATGGCTGAAAACATCAATACGCATCCCAAAACTTCTCTGCCGCTCAGCTTCTGAGACAGCAGCGCCATACCGGCCAGCACGGAAATGACCGATTCCAGGCTGAGGATCAGAGAGGCAACCGTGGGATTCATACCTTTTTGTCCCACAATCTGTAAGGTATACGCGACTCCGCAGGACATAATTCCCGCATACAGAATTGGCTGCCAGGCGCTGACAACAGCCCTCATTTGAGGCTCTTCAGTAAGAATCATCCCCACTGCGGATATAAGCCCGCAGACAAAAAACTGGATGCAGGACATTTTCACACCATCCGCCCTCGCTGTAAAATAATCAATCACCAAAATATGCAGCGAAAACGCCAGAGCGCCTGCCAGAAGCAGCAATTCTCCCTTTCCCACCGGAAGCCAGGCAAGCAGCCGTTCTGTCCCAGCCCGGGAAGCCGTATCTGTGATACATAAAAAATACAGGCCGGCCAGCGCAAACAACACTCCCAGCCAGACAGTGATTCCGCATTTGCGATGCAGAAACAATCCCAGAACCGGAACAATAATAATATAAAATGCGGTAATAAAACCTGCCTTTCCCACGGTAGTATATTGAATTCCAAATTGCTGCAGATTACTTCCCAGACATAGCAGGCTTCCGCAGAAAACTCCTCCCGCCGCAAGCGTTCTCAGTTCTTTTTTCCTGTTCTGTGGATCTTCCGACGCCGGATTTTTTTTATGCCCGTTAAGCCTGTCAAGAAACCAGATAACGGGAGTCAGAACGCTTCCGCCAAGCAAGGAACGGACACAGTTAAAGGTAAACGGTCCCACATAGTCCATCCCTACGCTCTGCGCCACAAAAGCCACGCCCCAGATAGAGGCCGTCAACAGCAGCAACAGAGAATTTCTAATTTTTAATTTACTCATCATCTATCATCTTTCGTCTGTCAAATCTTATCAAAACAGGGCTGCCGCAAACAGATCTCAGGCTCGATTCTCACCTTTTGACCATAGTCTGCCGCAACCCTTTCTCTTATCTTTTTATCTTATGATTCTGTCATTTCCACTTTTACCTTATCCAGATGCCAGATATCATCCACATAATCCTGAATGGTTCGGTCGGAAGTAAATTTACCTGCATGAGCCGTATTCAGCATTGCCATCTTTGCCCAGCCCTGTTCGTCCCGATACGCCTTTTCAACCCTCTCCTGCGCTTCTGCATAGGAACGGAAATCTTTCAGAATAAAATAGGTGTCCGCATACTGCGTATCCAGTGTGTTGAGCAGAGAATTATACAGGGGACGGAACAATTCCGAATCATTTCTGGAATACATTCCATTGATCAACTGCATCAATACCTGGCGGATATCCTGGTCGTTATTAAAAATCTGCATAGGATCATAGTCGCGTTTCTGCTCATGTCCAATTACTTCCTGGGAACTCATACCGAAAATAAATGCGTTTTCTTCTCCCACCTCTTCAACAATCTCTACGTTGGCGCCGTCCATGGTTCCAATCGTCACCGCGCCGTTGAGCATAAACTTCATATTGCCTGTTCCGGACGCTTCCTTACTTGCCGTTGAAATCTGCTCTGACACATCTGCGGCAGCAAAAATCTGCTCGGCAATGGATACTTTATAATCTTCAATAAATACCACTTTCAGTTTACCGCCTATGGAAGGATCATTGTTGATCACCTCTGCCACGCTGTTAATCAGCTTAATTGTCAGCTTCGCAATACGGTAGCCTGCCGCAGCCTTTGCGCCGAAAATAAAGGTTCTCGGATAGAATTCCATCTCCGGATGTTCTTTAATCTTATTATACAGATACATAACATGCAGAATGTTCAAAAGCTGACGCTTATATTCATGGAGACGTTTTACCTGCACATCGAAGATGGAACGGGGATCTACCTTAATTCCATTATGCTCCTGAATATAGTTTGCCAGACGCAGCTTATTCTGATACTTAATATTCATAAATTCCTGCTGCGCTTTCTCATCGTCCGCATAAACAGCCAGTTTTTCCAGGTGTGGAAGATCAGTAACCCAGTCGTTTCCGATATATTTATTAATCCACTCTGACAGCAGCGGATTCCCATGGTACAAAAATCTTCTCTGTGTGATTCCGTTTGTCTTATTGTTAAATTTATCCGGGAACATCTGATAGAACTCATGCAGCTCCTGGTTCTTTAAAATCTCTGTATGCAGCCTTGCAACTCCATTGACGGAGCAGCCTGCCGCAATCGCAAGATGCGCCATTTTTACCTGGCCGTCAAATATGATCGCCATTTTCTTTACTTTATTGTAGTCTCCCGGAAATCTCTTCTCAATATCCAGAATAAAACGGCGGTTGATTTCCTCAACAATCTGGTAAATTCTCGGCAGCAGTCTGGAAAAGATTTCAATCGGCCATTTTTCCAGCGCTTCCGACATAATGGTATGGTTGGTGTACGCGCAGGTATGGGTGGTAATTTCCCATGCCTCGTCCCATTCCATGCCTTCCTCATCTACCAGAATACGCATCAACTCCGCTACCGCCACCGTAGGATGCGTGTCATTTAACTGAATTGCCACCTTCTCCGGAAGCTTATGAAGATCCGTATGGTTCTTTTTATAACGGGCAATGGCGCGCTGCACGCTGGCGGATACAAAGAAATACTGCTGTTTTAAGCGCAGTTCTTTTCCCTGGATATGATTGTCATTGGGATATAAGACCTCTACCAGATTTCTGGCAAGATTCTCCTGCTCTACGGCCTTTCTGTAGTCTCCTTTGTCAAACGCATCCAGCTCAAAATATTCTTCCGGCTCTGCGTCCCAGGCGATCAGTACATTTACCATATTGTTATTATATCCGATGACCGGCATATCATATGGTACGGCGCGCACGGTCTGATATCCCTCGTGGATAAATTTCGGTCTTCCGTTCTCGCCCATTTCAGAGCGAACATAACCGCCGAATTTGATCTGGAAGGTGTGCTCCGGACGGCGCAGCTCAAACGGATATCCATCCTTGAGCCAGTTATCGGGCACTTCCACCTGAAATCCATTTTCAATTTTCTGACGGAACAAACCGTAACGGTAACGGATTCCGCATCCATAGGCAGGATATCCCAGAGTAGACAGAGATTCCATAAAACAAGCTGCAAGCCTTCCAAGACCTCCGTTTCCCAGCGCAGGGTCCGGTTCCTGGTCTTCAATCACATTCAGGTCAAAGCCGATTTCTTCCAGAGCTTCTTTTACCTCTTTGTATGCGGTCATATTAATCAGGTTGTTTCCCAGCGCTCTTCCCATCAGAAATTCCATGGACATATAATACAAAATCTTCGGATCTTCTTTATCAAAGGTTTTCTGCGTGGCAAGCCACTGGTCGATTACCACGTTTTTCACCGCATTGGACACCGCCTGGTATACTTCCTGCTGGGAAGCTTCTTCCAATGTCTTCCGGTAAAGGTTTTTCACATTGTTTTTAATTTCCTGGATAAATTTCTCTTTCTCAAACATCTTATTTTTCATAGCTGTCTCCTTCTTCTCTGGTATCTGCCCCTTAGCATACCTTTTCTACCCCAAGCGCTACTTGCTCCCCATTAATATTCCATTCCTTCTCATATCCTTTCACAGCAGTACTGTCAATTTCCCGGGCAAGCACCTCAGACTGAATCTGTCCGCCATATGTCTCAAAGATTGCGGAAATTCTATCCCCGGCGCGATAAGATACCACGATTTGATCCATCACCTCAAAGCCTGCTTCCTTACGCATGGTCTGAATCTTGCTGATCAGCTCGCGCACAAAACCTTCTTCGATCAGTTCCGGCGTCAGATTGGTGTCAAGTACCACTGTCACTTCATTATCACCTTCTGTCACATATCCTTCCTGCTGCGTCATGGTGATAAGTAAGTCCTCTTCACATAATACAACTTCTGCATTTACGCTGTCAAGGGAAATACTTCCTTTACTCTTAAGCTCCGCCATAGCCGCATTGCCGTCAAGCTCTTGCAGCGCTTTCTGAATCTGGCCCAGGAATTTGCCGTATTTGGGTCCCACTGTGCGAAGCTGTGGCTTAAAGGCATAATCCGTAAAACTGCTGACGTCCTCAGTAAAGGTCACTTTTTTCACATTCAGTTCTTCCTCGATAATTTTCCGGAAAAATTCCGGAAGTTCATAGGGCGCTTTGACAAACATGGTTCCAATTGGCTGGCGGTTCTTGATATTTGCGCTGTTGCGGCAGGCGCGTCCCATCACCACAATCTTTAATACCGCATCCATATGTTTCTCCAGCTCTTTATCCACCATTGATGAATCTGCAACCGGAAAATCGCATAAATGTACGCTCTCCGGAGCATTTTTGTCGATACTGCAGACCAGATTCCGGTAAATATCCTCTGTCATAAACGGTATCATCGGAGCCGCCGCCTTGCTCACAGTTACCAGAGCTGTGTACAGCGTCATATAAGCATTGATTTTATCCTGCTCCATTCCCTTTGCCCAGAAACGTTCCCGGCTTCTTCTCACATACCAGTTGCTCATATCGTCTGTAAATTCCTGTAATGCCCTTGCAGCTTCCGGAATCCGGTAATTTCCCAGATCATGATCCACTTCAGACACCAGGGTATTCAGCTTGGACAGCAGCCATTTGTCCATCACAGATAATTTGTCATATTCCAGCTTATATTTCGCAGCGTCGAACTGGTCGATATTTGCATACAGAACAAAAAATGCATACGTGTTCCACAAAGTTCCCATAAACTTGCGCTGACCCTCCTGCACCGCTTTTCCATGAAAACGATTGGGCAGCCAGGGCGCGGAATTTACATAGAAATACCAGCGGATCGCATCTGCGCCGTAAGTTTTCAGAGCGTCAAAGGGATCCACGGCATTTCCTTTTGATTTGCTCATCTTCTGGCCGTTTTCATCCTGCACATGCCCCAAAACAATTACATTCTCATACGGAGCTTTGTTAAACAGCAGCGTGGATTCTGCCAGCAGAGAATAGAACCATCCGCGGGTCTGGTCTACTGCCTCTGAGATAAACTGCGCCGGGAACTGCTGCTCAAATACCTCTTTATTTTCAAATGGATAATGATGCTGCGCAAAGGGCATTGCCCCGGAATCAAACCAGCAGTCGATTACTTCCGGAACCCGGTGCATTTCTTTCCCGCATTTGGGACATTTCACAGTTACCTCGTCAATATACGGACGGTGCAGCTCAATTTCCTGCGGACAGTTATCGGACAATTCTCTTAATTCCGCAATACTGCCGATGGAATGCATATGACCGCATTCGCACTCCCAGATATTGAGCGGCGTACCCCAGTAACGGTTCCGGGAAATTCCCCAGTCCTGGACATTTTCCAGCCAGTCGCCGAAACGTCCCTTGCCGATGCTTTCCGGAATCCAGTTGATGGTATTATTATTGCGAATCAAATCCTCTTTCACTTCTGTCATTTTGATAAACCAGGATTCTCTCGCATAATAAATCAACGGCGTATCGCAGCGCCAGCAATGAGGATATTCATGTTCAAATTTGGGCGCGTCAAATAAAAGTTTCTGATCTTCAAGATCCTGCAGAATCTTAGGATCCGCTTTCTTGCAGAAAATACCTGCATAAGGAGTGCCCTCCGTCAGCTCGCCTTTTCCATTTACAAACTGGACAAAGGGAAGATCGTATTTCCTTCCCACCTTGGAGTCGTCCTCACCAAATGCCGGGGCAATGTGTACAATTCCGGTACCGTCTGTCATGGTGACATAATCATCACAGGTAAGAAAATGCGCTTTTTTGTGCTGTTTTGCCGCCGCTTCCCCCGCGCAGGCAAACAGAGGCTCATACTCCCTGTATTCTAAGTCCGTTCCTTTATAAGTCTCCAATACTTCATATGCCTGTTCTCCGGCGGCAAGCTGCTCCTTGTCCAACAATGTGGCGAACACTTTATCCAGCAGAGCTTTTGCCATATAATAGGTATATCCGTCTTTTGCCCTGACCTTGCAGTAAGTCTCCTGCGGATTGACACAAAGCGCCAGGTTCGAAGGCAGCGTCCACGGCGTCGTGGTCCATGCCAGGAAATAGGCGTCTTCTCCCACCGCTTTGAAGCGTACAATGGCAGAACGCTCTTTTACCGTCTTATAACCCTGCGCTACTTCCTGCGCCGACAGCGGGGTTCCGCAGCGGGGACAATAAGGTACAATCTTAAATCCTTTGTACAATAATTTGCGGTTCCAGATTTCTTTTAACGCCCACCATTCTGACTCGATAAAATCATTGTGATAGGTGACATAGGGGTTATCCATATCCGCCCAGAATCCAACGGTGCCGGAAAAATCTTCCCACATGCCCTTGTATTTCCAGACGCTTTCTTTACATTTATCAATAAATGGTTCCAGACCGTATTCTTCGATCTGCTCCTTACCGTCTAAGCCCAGAAGCTTTTCCACTTCCAGCTCCACCGGAAGGCCATGAGTATCCCATCCTGCTTTTCTGGGCACCATTTTTCCCTTCATGGTCTGATAACGCGGAATCATATCTTTAATGACACGGGTCAGGACATGTCCGATATGCGGTTTTCCATTTGCCGTAGGCGGTCCGTCGTAGAAGGTATACGTCTCTCCTTCTTTGCGGTTCTCCATACTTTTGCGGAAAATATCATGATCTTTCCAGAACTGTTCTGTCTGTTTCTCTCTCTCTACAAAGTTCAGATTCGTCTCGACTTTGTTATACATTGTGATTCTCCTTTCTTAACACAAAGCGGCAAGCTGTCCTGGGTCTCCTTCCATTAGCGGAAACCGGAGGCATTTTTCATATGAAAAAAGAAGACTCCGTCCCGTAAAAGGACGAAGCCTGCAAATGCATCGTTTACCACCTGTTACCCTGTACTTTGACGCTCTGCCTCCTTATGAAACGGCAGCGTCAGCATACATGATTCCCGTAACGGCGGAATAATCCGTCCCGGCCTACTCTTCTCACAGAAAAAATCTGCAAAATGTTCAGCGGGCAACTTGGAAGTGATGTTCAAACAGCTTCTACTTGTACCGGCTCCCACCTCCCCGGCTCGCTGTAACGTTGGATTTGCTGTCTTACTGTCTTCGTCATAGTCTTTTCATATTTCTGCTATATTATAAAGCCTGCCATCTTATTTTGTCAAGAGACGGCAGGCTTTTTCCACAGGAAACAAATTACTTCACTGTCAGTTTCAGTCTGGCTTTCTTTTTATTAAATGTTTTTACAGTAATAACCGCGCTGCCTTTTTTCTTCGCCGTGATCTTTCCCGTAGAAGATACGGATGCCACCGCTTTTTTACTGGAAGAATAAGTAAGTTTACGGCTTGCTGTATTTTCAGGAAGCTTTACCTTAATCTGGAATGTTCTTCCCTTCTTCAATGTCTTTTTCGAAGCATTCAGAGCAATCTTTGCCGGCGCTTTCCTTACTTTCACCAGCACTTTTGCATATGCGCCGCTGGCGGACTTTGCCGTAATTGTACAGGTTCCTGTCTTCTTTGCCTTAATTTTACCTTTTGCGCTGACCGTTACCTTGTTGTTGGAAGTTTTATAAGTCAGCGTCTGATCCGTGGCATTTTGCGGCAAAACGGATGCTTTCAGCGTATAGCTTTCTCCTGCGCCCAGAATCAGTTTTTTAACTGGAATTTTTACTTCTTTTACGGCAATTTCTGTCTTTACCGTAACCTGCAGTTCTGCTTTCTTCCCGTTAAATGTCTCAACCGTTATAACTGCCTGCCCTTCTTTTACTGCCTTCACTTTTCCTTGCCCGGAAACCGACGCCACCGAAGCGTCGCTGGAAGAATATGTGATCTGGCTGCTGGCCGTATCCTGGGGAAGCTTCAATTGTATCTGAAAATGTTCTCCCGGATTCAGTTTTTTTGCCCTGGCATTCAAAGAGAACGACTGAGGCGCTTTTTTCACTGTCACAGTGACAATTTCCTGCTTGTTGCTGGCAGATTTTACAAGAATATAGGAGGCTCCTGTTTTCTTCGCCGTTATAAGTCCTTCTTTGGAAACTTCTATCCTGTCATTCATTGCCTGGAACGTCAGCGTCTTATTCGTGGCGTTGCCTGGCCGCACAGAAAACGCTAATTGGTATGTCTCTCCCTGGCCAAGAACCAGGTTTCTTTTTTCTATTCTTATCTGCTCTACCGGAATACCCGGCGTATCACCCGGACCGGGACCTGGCTCCTCCGGCGTTCCCGGACCGGGGTCCGGTTTGGGGTCCGGATTCGGACCTGGCTCTTCCGGCGTTCCCGGATTGGGATCCGGGTTTTCCGGGCCGGGATTCGGATCGGGCTCTTCCGGCGTTCCCGGATCGGGGTCTGGTTTGGGATCCGGATTCTCCGGGCCGGGATTCGGATCCGGGTCTTCCGGTGTTCCCGGACCGGGATCCGGTTTGGGGTCCGGTGTTCCCGGACCGGGATTCGGATCGGGCTCTTCCGGACCGGGGCCTGGCTCTTCCGGCGTTCCCGGATCAGGATCTGTCGGCTCAGAACCCGGCTCCTGTCCGGTAAGAACAACCGTAATATCTCCTGCTGTGAACGTAAAACTGTCCCCTTCTTCCGGGCGGATTTCAATTTCACAGGTTAATTCCACATCTCCTTCTTTCTCTGCAAAAGAAGTCTCCAGTTCCTCCAAAGGCATGGTAATAAAATTGCGCCCTGGCTGCAGAACGACATCCTGCGTGCAGGAAGCGATTTTTTCTCCGTTTTTGGTAACAAAAGAAGCGGTAAGCGCGGCATTTGTCTGTGTCCTGCCGCCGGAAACAACTGCAAAGCTTATGTTTCCATTCAGCCTGTTTTTTGTATCGCAGCTTACATTAATTTCCGTATCTTTTGTTTTAAATGGATTTTCTCCCTCTGAAACTGCAAAAGAAACCGCCGCCTCTCCATTTACCAGTTCCAGCTCCTGTCCGTCTACAGAGATCTTCTCCTGCTCCGCCGCCTGAACGGTAATTGTATCGTCTAAGGCTACCGTTACAACAGCGTTGCTGCCTCCAATCTCTATGGTCCGCTCCATTCCTTCTTCATTCATCACCGTAAGCTGCGCCGTTTCCGCTTCTGTGGATTCCGATTTCAAAACCAGCTCTACTTTTTCTTCTTCTGTCTCTGCCTGGTTTACCTCTAATACCGCATGTTCGTCTGAAGAAGTGATTTCTGCAAAGTTTTCTTCCGATGCAACATAAAATGTAACCGCGTCTTCTGTGCTGCCAGAATCCTGCCGCTCCGCTGCAAGCTGATAACTGCCTTTGGGCAGAACGAAACTGCGGATTCCTGAAAACGAATCTTCCTGCTGCGACTGAAACAGCTTTTGTTCATAGGCGCCTTCTATTTCTTCTATGCCTTTCCCATCTTTATCTTCCACGGTTCCATCCTCTTTATCAATAGAAAGATAAAGAGATTCTCCGGCAGTTTCATTGTGAAGCTCCACACCTGACATTGCCGCGGCAACCACAGAATAATTCAGGTAAGATGCATATGTATAAAATTTATAAGAAATTCTGCTGAAATCTTTTTTAATGGTAAGCGTCTGCATAGCCGAAGGATCATTGGGATCATAAACCTTCATTTCAAAATCACCATTCCCGGCCTGCTCCACAGAAACAGGAACTACCACATGCGCTCCATAAGGAGAATACAGCATCATCAAAACAGGATCTGCCTGAGCGTCCACAGAAAGACCGCCGGAACGCTCAAATTCTTCTACTTTCAGAATTATATCCAAATACTTATGCATATTCCTGCTTAAAAGGCCGCCGCACCCGGCAATGGCTCCCTTACACTGTGAAATCTGATATGCCTCTATCAGCTTTGTCAAAGCGGCGTCTTTATTTCCAGGAGCCGACAGCGCATAAAGATTCTCTGCCGCCGCATCATAATCCGCCGCCTTGAAATTTGGATTCTCATAAAATTCCAGAGCGGTCCCGGCCATTCCATAACAGGAACCGTTCCAGTTCCCTCCGACGGCATAATAATAACTGCCGGAAATAATACTGTGTAAAATGTCCACATACCGCTGTCTTGGAATACGGTAATTTGCCGGATAACCAAAGGAAGCCGCACTGTTGTTAAAGGAATAATGATCTCTTTTCTCCGTATAGAATCTGTCCAGCCCCAGCAGCGGAATCCCATTCCAGGAGCCATCCAAACGCGCCCATTCATTCCAAAGCTTTCGATAACAAATAGTAAGCCTGCCGCATTCCTGGAAACTGTCTTCCGCCCAGTTTTCCGGCATCCCTCCATAAAAATAAACTTTTTCCAACGCTCCACTGCCTTTAAATGCCTGCGCCTCAATCGTATGTACATTAAGCGGAAGATTAATAGTACGAAGCCCGCTTCCCAAAAAAGCTCCCGATTTTATTACGGACACGCTTTCCGGCACAATAAATTTCGCCATTGATGCGCATCCTGCAAAAGCCCTCTCTTCTATCGTCTGCATCTGGCTGCTTAACACTGCCGCAGACAAAGAAGCGCAGCCCTCAAACGCCCTTGCTCCCAGAGAAGAAATCTCTTTCAGCACAAGCTCTCCCTGGATAGATCCGTCATGTTGGAACGCCCCAGCTCCTATGGTTTCTGTTCCGTCAACATCTATAAATAATAATTTCCCGCAATCCGCAAAAGCATAAGCCCCGACTCTCTTTAAGCCTGCCGTCTGAAAACGAAGCAGCTTATTTGCGCCATAAAAAGCATAATCTCCGATTTCCGAAAGCCCTTCTGCCTCAATAGTCTGTATACTGCCCATATATTTACTCCAGGGCGCCAGTTCTTCTTCCGTAAAATCCGGTATCTTTCCGGTTCCGCTAAACTTTATGCGTCCAATATCTCCCTGATACTTCCAGGAAACCCCTTCAAAACTCCCTTCGTCAATCTGCGGATTATCCGGATCCCAAACCACCAGCGTATAGGCTTTCCAATAAGAGCTATCGAATCCGCTGGCAGAAGCAGTATGATAAATCAATAGCTGATTTCCATTTTCTCTTATGCTCTCAAAAGCTAAACCCGGCGCATTTCCCTTAAAATAAATAGAATTCAGATTGTAATTCCAGATAAGCGCTCCCTGACCAAGACGGACAAGGTTTTCCGGCATATACAGTTCTTTCAGCGCATTCGCCTTTTTTATACAATAATTCGCCAGACTCTCCACGGTATCCAGAACATGGTATTCATGATCCGGTTTTGCCGCCGGATAAAAATAGAAAATGGTATGTTCTCTATTATAAACCACATTATCTATGGCTTCCAGATACGGATTATCTTCTGAGATAATCACAGTTCCCAATCTCGTACAATTCTGAAAAATTTCTCCCGGCATAGCTTTCAGCCCTTTACCGACAGTTACTTTCGTCAGGCCGCAGCTGTTAAACGCCTCAGCCGCTATGGTTTCCACACTGTCGGGAATACTGAGTTCTTTTAATCTCATACACCCTACAAATCCGAATTCTCTGATCTCCTTTAACGTCACTGGCAAAGAAAGTTCCGTCAGATTAATGGCATAGCAAAACGCCCATTCGTCAATTATCTGCGTTCCTTCCTGAATCTCAGCCGACTCAGACGGCGAAGCTTGCGCATATGCGATTGCCCGGTATGGTTTTCCCTCCTTCAGCTCGTATAAAACATTGTCCACAACTCGGAAATTCACATTTCCTTCCGCACATTGAAGACTCTGCAATGTCTTGGTTCCTCTCAGAAAAGCGCCTGCTATGGAGGACATATTCTCTGAAATTGTCAGACTGGTAATCGCTGTCCGCCGAAAACAATCTGTCCCCAGAGAAGTAACGCTGTCTGGAAGCGAAATTTCGCTCAATTTCCCGCAATCTGCAAATGCATACTCTCCGATGGACTGCAGCCCTTCTTCAAATTCAACGGAAACCAGCGATACATTGTCAAAAAATGCCGATTCGCCAATTGTCTTTAAGTCCGCGCCGCAAACTACTCTCTTTAAGAGGCTGCAGGAGCCAAACGCCGATTCGCCGATCTCTGTAATACTGTTCGGCAGTATAATAGATTTCAAACTGACGCACTGAATAAAAGTACTGCGCGGTATATTAGTAATTCCCTCCGCTATAGACACAGAAGTAATGGTTTTATGATAACCATATTCATACCATGGCGCCACAACATTCTCACCAAAATCCATCTCTCCTGTTCCTGTCAGGATCAGCCTGTACGGCGTACCCTCTTGTAAATCCCACTCAATCCCTATATCTTCTATCAGCTCCCATCGAACATTCTCACCACATGTTCCTGAAAGAGGCTTCTCTGTCGCTTCCTGCGCGAAACTGATAAAAGCTCCGGCAAATTGCTGCGGAACTAACCCCTGCACCAGAAGCAAAATTAAAAATATGCTGATACTCTCTCGAAATTTCTTCATAGACTCTCCCTTTTCCTTCCATTGTCATGAAAGACAAATTCTGTATGATTACATATGATGTCTGTAGTTCATATACTGCAGTTCCCGCATGATATCATAATATGCCGGAGAATTCTGAACAAACACCCCTATAATAGTGAAAATCAGCAGTAAAACCAATGCAATGGAAGAACACACAATCCCAGCGACTGCCATCCCTTTTGCCGTCCCCTTGCTGAGCTGCAGGATGCCTAAGACAATCGAAACAACTGCCAGCGGAATACAGGTACACCACAGACAGCAGGTAATCAGCGCAATAATACCGCATATCATAGACGCAATGCCAAACCCGCCGCTTTCCGCAGAAACCGTGCTCTGGCTCTCCTGCTGGAACGCCGGTTCTGCATAGCCGGACGTCTGAGTATATTGGTTCTGCCCTCCATATGGGCGCTGGATATAGCCTGACTGCTGAGACTGATCCCCATATGGCTGCTGAGAATAATCTGACTGCTGAGACTGCCCTCCATATGGCTGCTGAGAATAATCTGACTGCTGAGACTGCCCTCCATATGGCTGCTGAACTTCGTCCCCTTTTTGAGACTGTTGATTCTTATCCAATCTTACCGATTCTTCACCACTATTCGCCTGATTGTCATAAGAAGACTGATTCCCCGACTGTCCGTTCCTGGAATTACCGTCAAATACATCGTTTTCATCATTCATGTAGAAATCCTCCTTCACTTTCGCAAATTAAAATCATCATTGTTACAGAACGTTTATTTTCTATTAAATATAACTTTCATTATATCAAAAATATCAAATATATCAACGTCTTTTCCGGGTTTTCCTGTACAAAAATCCCTGACAGAATAAAAGAAAAAACGCCAGTCCCACAATCCCGCCTGCGGTATCTATACACACATCCGTCAATCTTCCTGCTCTTCCCGGCACAAATAATTGATGAATTTCATCCAAAGTCGCGTAACATGCCGTGATCCCCAGTGACAGCAGGGCCATTTTTCTTCTGCTCACATCATAATAATTCACATGAAAACATAACAGAAACGCCAGAAATGCATATTCGCTCATATGCGCTCCTTTACGAATCATAAACTGCATGGACTCTGCCTGCGCAGTCAGCTCTTCCTTTGTTTTTTCCTGACCAAAGAAACGGCTCTGCCATTCTGCGATCTTATAGGATACAGACTGGCTTGTCTCAGAAGACTGTTGTGCAGGCTGCGCAGAAAACGCAAAAATCACTGCCATCCACACAATTATCAAAACACCTGTAATTCTTTTTCCCATAAATGATCCTTCCTCAACAACTTTTTTATTTTCTAAATCCGTTCATGGTAAGCAAATGCTTTCTATGAAATGGATCTGCCGGATTATAACATATTCTGACAAACATATCCAGAACTTTGCGAACTTTTGTTTGTATCAAAAGATTTCCCTGCTGAGCCGTTCATAAAAATATCATATAAAACTTGCCAAATCCCCTTATGGGCGGTATAATACTAATAATTTTTTGCAATTTACCCAATTAGAAAGAAGGATTACTTTTATGAACATGAAACGTGAGGACATTCGTAATATCGCCATCATTGCCCATGTAGACCACGGCAAAACCACCCTGGTAGACGAGCTGCTCAAACAAAGCGGCGTATTCCGCGCCAACCAGGAAGTGCAGGAGCGTGTTATGGATTCCAATGATATTGAGCGGGAACGGGGGATTACCATACTCTCCAAAAATACTGCTGTTTTTTATAAGGATACAAAAATTAACATTATTGATACGCCTGGACATGCCGATTTCGGCGGCGAAGTGGAACGTGTCCTGAAAATGGTAAACGGTGTGGTTCTGGTGGTGGACGCATTTGAAGGCGCCATGCCCCAGACCAAATTTGTACTGATGAAGGCCCTTGCCCTGGACCTGCCAGTGATTGTATGTATTAACAAAATCGACCGTCCGGAAGCGCGCCCGGAGGAAGTAATAGACGAAGTGCTGGAACTGTTTATGGATCTGGACGCTTCTGACGAGCAGCTTGACTGCCCCTTCCTCTACGCTTCTGCAAGAGAAGGCTACGCGCTCAGAGATCTGAACGACGAGAAAAAAGATATGACCGCGCTTTTTGAGACGATTCTGGAATATATACCCGCGCCGGAAGGAGATCCCGACGCCAATACCCAGGTACTCATCAGCACCATTGACTACAATGAATATGTCGGGCGCATCGGCGTCGGCAAAGTGGACAATGGCTGCCTGAAAGTCAATCAGGACGCCGTTGTGGTAAACCATCACGAACCGGACAAGCTGCAGAAAGTGCGTATCAGCAAACTGTACGAATTTGACGGACTGAACAAAGTGGACGTCGCCGAGGCAAACATCGGATCTATTGTCGCCATCTCCGGTATTGCCGATATTCATATCGGAGACACCATCTGCGCGCCGGAACATCCCCAGGCAATTGATTTTCAGAAAATTTCCGAACCAACTATTTCCATGAATTTTATGGTAAACGACAGCCCCCTCGCAGGCCAGGAAGGAAAATTCATCACTTCAAGACATATACGGGACCGTCTGTTCCGGGAATTGAACACGGACGTCTCTCTGCGGATCGAGGAAACCGACAGTCCGGACAGCTTAAAAGTATCTGGCAGAGGCGAGCTTCATTTATCTGTATTAATTGAAAATATGCGCCGGGAAGGATATGAATTTGCCGTCAGCAAAGCCGAGGTTTTGTATCACAAAGACGAAAAAGGCAAAAAACTGGAACCTATGGAACTTGCCTATGTGGACGTACCAGATGAATTTACCGGAGCAGTCATTGAAAAATTAAGCCAGCGCAAAGGCGAATTGCGCAATATGGGGCCGATCAGCGGCGGTTATACCCGTCTGGAATTTCATATACCGTCACGCGGACTTATCGGCTATCGAAGCGAATTTATGACAGATACCAGGGGAAACGGCATTATCAACACTATTTTTAATGGATATGAACCTTACAAGGGAGATATTGCCTACCGCAAGCAGGGTTCGCTGATCGCCTTTGAATCAGGGGAATCTGTCGCCTACGGATTGTTCAGCGCGCAGGACCGCGGCACTCTGTTTATTGGCGCGGGAGCAAAAGTTTATTCCGGCATGGTAATCGGACAGAGTGCAAAACCAGAAGATATTGAAATCAACGTCTGCAAGAAAAAGCATCTCACCAATACGCGCTCTTCCAGCGCAGACGAAGCGCTGACACTGACGCCGCCCAGAATCTTAAGTCTGGAACAGGCTCTTGAGTTTATTGATTCTGATGAACTTTTAGAAGTCACACCGCAAAGTCTGCGCATCCGCAAACGGATTTTAGATCCTACCCTGCGCAAACGGGCCGGTTACAAAAAATAAACTGAAAAAAGGATTGGAACGATTCCAATCCTTTTCTCTCCGAATACACACAATTGAATTGTTTCTATTCCCCGTCTGCATTTTCCGGGATAAATTCCAAATGCTCCAGAGCATAGCGCAGCGCCCGGCACATAAGCTCATTCCTTGACCGATCGCTCTTTGCAGATAAATGATCAAATTCCTCCTGAAGCTCTCTGTCCATCCTGAGCGTCATCACAACTGATTTATCTTCCTTTTTGTCTGTTTTCTTAGGTCTAACTACAAATCTGTCTTCCATATTCCCACACCTCTGCATTGCTTTTATGTATTCTATTATATTACCTGCTTATTGACATTTATATAACACATATTTATAATACTCAAATATAATATAAATTAATTCACGAAAGGATGATTGCATGAATACTGTTTTACAACAACTTTACAATGGAACACTCTGCCCCGCAGAACAATACCAGCCGCTTCAGGACTTCTACCGGGATATGCGCCGGGAACATTGCCGGCATTATACTGAATTCATCAAAGCGCTGGAACAGTTAGATCCTCCTCTGGACAAACGTTTTATTGAGATTATGGACGAACAGCTTGACACAATCCCTCTGGACTTTTCATCTATGTTTATTGACGGATTCTGTTTAGGCGCGCAAATGATGATTGAGATCTTAGGCAACAACCGCGTCAGAGATCCGGAAAAATTTCCTGTAAAATAGAATCAGCAGAGCTTCGGCTGCCATAAAACAATCACTCTCAAACACGCATAAGCGTAACTATTTCCTGTCGGCTGACCGATCATGTTCTAAAACCTGGCCGCTCTTTTTAAATTCCACTACGTCCGCAATATCGCAATCCAACATCTCACAGATATCTTCCAGCGTATTCAATGTAATACTTTTATTTTTCCGCAATGCGTCTAATGTACCTGTGCTAAATCCCTTTTCTTTAATTAACATATATTGGCTGATGTTTTTTCGTTTTAAAGTTTTCCATAATGGTTCATAACTAATAATACTAATCACTTCCTTAACTACAAATTTATATTGTAATTATAGGAAAATACAGATTCTATTACGTTGCCGAATTTACGGCTATTACTTTTCTGAAACACCCGGTTTTTACCACTTGATTATAGCCGTTTATTCGGCTATAATCTTTATATAAAATTGCCGTATATCCGGCTACAGCAAGGAGAATGACGCCCATTGAACAAACATAATTTTGATCTCGAAATAGAAAAAGAACAAAACTTATTTTTTTCTCTGTGCAGTCTCGAAGACAGGCAGAGATTAAATATGGAAATTCCCATGTCATTTCATGACTTCCTGCGTATCAGCTGTATTCTGTTCTATATGGACTTCAATTACTATGAGACTCATATAAACGAACTGTTCCCGGAACTTTACCGGCAGAAAGAGCACATGCTGATGCGGCATGATGAAATTATGCTGGAATACCCCAATTACTACAAAGATGAAGGTGTGGACGAAAAAATCAGAAACTGGCTGACAGAATTTTGCGGCCAGATCAAAGATAAAACCAAACAGAGAACCTGCCGCAAAAAATTAGAATCCCACCTTGGCAAACACAATGATCCGTAGGCGTTTGCCTTCCGGTAATAACCGCGCAGCAGACCGCCAGTCTTACAGCAGACTGCTGCGCGGCTGTTATCGCCGCATGTTTCAACTGCTCCTGTCACTCTTTTATAAATTCCACAACTTCTGTAATTTCACAATTGATCATAACACAGATATCATATAGGGTATTCAATGTGATACTCCTGTTTTTGCGCAGCGCATCCAACGTACCAGTGCTGAAACCATATTTTTTAATCAGCATGTACTGGCTGATATTTTTCTTTTTTAACGTATTCCAAAAAGGTTCATAGCTAATAATATCAATCACTTCCTTAATTATAATTTTTAATATAATTATAGGAAAACACGAATTGCATTACGTTACCGGATATTCGGCAATACTCGCAGCCAACCATGCAATACTCGTTGATTCAGCAAGAACATGTATTTCAGATATTAATTTCAGAGAAACACAGAAAATTTCCTAGGAACAAAGTGGGCATGCCCACTTCAACTCCCCTACCCCCTCAATCATGAGGGGCCTGGACACTTTGCGCGCCGAGCACAATTGCGAAGCAATATTTTACCTCTTGTGCGAGTGTACATATTTCTTTTCCGCCGCAGTGCGATGATTGCTTTTTATTTTACAGGGAATCTGAAGGAATTTCCTAATAAAATAAAGAAGTCAACCTGTCATCAGCGCTGATGATAGATTGACTCCTGCGTTCTGTTATTTATAGTATTATTATTTATAGTATTATATAGATATAATCTTCGTTGCCACCTGCTCCCGAAACGCCCCGTCGTGTTCTACCAGCAGCATAGTGGGCGAACACTCTTTGATCAGTTCTTCGATCTGTATTCTCGAATAGACGTCGACAAAATTCAAAGGCTCATCCCAGACATACAAATGCGCCTGCTGGCACAGGCTTCTGGCAAGTAATGTTTTTTTCTTCTGTCCTCCGGAAAATTCAGACATATCCTTTTCAAACTGCCCCCGTTCAAAATCCAATTTCCGCAGAAGCGCTTTAAACAACGTCTCATCTATCTGCTGCTCCCTGGCAAAATCTGACAGCCGCCCTTTCAAAAAAGACGTATCCTGCGGAACATAAGAAATCACCAGGCCCGAACCAACGCTGACCGTACCCGTATGCTGCAGATCTTCGCCCGCCAGAATCTTTAAGAGACTGCTTTTGCCGCTTCCGTTTCTGCCCTCCAGCACAATCCGCTCGTGCTGACGCACGGCAAAAGATACTGGTTCACAGACCATGCGGCCATCATACCAGACTGCTGCATCTGCAAAAGAAACCAGCGTATCCGCATGATAAGTTAAGGGGAGCATCTTTAAGCGTTCCGCCGTTTCCACATTTTTCAAAAGTCCTGATTTCTCTTCGATGGCCTGATTCTGTCTGGCCTCTATGGACTTGGAACGTTTCATCATTTTGGCCGCCTTATGTCCCACAAATCCTTTATCTGCCGCACCGATTTTGGACGCTTCCACCTTTCCGGACCAAACTGCAGATCGTTTGGCTGTCTGACGCAGACGACCGATCTCTTTTTGCAGGCGGTCATTCCTGGCCTGTTCAAATTCCTGCTGTCTCTGGAAATTATCCATCCAGGAGGAAAAATTGCCGCTCTGCACCTGTATATCTGCTCTGTTCAGAGAAAGAATATGATCCACGCAGTCATCTAAAAAACGGCGGTCATGAGAAACCAGCAGGAATCCCTTCTTTTTTTTCAAATACGAAGACACCATTGCTCTCGCTTCTGCGTCCAGATGATTGGTCGGCTCATCAATCAGCAAAAAACGGCCTTCGTTGAGAAAAAGCGCTGCCAGAAGCGCCTTGGTCTGTTCCCCGTTGGACAGCGTTTCAAAAGGCCTCCAAAGCACGTCGGACGCTGTCTTAAGGTACGACAGTTCTCTTATTAATTCCCATTCCTGGGCCTGAGGACAGATGTTCTGTAAAATTTCCTCTGTCAGACAACTCTGATCTGAGACAGGATAAGGAAAATAATCAAACACAACAGAACTGGTAATTTTCCCACTGTATTCATACTTTCCCTGCAAAAGATTCAAAAAAGTTGTCTTTCCTCTTCCGTTTCTCCCGACAAATCCCAGCTTCCAGTCTGTGTCAATCTGAAAATTCACATTTTCAAATATATTTTCATAATTAGACGGATAGGAAAACGTCAGGTTTTCCACTTTTATCATTGACATAAATTTCTCCTTTCATGCGAGTGCGATTATGTTTGTTCTGTCGAAAAATTCCCGCAGAACGACGAAAAAAGCCGCAAGAAAGTAAATTCCTGCGGCTTGTCATACACAAATACAGCGCTTCGCAAAGCAAAGATCCCTTTATGCAGAGCCGGACAGATTTATAACTTTCTTGCAACGAAAACAGTACTGAATTTCAGCACCTCTGTTTCTTTTTCTTATTTGCAAGAAAAGTTAATCATCCTTCCACCTCTTTCTTTTATCATAGAAACCATAGCGCGCGCACCGTCGGCCGAAACGCCACGTCAGCGCCCTGGTACAGTGAATAATAAATAACCGGAACATTTATTTTTCTAACTGCTCAGCTATGATGTCATTGTTCTTCCTCGTATCAGAAATTTATTATTCGGTATATCAGTATATCATAATTTCCCCCAAAAAACAAACGTTTTTTATAAATTTCTCTTTTTCGTTTCTCTGTGTAAATTTTATGCAGTCCGCAGCTTCATGCGGTTCACCAGAAGTCCCACGGAAAAGAATGCCAGCGCAAAAAGCAATACGATCAGAAAAGATTGATAAATACCGCCCGTTTCCGCAAGACTTTCCACTTTCTGTATTTCCTGGTTGGCAATCATATACCAGTAAGAGGGGATAAACTTTGACGCCTGCTTCACCCCGTCGCTCATAAGATCCATCGGTACAAACACACCTCCCAGAAAACTAAAGGACAGGCTGATAACATTGCTCATCATACTCAGCTCCGGCGCGCTGCGGACAAACTGGACGCAAAACCAGGCAACGCTGGCTGCGCAAACGCTGAATGCCAGTGCGTTTACAGCGCTGAGCAGTCCCTTTACAGAGAACATATAATCACTGTAAAGACAGAATGCTGTTATCATAAAGAACAAAAACACTCCTAAGGTAAAGAGGATACATCCCAATATAAACTGAAGATTCTGCTGAAAAAAGGACATTGCAGAGCACTTGTTCCTTGCCGCCAGCTCTTTGTCGCGAAAAGTGTTCATCACCATTCCCAGACCCAAAATCATAATTACCAGAAAAACATAGGGGATATACTGGAAAAAATAAAATCCGGCCGGAAGAGACTGCGCATCGCTTTCTTCCAGAAACTCTACCGCTGCCTGCTGCTCCATATCCTCTGAGGATAATGTAACCGCCCGGTCTGCGTCTATTCCTGCTTTGAGGTACATATTGACCGTATTCAGATATTGTTGAATTTCATTTTCAATCAGAGAGGCCGTACTGCTGCCCGGAACCGCCGTTCCTTCCAGAATCCCCTCCGTTTTCCCCAATAAAAACTGCTCTGTAAAATTCCCGGGAACGACAAGTACATAATCAATTTCCTGGTAATACATGGCGTCCTTAATCGCCTCCTGGTCTGCGGGAACTTCTTTGATTTTATTATTTTTTTCGAGAAAAGCGACAAGTCCTTTGCCCACTTCCCCCTGATCCTGATTTTCCACCGCAATTTTCAATGATACTTTCGTAAACTTCAGTTCTCCGGTTTGCTGTATAGAACGGCTCATGATAAGCGAAATCATCAAATAAATCACAATATAAATCAATATGGATGATTTGTGCTTACTGAGAACTTTACAAAACACCTTAAATACTTGCATAGCGTTCCCTCCTTATCATGGCAAATGCCCCTGTCCCCAGCAATATGGCGATTACCAGCAGACTTATCATACATTGCGTATATCTCTCGTATCCCTCGTAAATATTGAGACTGTATAATGACTTGACAATCAGAGACGCCGGATTGATGCGGTTGACAATGGGGGCGTACCTCTCGAGAAACCGATACATCCCTCCTACCATCAGTCCCGCCAGAAAGCTGGAAAGCATCATACAGCAAACACAGACTCCTTCTTTAAGGCTCTCTTTGTAAGTTCCAATCGCTCCAATAAAAAACCCCATAAAAATTCCCACAACACTTCCCACCAGCGTCGTCAGCAGCAAAAGCCCAAACTTATTTCCCAGAGAAATTTTCATGGCAAACGTCAGGTAGCACACGGAACATACGGTACACAGAAACTGTATGGTGATTCTCGCCGCCAGATCCGGCATCAGCATTCCAAACCGGCTGGTTCCCGACGCTACTCTCCTTACCGCAATGTTTGACAGATTTGCCTTATAATTTATGGCAATCTGCAGTCCCATGGAGACGCCCATCAGACAATCCATAGCAATCAGAGCATAAAAATAATCTGTCATAACGCTTTTGGGAGTATCTGTAATGCCTCCCTCCGTCAAATACTGGCGCTGCTGTCCGATTTCTTTAACAGCAGCCTCAATACCTGCCGGATTCTCCCTGCCGATATTGCCCATGGTATGGAACACCCGCTGATACTGCTCTAATATACTGCTCAATATACTCTGACTCATTTCCTGGCTGGTAACTGTGAGGCTGACATTGCCTTTTTCTGCTGCGGAAGCCCTGTTATAAAAAATCCCCTCTACCTTCTCTTCTTTTAATAAGATTTCCGCTTCTTCTCCATCTGTGCGGACAATTTTTACCAGCCCATTGTCCTCTTCCAGCAAATTCAAAGTTTCTTCAAATGCAAGACTGGCGCCCTCTTCCGCCACATACGCCACCGGAATCTGATGAAATATCACTTCCTCCTCCAGAAATTCTCCGAAGGCTGCCCGGAATAACGTGCCCAGAATAATTGGAAAAATCAAACTCCAGAACATGATCAGTTTCTGACGGGAAGTTTGTTTCAAACTGTATATATATAATCTGAAAAACATATCTCACCCTCCTATTCTGCCGAGTCCCGCAGCTCTTTTCCTGTAATTTCCAGAAATACATCGTTTAATGTAGGGAGCTCCGAATATACTCTGCCAAAACTGATTTCCCGCCGCGCCAGATAATCCAGAATATGTACCAGATTATGTTTCCCGCCGCTGCAGCGTATTTCCAGCATTCCTTCCCGGTAATCCACCTGATACACATGGCGCAGACTGCGGATTTCTTCCAGCTGTTCCGGTTTTAATTCCCAGATTTCCAGATGGATTTTTTCTCCGGTCTTAATCATCGCTTTCAGTTCTTCTTTGGTGCCCATTGCCACGCATCTTCCTTTGTCCAGAATGGCAATTCTGGTACAGATCTGTTCCACCTCTTCCATATAGTGAGAGGTATAGATAATAGTTGCGCCTTCCTGATTTAATTTCTGTATCCCTTCCAATATGCGGTTGCGGCTTTGAGGGTCCACCGCCACCGTCGGCTCATCCAGTATAATCAGTCTTGGCTTATGAGCGATTCCGCAGGCAATATTCAGCCTTCTCAACAAGCCTCCAGACAATTTTTTCGGATAAAATCTGCGAAAATCTTCCAGCCCGGAAAAAACAATGGCGTCTTCGACACATTGTTTCCGCTCTTTTTTATCTGTAATATAAAGCCCGCAAAAATAATCTATATTTTCCTGCACCGTAAGTTCCTCAAACACTGCCACATTCTGAAGAACCACGCCAATCTGCCTTTTGATATCGTAGCTGTCCGGCTGCATCTCTTTTCCCAATACCCGGACGCTTCCTTTGTCAAACTGCAGTAACGCCAGGATGCAGCTAATCGCCGTAGTTTTTCCGGAACCATTTGGCCCTAACAGTCCGAACACCTCCCCTTCTGTTACCGTAAGATTCAGATGATCCAGCGCCACCAGTTCCTTATAGCGTTTTACCAGATTTTCTATTTCAATTATTTGCTCTGCCATAAGACCTGCTCCTTTCTATGACTTATAAAGCCATTGTAGCAGAGCCTTGTTGCAAAAAACAGTGTGCATTGTCATTCTCTGGCATGACAAATGTCATATTGTCATTTTTCCGGCAATGTTTCGCTTACCATCCTTCCGTACCACTCGCTTACTTTATAGCATTTTGAATATCCCTTAAAAAGAGAGCGACATTTGCGTTTCCTTACAAGACTTTACGTTTCTGCGGCTGATATGATCTTCTTTCAGAACCTCCCCGCAAAGCAAAGGGGAATATGGATCATATTTATTATAATTGGCAATTGCCTGTTTACGGCTGTCATGTGCATAGCGGTATTGACATCCGGTGATACAAGTGTTGTAAGTTCCCGTCTCAATGCTTTCCAAACAGCCGCATTGATCACGCTGGCTTTTATCTTTCCCAGCGCTGATGCTGCATCCTGTCAATTCCTCAATCAGTGTTTTATCAATACAGCTATTTGGTTGGATTCCGCATGTTCTTAAATCAATCTCTTCCGCACAGCTTCCCGCCTTAATACCGTTTGCCAACGCTATTGCATTCAGCTTTCTGCAAAAATCAAAGAACCGCTCAGGGCTTATATGATTTTGCTGTAATAAGTCCATCCTCTTTTTATTCCTGGCATAAAGATCCACAAAGCTAATAACGCATTTATTCGTATATCCATGCAATAAACACGCTATTTGTTCAAATGCTCTGAGATGGTATTCGGGAGTATACCTGTCTGTAAAAATAATGGGATCATACCTCCAGATTACCTTTTCTCTTCCTATTTTTGATGACAATTTACGAAATAAGGGAATCACGATCTTCTTTTTATGCGGTGTATTACGCTCAACATCCGCTCCATATCCTGTAAGCGTAAACTGAAAATAGTATTGATATTCTTTCAGTTTATCCAGGTCTTTCAGCATCGGCTGCGGATTCTTTGTCCAGAATACGATACAATCTACAACCTTTGGAGAAAGATCAATTTCACTGATCTGATGAAAATTAAATGGATTTCTCACATATAAAAATCCTTCTTCTATACGATGGAAAAACCACTCTGAATAATAATTAGGTATATCGGTTCTTCGGCTTACACTCAATATCATATCTTCGCTATTCCTCTACATGTTTCACTGTTTCTCTTCTTTTTCATATAATACATAAACTGCTTTCACAGGTAAAACTTATGAATCATAATTGTTCCAATCTCTATTTGCTCACAACGATTGCGTGCCAGCTTGCAGAATGCCTTACGGAAAAAGAACTAGTACAGCATTGCTTTCTGCTAATTTAAACGCGCTTGGATATATGATTGAATCATTGCTTAAGCATCCGTCTTCCTGCAAAAATGATTAAAACAGTATTTTCATTCTCGTTCCGGCGCCTGGTTCTGATTCCGCCAGAATCTTATGTCCAAGCCTGAGCAGTATCTCTTTTACCAGATACAATCCGATCCCTGACGCTTTTTTATCATTTCTTCCATTATAGCCAGTATAGCCTTTATCAAAAATACGCGGCAAATCCTCTGGCAGAATACCGATTCCGCTGTCTTCTACGGCCAGGCACCCTTTTTCCATATGGATGCGTACCACACCGCAAGCCGTATATTTAATCGCATTTGATAAGAGCTGCTCTAACACAAATACCATCCATTTCTCGTCTGTCACCACTTTGGCATTTACCGGTTCATATTCCAGGGACAGTTTCTTGCGGATAAACATTGGCGCATATTTGCGGACGGCCTGACGGATCATATCATCCAGATTATATTCTTTGAGGACAAAATCGTTCACGCCGTCCGTAAGACGCAGATACTGCAGTACCATATCGACATACTGCTCAATTTTAAATAATTCTGCCTGCACCTGCTTTTTCTGCTCATAATAGGAAGCTTCCCCGGACGCCTGATGCTGCAACAGCAGATCCATAGCGGCAATAGGCGTCTTAATCTGATGGGTCCACAGCGTAAAATAGTCAATCACATCTTTTTTTTCACGCATTAAAAACGCCACCTGCTCCATCCGCTCCTGTTTTGAAACCTCGTAAAGCTCCTGATATAGCTGTTCTTGTAGATCCCGTGGTTTCGGAAACTGTTCCGCGCCATTTTTGACGGCTTTGATCTGCCAGCTTAATTCCTGCACTTTGCTGCGATATCTGATTGCATCTACCAGAACAACCACCATTGCCAAAACCAGGCACAGCCCCGCCGCATACCCCACGGCCTCCAATGGAAGATTATACAAAAACAGTACCAGAACAAAAATAAATAGAAACGTAAGGTATAAAATCAGCCCTGTGCAGTGCCTTTTTATATACTCTTTAATCCACCACATAGCCGATTCCTTTCCGTGTCTTTATCATATCCCGTACGCCGGTTTCTTCCAGCTTCTTTCTGAGCCTTGCCACATTTACGGTCAGCGTGTTGTCATCAATAAAGCTGTCCGACTCCCAGAGCTTTTCCATCAATTTGTCTCTGGTAACAATCTTTCCTTTCTGCTCCAGCAGCGTGCGCAGAATGCCCATCTCATTCTTTGTCAGTTCCACATGGCGGTCCTCATACGTGACAAGCCCTTTGCCTGTGTCAAAAATCATTCCTTTATGTTCCATCAGGTGGCTGTCTCCGGCAAAATCATAGGTCCTGCGCAGAAGCGCCTGAATTTTTGCCTGCAGGACATCCAGATCAAAAGGCTTTGCCACAAAGTCATCTCCGCCCATATTCACTGCCATCACAATATTCATGTTATCCGACGCCGAGGAAATAAATATCACAGGCACTTTGGATATTTTGCGTATCGCATCGCACCAATGATAACCGTTGTAAAAGGGAAGAGAAATATCCATCAGCACAAGCTGGGGCTGCTCGCTGATAAAAATCTGCAGTACTTCCTGGAAATTCTCCACACAGACGACGTCATACCCCCAGCCCTCCATATGCTTTTTGATGGACTGAGCGATCACAGCTTCGTCCTCCACAATCATCAATTTATACATCATCCTTTTGTCACCTCCCTGTTCAGTTTATCACAGGTATATTTTCCCGTAAAGTATCCCCGGCGTTATCCTCTCCGCATAAGGTATTATGAAACCAGATAAGGACAGAAATAAGTTTCTTTCGGAAGGTAAAGGTATAAATTAAGAAAATTAACTCCCCGAGAAGCCACTTTATGACAGTGTCCATAGAGATAGCGAGCATCGGATTACTATAGCCACAATCCTCAGAACACATCATCAAATGGTTAGACAGTGACGATAAGAGCAACAACTAACCTAATGGGTACTTTGCCACTATAAAAGGAAAGAAGAATCCCCAAACTGTGCTGCAACACGGTTTGGGGATTCACTTTTTGTCCGCATGGACTTGTGATTTCTTTTTGCCTATTGGCATTATAGCATATGCAAAAACTTTTTTCAATATTCTTTTTTCAATCTGAAATTTATCCTTATCTGGTATCACTCAATAATTGCTTTTCTATAATCCTTACTGCTCATGGAACTTTACCGTTCCTATAAGCATTTTGGCATTATTAATCTTCAAAACGGGAATAACCACCCCGCATTCATTGCCAATCGACTCCAATTTATTAGGCGGTGCGCAAAAAATAACCTGGAAATTCTGGTTTTTAAAAAAATCCAGCATCAGTTTTATATTATGATCGCTCATCTTTTCAAACGGCTCATCAATAAAAATTAAGCGTACGGAATTAACTCTGACGTTGTAGAGCATAGACAAAGCCGCCGAAAGAATCAGCGTATAGGGGATCTGTGTTCCCGCCCCGGAATTATACCCTACCTGTTTTGATAATTTACCATCCTTTACCTGCGCGTTATTAATTATGATTTCGTAACTCATATAATTTCGATAATCTGCAAATCTTTTTATTTCTGCAAGATCATTGTGGTCAACTATTTTATTTATGATATCGCGAATTTCCCTCTCTCTCGTTTCAACCTCATCATCTTCATATCCCATAAGTCTCGTAAGCGTCAGCTGCTCCTCTAACATATTGTTCGTTTCCTGCAGATATTCTGCATACCGTAAAATTTTGGCGTAATCCGAATTATCGCTCAGCATTTTAACTTCAAATTGATATTTTGTTGAAAACTGAAGTTTTCTCAATTCCTTATTTATATCTGAAATATCATTTCTCGCTTCCTTCGCCGTTTCATATATATTAAGCACAAATTCTCTTTTAAAGATCCGCTCATACGTTATCGTCTGCTCTTTTAGCTTTTGCTGTATTCCCTGCAAATCGTCAATCCAGATTCTTCCTCTTCTGCTTTGATAAGCAGCCTCGTGTTCCAGGCCGATCGGCAATTTATCTCCTTCCTGTTTACGGTTATTATATGCCTGCTGTTTGCCATTAATATTCCCCTCCAATTCTCTTACTCTGTGATCCATCCGTTTCTTAGACTCATGAACCATTACTCCGCCGCCCGGGT
Organism: Lachnospiraceae bacterium; assembly: GCA_910575155.1. Lineage (GTDB taxonomy): Bacteria > Bacillota > Clostridia > Lachnospirales > Lachnospiraceae > Petralouisia. Next base: position 74,785 of record CAJTDX010000010.1, read on the forward strand.
TGTCTCCGCATAAATATCCGTCGTATTCTTTTATCGCCTGTTCCACGACGGAATTGCCCGTGGTCCGCTCTTCTTCTAATTCTGCCTGTTTGACAGCTTCTTTCGCCCTGAAATCTTTCAAGGATTTTTCTTTTTCCGTGATGGATGTTTCTAAAATCGTCTTTTGCTTTATATGTTCTTCGCGCTCGTTCCTCTTAGCGTCCAATTGTTTTCCAAGCTCAGATACACGCTCATTCAGAGCCATAAAATCCGCATTGTTCTTTTGTGCATCCAGTAATTTCTTATAACGCTCGTTCTCCTCATTGAAATCAGCGCTTACCTTCGCCGCTTCTTTATGCGCATTTAAATGAAACTCTTTAAAGTATTCTAACGCAGTTTGCAGATCGTCCGATTTCTCCTGTAAAAGTTTTTGCTCAAACAGTATCTCTTTTTCCTGAACTTCTAACTCGCGCAGCTTACGTTCCGCCTCTTTTTTATTTAACTCGATCGCCTGGCTTCCCAGACAATAACTTTTGATTTTTCCTGTATTAATATAAGTTACCGCCATATTACGGCTCAGCTTGCCTTCCATTGACATAGCGTTGTCGTAGTCAGGCACGTCCTCAATTGCAGCGGCATGGATTCTGCCCAGCCAGAACTTAAAATAATTTGCCGCCGTCTCGTTTTGTATCTGCAGATAATGAAATACCGAATCTTCTGCACAATCCATGGTTTTTGCCATTAACCGCTTAGTGTTTACCAGTTCCACATAACGATGCTTTGAGCGGTCAAATACGGCGTTTGCAAGATCAAATGTCTCTCCCGGCACCAGCACCGCATAGCGGTGTACGCCCAAAAACGCCTCGATCGCAGTTCTCCAGTTCTCATCTTTTAACTTTACCACATATTCACAGGCCATATGAGCTTCTTCCTGAATACCTTGCTTTTTAAATTCGCGGTTGATCTCTTTTATCAGCTCTAACTGCTCCTGCACGCCGGAATAATCCGCTCTGTTCTTATTACAGTTTTCAATCATGCGGCTCTGTTCTATGCACTGGCTCTCAATAAGTTCCAGTTTCTGCTTAAGCAAAATACGATTTTCCATTAATTTGTCGCGGCATTTTTGCATCTCTGCTTTTAACAAATCAATACATCTCTGCTTCTCTCCCGCTTCGAGTCTTTTTGAGGTTAAACTTCCAACCATATGATCCGTTGGCGCCACGGCTCCCAGCTCTTGTAACCAGGCGGCTGCTTCCTGCATTTTCTCCTGGAATATTTCCAATTTTTCTTTTTCTGCATTTAATTTCATTAATTGTTCTTGATATGAATCAATCAATTGTTTTGAAGCCATGATGGTCTTCGAGACGTCGAGATCAGACAATGCTCTTCTTGCCTCAGAATAATACTGTTCCAGTTTATTGATTTCCTGATTTTGCTCACGAATTGTTTTTTCCAGAGTTTCGCATGTAACGACGCTCTTTTTTATGAACTCTTCCGCCAGCCCGATCTCTCTTTGACATTGTAAAAGCTCTTTATATTTCATTTTTATGTCGTCTGTTTTCAGCTGCAAAGCCTTCTTATCATGCTCATTGTAATCTGCCAGTATCGAATCCAGATCCTGCAGTTCCTGATGGATCTGTTCCAGATTACTGTTGATCTGTTCAATGTTCTTCTTAGCTTCTTTCAATTTATCAAAATTGACATTATGTTCTTCCAGTACGGACTCCTTTATAAATTCCTGAATTTTCGCAGCCGGATTATACGCCATAATATTTCTCAGTTTTCTCTGATATTTCGGCACTTCCTGATATGGCAGCTTAAGCCCTGTCATTTGCATAAACAGTGCAATGCCTTCTTTTTTTGTTTTCATCTGCACGCCGTACTTCTTCTGAAAACCAGAAGCATCATACGGCTTTTTTATCGAATCTTCTTCATAAACAAATGAAATATCCTCCATCGCTGTCGCATCCATTGCATACCAGTACGTTCCCCTGACGTCCGTAACAGCGGTCTCAATGATCACGCCTAAGACAAATGGATTCTCATTAATCTGATCAAAGTATTCCAGGGCAATATGTGTATACACTGCCGGGATCTGATCGGCGGGCCTTGCGTATATTCCTGCGCTTGCATCCACCAGACAGCGGGTATAGGAAACCAGGTTTCGCTTTCCAACGCCTGGATTATATCCGCTGGTGGCCCTGTTAAACTGCGTGTCGCCTGTATAAGCATACTTAACGGCGTCCAATATGGTTGACTTTCCGCATTCATTTTCACCAGAAATCAATGTCAGGTTCTCAGAAACAGGGATTGTCAGATTATTGAATCCATACCAGTTTACCAAATGTATATTGCGCAAAACAGTTTTATCCATCCATATCCTCACTTTCTAAAAATTCATCCTGCTCCGTCTCCAAAGTTTCCCCTCCGGGGGCATATTCCATCATAACCTGTTTTAATTGTTCTATATCCATACAAAACTGCAGTGAAGCATACAGACGGACGTTTCCTTCTTCTGTTAATAGATCGTCTCCATAATCGATCAGGCTGAATTTCTTAAATATCCGGTAAGAATCCTTAAATTCTGCCGGCTTCATATTGATCTGGTAAATGCTGCATTTATCCATAATATCGCCTACGGTTATATGTACCGGATCTGCATACCCCATGCGTTCCAGATACAACAGCCACAGCACCATTAATAATTTCACCTGTTTTGTATCGAAACGGTATAAATTTATCCTCTTTAAGCCTACTGTTTCAGCATCCTCATCCGCCTGCTGCAGCATGGCTACTTTCATACGTTCATCGACCACAACTTTATACCCAATCGCCGCCAGATACATATTGACGTCAAACTGATTTGATTCGGATGAAATAAATTCATATAGTTTTTCATCTTTATCCGCTACAATAAATGTTGCGTCCAGCATTTTACGGATACATCTTTTAAAAAGATATGCGTCTTCTTCATTCATCGTTTTCATAAAATTGAAATCATCCATAAACAGTCCCCTTCTATTTCCTGCTAACTGTCACATTCGTAATCTCTGCAATCTCTGTTTTTACAGTCTCTTCTGACAACTTTATATGATATGGAAATTCCTCATTTTCCGTATAAAGCATTGCCGCTGCAAACATCAGAATCTCTTCTTTCGTCCCTGCTCCGAAGTCCATAAGACTCATTTCATTTTTGCCTTCCAGATGCGCGTCAAAAAAAGCGCTTACCCTGTCAACGGAATATCTGTTTGGAACACTGTGAAACAACTTTTCTGTCTGCAGCCTTATTTCCTCTTCCGATAATTCCACTGGCTCCAGCGCAATATTCCCGCCTTCATTCTTCATGCGTTTCTTCTTTTCAAAAGACTTATATCCAATATATTTTTGACTGATGATACGCGTGCAGTCTGCAGCCTGTTCCATTACGGCATTCTCTTTTTCTTCTGACATTTTTGATACTGCGTACAAAAAATCGTTAATTACCGCCTCCATTCTGACGCCGTTGCTCACCATCAGCATAATTCTTGTGTTTGCAAGATTGTAATAAGTATTAATACGGCTGTCAATCAGCTCCATATTCGCCTCATATTCCGTACTCAAAAAATACTGGAGTTCCGCAAGGTATCGTTCCACGCGTTCTTCAGCTTCTGTATCATTTAACTGCAGTTTCTGCGAACATTCCTTTATCATCTTTTTACGTAGTTCTTCCTGTCTGAGAATTCTCAATTTTCCTCTTATAAACGAGAGCTGCGCAGGAATCAGGCCATTATTTTTCACAAAAAAATATTCACTGAAAAAACGTTCCAGCATTGCGTCTTTCATTATGAACTGTCCAAAACTGTTCATATCCTGAAACACTACTACCGCTTTCATAATATTAGAAATACTGTCTTTTAAATCTACAAGTTCATTTTTTAATTCCGTTTCATTATCAATCAGCGGCACAAGTATATTGGCGTACGGCCGCTCTCTGCGCACAGAGTCTTCCTCAAATGCAGATTTCATAATTTCATACATAGAAAAAATCCGGTTCGACATCATACCTTCGCCCGTCTTTTCTGTCATTTTCCTTAAAAAATCCATGAATCTTCTGCAGTCAATCGAAATATTAACAACATACTCGCCATTTCTTCCCATTTCATGCGGCAGCAGCCAGCCGCACTCGCGAAACAGAGACAGAATTTCCCCGGTCTGCAATTCAGCCCCATTCTCATTCGCTCTTATTTCTTCCATGATCTCCGTTTCCTCTGATGCATGTTTCTTTTTTTCATCTATAGCCGCATTCTTTAAATAAACGGTAATACTGTCTTTTGCATCTGATTCGTACAGCACTGGTAATTCTTTCGTTTTTTCGATTAGAATCTGAATGCAGTCATAGTAGATCCTTCGGTATTTCAATGTCAAAGGTTTAAAAAAAGCATCATTTTTTATGTAATCAAAAAAATTCACCTTCTCACCCCCGCTTTATCTAACAGTGTTTTTCTATGATCTCTTTCTTGATCTCAATATTGTGATTTATGTTCCGCTCATTTCCAGGATTCAGTTTTACAGATCGATCTATAGAATAAAAAAGACTGTTGGAGACAACCTTCGTACCACAGGTACGAAACACTGTCTGCAACAGTCTTAGCTATTTCCTGATTATCTATAAAGAAACACCGCCTGCAAACTTATCATTTATTACATAATAAGCCATGCTTTCTTCCGGTTTGATATATAAGCGAACTGATTTGATAGATGACTCTCTGTGTCCCTCAGAGATATAATCCTGTTTTGCTTTCTCCATAATATCCCTGGTAGTAATCTCCAAAGCCTGATACTGTACGTAGATCTCCTCTACTTTTTCTGTTTCTTTCTTCTTAGCTACTGGTTTTTTCGTGACTTTCTTGGATGGAGCTTTCTTTGCAGCCTCTTTCTTGATTTCTTCCGCCTTTACTTCTTTCTCAGGCTCTGCCGCTTTTACAGTTGCATCCTCAACAGTTGTCTCTTCTTCAGCTGCCTTCACTGCAACTTCGTCTTTCGCTTCCGCCGGCTTTGCCACAGTTTCATTCTTAACGGCTGCTGGTTTTGTTGAAGTTTCTTTTGCCGGAGCTGTTTTCGTGTCATTCTTTGCCATAATTGGTTTTCCTCCCTAAATCCTTTTACTGACAGACTAAAAATTTTTCCATTGCCAATAAAGCTTCTTCTTCATCGCTTCCATCAGCCACTATATTTACAGTCATTCCTTTTGACGGATTAAATGCCATGATTCCCATAATACTCTTTGCATTGATCTTTGCCTCATTGTTTTCCAGCCTGATTTCGCTGTCAAACTGACATGCGACCTGTACCAATTCTGCAATGGGATTGCTGTACTCTTTTGTTACATTCGATACAATAATTTTCTTTTCGCTCATCCTATCTCACTTTCCCAATGTAATACCAGCCTACAAGCTGTTTTTCATATGTCACCTACACTATCAAATATACCCCATGTACCCGTCTTTTTCAAGGGGCTTTATGAAAACTGGTAATTTCCACGAAAGAAATATTTTAATTTTTAAAAAATTGGACACTTTTCCGTTTCTTTCCCGTATTCACGCCATTTTTCAAGTTAGTATCACCATAGTCTGTCTATCTAAGATATGCTTTATCCACCTGAATTACTACAAAATAATTATCTCCCATTCTTTTTTTTACCTGCATTTGAATATTCTCAAGGAGCGTATCATCATTGATTGGAAACTCATAAGGCACCACCACATCAAAAATCAGATTTGTATGCGTCTGCCCAGTCACCACCCGGAAATCATGCATCGTAATAACGGCATCAATCTCTTTCACCAGCTCCTCTATTATGCCCTTCAATTTCAAAATATATTCGTCTTCTGTGACCACCGGATCCATATGAATCACTGCGTCGCAGCTCAGATTTTCCCTTAATTCCATTTCCGCATTATCCACCACGTCATGCAGCTCTAAAATATTGCCGTCTGCCGGAACTTCCGCATGTAAAGAAATCATCCGCCTGCCCGGGCCATAATCATGCACCAGCAAATCGTGGATTCCGCATATTTCCTCATGGGCAAGAACAATATTTTCAATCTGGCGGACAAAGTCTTCCTCCGGCGGCTGGCCCAGAAGCGGATTTAAGGTTTCCCTGGCCGCGCAGATTCCCGCATAAAAAATAAATAAGCCGACAAGAACTCCGCACCAGCCGTCGATCTGCATTCCCGTATATTTTCCCACCAGGGTTCCGCCCAGCACCACCGCAGTGGCGCAGGTATCGCTGAGACTGTCCGTGGCGGTAGCGCGCATTGCCGCAGAATCGAGTTTTTTTCCAATTGTATAATTATAAAACGCCATATACATTTTTACCAGAATAGAAACCAGAAGAATGCACAGCGTCAGCAAATTAAATTCCACCGGCTGCGGATGTATGATTTTTTCCACGGAACTTTTCACCAGTTCAAATGCCATAATAATAATGGCTCCGGATATGATCAAACCTGTAATATATTCCATTCTCCCATGCCCAAAAGGATGATCCACATCCGGCTTTGCCCCGGCCATTTTAAATCCCACCAGGGTCACGCAGGAAGATCCGGCGTCTGAGAGATTATTAAAAGCATCTGCCGTAATGGATATGGAACGGCTCATAATTCCCGCCGCAAATTTTCCCAGAAAAAGCAGAATATTCAAAATAATTCCCACCAGACCACAGAGCATTCCGTATTGCTGGCGTACTTTCGGACTTTTTACTTCTTCCTTATCCCGTATAAATATATTGATTAATAATGATACCACCTGCAGCCTCCCGATACCAGACAAAAGATTATTAATTATAGGAAATCATACCATATTTCTTATTTTTTGCAAAGCAAATTATTGTCTGCCCCCATAGTGTCTTGTCTCGTTGATAATTAGCCAAACTCACTTGTCTATTTGCCCATCTGCCGTGTTAGATTTTCTAGCCGTAGCCACCGCTACGCCGTCGAAAATCCGCCTTGCAGATGAACAAATATCCTGCGCGATTTCATTAAATATCAACGAGACAAGACAATAGTCTCCCACTTTTACCAATATCAAAATTTTTACTATATTATCTCTTAAAAATATGATATAATACCGCTTAGTACAAATCAGGTTCTTTTATGTGAATGAAAGAACCTGGCGCCAGTTGTACCAAATAAGAAAAGGAGAGTAATTTATGTTAGAAAAAATGTTCAAACTAAAAGACAACAACACGACAGCGCGTATTGAGGTTGTTGCCGGATTTACCACCTTTATGACCATGGCATATATCCTGGCAGTAAATCCAAACATTCTGGCAGATGCAGGCATGAATCCCAATGCGGTGATGATCGCAACGGCGCTTGCTTCATTCGTAGGTACTTTATTGATGGCTCTGCTGGCAAATTATCCGTTTGCCCTGGCTCCAGGAATGGGACTGAATGCATATTTCGCTTATACCGTTGTTATTAAAATGGGATATACCTGGGAAATTGCATTATTCGCCGTATTTATTGAAGGTATTATCTTTATCGTATTATCGCTCACAAACGTACGTGAAGCCATCTTCAATGCCATCCCTTCCACGCTGAAGGCTGCCGTAAGCGTAGGCATCGGTCTGTTTATCGCCTTTATCGGCCTGCAGGATGCAAAGCTGATCGTGGCAAACGAGTCCACCCTGGTAAGCTATCAGACTTTTAAGGGAGAAACTTTCCACTCTGTGGGTATCGGTGCTATTCTGGCGCTGATCGGCGTACTGATTACCGCTGTTCTTTTGGCAAAACAGGTTAAGGGAGGCATTCTGATCGGCATCCTTGCTACCTGGATTTTAGGTATAATCGCTGAAATTGCGGGAATCTATGTGCCCAATCCGGACGCCGGCATGTTCTCTGTGATTCCCAGCGGCATTATAAGCCTGGATTTTTCCTCTTTCTCAGAGACGTTCGGAGCCGTATTCACAAAAACAGATTTTGGCTCTATTCAAATCGGAGATTTCATAATCATTATGTTTTCCTTCCTGTTTGTGGATTTATTCGATACGCTCGGAACTTTAATCGGCGTTTCTTCAAAAGCGGACATGCTGGATAAAGACGGCAAACTTCCCCGCATCAAACCGGCGCTGTTATCAGACGCTGCCGCAACCTGTGTGGGAGCTGTTTTCGGTACCTCCACCACTACCACTTATGTAGAAAGCGCTTCCGGCGTAACTGCAGGCGGACGTACGGGACTGACTGCCCTTGTTACCTCTGTGTTATTCCTGCTGTCGGTGATCTTTTCTCCATTATTTTTAAGTATTCCAAGCTTCGCCATTGCGCCTGCCCTGATTATTGTGGGATTCTATATGATGGGTTCTGTGGCAAAGATTGATTTCGAAGATATGACCGACGCTGTTCCGGCATTCCTGTGCATCATTGCAATGCCTCTTGCCTACAGTATTTCAGAAGGAATCGCCATCGGCGTAATCTCCTGGACGCTTATCAACTTAATTACCGGCAGGGCAAAGGACAAGAAGATCAGCGTTCTCATGTATATACTTACCGTTTTATTTATTGTAAAATACATCTTCCTATAGGAACAAAGCGTATGATTTTCATTTTATTGACAATCATACGCTTTATATATTACATATAAATTTCATAGGCAGGATAGGCGCGGTCAAAATGATATCCCAGCTTTTGTGCAAGCGCGGCGGACTGCTTATTTTGCGCATCCCAGCTTGGATACAGTCCCCGCTGCATACATTCCAGTATCAATCCTGCCCCGCATACGGAGGCCAGCCCTTTGCGGCGATGTTCTTCCCTGGTTCCGATTTCTATTTCAATTCCTTCCCGATATACGGTATAAGAAGATGCGCCCGCAACCAGTTCCCCGCTGCGCAGCACAAATACCCCTAAGCCTCTTTTGCAGTACTCCTCGTAATCCGCATATTGAGAAGTAAAATCCCTTGCCCATGACTGCTCTCTTGTCTGGCGGAAAATCTCTTCATCTATCAGCTTTAACTGATATTCTTCATCAAGACCTGATACAATCTCCTCAAGCTTTTTTCTGTCGAATATGCCCGGCTCCTTTTTGATCGCATACCGTTCTACCCGCTTGCAGCGTTTCTGGTATACCGCTTCAATCTGCCGTGCCCATGCCTCCCCTGTGGCATCCAGAGGAGGAACCATAATTAAAAATTCACGGCTGCAAGTCCTGACTTCCTCCTCTACAAGCCTGCGGTCTGCGGTTCCTGCAAAGTAACAGAAATCCGCAAGAATGATTCTGGCTGACTGGGGATGTTCTTCCCGGTCTGCCCATGCCTCTCCCATACAGCCCTGAAGACAGGACCAGATTAAAGATTCTTCCCATCCCTCAAACAGAGGGGCGATCCTGTCCATCGCAGACGGCGCTAATTTAAAAATACTCATAAATCCTTTCTCCCATCCTTATTACTGCGGCGAATAAACGCCAACGCTAAAAAAAGACAGCCACCTTCACAATTCAGCGAAAGTGGCTGGTTTTTAACACGCTGCTTATTTTCTCACAAAGTCCCTGGTTTTCTCATATATACCCTGGCCGTGCAATCCATATTTTTTCAGCAGCTCCAATGCCGGACCAGACTCGCCGTATACGTCGTTGATGCCAATCTTGTATACCGGAGCGGGCATATGTTCGCATAAACAGTCGCATACCGCACTGCCAAGTCCGCCAATAATGGAATGTTCTTCTACTGTCACTGCTTTGCCCGTCTTTTTTACAGAATTCAGAACCATCTCTTTATCCAACGGCTTAATGGTATGGATATTGATTACTTCTGCACTGATCCCGTCTGCGGCAAGCAGGTCCGCCGCCTGCAGAGAGGCTTCCACGCAAAGTCCGGTCGCAATAATTGTCACATCGCTGCCTTCTTTTAACAGAACGCCTTTTCCTATCTCAAATTTATAATCCGGATTGTCATTGATTACCGGAACCGCAAGCCTTCCAAATCTGAGGTACACCGGACCGTCCAATGCAAAAGCTGCTCTGACCGCCGCCTTTGCTTCTATATCATCCGAGGGATTAATAACCGTCATACCGGGAATAGTACGCATCAGGGCAATATCCTCATTACACTGGTGAGAAGCTCCGTCTTCTCCAACTGAGATTCCTGCATGGGTTGCGCCGATTTTCACATTCATTTTAGGATATCCAATAGAATTTCGTACCTGCTCAAACGCTCTGGCCGCTGCAAACATCGCAAAGGAACTTACAAATGGAACCTTCCCTGTGGCAGCCAGTCCCGCTGCAATGCCCATCATATTGCACTCTGCAATACCGCAGTTGATGTGCCGTTCGGGAAATTCTTTCTGAAATACGCCTGTCTTGGTGGCCGCTGCAAGATCCGCATCCAATACTACCAGATTGTCGTGCTCTTTGCCCAGCTCTACCAGCGTGTTTCCGTAGCTGTCTCTGGTTGCAATCTTCTTTACTTCTGGCATAATGCTTCACCTGCTTTCTCTAATTCTTCCATTGCCACCTCATACTCTTCGTCATTTGGAGCTTTTCCATGCCATCCGGCCACATGTTCCATATAAGAAACGCCTTTTCCTTTTACGGTCTTCATAATAATGGCTGTGGGCATCCCTTTATTCTCTCTTGCCTGCTGAAACGCCGCGCGAAGCTGATCAAAATCATTTCCATCTGCAACGTTGATTACATGAAAATTAAATGCTTTAAACTTATCGTCAATCGGATACGGAGAGCAGACGTCATCTATTTTTCCATCAATCTGCAGTCCATTGTTGTCCACGATAACCACCAGATTATCCAGTTTGTGATAACCGGCAAACATTGCCGCCTCCCACACCTGTCCTTCCTGGATCTCACCGTCGCCCAACAAAGTGTATACACGATAATTGTCATTGCTCAGTTTTGCAGATAACGCCATGCCAACCGCTGCGGAAACTCCCTGTCCCAGAGATCCGCTGGACATATCAATGCCCGGCGTATACTGCAGACAGGGATGCCCCTGTAAATAAGAACCAATTTTGCGCAATGTCTTTAAATCTTCTACCGGGAAAAATCCACGATGGGCAAGGGCAGAATACAAGCCTGGCGCCGTATGTCCCTTGGACAGTACAAAACGGTCGCGGTCTGACTTTTTCGGTTCCTGAGGATCAATATTCATCTCTTCAAAATACAGATATGTAAATACATCTGCTGCTGAGAGAGAACCGCCCGGATGTCCCGCCTTCGCAGCATGGACCGACGTTATAATACCTTTACGGACTTCGTTGGCAATTTTCTGAAGTTCTAAGTTCTCCATGTAAAATTCTCCTTTTTGCTGATTGCTTATTCGCCAAATACTGCTTTGTAATCTTTCTGGAATTTATCGATTCCCTGATCTGTAAGCGGATGTTTTGTCATCTGCTCAATCACACCATACGGAACAGTGGCAATATCGGCTCCGGCAAGCGCGCAGTCTGTTACATGGATTGGATTACGGACGCTTGCTGCAATGATCTCTGTCTCAATTTCAGGATAGTTCTCAAAAATAGCCACAATATCTTCAATCAGATTGATGCCTGGCTGGCTGATATCATCCAGACGCCCCAGGAACGGAGATACATAGGCAGCGCCCGCTCTTGCTGCAAGCAGCGCCTGGTTTGCAGAAAAGATCAGTGTTACGTTTGTCTTAATGCCTTCTGCCGCAAGCACTTTCACCGCTTTCAAACCTTCAACTGTCATAGGAATCTTAACAATCATGTTCGCATGGATGGCTGCAATCTCACGGCCTTCTTTGATCATGCCTTCTGCATCTGTGGTGGTTGCCTTTACCTCGCCGCTGATTGGTCCGTCGACGATAGACGTAATCTCTTTGATCACCTCATTAAAATCTCTGCCTTCCTTCGCGATCAGGGAGGGATTCGTCGTTACGCCGCAGATCACTCCCATGTCATTTGCCTTACGTATATCTTCTACATTTGCTGTGTCGATAAAGAATTTCATTTTCGTTCCTCTCTTTCTTTCACCTTAACATTTATTTCGTGTGATTCCGGCAGTTAAATGTCAATGTAATAAGCAATATACATTCATATCGCCAGAGTCTTAAATACAACATGTCCAAATTGTGGCGCGTCTGCCCAAAACAGAAGGTTCCCTGGCCATATTCAGCATAAATATCATTTTCATTTACCCTTTCCCATTTATCCTTTCCAGTACTGACACCATTACTATTTTTCTTTATTTTACAACTTGTATAGATGTAAAGGCAAGTAATTTGACGGTCTGGAACAAAAAATGTACAAATCACACGATTTTACCCGATTTCATCTGATTTTTTTGTTAGTTTTTGGCAAGAGGGTTTACAAAAAAATATATTTTTATAATTCTCTCACCAGAAGATCACTTTTTTCTAAAAATTCTTCCACTGTATGAAATCCCAGCCGCGTCAGCAATTCCAGCACAAAAGGATTCTCCAGAGGAGTTTTGTACTCTGCGCGTTCACTGTAATGATCCACATTATCCCTGCCCTCCTCTGCTGGAATAATGCGCTTGGGACCGCCCACGCACCCTCCGTTGCAGCCCATTCCTTCAAAAAAATTAGCAGACGTCTCACCATTTTTCAGACGATCAATCATGGCGCGGCATGCCGGCACTCCGTCCGCCTGTTCCGCTTTTACTTCTATTTTTCGATTGGGGTTCAACTGCTTTACCGTCTCCCGCACCGCTTCACTGACGCCGCCTGTCCTGGCATAGAGTCTGCCTGCCCGGGATGAATGTTCTTTTTCATCCTCGCCCAGTTCCTGCGGATGAATGTCCGCGGCCTCAAACATATCCTGTACTTCCTGAAAAGTCAGCACATAATCCACGGCGTCTGCAATATCTTTTTCCCGTGCTTCTGCTTTTTTCGCCATGCAAGGACCAATAAAGACCGTCATTGCCTGAGGATGCAGCTTCTTTACCACCCTTCCCGCCGCAATCATTGGCGATACGGCTCCCGGCACATGGGGAACCAGTTCATGATAAATTTTACGAATCATGGCAATCCACACCGGACAGCAGCAGCTTGTGAGCTGGTAATCCTGCTCTTTGTGAATATTGGCGTCAAATTCCAGAGCTTCTTTTAAGGTCAGGATATCCGCAAAGACTGCCACTTCCACCATGCCCTGAAATCCCATGGCCTTAAAAGCAGTGCGCAGCTTTCCCACGGTGACTCCTTCTCCAAACTGCCCTAAAAATGCCGGCGCAATCAAAGCGTATACTTCGCGTTCCCTGGCCCGTACAGCCTGCAGAACCGGAACCACGTCTTTATTTTCCACCAGCCTCTCCAGTCTGCAGGCGTCCACGCAGGCGCCGCAGCCAATGCATTTATCGGGATTAATCACCGCCCTGCCGTTTTCATCACGCTCAAAAGCATCAAAGATACAACTGTTTTCACAGGCGCGTTCGTAGGCGCACTGCTCGCATTGTTCCTGAAAAACAACAGGAGCATACCGCCTGGGATGAAGAAGACAATCCATATGATAGGGATCGTATTCTTCCTGCAGCGTACGCTCCTGACCTGTTTCCTGTTTTAAAATATCCAGATATAATTGATGGAATGTTTTCATTCGGTAAAACCTCATTTCTGTTTTTGGTATCAGTATTCCCCAAAACAGAACGGTTCATTCCATATATCCCATTATTTTATAAACGGATTCTTACAAATAGCTCTTTAAAACTTCTACTTTATCTGTGGCCTCCCAGGGCAGATGCAAATCGTTGCGTCCAAAATGTCCGTACGCTGCTGTCTGTTTGTAAATAGGACGCCGCAAATCGAGCATTTTGATGATTCCTGCCGGACGAAGATCAAAATTCTCACGGATCATATTTACCAGTTTTTCGTCAGAAATCCTGCCTGTGCCAAAAGTATCTACCATAATGGAAGTCGGCTGCGCCACGCCGATTGCATAAGATAGCTGAATCTCACACTTTTCTGCCAGTCCGGCCGCAACAATATTTTTTGCCACATAACGGGCTGCATAGGCCGCGGAACGGTCCACCTTGGTGCAGTCTTTGCCGGAAAATGCTCCGCCGCCGTGACGCGCATATCCGCCGTATGTATCTACAATAATCTTACGTCCCGTCAGTCCGGCGTCTCCCTGAGGACCGCCTATCACAAAACGTCCGGTGGGGTTAATAAAAAATTTCGTCTCTGCATCAATCATTTCTGCGGGCAGCACAGGATCAAATACATGCTTTTTAATATCTGCATGAATCTGTTCCTGCGTCACATCGGCATCGTGCTGGGTAGATAATACCACTGCCTCAAGCCTTTTGGGATTTCCCGCTTCATCATATTCTACGGATACCTGTGTTTTTCCATCCGGTCTTAAATAACTCAATGTTCCGTCCTTGCGCACCTTCGTAAGCTGCAGCGCCAGTTTATGCGCCAGGGAAATCGGATATGGCATCAATTCCGGCGTCTCATTGGCGGCATAACCAAACATCATTCCCTGATCTCCTGCCCCGATCGCTTCAAGCTCTTCTTCTGACATTTTGTTTTCTTTTGCCTCAAGCGCTTTATCCACACCCATAGCAATATCCGCTGACTGCTGATCCAGCGCTACCATCACTGCACAGGTATTTCCATCAAATCCGGCAGACGCATCCTCATAGCCAATCTCTTTTACGGTATCTCTCACAATCTGCGGAATATCAATCTGCGCTTTCGTCGTAATCTCTCCTGTTACCAGTACAAATCCGGTACATGCCGCTGTCTCGCACGCCACGCGGCTCATTGGATCCTGCTCCATTAATGCATCCAGAATCGCATCCGATACTGCATCGCAAAGTTTATCCGGATGTCCTTCTGTTACAGATTCTGATGTAAATAATCTTTTTTCCATCTAAAACTCCTCCTTAGAATCATCAGGAAAGACACTTTCTTTCCTATTTAACACAAAAAAATCCGCTCATAACATAAGCGGACCTGACTCGGCGAAAAGATAATCAAATCCTCTTATTGTTCGATTACTCGCTCAGGCTGGCACCTTCCGTAGAGGGGTTGCCGTGGCTTCACAGATCCTATGTATCTCCACCACTCTGAATAAGAGAAATTAATACAATATTGAATTTTCAAATCTTTCTTTCTATAACATACTACTTTCCTGTGATAATGTCAAGCACTTTTTTCGCGATACAGCACAAGATTCTTTTAGCGTTCACTTATTGACAAAGCAGATCATTTGTATTAGATTTAATCTGATTTGCGCCCGGACGTTCATACGGCGTATTGGCCATATCCCACAGGATATATGAATACAATTAACAGAAACAGATGATAAAATCTGCTGGAAAGGACAGGTAGCGCCATGCCGGAATTACCAGAAGTGGAAACAATAAAAAGAATCATTGAGCCTCAGATCCAAGGGCTTTCAATTACAGAAGTAACCGTAAGACGTTCTGATCTCATTGCTTATCCTGAAAAAGAACATTTTTGCAGACTGCTGACCGGGCAGACTGTACACCGCTTGGAACGCAGGGGAAAGTTTTTGCTTATCCATCTGGAAAGTCAGGATCGTGTGATCCTGCATTTGCGGATGACAGGCTGTCTTTTGTTTACTCCGGCAGCTTTTCCAGAAGAAAAACACACTCATATTGTATTTCACATGTCTGACGGCAACGAGCTGCGTTTTTCCGATACGCGGCGTTTTGGACGTTTCTGGCTGCTTTGCAGCGGAGAAAACGACGTCTGCAGCGGCATTTCCAAATTAGGTATGGAACCTTTTGACACTGCTCTTACGGCTGAATATTTGTCCTCTCATATGGGATCCCGGAAAAAAACAATCAAGCAATGTCTGTTAGATCAAAGCATGATCGCAGGAATTGGAAATATCTATTCCGATGAAATCCTCTTTACAGCAGGTCTTTATCCTGCGCGTCCTGCAAACAGTTTAAATCAGAACGACTGGCAGCGTCTTGCAAAAATAATACCGGAACGTCTTTCCTATTTCATCCAGAAAAACGAAATCAGCCCGGAAGAATATCTGGAAACAAGAGGAAAAGATTACCGTAATACTCCTTTTCTGCAAGTCTATGGACACAGGGGGGAAGGCTGTCCAAACTGCGGAACTATTTTCTGCCATATTGTTGTAGGCGGCAGAAGCAGCGTATATTGTCCCGTCTGCCAGGATCATCTGACTCACTGAACGCCGTCCACTGCCTGACATCCGCACTTTATGACAGCCAGTTTTTTGCAAGAACATATTATATTCTGTTTACAGATATTTGCTGGCGCTTTCCTGACTCATACCGAATTTCTCCTGGATTTTGGAGAGAATCGTCTGGCTGGGCACGCCCAGTTCTTTAAGCGCCGCCGCCATTCCTTTTATACCTTCTTCCCGGCCCTCTTCCCGGCCCTCTTCCCGAATTTCTGCTTCCCGCATTAACAATGTCATATATTCCTGCCTCCATTCTTTATTGGATTTCACTTTTGACACCCTGTCATCAATTTCCCTCACAAACTGGCTGTCACTCTTTTCTCCATTTACATACTTGAGAAATTCACGTATTTCATCATCCTCTGCATTCTCGTAATCTTTTGCATTAAAAAACACTTTCTTCATGCCATCATTAAGTTTAAGCCTTCTGTCTTCTGTGCAGAAATTTTCAAATGTATACTGTGCCTTCCCCTGATGGAACGGGTCGAAAGTACAGATAAAAATAACGTAACTCTCCTTCAGTCTGCGGTAGCTTTCCCCTTTCTCTATCGTATTTAAATCTATCATTCCCTGATAGTACCGGCTTCTGAAAGACAGATCCTTTTTGTCCGTGGTCTGCATTTCCAGGTTAAACACCCGGTTGCCGTCTTCTATATACACATCCATCCTTATGCTTTTTGCATCCCATTTAATGTCAATCTTCTTATCTTCTTCCAGATAAACAATATTTTGGACCTTTATATGCAGCAACTTTTCCAGAAGTTCAGAGCAAATCTTCTTATCACGCATCACCTTTGCAAAAAGGAAATCGTTCTTTATCTGCAGTTCCTCCCATGCCTTTTCCCGAACCATCTATTCCTCATCTCCTTATAATTTTATATTATCATGGTTCTATAAATTGCTCAACTGGTTTTTATCTGTCATTGTTATAGAGATCAATACATTCATCAATGATATGTTCCACAATCCTCACCTGCTGAGGCGTCAGCCTGTCCAATTTATCTGACAACAGGAGCTTGTCCTTATCAATAATATCCCCTGTAAGCAAATAATCCGTGCTCACTTCCAATGCAGCGGCAATTTTCATCAGGTTCTCCGGTCTCATCCCCCTCTTCCCACTTTCTGCATAGGAGACAAACTGCGTTGTAAGCTCACTTTTCTCCGCAAGGATTTCCTGGGTTAAACCCATTTTCTTCCTCCTCTCCATAATTCTCTTTCCCATCTCTTTCAGGTATAATTCCACATTCATATTTTTTCCACCTTTCTATTTATTGTGAAATTCTATCAACAACACAAAAAAATTGTAATATTCTTATGTTGACAAAATTAAACAATATGCTATTCTATAAAAAGACAGCCTTCTACAGTCTTTTATTACCATTTTGTCAGGAAATAAAATTGTTTCTCTGTTCCTGGTGCAACATTCAGCCAGTAATCAGACTATCAGTACCGAATATTTTATCAGTCCGCAAGGCGGGAGAAGGAGGCGATGCGGCGGCATCGCTGACTGACGGCAACGCGGCAGATGGCAAAACAGACAGTTCTGAAAGTCTGATTGCTGACCGGATGGGGCGCTAGAACGTGTTTGAAAAATACTTTTTATCAGATATATTTCACAATTTGCTGGAGATTTACGCCAAAGAAATCGCCGCATAGCGGGCTACGTAACCTGAATTTGGTACAAATATCATGCGAAATGAGGAATACAGACGACGGGAATGATATTTCAAATACACTCTAGCATATTAAAATATCAAAGGAGGCTGATTTTATGTCAGACAAAATGATTTCATTTACTAAACCCCAACGGTACCGATTTGATTTTGGTACAGATAACAAACTGTATGTGATTCTTTTCCACGGAGAACTCACATGGCAGGAAACTGCCGAAATGCTCATATTTTTAAAAAACTCTTCCTACGAGACAATGCACAAAGCCATTCCACACTATCTGGAGAAACACCACCTGAAATATTCCAATTTTGTTTCTATGGAACTTCCCCTGGAACATGGCAAAGCTGTAACATGGGTAAAACATCTTCTGCATTCAGATCATTACCATACACTGAACGAAAACATTCAGAATACCAATATCTTCTGTTCCGTCATAGACCATCAGCAAACAACTGCGGACGGCTCCCTGGAAGGATGCTGTCTGGCAATGAGACGAATATCTGACAAAGACCAGGGCTGCAAATATAATATGATTGGCCAGACATTTTTGTCCGCAGGCCACGGCCATAAAGAACATGGCTATTTTGCAATCAGAAACAGTGATGGAAACAGCCACTTACAGAACATTGACACAGCGGCAGGCGAGCCAATTCTTCCTGCGTTCGGATGCGTAGATCTTATGGAACTCCTGTTACATATTGAAACCATAAAAACAAAAGAGCAGGCAGCCGAGATATCCATCAGATAAAACCATTTAAAATTTATTTATCCGCCACATTTATCTTGTTTTGTAGATTTTATTTAACATTACGATGTACTTAACCTGATAAAATTTCAAAAATTTGACGATCCTATCTTTACATGTAAAGATTCCGGAACATGTCAAACATAAAGGAACACATCAGAAAAAACGCAGCAATTATGCAATTTACCTCAAAAAGAGTCGTCTGACCGACACTTGAGCTGCACAAAAAAGGCATTCTGTCAATACAACAGAATGCCTTTTTTATTTTATAATGAATCTTGACACAGGACGTCAATATTATTATAGTAAAATCACACGCAGCAGAAGCGGTATATAAAAAAGCCTCATTCAAAAACACGCCAGCGCATAGGGAGGAACATATGCATTTCGTAACAGCAAAAGGAATATTATCTTCAAAAAATGGCATGAACTTATACCGCGGCTGCTCTCACGGGTGCATTTACTGCGATTCCAGAAGCAAATGCTACCATATGGAACATGCTTTTGAAGATATTGAAATCAAAGAAAACGCTCTTGACCTGCTGGAATATGCTCTCTCTCACAAGCGGAAAAAATGTATGATTGGCACAGGCGCCATGACAGACCCCTATATTCCTCTGGAAATGGAAACTGAATATCTCAGAAAAGCTCTGCATTTAATATATACGCACGGATTTGGATTTACAGTGATTACCAAGTCACAGCGCATTTTACGGGATTTAGACCTTTTACAGAAAATAAATGAACGGACAAAATGCGTAGTGCAGATGACCCTGACCACTTACGATGAAGACTTGTGCAGAAAAATTGAACCTAATGTGAGTACCACAAAAGAACGCTTTGAGACTTTAAAAAAACTCCATAACGCCGGAATCCCAACCGTCGTGTGGCTGAGTCCTGTATTACCTTTTATTAATGACACCAAAGACAATATTGCCGGAATCTTAAATATGTGCGCAGAGGCAAAGGTTTACGGCGTGATCTGTTTCGGTATGGGACTTACACTTCGCGAGGGAAACAAAGAGTATTTTTATGCGCAATTAGACCGTCTGTTCCCTCACTTAAAAGAGACATATATACGCACATATGGAAACCAGTATATAATAGAAAGTCCAAACAGCCGCCCTTTAATGCAGCTATTTCATCAGACATGCAAAATGAACGGAATTGTACATAATAATGATCAGATTTTCCAATATTTAAATACTTTTGAGGAAAAAAATTTAAACCGGCAATTAACACTCTGGGATTAAATTCATGTTCCCTGATTCTGCCTGTAAGTTTATTGCTGTAAAGAAGCAATAAATCATTCCATTATTCTAAATCCTCAATACTAAAACTTTCTGTTTTCAAATTACAATAATGCCTGCCCTTTACGGCTGTAAATTTCAATACGCAATAGTCGGGATCCGTCATGCCCTGCTTATAATACATGGTATCCCCTGTACGCCAGATTTCCCGCTTTATATCATCGTCCCGTAAAACTTCCATTGTGCCTGTCATCATAATACCTTCATATTTAAAGCGTCCTCTGTTATAAAAATAAACGCTTGCCTTTGGATTCTTCATAAACTGCCGTGCGCGCATAGAAGACGTATTGGTTGAAAAATAAATAATCATAATTATGACACACAGGCATCTCTCTTGTCGTATTCTTATTTTAGTGATTATTTAATTTCTCTTTTACCAGTTTTTCATGATAAAAATAATTGACATAATCCAAGCCCAGTTCATCACAATATGTATTGAGCGAATCAGCCAACATCTCCCAATATGTATTGTCTTTTTCTGAATATATTGTTCTGTATTGTTCTTTTAAGTCAGGATCACGCGTATTGATATAAGAAAGTATACTGCTTTTATATTCCCCTCTGAGATTCAGATTTTCAAACCAATATTCACAGACATCTTCCTTCGATCTGTCAATAATCTCTTTCCATTCTGTGATATAAGGAAATATTGGCGACATAAACAATACCGTATGAATACCTGCATTATGTAATATTTTTATCGCCTCAAGCCTGTCCTCAATGGAACTGCCATTGTCCATATCCGCCCTGAAATCTTCATCTAAAGTATTGATGGATAACGCCACTTTGAGGTTTGACATCCTTTTCAATAATTCTATATCCCGCAAAATAAGTGTTGATTTTGTTGAAATTGTAATCTGGCAGTCTGCATTCACAAGCTGTTCTAAAATTTTCCTTGTAATGCCATATTTTTCCTCATAAGAATTATAACAATCTGTTACGGACGACATAAAAACAGATTTTCCTTTGATCCTTTTTAAACTAATAGGTTTTTCACATTGTTTAATGTCTATAAATTTTCCCCATTCTTCTCTGTGCCCTGTAAATCTTTTCATAAATCTCGCATAACAGTATTTACAGGCGTGCGTACAGCCGACATAGGGATTTATCACATAATCACTTGCCGGCAAATTTGATTTTGTTAAATAATCCTTCGTAATGATTTCCTGCTCTATGAGATCCATCTGCTGAATCACACCTCCAGTAAGCTTTTTGTTGCAGTCTGATGAAACGCAAAAAGATATTACTTGCTGTTCTTGACTTCCACTAAACATATATATTATACTCCTTATAAACACAGGAACAAACGGTGAAATCCTTCTCTGAGAAGCCGGGCAATACTTAGCCGGACATATTATGTTTACCAAACTGCAAATAGTGTTCACAACTTCTCAATCATTCTCCTGTTACAAGAACGGTGGTTTTATACACCAATCCCTCAACCCGTGCTATGAGCGAGAACATATGCCTGCTGCTTAGAACACGTTTCGTAATTTCTTTTTTGAGTTCTGCAGATATGAATTTATTTTTCATCCTCCAATAATTGAACAGTCTCAACCTGTTGTATTTGTCCAGGGTCTGTTTCAAGAATTTCTCCCGTAAAGGTAATGGAAACAGTATCGCCAATATTCAGATCATCCTGTGAAATATCGGTATTTTGCCATGTGATTTTTGTTCCTTCTGCAATGGAAAAGCAGAATCTTCCTCTAAAATTAATATCGTTTACCTCCAGCCCTGTTACCGTAAACCTATTATTTTGAATTTCAGAAATAGCGGCGTAAAAAGTCTGCGAGTTCTGTGCAGATCCAGAATTTTCCATATGCTTATAAGCAGCCCTGTATCCAAAAAAGTAAAACAGTCCCGCAATTGCCAGACTATAACACAGCAATATCATTACAAATCCAACCGTCTTTCTATTTCTGTTCATTCTAATTCTCCTAAATATTGTATTGCCATTTTTACGTGTAAATAAATCATCAGCTGTTTTGTACTCATTACTGTTTTTCATAAAAAACCAGACACTGACCGTCATCCGAATATGCGGCTAATTTATCGTATTGCGGAGTAACAATGTAAAAATCATCCAGCCATCCGTCAACTTCACTCAGCACATCTGTTATGATATCTATATATCCCTCATAAACCCAGCCATCGGAAAGAATTAAATAAATTTTTTTATTCCAATCATACAATAAGCGTTCTTTGATTTTTGCCAGCATACAGTTCCAGCCAATCGTTTCGCTGACACAATCTATTTCCTTTAGTTCCTGCCGGAAATGCAGCCAGCAATAATTTAGTTCAACTTTTGGATATTTCTCATAATCTGCAAATGCATAATAAAATCCATTTATAACCTTTTTGTATTTTGTTTTTGAATATTCATAAAACAATTTTCTGTCAATTGATTTTTCCTTTATAATTTCTTCAATTTCATTCCGAATCCAGTATTTTACCGGCTGATCTTTCAAACGTTCTCTCCAACTTTCCATTTTTCACCTACCTGAAAAACACCACTTCTTTCTCCGCAAGAGGAGCAAAGAACAAATCTATTGCGTACAGCAGTCCTATAATGTCCAATAGCAATTTGCCCCAGGAGCGTCCTATGCTCTTGTTCCCACATCGAAATTTCTTTCTCGGTAAGCGAAGCGCCGATTCCCCGGCAAGCCTTCATTCTTCCATTCCAGCTTTCACGGGTAAACGGTATTCTCAGAGTAAATTCTTCATGATATACAAGCTCAAAGTTTTCTCTGTAACAATCTGGTATGTCTATTCGATGTTTCGTTTCTCCTGCGCCGCTCCAATTTGGTTTATATTTTAATACAAGTTTTTCACTGGCTCCTGCAGTCTCATCCTCAAAAGGCAGCCATGCCATATATAAAACAAGAATACTTCGCCCCATATTGGTACATATTTCTGGGAAGAACTCCCGTTCCAGTTCCAATATCAAGGAAAGATTGTCCCTCTAAGCATAATTTGCGGTCAATAATTCTCTGATAAAACTCCTTCTTCATATCATAGCTTCCTCAATCCCGACTTTACACTCTCTGCAACTTCCAGGCAAATGGGAATTTATTATTTTTTGCAAACTGTGTGGCTAACAATGATTATTACCAGGCAATCGACGCCTACAACGCCAAGTGCAATATATGCAAAACCAGCTGGCAGCACGTCCTCAAACAAGCCCATAACAAGAATGAGAAACGCTATAACTGCCATTCCAAATCCTGTCGTTCTACATAATTTCTTTTCATCGTATTTTGCTTTTTCTTCTTTCGATGCCATATTATACCCTGAAATAAACCAGTTTCCATGACCAGACAGTAACATTATGGAAATCAGCAAAAATATTACGAATATAACCCATATAATCCAATCCGCCCCACTTGATACGTCGACTAATTTCATTAATATTATATCCTCCTTCAAATACCGATTTCTCAGTCTAATTTCTTTTTCTAAGTATACATGAAATTATAAGACTTTTCAATTTCTGTTTAATCTTTCATAATGTACCGGCCTTTTCCGATTTTGGCTACGACATGATCTTTTTCAAATTGATTTAAAATACGCTGAAGCTGTCTTGGGCTGCAATGAAGTCTGAAAGCGGTTTTTTCTATTCCAGATAAAATATGATGATCGCACTTGAATTTCATATAATTGAGAATGCGTTCAGAAAGTGAGGATGGCGCTGCATCGGCATTAGTTATTGTACTGATTTTATTTGCCAGTGTTATAGCCATTAACTGCAGGAAAGCTATATTCTGGAGCAGTTTATCCTTATATGGAACAGTGTCAATTGCAATTGTAAGAAGGGAACTTGAAGCTTCAGCAAGAACATTATCACCGCCGGCTACAAATAAATCCATTTCACCAATAATGTAATTTTTACCGCCATTTGAAAGACTGTAAGCGCTTCCGTCATCACGGATCAACGATATGGAAAGATTTCCGCTTATTACAACCTGAAAATAGTTATAATTTGATACACTTTCACCAGATTCATATTCAATGAGAAAAAAAGGAACCTGCAACGAACGGAGCGTATCAGCATATTTACAAACGTTTAGCGCTTCATCAATCTTTGCATTGTTATATATTTTTTTCATCAAAAACCCTCCGAACAGGACGTTTGTCTCGTTGTTTTCTTCCATTATAGTTTAAAATTTCATGGAAAACAATGGAGAGGTGAAATTTTATGAATAACGTATTTGAAGAAAAGAATATTTCAAAAGCAGTATTGAAACTCGGAATACCTGCAATGCTGGGTTCCCTAACAACACTTATTTATAACACGGCAGATACATATTTTGTTTCTTTAACAAAAGAACCTGCCATGATTGCTGCCGTTACTCTATGTGTGCCGGTTCTTTTGATTATCATGTCAATAGCATGTATTTTTGGTATGGGCGGCAGTTCTGTAATTGCGAGAATGACAGGCGAGGGCAGAAATGAAGATTCTGCAAAGTGCTTTAACTTTTGCAGTTATGCAATGGCAATTGCGGGCATTGGCGCAATGATAATTGGTCTTCTGTTTATAAATCAGATTGCTGATATCATTGGAGCAGATGAAGAGAATTTTGAATATACATGTGACTATCTGAGATGGATATTTATAGGGACTCCTGCAATTATGCTTTCAAATGGGCTGATTCACTCATTCCGTTCTATTGGGTTGATTAAGGAAGCTACCATCGGTCTTGCTATTGGAAATGGAGTGAATATCGTGTTCGACTGGATATTGATTGTATTACTTAAGATGGGAACAACGGGCGCGGCAGCTGCTACATCATTTGGGTTTGCATGTGCAACAGTTTATTATATGATCTGCTTGATTATTCAGGAACGAAAAAAGAATGAATGTTTGAAAATGTCACTAAGATACTTTTCCTTTGAAAAAGAAATAGTGTGCAATGTCATTAAAATTGGAATCCCGGGAGCGCTTATTACAGTTATGATGAGCGTGGCAAATATTGTTCTGAATAATTATATTGGAATATATGGCTCCGATGCAGTGGCGTCTTATGGTATTGCATATAAAATAGATATGTTTCCGATTATGCTGTCTGTAGGTCTGTCGCAGGGAACAGCTCCTTTGGTGGGGTATTGTTATGGACAAAAGAACGAAAAACGGCTTGCTTGTTCCATGCGTGTTGCAATCATATATGGAGTCGTATTAGGGGCGATATTCACGGTTATTTTATTCTTTTTAAACCGCATATTAGCTGGAATATTCTTAGATCATGAAGAACTGATTGCCCAAACAGCGTGGTTTTTACGTTTGCCATGTTTCCATGCGCCTTTATTAGGTGTAATAAATATGGTGACTTCATATTTCCAGGCGCTTGGTAAAGCGCTAAATTCATTGATTATTACAATACTTAGAAATGTTATTTTATTTATACCCACAGTTGCGGCGCTTAATTATTTCTTTAAATTGAATGGAGTAATCCTTACACAACTTCTTGTTGAGATCGTTCTTATGATGATTTGTTTGATAATGTATATGAGGAATCAGCCTGAGAAAGTTTTAAAAGAATAATGGATGAGCTGACTAAGGCAATCGAGCAGGAATACAGAACTAATTTACACTACCAACTTCCATTTTCTTATTTTACAAATTACTTTTTATCTCCATTTCTCTGCATTTCCATTCTTCGCCCAAAACATGATATGTTTCGGCTGCATCCCGAACTATATCATGAAAACCGACAGCTTTATAACAGTAATAAGCAGACGGATTGTTTTCAAAAACTCCAAGCGATGCTTTCTTTGCACCGTATTGTTCAAATACAAATTGCAAACCTAAGCGGAGCATCGCTTTTCCATAACCTTTTCCACGCATATCGGGTTTTATTGTAACAAAGCCAAAACGCAATTCATTCGCCGCTTCATCAGGATTTCTTAATGTAAAAAAGCCAATCATTCCTGTTTCATCAAATGCAGTAAACGGCATGAGCGACTCAACAAATTTGAATTCATTTTGTGTAATTGGATAATCTCCAAGCACACCCGCCGTCCACTGATAAAATGCTTTTTCCTCCTTACACCACGATAGTATTGTATCTGCGTCGGCAGATTTATACGGTCTTATTCTAAGCATATATACGCCTTCTTTCTCTATCCTTTATTATTTTACATGAATATTTCCTTCAATAGTCATGTATTTATCTATGCAAGAACATACAATACCTCTTAATGGATCTAATCTACATCTCAGTCACTCCTTAAATCCCGATTATTCTCTCCGCTTCTCCTTTTTAATTATACCGGAAAACATAGGCTTGTTCAATTATCCGAGCAAGCTAAGCGAAGCTGTACGCCCGCAAAGCTGTGGATTGCATTGTCAATGCAGCCGTGACAGGGACAAAAACAGCCGATCACCGGCGTCATGGGGAATGATATGGTTTTTATACCGCTCATGTTCCCGCTGCAACGCCTGTATTAAATACTGCAGTCTCTCACTTTGCATTATAAGTGTTCTTCACACTGGCGGCGCCGCTAAATTCACAGGAGGATAACTGTTCTTCGGGCAGGCGACAGGTACGACGCTCCTTTTTTACAAGTTCTTTTACAAATTCCGTTGCAGGGCAGCGAAGCAGATCTTCCGGCTTTGCAAACTGTTCGATTTTGCCGTCGTTCATAACGAGTACCTTTGTGCCGAGTTTCAGCGCCTCGGAAATATCGTGGGTGACGAACAACACAGTAATACCTGTCTGCCTGTGAATCCGTTTCAATTCCGTTTGAAGCTGTCCCCGTGTAATTTCATCCACAGCGCCAAACGGCTCGTCCATCAGCAGAATATCCGGTGAGGCTGCCAAAGCACGGGCAATGCCAACCCTTTGCTGCTGGCCTCCTGAAAGCTCGGATGGATAGCGGTACTTCAAATCTTCCGAAAGTCCAACAATTCCCATCCATTTAGATACGGCATTTTTTGTTTTTTCTTTATCCCGCTTGTTCAGTAAGTTCGGAACATAGGAGATATTTTGTTCTACTGTCATATGCGGGAACAGTACGCTTCCCTGAATGACATAGCCGATATTTCTGCGAAGCTGCGTCTGATTTTTATTACGGATGTTTTCACCGTCAACGAATATATCTCCCAAAGTCTGCTGAATCAAACCGTTGACCATTTTGAGGGCAGTCGTTTTGCCGCAGCCTGACGAGCCGATCATCGTTACAAATTCGCCTTTTTCTATGGAAAGGTTAAACCTCTCCATCACTACTTTTTCACCATATGCTTTTTTGATATTCTTAAATTCAATCGCTGTTTTCATTTTATTCCACCTCACCGTAAAAGATCATGACTACGAAGAAAATCTTCCGCTGCTTCTCTTGGCTCTTTGTTTTCCGTTTCAACAGAGTAGTTCAGTTCCGCCATATCGCTGTCGGTAATCAGCCCGTTCAGTTTTTCAAACACAGCTTCCAGCTCCGGATATTTTTCAAGCACTTCTGCACGAATTACATTCCCGCAAATATAAGAAGGATAAAAATTCTTGTCATCCTCTAAAACAACCACATCGGAAGCCGATAACTGTCCGTCCGTTGTAAAAATCACCATTACATCAATCTTTTTCTGATTGATTGCCTGATATTTAAGCCCGATGTCTAAATCCATCGTTTTGCCGAACGTCAATCCGTAGATTTCACAAAGAGCGTCGTAGCCGTCCTCACGTTCAAAGAAATCGTATTCTGCACCAAAGATGAGACTGCCTGCCACAGATTTCAAATCGGAATAGGTTTTCAGGTTGTATTTTTCCGCAATTTCACGGCGGACAACTAAACCATAAGTATTATTAAAACCATACATTCCAACCCAATTCATATTGAATCGTTCGCTGTATTCATTTTTCAATTCGCCGAATAAATCTTCGTTATATAAACCGTCATGTCCCAGTACCATATTCCATCCTGTGCCTGTGTATTCAGGATATAAGTCAAATTCTCCGCTCTCCATTGCCGGCTGGATATTTGAAGTTCCACCGCCAACGCCTTGCGTCAATTCCACATTCAAATCTGTGTCCTGCCTGATCAGAATGTCCAGCATTTCACCAAGAACATATTGTTCTGTCATCGGCTTTGTTGCAATATGTATGGTGTCTTTCTGCTGTGTGTTTATCAAAACGCTTCCCGCAATGCCCAAACAGAGTATGGCAGCGATTATAGCCATTATCTTGTTTGTTTTCTTATGCTTAACGCTGTGTTTGCTCATTCGTTTTTCAATGAATCCAAGCACGAAATCCATTACAAGAGCAAGCAGTGCAATCAATAAGCTGCCGACCATTGTCGTTGCCGCATTATTTGTCGTAATACCCCGGTAAATCGCAACGCCCAAACCGCCTGCACCGATAAACGAGGCAATACCTGCAAGGGCAATCGTCATCGTCACCATATTACGAATACCCGACATAATCACAGGCATAGCAAGCGGGAGCTTGATCTTAAACAAAATCTGCATTTTAGTACTTCCCATACCTTTTGCCGCTTCCAAAACAGAGGGTTCTACATTGGTAAGCCCCGTATGCGTATTCCGCACCATTGGCAGCAGTGCATAAACTGTCAGCGCAATGATCGCAGTTGCATTTCCAACGCCCGAAAAAGGAATTAAAAAACCGAGCAGAGAAATTGACGGTATCGTATATAAAAAATTGATAACGCCTAAAGCCGGCTTTGCGGTTTTTTGAAATTCGCTGATCAGAATCCCCACAAGTCCTCCGAACAGTATTGCAATCAAAATGGAAACCAACGATATTTCCAAATGTTCAAACAACAGTTCCAGGAAAAAATCTTTTCTTTCCATAAAAACAGACCACATATCCTTTAACATTTTTTACACGCTCCTTATTATAATAGCCTTTACGGGGCAGTTTTCAAAGCACAAACCGCAATGAAGACAATGATTTTGATTGATTTCAAACGGCTTTCATTCGGATAAACACTATTCATACTGGGGTTTTCCCTGAAAATGCGGTCTATCCAATATTTCTGCTCCGTCAGTTTTTCGGCAGCGCCCGACAATCTGACCATTTGAAAATCTTTATTCAAAGCCGTAACGGCAATATGACTGTCACGCATTAACTGTGTGTAAAAATCTTTTCCCCGTGCCGTGCAGAAATAGATTTTTTCATTTTCCGCAAGCATAACATCAATAATTCGGATCTGTGGCAAACCTTTTTTGTCAACGGTTGCAAACGCCACATCTTTAACATCTCGCAAAATTTGCAGACAATCCTGTGCATTCATTTTATTCCTCCTTAAAATACAGCCGATGAATACGGCTTTGTTCCATGATGCCCGGCATTTGTTCCAACGCACCAAAGGAAATGTAATAGATCCCCTGTGACGCTAATTCTTCCATTCGTAAACAGGCAAGCTGACGAAATTGATTCATAATAATTATCTCCATTTCTCGTTTCTGATTCTATTGTAACGGCTTTTTTTTCATTGTACAAGTAAGCACTTTTTTATAACACAGTCACCTTTTTGTAACCTTTGCGTTATTTTGACGATTAAGAGGTAAATTCTTTTCAACAATCTTGTGTAAGCTCTTGGTTTTATTAACATATAGCATTATAATCAAATTGTAGTATTCGTAGTATTCAAAGATAAACTATTGGAAATCCCGGAGGTAATAATATATGGTGACTAAAGAAGAACTGCCCGCTTGTCCTGTTGCAACAACTGTTCAGTTAATCGGAAGCAAGTGGAAACTTCTGATTATGAGAAATCTACTTGTCCGCCCGTGGCGTTTTAACGAATTGCGAAAAGATTTGGAGGGAATCAGTCAAAAGGTGCTGACCGACAGTTTGCGCTCTATGGAAAAAGATGGTATTATCACCCGTACTGTTTATCCCGAAGTACCGCCCAGAGTAGAATATTCTTTGAGCAAATTAGGTGAATCACTGCGTCCGGTTATGGATGCGATGGAGAAGTGGGGCATTGATTATAAAGCGCAGAATGGCTAACGCCCGGACATTTCTGCATGATTTTCTCATGACTGCAAGTATCGCAAGAATCACAGCCAGGAGCTAAAATAAGATTGCTCTTTAAACAGGCTCATTTTAATCTAAAATAGCAATACCGTTTTTTCCACTTATATCAGTAATTACAGACCCACGCTTCAGATTACATCCTTCCAAAACGGTCTGGATTCGGTTCCACTCAAGAGAACGCTCCTCAATTAGTTCCTGACGGTAGCGCGTTGCTTCACGCAGTTCCCTTTGATCCCGGTTTGGAATACTTCATTATTAAAAATAAACACAAAATTTTCCCATGTGATTTGGTTTTCGTATTATACCAATATTTTCCTATAACGGTACGGCTTTTCTTTCAACTGCATCTCCTATTAATAGAAAAAAGCCCCAACAGCATTATCCATTGGAGCTTTCTTTCCTGAATTACTTTACAATCTTCACTTTTACGCCCTGCCCTTTGTTTTCAAACAGTTTCTTATAAGCAGAGAGTTTCTTTGCCGGAACCTTAATCTTTGAAACAGGTTTGATCCCTTTGAGGGCATTCCTGCCGACCTTTTTCAATTTCGTGGATTTTATGGTGATTGTCCCAAGCTTCTTGCAGTTTTTAAATGCATTCCCGCCAATCTGTGTAACCCCTGTCCCGATGGCTGCCCTGCTGAGTTTTGTGCAGTCCTCAAATGCAGACGTTCCGATTGTCTTTACCTTATTTCCTGTCTCAACGCTTGTTATCTTTTTGTTTTTTTCAAAAGCGCCATTGCCAATGGCAGTTACCCTGAAGCTCTTTCCACCGATCTTTACCGTGTTCGGGACTTTCACTTTTGTAATTTTTTTGTCCGTCAGCCCTGTCATTGATACTGTGGATGCGCCTGTAACTTCATATTGGTATGCCCCTGCTCTATGAGATTCGCCTTTCTTTACCGTGATTGTGAACGTTTTCGTCACTGTCCCTTTATAGTTCCCCTTGCCTGTAATGACCGCTTTTGCCTTCCCTGCGTTCTTGTTGTCACGGTAAGCGACCGTGTAATCTGTCCCTGCCTTTAAAATAGTGGCTCCATCTTTCACGGTGACTGCGGGCTTCTTGGCTGTTCCGTCATATGTGTAAGCAGTTTTGCTAAGGGTTATTGTGCATTTGGACAATTCTTTTACGTTTGGCACGCCCGGCTTCTGGCTGTCCCCTTTTGCGATTGTGAATGTTTTTGTCACTGTCCCTGTATAATTCCCTATTCCCGTAACAGTAACCCTTGCCGTTCCCACATTGATGTTATCCTGATACACGACGGTATAATCCACATCTTTTGTCAGGGAGCTGTTGGCATATTTTACGGTAACGCCAGGCATTTTGGCTGTTCCGTCATATGTGTAGGAGGTCTGGCTTAAGGTTACATCCTTGTCAGAAAGCTCTTTTTTCTCAACAGGCTCTCCAGTGGAAAATTTAATGTTGTTTTCTTTTGCATAGGTTTCAGCATGAGAACCTGCTTTCCCATAGACTACTAATTCTTCATTACAGTCTTCAAACGCATAATCCCCGATATACTTCACGCTGTCCGGGATGCTCACGCTCGTTAATCCGATGCAGCCCAAAAATGCACCATCCCCGATCTCCGTCGCGTTGTCCGGGATGCTCACGCTCGTTAAGCCGATGCAGTCACGAAATGCATACTCTCCAATGTTCATGCCATCCGGGAATGTCACGCTCGTTAATCCGATGCAGCCACAAAATGCATAACCCCCGATATACTTCACGCTGTCCGGGATGCTCACGCTTGTTAAACCACTGCAGCTATCAAATGCAGACTCCCTGATGCTCGTTACGCTGTCCGGGATGCTCAC
The DNA here is from genome assembly GCA_910575155.1 of Lachnospiraceae bacterium. Taxonomy (GTDB): domain Bacteria; phylum Bacillota; class Clostridia; order Lachnospirales; family Lachnospiraceae; genus Petralouisia. The sequence goes on from CAJTDX010000010.1 coordinate 106,448, forward strand.
GCTTGTCAAACCACTGCAGCCATAAAATGCAGACTCCCCGATGCTCGTCACGCTGCCTGGAATTAACGTTGTTTTACATCCGGCAATAAGACGATTATTTTCTGTCTCAATAATTGCATTGCAATTCTCTCTGCTGTCATATGTGGTATTTCCTGTTTCCACTTTGATGCTTGTTAACCCGCTGCACTCAATAAATGCAGAACGCCCAATGCTTTCCACGCTGTCCGGAATGGTCACGCTCGTTAAGCCACTGCAGCCACGAAATGCATGAGTCTCGATGCTTGTCACACTGTCCGGAATGATCGCGCTCGTTAAGCCGCTGCAGCCTTCAAATACCCTACTCTCGATGTTTGTCACACCGTCCGGGATGCTCACGCTCGTTAAGCCACTGCAATCCTCAAATGCAATCTGCCCGATCTTTGTCACGCCGTCCGGAATAGTCACGCTCGTTAAGCCGCTGCAGCCACGAAATGCTCCATTCTCGATCATGGTCACGCTGTCCGGGATGGTTACGCTCGTCAAACCACTGCAACCACTAAATGTAGAAAGTCTGATCCTTTTCACGCCGTCCGGGATAACCACGCTCGTTAAGCCGCTGCAATCAAAAAATGCAAAACCATCAATGCTTTTCACGCTGTCCGGGATGGTCACGCTCGTTAAGCCGCTGCAGCCACGAAACGCTCTATACCCAATCCCTGTCACGCTATTGGGAATGGTCACGCTCGTTAAGCCGCTGCAATCCTCAAATGCAGACCTCCCGATGCTCGTCACGCTGTCTGGAATCACGATTTCTGCAGCTGTTCCTTGATATCCCGTTAATTCCCCATCTTCAATTACAAACCCATTCTCATCCGGTTCCAGGTTCACGGCATCAGCTTCTGTTCCAACTTCTTCCATTCCCTCCCCTTTTTCTGCCGCATATGACATTGGCGCTGGGAACAACATTACTACGCTTAATGTCAGAGCCATAAGGCATCTTCCACTTTTTTTGCTTCTCATCTCATATCCTCACTTTCTCTTTTGCGAAACAATTTACATTTTCATTCCATCCATTTCTTGTCTTTATCATTATATCATTTTGTTTATTTTTGTCAACAAAATAACTATTTTGTAGTATTCGGAATCCAAACCCGACGCCATGAAGCCCTTAGATGCTTCAAACTTTGTTCTTGACTGATTTCAGCAATTTATTTCGTCATGATCCCTCCACAGACACCAAAGAACAGACTTGCAGAGGCTTTATACTGCAAGTATAAAGCCAGATCTGACGTATAGCCTGAGGGCCGCAGAAGACATCATCGAAACACTTCATGGCCACAGGCTTAATGCTGCCGTCTGTGTCTTCTGATAAGATATGTAAATTTTTCCTAATCGCAGAATGTAGAAGCTATTTCGTACCAAACGGCATGAAAAAAGCTCGCAAGTCCGCTTTTTAAGCGGCTTTGCGAGCTTGTTAAAATTATTTGAACTCGTTTCCTAATTTCTAACATAAGATACTTTTGTATCTTTTTTATCCTTTTATTTACTTATATTACACGGATTTTCCTATCCTATTTTTCGTTTTCGATTTTTTAGACGCAAAATAGAAGCAGCGTATTTTTTAACCTCTGCCATTATCTTACATTTAACAGCTCTTCCATTTTTCCTTGTATATAATCAATATCTGGAAAAATTAGATGAATCCCTCTTCTATACATCGCTATCACTTCCCGTAAATTAACAGTCAATTCCCTGTTCAGTTTGCTGTGTATCATAATAGGGTTATTTTCAATCGTATGTACGTGGTCAAAAAACTTCTTTATAATTGGAAAGGTATTTTGTATTAAAAAAGCATTGTCCCTTCCTGCAAATTTTCCTATGACGATTGTATTGCACTTTCCGTATCTTTTTATTTTCTTTTCCATAATAATTTTATATTTATCCACTTGTGAACTAATCGGAATCATCCAATACAATTCTTCATTTTTGTTATCTTGAATTGCTAAAAAATGTGGTCGGTAATTTCCATTCTCTTTATTTCCCATCAAATATTTATCTTGAACGAAATCAAAAAATTCATCTTTGATATGATAAGAGTACCCTTGCTTTATTTCCATCGTTTCTCCTTAGAAAAAATCCCCATCAAAAAATGACGGGGATTTATGAACGGACTATATTACTTATATCCCACCTATATAGCAAGTGGCAAGCATTTACATACCGAATCATTTATACCCCACACCATCGGCAAGTGGCAAAATTACCTGCTATGTTTCTTTTACCCCGTCGCATAGCCAACGGCAAACATTTACCTTTACCCATAGTATAGCAGAACTGCAAGAAATTGCAATCACTTTTTATCATTCGATTTCTTATCATTTATGACTATCTCTATAGCAATCGTCTTTTTCTCATCTGCACTATGTACTTTTTATTATATTCAAAAATGACAAAATTACCATATAAAATTTCTTTCTTCTGTTTACCATTCCATAATCTTTCAAAAACAATATCATCTTCTAATTGTTTAAAAGCCTGTTCCCAGTTTTTTTCCGCACATTCCGTAAACAACGACCAGGCATACTGAAACCCCAGTTTAAATAAGAGTTCATCATTTCTCGAAGAATAATATAAAATATAATCCTCTAGTTTTCGATAATCTTTAAACTCCAACTTTTCCAACAGCCAGTCTATTTCCAAATTATTTTTCATCAACGTTTTATTACATTCTGTAGTATTTCTATAACTCTCATAAATGTCCTGAATTTTACTGCCTGTTTCTCCCATTTCAAATAAAAAATCTTCTCCTGGTTTATGTTTCTCTATTTTAATCAAGAATCGGCTATCGTCAGATGTTGATATCCCTAATATGCTATAGTTCTTTTTTATCCGTTCTACTTCTGCAATCGGCAACCCTGCTTTTCCAATGGCTTCTATAAGCATGGCTGCAACCTTTTCAATATCCATAATGCCACCCTTTCCCTTTTAATCCTTGTTTTAGAAAAACCTCTGCAACCTTTTATCGCTTAGATTTAACTTTCATTTTTCTTTTGCCAGCTTCTCTACTCATTTGTTATCCCAAATAACTTTAAAATCGAGTAGGCATCCAACATTCCAGCCATATATTCATTAATATTTCTGTCAAAATTCACTTCTGAATTTTTTGCAATCAGTATGTCAACCACTTCACGTTGCTTTTCCGTAAACTCTGTCTTTTCATAGGCATTATACGCTGCTCGTTCTTCTTCCAATCTTCTTTGATATTCTTTATCTGAGTCCAATAACTGGTTTAAAGTCCTATTCTTAATGCTATCCATTGCCAGTTTTAAGCCGTCCTTAATATCTCCCTCGACAGAATCGTACCTTGCCAATCCCCTCAGGTTATTACCCATAAATCTTATATATCCATTGATTCCAGTCATATATCGTACCTCTTTCTCCCATTGATTTTATTTATCCAGTATCATTATCTCACAAAAAAACAGCCTTAACAAAGGCTGCTCTTTCAACGCATCTCTAATATACTACTCACAATTTTTTCTATGGCTATTTTTTCTTTTGCAGATAACTTTTCCCATGTATTGAGAACCTTTCGTTGTTCTTCTGACAAATCTGGAAATTGCTCATCCATTGCAAAAAATTGGGCTATAGTAATACCAAATCCTTTACACACTTTCTCCAACGTAGTGATTTTTGGAACATTTCCTTCATTCAACAGTGTTGATATAGAGGATTGTGTCATTCCTGCCCTTTTCGCCAATTCATATTGGCTCATATTCTTTTTTGCACACAATTCTTTAATACGTTCAGCCACATAATATCCAATCAAAAACCAACACACCCCTTAACTGAAATCATATAATGATAATAACCTTTTAAGGGTAAATATATTAGTTCTTTAAACCAGATATATTATTATATAAAATATCGTAGTATTGAGTTAAAAAAAAGAAAAGCCCTTTGCTTTATAGTTTTTTCATCTGTAAATGTTCAATTAAAATATACTTTAATTATCATCTCCTTTTATCTTGTACGCTATAAAGGTAAATGCTACATCAAATTTACTGTTGATAGATATGTTACACTATTTCAACAGACTTGTCTATAAAAATCACTCGACTTTCTTCGACGTATTCTGTCAAAAAACAGCCTCAACAAAGGCTGTCCTTTCAACGCATCTCTAAAATACTGCCCACAATTTTTTCTATGGCTATTTTTTCTTTCGCGGATAATTTCTCCCATATATTAAGAACTTTTCGTTGTTCTTCTGACAAATCTGGATAATTATCATCCAATGTAAAAAATTGGGCTATAGTAATACCGAATCCCTTGCATATTTTTTCTAAAGTACTAATTTGGGGGACATTCCCTTCATTCAGCAGTGTTGATATAGAAGATTGGTCATTCCTGCCCTCTTTGCCAGTACATATTGGCTCAGATTCTTTTTAACACACAATTCTTTGATACGTTTTACCACATTATTTCCGACCAACTAACGACACGCCCCTTAATCTAAATTATGTAATCATCATAACCTTTTTGGGATAAATATATCATTCTCTGTAATATATATTTATTATACGGTATAACATATAATAAAGTTCTACGATTGTTCCTTGATAGCTTTCAAACTGCTAAAGTAAGATTCTAATAGACTGTCCAAAATGGTTAACTCTCTAGGTGTAAGTTTTTTTATTTTGTTTATAATATTTTTATGCATTTTATCACCATTTTCCATTTGTTCAAACATCTCTAACTCCTGAGACAACAAATATTCTGGCGATACTTGCAAGGCATTGCATATATCCACAAATAGTTTAAGGCTTGGCAGACGCACCCCCGATTCAATCTGTCGGATATGCCCTGGATAAACACTGCACATATAAGCCAACTTTTCTGATGTTATTTTTTTCGATTTTCTCAAACCCGCTATTTTTTGCCCCAGTACCCTGTTTTCCATTTTTCACCTTCTTTTATAGATTCATAAACTCTATATGCCATTTATTATAAAAATTGTTCTTATTCAATTTCCTGTTCTAAGTGCTCAAAAATATCTGATGAAAAAAATTCTTTTAGTGTAATTCCCAAACCATCACATAATTTTTTAATCGTCACGATACCTGGATTCACAGTATAACCGTGAATGATATTTTTTAAAGTGGTTGGCGGTACAGCAGATATTGTTGATAATTTGTTAATTGTAATATTCTGGCTTTCTATCAATTCCAAAATACGCAGTACAACCGCCTCTCTTGATTTCATTCGTCCACCTCCGTCCATATATGGACTGTAAAAATATTGTACGTGATTCCATTTTTTCATGTAGACCGAATACGGACGATTTGAAATATTATTTTATTTTCATTCAGATTTATGCCGCATTATGCAGCTTGAACATCAAGACAATCTGTGCTAATCCTTTCTCAATACTGAAAAAGGCAGAGCGGTTATCCGCTCTACCTATCACAATCATATACCAACTCTTTCAGCACAATTTCCTCTGCTGCGTTCCTCACATTATTTACAAGTCCAATCCACTGCATAAAATCCGTTGATTTCAATTCTTCTGTAATTCCTGCACTGGTTTTCATCTGCCCCGCCAAAGATTCTATCCTCTCGTGGCATTCCTCGTCAACCTCATGCAGATGCCTATGAAGTTCCCCTGCCAGCAACATCCTAATATATTCCCATCTGCGGCAGGTTTTCAGATATTCCCACCGCATCAGACCATATTTGCCGATATTGTATTGCCCTTCCTCTGGCAGTTTTAAATCAGGGTAATAGAGACCATCTTCCCCAAGGGTATATCCTATGCCATTTTCCCCAGTAATATATTTTTCCAATCCTTTTACCTTTTCCATCTTCCAATTTATCTCCTTATCTGTAATGTCTGTTGTCATAGCTTCTCTGTATGCGTTTCTGCTCGCTGTCCAGCCTTTCAATTGTCTTTATGGCTTCAACCATCTCCTGCACCTTGTCCGCCCCGGCATACAGCTTCACACGTTCCAAATCGGCTGCTTGTTCCTGGAATTTCTCTGCAATGTTCGCCTGTTCCAGCAGCTTCCCTTTGTACCAGTCAATATCCAGTGCCTGTTGTTTTACTTTATCCGTCAAACTCCTAACCTGTTCCGCAAGGCTGGCGCAACTGGTTATCAGGCTTTTGACAAGTTCTTTTAATTTGATAACCAAAGGCTTTACTGTATTTTCACAGTAGGATTTTGCACTGGTGAACGCTCCTGGCTCTGGAAGCTGCCATTGCTTCTCCCTTTCAAACGACTGAACCTCTAATTCCATTCTGGCTTGAACACCTGCTATCAAACATAGTTCCTCCTGAAGCTGTTCCCTCCGCTTCTCCAAATCGCTGTTGCCAGACTGCAATTTTGCATTTTTATCCCGCAGGTTTTCATTTTCTGCTTGTAAGAGCCTGTTTTTCTCGGACAGGGATGAATGGCGCTGCTCCGCTTCTGTATAAGCATTTTCCAGTTTAGAATTGTCCGTGTGCAGCCTGTCATTGGATTTTCTTAGATTTTCGTTGATTTGCGCCAGGTTTTCCGCGCGTTCCAGTCGGTTGTCCACCAGTTTTTTTACGCTATGGAGCGCAGTTTCAGACTTTTCTATCTGCTTATCCAGTTCCGCCACTTCCTTTGCCCTTTCCTGTTTTTCATAGTCCAACACGGACAAATGTTTCCTGTGCGTCCCCAGTTTCTTCCACCGTATGCCATACTTTTCCATGACTTTTGAAAGTTCCTGTTTCTCTGCTTCTATCCATTGGTTCCATTCCGTAGCCCCTCTTGTGCCTCCTTGGAATCCCTGTTTTGCTAATGCGCCTTTTAACGATACCCTTGTGTCCAGCCCCCGCTTGCTGTTACGGATAAAAGGGACAAAGTCTATATGCAGGTGCGGCGTTTCCTCATCCATGTGCAGATGCGCCGAAAATACATGGAGGTTTGGGTTTCTTCCCTGGAAATCTGCCATAAACTCCACCAGGATATCCTTTGCAACCTGCCCTTGCCAGTCTTTGGCGTTCATATCATCCTTATTGCCAATCTGGAAGATCACCTCATGAAACAGTTTTTCCTGTTTGCCCTGGCGTATCTTCTCGTAGTAATTCTCTATCTTACGGTCATTCCGTTTCTGCTTTGCGTTGTACCGCTCCAATGCCTCTCCAAAAAGCTGCTGGTATACCTCTTTTATATTCAAATGGCAGAACTCCACGTTTTCCCTGCTCCGTTCCCTATCTACATTTTTTGCTGTAAAGGCTCTTGTGTTGTGTTTGACAGAGCCTTTCCCCATCATGCCGCTAATCGTCCTCTCCAAATAAATTACTTTCCCCTTTCTTTTTATTACTCCGGCGGTTAAATATCGCAGAATTTTACGCAGGATAAATTTTCATCTGCAAGGCGGAAGAATGAGTTGTAGCAAGGGTTACAACGATTGATGACAACGTGGCAGATGGAAATTTAGACAAGTAAAAACTGTAATATTTAACCGCTGGAGTAATATCTGTTATTTTTTGTGCCGCCAGGCACATAATAAGTTCTGTTACTCTTGTCAAGAGTAACGCAAAGGCACTTTCGACAGGCAAGCCCATCAAAAATGCAACCTGCAAGCAGGTTTTGCGCCCTGCCGGGGGCAAGACGTCCTGGGGACGTCTGTTTTGCACCGACCGAAACGGAACAAAAACCTTTCTGCCCTACGGACGGTAGACGGTTTATGCCGCCATGTTACCGCCACGCTTCCAATTCAAGGCGGCAAGATTACCCTGTTTTTAGAAAAGGTAATCTTGCTATCTTCCCTTGCTACAAAGTCCAGTACCATTGATTTCCTACTTTCACACTATCAATATTCATGTCCTTTTTGGCGTTCCAAAGCGTTTTCTTTCGGATGCCCCTATCTTTTGCAGCTTCCATGATTTCATTGCAGGATAGCTGCCCATCTGCCAGGATTTCTGAAAGGAACGACTTTGCATCCTTTGTTTTCTGCCCCCTGGCGTCCCCAGACAATAATTCTTCCACGGAAATTTCATATTCCCCCTGCCATGTGAATCCATTGTCTTTATCCATGCAAAACGCTATCGACTGCCCCTCTGGGGCAGGGCTGCTCTTATCGTGGGCTATGACACGCAGAGACGCATCGCCTTTTACCCTGCCGACTACAAGGACGCTCCTTGCAGTCGCCTGGAAATCTATGGAGCCTAACCCCCGGTAGGTTGACTTGCTTCCGCTTGCCTTGTTCATATGACCGATAAGGATAATGGCGCAGCCATATTCTTCGGCAATGTTCCCAAGCTGCTTTAACACAGGTCTGATTTCATTCGCCCGGTGCATATCCACATCTGCGCCCAGATAGGCTTGTATTGGGTCTAAAATCACCATCTTTGCCCTAGTTTCCTTTATCGCACGGACAAGCCTTTCATCCGTCATGCACAGGCTGTCGATGCTTTCATCAATTACTAATACTTTGCTGCAGTCTGCCCTGCATGGACTAGCCGTGGTTTTATGGTGTCCTCCAGGCTGTCCTCTGCATTCTGGTAAATCACATTGACCGGCTCTCTATGCCTTAAATCTTCCTCACATGGCAGAGCTTCCCCTTTTGTCAACAATGCTGCAAGATGCAGGATAAAGGTTGTCTTGCCCTCTCCTGGGTCGCCCTGCACTATGGTTATCTTTCCATACGGGATATATGGATACCAGAGCCAGCTTACCTCCCTTGCTTCCACATCCTCCATATTTATCAAACGGTAGTTCTTTTCTCTCTTTTCTTCCATCCCTATCCTCCACTGAATCATTTTGTTGAATTTCAGCAGAGCCTTTGTTATAGTGTAATTGCGGGTTACATAAACAATCGGCTCTGCCTTTTGTTATGTCAGGACGCCCCTGTCAGTCGGCAGGGGCGTTCCCATTTTCCTGCTGGTTTTCCCAGAGGTATTTTGCGCCGTCCAGCATCCAGAGGATTGCTTTGAGCATATCCAAGAAATCATGCTTCATATCCTCTAGCCCCTTCGCTGAAATATCTGTCTTTCCCTGTTCTAATTGTCCTGCAACTTCTTTGATGGTTGTCTGCATTGTTTCTAATTCCTGCACCAGCTTATATATCACTTCCTTCTTCCCAACCACGCAGACACGGTTATAAATGCAGGAACGGATAAAATAATCTTTTTTGGAAAGCCCGCTTGCCAGGATTTTTGCTTCAATCTCCTCCCTCTGCCTGGGAGAAACCCTGAAGCTGATGGTTGGATATTTGTGTACCCCGCTCATAGTCCCCTGCCCTCCTTTGTAAATTCCCCGTCCAGGCGGTCAGCAAGCTGCGCCTGTTTGTTCGGATATAAATGTGAATACGTGTTGAGTGTGGTTTCAATCTTCTCATGCCCTAACCGCTCCGCAATCTCCAAAGGCGTAAAGCCCAATTCCACAAGCAGCGAAGCGTGGCTATGGCGCAAATCATGAATCCTTATGCGCTTTACCCCCGCTTCTTTTGCGCCTCTGTCCATTTCATGGTGAAGATAACTCTTTGTGATTTCAAACAGCCTGTCAGTCTTTCCAACATGGTATAGCTGTTTCATATATTCCTGCATTTCTTCACAGAGAAACTGCGGCATTTTTATTACCCTGTTGCTTTTGGGCGTTTTCGGGTCTGTGATAACGTCCCTGCCGTCGATACGCTGATAGGACTTGTTGATTGTCACTATGCTTTTCTCAAAATCAAAGTCGGCGGGCGTAAGGGCGAGAAGTTCTCCCTCTCGGATTCCGCACCAGTAAAGCATTTCAAACGCATAGAATGATACGGGCTTGTCCATCATCGCAAAGGAAAACTTCTCGTATTCTTCCTGCGTCCAGAACAGCATTTCACGCCCTTTCTCTTTCCCCATGCTCCCCGCTTTGGCGGCTGGGTTTTCCCTCAGACCATAAAATCGGACGGCATGGTTGAAAACCGCGCTAAGCTGATTGTGGATTGTCTTAAGATATACGGGGGAATATGCCTTGCCGCTCTTATCTTTTGCTTTCAGCATTTCATTCTGCCATGCAATAATATCCCTCGGCTGGATTTCACTGATTTTCCTCTTTTCAAAATAAGGCAGAATCTTTGTCTTTAGGATATGCTCTTTCGTATGCCAAGTATTTTCCTTAATGCGGTTTTTCATATCGACCGTATAAGTCTCCACAAAACTCCCAAAAGTCATGTCCAAATCAGCCGTAACCTTATTTAACTGTTCCCTCTCCCACGCTAACGCTTCCCTTTTGGTAGCAAATCCCCGTTTTGTTGTCTGCTTTCGGTTACCCTGCCAGTCGGTATAGCGGTAATAGACTTTCCATGTGTTCGTTTTCGGTTCTTTGTAAACAGCCATAACCTAATCCCTCTCTTTCTTATTTGAGCCATAGCAGGCTCTTTCTAAAAAATACTGTTTGTTTATGCGTCCTGCGATTGTTAGGAATCCTTGCGACTTCAACTCGGCGTTCAATTTTTGTACTACTTTATAAGCATAAGACTTTGAAACGCCCAATTCTTCCGCAACTTCCTCTACCCGCATAAAAGTCGTATCTGCCATACAATACCCCCTTTCGTTTTATTACATATTTATCCGCCGTTTTACCCGATTTCTGTTCCTGCCCCTGCTCCAGCGGCGTGGTTTCGCTCGTTTCCTTTTCGGAAAGTCGTTGCAAAATCATATCCCAATCGGACGGTCATTCATTTTTTTCTAAGCATTTTTATTTAACTTATGCTATTGTACTAAGCATTTATGCTGATGTCAAGTGGTTTCGGATATAATGTTAAACTTTTTTGTTTTATTTTCATTGACTCCTATTAAGCATATATGCTATACTATTTGCAAATACATATACAAGGAGCGATACACTATGGCTATTGGTGAAAGAATCCATTTTTTCCGCATTATGCGTGGCATGACGCAAAAATACCTCGGCATGACCGTCGGCTTTCCTGAAAAGAGCGCGGACGTCCGTCTGGCGCAATATGAAACAGGCTCCCGCAAGCCAAAAGCGGAGCTTACCGCCGCATTAGCGCAGATACTCAATGTTTCTCCGCAGGCTCTCGATATTCCCGACATTGACAGCTATATCGGTCTTATGCACACCCTATTTGTACTTGAAGATATATACGGTCTTACCATCAGCGAAGCGGATGGAGAAGTCTGCTTGAAAATCAACAAGGACAAAGGAAAGGACGCCGCCGAGCTGCTGAAAATGCTGTCTGCTTGGAAAGAACAGGCTGACAGGCTGTCGGCAGAGGAAATCAGCAAGGAAGAATACGACCAGTGGCGGTACAATTACCCGAAATTCGATACCACGCAAAACTGGACGAAAGTCCCTTCGCAAACGTTAAGCGATGCGCTGATTGAATCCTTTCAGGATAATTAAAAGACTAATAACGCAAAAAGAGCTAACAGACTTCCTCCATCAAAATCTGTTAGCTCTTTATCCTTGAATAATCTAAAATGTTGTCAAACTGTTGTCACGAAGGCTTTTCGCCTTACAAGAATCCAGTATTTATGCGGCTTCCAGCCGTTTTTGATACTACTCGAACTCGACTTTTCCTAACTAATTTTGTTTATGTATTATTCTTTGTCGAGTATGTAAATCTTTTGATTATTTGATATATCCATATTATCCTGCCTGTATAAGCTAATGTTATCATTTTGTTATCGCTGTTGATAACACTGGCTCTGTAACTGCGGATAATAGCTATATGTTATGGTTTAAATTATAAGCGATTTTGCTAAGAAAATCAACCGGTTGTTTCCGTATCTTCAATCAGATTTTTCTTCAATGCATTAAGAGTTTCTTGGTTCTTTTTCAAAAGTTCAAGCTGCCTATATGCCTTTTCTCTTAATATCTTTAATCGTTCAATGTTAGATAACCCTTGCCTTATCAAATCTGCATTGGTATCTTCCAAATTGATAAGTACAACTAATTCCTCTGCCGAAGCAAAATCTCTGATATTAGGTGTTTTTCCGCTTATTCCCTTTTCATTTCTCCATTGTGCCGCTGTTTTGCCAAACAAAGCCATATTAAGAATATCTGCTTCGGTTGCATATGTATAAGCCATTTCCTGCGGAGATAATGTTGGTGTTATCAGAAATTCCTTTACCGCATCTGTATGAATACGATAATTTATTTTTGAAAGTTCCCTCTTAGCATCCCATCCAATCGCTAATCGGTTCGCTTCATCTTTCTTTAATCGCTGATAGTCCTTAATAATATAGAGCTTGAATTCTGGTGAAATCCAAGACGCAAACTCAAAGGCTATATCTGTATGGGCATATGTACCGCCGTATCGTCCCGATTTTGATATAATACCGATTGCATCTGTTGCTTTTATCCACTGTTGCGGTGTCAATGTAAATGCATTATCTCCCGACTTCGCTTTAAACCTATCGAATTCGATAGGTTTAAAATTGGGATTATGAATCTGCTCCCACAAACCCAAAAACGAGATTGTCGAATGGTTACGCATCCAGTTCGCAACCACGATAAAAGCATTGTCTGGATTTTTATATTTAGCAATATCCGTAAGAGAAATATAGGCATTCTCATTAACAACATCGCCCCTCACTCTGATTTTTGTTCCATTGGCATCTATTTTCATGTTTTTCATATTAAACTTTTCCTTATATTCATTTCAATTATTCTCCTATACTTTCTTTACTCAATATAATATTTTTAGATATTTCCGATAAAGTAGTTTCTCTTAATTTTTCATTCTCTATTTTATTTGCAATTAAATTTGCCAATAAAAGATTATTACTTTCTGCAAATTTTGCATGAAATTATACAGCCGCTTCAATATTTTTTGTATACATTTTTATAAAAACTGCACCAACAAAATCTGCTATAACTCCACTTAAACTGCCTATACACAACAAAACTTTATCTGCATTCAAAGACATATACATATACAAACTTGCCGCCACTATCAACATTCCAAATATAACCATCATGATGCCAAGTGCAGATAGAAATTTTGTTTGAGTTAAATTCATATCATAGTATCTCATTAACTCTTTTTGATTCATTCTAAACATTTTTTCTGCGCGCAGTTCTTTCTGTTCGAGAGCTATTTCCGAAAATTCTTTTTCTTCTTTACGAGCATCTTCATCTAATTTTTCAATTTTTTTCGATTCTTTAAAATCAAAGAAACAACTTACAGATGCCATAAAGCAAATAAATGCAAGAAATCCAACTATATACACCAACATCTGTCCAATTGGAAATTCAAATATTTTGATATATATTTGATACGCAAGGAATGCTAAAATTAATCCAAATACAAGACCCCCTATCACGCCATTTCTATCTTTTTCTGATTTATTCTGTTGTTTTTTCTCACTACTATTGTTTTTATTGTTTTCTTGTTCTTCACTCATTACTTATATATCCTTTCCTTTGTAATTATAAAAACACTGGAACCCAACTTCTTAAATAAATACAAATAAAACATATTATCTGATAATCCAAGAAACTTTCCACCAATCGTATAAGATGATATAATTTCTCTTTCTTAAACCCTCTATAAATTATAACAACAACTCTAACTGTGCAAAAACAACTATATGCATGGCTCACATTATAAATAATTTTGTTTACAGCATCAAGCATTATTTAACTCTCTTTATTTTTCATCGTCTCCAACCACTTCCTTTAGCACAGATTATCCCCTATATGACAGCATATACAACAGACACTCTTGCAGCAATTTTTCTGGATTGTGTTCCATTTCTATTATCGCTTTTATCTCCGCTTTAGCCTTATACGGAATAGTATTATTATTCTCAATAATCTTTTTTAAGACTTCCTTTACTGCTTTTTCATCTAAATTATCAGCCATTTACACATGCCCTCTCATCACACTACAACCGATAAACCATGATGTATTCTTCTTCATTTTCGTCAATAACTTCAAAACCTACTTTTTGATACATACGAACTGCATAATTTGCTTTCTGCACAGAAAGAGATGCCTGCTTATATCCTTTTTCCCTCAAAAATTGCAGCATAGCTCCCATAAGCGCTGTACCAATGCCTAAATTCCTGTATTCCTCATACAGTGACATGGCAAATGAGGGCGTTTCATCATCAATATGCCCATAATCATTCATAATACGAACCCATACCGCACCTACAATCTTCTCTTTTATTTCCACAACGAAACACCAATCATCCGCTTTTCCAAAATCCTTAATATATACTTGCAGCTCAGGCTGTTCAATAATAGATTTTGGCGGCTTGTCCATGCCCTCTGTAATAAAAATTGCTTCATACAGAAAATCAAACAATATTGAATATTCATTTTTTCTAATTTCTCGAATTTTATAATCCATACCTATATAAAACCTCACATCTATCAATCCAATAAATGGAATTTAATGCTTTTTAAGCTCTGCAATAGCAGCATAATGCAGAATGCCAAATTCATTCGGCGCAATTCGTTCAAGGAGCGTCATATGCTCTCGTTCCCACATCGAAATTTCTTTCTCGGTAAGTGAAGCTCCAATTCCACGGCAAGCCTTCATTCTCCCATTCCAGCTTTCACGGGTAAATGGTATTCTTAAAGTAAATTCTTCATGATATACAAGCTCAAATTTTTCTTTATAATAATCTGGTATATCTATTTGATGTTTCGTTTCTCCTGCGCCGCTCCAATTTGGATTATATTTTAATACGAGTTTTTCACTGACTCCTGCAATCTCATCCTCAAACGGCAGCCATGCCATATATAAAACAAGAATACTTCCCCCTTGTTTCAACATACGATAAAACTTAGGCATAACAATCTCATGGTCGAAATACCAAAAACACTGGCATGCTGTAATTACATCAAAAGAGTTCTCCGAAAAACTTATAACCTCTGTTGATATAACATGATAATCTATATCCATACCCTTTGAGAGAATTTTCGCTTGTTCAATTTGGTTTTCTGAAATATCCGCAGCCGTCCACTTTGCTCCATACTGATACATATTTCTAGGAAGAACACCCGTTCCTGTTCCAATATCAAGAACAGATTGTCCGTCCAAGCATAATTTACGGTCAATAATTCTTTGATAAAACTCTTGTGGATAAATGTCACGGAATTTCGCATAATCTAAAGAAGTTTTCCCCCAGTCAAATGGTTTTCCGCTATCTATATCTCTATTTATTATCTTCATATCATTCCTTCCTCAACCCCGATTTTTCTCTGTATACAGCTTCCCAATAAACAAGAATTGACAGTATTGTTAAATCAGCTCTAAAGCTCTTTTATATAGTGGGTCTAAATCACAACCACAACTTCCACATTTTTCGTTTGCCTGTTTAATTGCTGATATTAAAGTATCTTTATCAGCTTTTCCATCTAACCATTGTTGTGCGGGAATAGATATTAAATCCCAACCAGATGCAACAAACTTCTCCATAATAGATTTTAATTCTCCCATAATATTACTCCTTTCAAATTAGCAAATGTTAGGCGTTTGCGAAACGCCAGAACCCACATAAATACGGGATTCTTTTTGTTACAAAATAAAACAACTCCTCACTGGTCTGTGGTATAATTGAAATCTCCAGTAACAATTATCCATATCCACC
>CAJTDX010000011.1 GCA_910575155.1 Lachnospiraceae bacterium
CTGACAGCAGCCAGTTTTATGACTGCTTTATTGTGATGCTTCCATGATGGTTGAAAACATTTGTTGTCAAGGTTCAGTTCTTGGCTACGAGCTTTATTTTCGTAGCAAGGTGCATAGCTAAAATCTATGTGCGTAGTTTGAGTTTACAAGTTTATTATTCTTTCTAAATGCTTCTCTGGATTTGTTCCTATCGCATAACGTTTCTTTTTTATATTTATTGCCTTATCCCCTATTTCTATCAGGAATGAAGCAGCCAGCGCTGGCATATATTTGCTCCATGGTATCATTATAAAATCCCAGGTAAGACAGAACAAGGGAAGGATGGAAAAATCTTTCATGCCCCTGGGGTTTTTCATGCCGGAAAGGATAGGGATTGTGTCAGGCGTGCCAAAATTGTGTTAGGTGTGTCAGAATTGTATTGAGGTGTGTATAAACCATATAGGCTTGTGGGAAATTGTAGCCTTAGGATAAGAAAATAAGATAAAATTATCTGATAACTTACGAACAAATATATGTTCGGTAAAAAACATGGATTTGGAAGTGCAATAACAGGGGGTGGGTAAGGGTAACAGCAGACATGGCACTTGAAGAAAGGATGGAGGGAATCATATGGAAGTGAAATGGAGAATGAAAGGGATTGCCAGGAAAGTTGCGGCGGCAGCCATTGCGGCGGCGGTCGTGTTCGGGAGCGTGCAGGCGGCAGGCTTCACGGCAGAGGCGAACAAGACGGCTTACATGGCGGTAAGGTTCGATGGAAAGTCAAACTGGTCTAAGCTGGTTAAGGTTTCCGGCAAGGCAGGGCAGGTAATCGTGACGTACCATCTGCAATGCCAATGTGGCAAGGAGTGGACGAACCATACTGGGTTTGCGGAGTTATCAGAGCTTTGGGGTCAGCATACAGACGAGATGAGCCAGAAAGCCTATGATGACGCAAGCTGTAATGAGGCAGGTTCTGGTAATGATGGCGAAGTTGTATCTGTAGAAGATTTATTAAATATTGGTGCAGGTGTAGGTAGACATGCCGGCTACAAAACCTGGTACACAACAGGAACAAGCAATTAATTGAAAACCAACTCTTTACTTTAGGGTATGCAGGACTGTCCCGGTTTATGCATACCCTGTTTTATTTTTATGCAGGCAGCCCGGGCGGTGTTTGGCAGCGGGCAGCTTTACACTTTCCCTATAGGGATGTCAGGCAGGATAGATTTTTATAACTAAGGGATATTTTAATAGAAGTAAATTGAAATACCCCTTTTTCCATGCTTTGGATTCTGCTGCCGGGATTCCTCCCTGTAAACCCCCACTTGCCCTGCAAGTGCCATCCGGTAAAGGGGCACGCAGGCTCCTTGGCTTTTGCGGTATGTGAAAATTGGATTGCCGGATAATGGCTGGTGTGCTATAATCTGCCTATGGAGCAGTCGCGTTACGAGGTGGTGAGCCTCCCTCACTTGGAAAAGACGGGAGGTGGTGCAGATGGAAAGTACATATGATATTTTAAGCCTGTTATTTTTGGGCGGTAACTTCCTGATTGCATTGCTTGCCTATTTGGATAATAGGAACAACAGGCGAAAATAAATAAGCCTACCTTGTACTTTGCCGAGGACAGGTAGGCTTACATAGCTATTTGAGGAGGTAAACCACTCTTGTGGGCGGTTGCTCCTTTTCTATAATATAACATTTGTGTATCTGAAAATCAACTGCATTTTTTGGAATCCGGCGAAATTATTCCCCTTTATTATTTGACACATATCCTAAAAACAGACACCATTTTTGACACCGTTTTTCTGGGATTTTACGGTTTTTAGTGGGATTGGATGAAAAGAAGAAACGCCGGGAATGCCCATAAATAGGTATTTACAGCGTTCCATATAGATTAGTAAAAGCCATACCATAAAAAGTATCAGTTATAGCGCATTTGGGAACTGCAGCAGCTTAACGAGAGTAACGATTCCCGATAGCGTGACGTATATAGAATATAGTGCCTTTTCAGGCTGTAGTGAAAATCTTATTATATATGGTTACAGAGGTTCGGAGGCAGAGGCGTATGCAAAAAGGTATAACTTAGCTTTCCGCTCGGTTTCAGGTGAAGAACCATCTCAGGCTGATATTTCCAAAGCAACTGTAACATTGGCAAAAACCAGCTATACCTACGATGGAAAAGCTAAGAAGCCGTCTGTAACTGTAAAACTGGCTGGAAAAACCTTAGTCCTTAACACAGATTACACAGTTTCCTATAGTAATAATACCAGCGTAGGAACAGCGAAGGTGACAGTGACAGGTAAAGGCAATTATACTGGGGAGAAGACTGTAAACTTTACGATTACTAAATCAGGACAAAATTCCTCTATTACCTGTAAGAAAACACTATATAAAGTCACATATGGCGCAAAAGCATTTAAAATCAATGCAACATCCAACAATAAGCTGACGTATACAAGTTCCAGTACAAAAGTTGCTTCCGTCGATAAAAATACAGGAAAAGTGACAATTAAAAATACTGGTGTTGCCACTATAACCGTCAAGGCAGGAAAAGATTCCGTTAAGGTGACCGTCAAGGTAAGCCCGAAGAAGCAGTTGCTAAAATCAGCAAAGGCAGTAAAAAGCAAAAAGCTGGCTGTAGGATGGGCAAAGGAAAAGATGGCATCAGGGTATCAGGTGCAGGTAAGCACTGCCAAGAATTTCAAGAAGAATGTGAAATCAAAAAATATCACAAAGACATCTTATACTTTCACAAAGCTGAAAATAGGTAAGAAATACTATGTAAGAATTCGCAGTTATAAGACTGTCAAAGCCAATGGGAAGCCGTAAAGCTTTATTCTGGCTGGTCCAAAGTGAAGACGCTCAAAACGAAAAACGTATTGAATCTGTTGTTGCATATGAAATATGCGGGGACATGAATGGGAAGGCATTTAGGAGAAATCTTAGATGCTTTTCTTTTATTTTAAGTTACGGCGTCAGGGCAGGAAGGAAATGAAAAAAATGAGCGAAGGTAGACAAAAACGCAAAGAAGTGATTGAGGCAGAATTACAGAAAACAAAAGCCGAACTTGCCCTTGCAAAACACAGGCAGGCGAAACTCCATAACCAGATAAAAGGCTTCTTTTTAGCATTTATCTGCCCGCAAAGTTCACTAGAGGGTAGGGCGCAAGCCCATAGGAGAATTGTCGTTTCCCCTTTTATCTGCCGCAAGGCAGACAAAGCCCCGCAGGGCGCACACACGCGGAGCGTGTATAAGTGCGCCCCTGTCAAACGTAGCACAGCAGCGTTTTCCGTCGGGGATAAAAAAAGCAGAAAAAGGAGGGGGATACATATAAGCACGAAAATGATACACCTTTATGCACAAATCATCAGCAGGGGCGGAGAAAAACCGCAGTTGGCTGTGGCTTCCGCTGCATACCGGAGTGGGACAAAGATATATTGCGAATATGACGGGGAGATTAAAGATTATACAAGGAAAGGTCATGTGATATGTTCTAAAATCTTACTGCGGAATATGCACCGAAAAAATTTGCAGACCGTTCCGTTTTATGGAACGCTGTTGAAAATTTTGAAAAAGGGAGCAGGACGTAGTTTTCAAGGGAAATTGAATTTTTACTTCCCTGTGAACTTGATGCAGACGAGAGGTTAAAATCTGCCAAGAAACTTGCAGAATTTTTCAGGGATAAGGGAATGGTGGTCGATATGAACCTGCACAGTACTGACCATAAGAATCCAAACCCGCACTGCCGCCTTTTGCTTACTATGTGCCTATTTCAAAAAGACGGAACTTTTTAGAAAAGAAATGCTGGCGGGAGTACGAGCTAGATGAAAACGGGCAGAAAATTTCGACAAAGAAAGGGAACGATTATAAATCGCATAAAGTCTACGCCACCGATTGGGACGATAAGGGAAACGTGAAAAAAGGAACTTGATGAACTGAAAGCGGAAAGAGCAAGGATAAAACAAGAATTAACAAAAATGATATCATTCTTGGAGAGCTTGCGGAGATTGCAGACAAGGCGGCAATGGTACAGAGGACAAAAGCAAAACAGAATGAAACACGCTCCAATTTTGGGGCAGAAAAAGCAGAGAGAGGGTGTCCGTACAGAAACGGAAACATCAAGAAGAAATTTTATAGCGGAAATCGGAAAGGGATTCTAATGGGTTAAGCCGGACTGCATCAGGCATAAACCAACGAGAAATGCTGTTCAATTCTTGAATTTGCAGCATAAAAATGATATGATAAAGGCATTAAATGAAAGGAATAATGTATGGGTAATATATATGATGGGGCATTCCGAACAATGCTGAATGACTGCCGGAAGCTGATTATCCCCATAATCAATGAGATTTTCGGGGAAACATATACAGGGGAAGAAGAAATACGTTTTTTTCCAAATGAACATTTTATAGACCAGCAGAATGAAGCAGATAAAGAACGGATTACGGATACAAATTTTACAGTTTTTGGGAAGATTCCAAAGAAATACCATGTCGAATGTGAAAGCAGCTTACCGGATGGGCGAATTACGATAAGACTTTTTGAGTACGATGCGCAGATAGCTCTTGACGAGGGCGAAGTTACAGAGGAAACATTGACTGTGACATTCCCCAATACGGCGGTTCTGTATCTCCGGACTTACAAAAAGACACCAGATAAAATGAAATATGCTATCATCACGCCGGGCGGAACGGTACAGTATGATGTGCCGATCATGAAAGTGCAGACTTATTCACTTGATGATATTTTTGATAAAAAGCTGTTGTTTCTAATTCCATTTTATATTTTTTCACATGAGCAAAGTTTTCCAGAGTATAATAGTAATGAGCAGAAGTTGGAAGAATTAAAAGCTAAGTATCAAGAAATATTAGAAAGGCTTGACGAGCTGGAGCAACAGGAAGTGATCGGGGCATTTGATAAACGCACAATTATAGAGCTTTCCCATGATGTGATTAAGGAAATCGCACAGAAATATGAGAATGTGCAGAAAGGTGTAGGTGATATGATGAGAGGCGTGTTGATTGAAACAGAAGCGAGGAGAATTTTGAACAAAGGCATGAATGAAGCTCAAAAAGAAACAGCGCTTAGGATGCTGAAAAGAGGGAAAATGACAATTCAGGAAATTGCGGAAGATACGGGGCTTAATGTGGCGGAAGTAGAACAGCTTGCAGGGCTTCAGACAGTATAAAACGGCAAAACAGAAAATTTTATATTATGGCTATGAAGCAGGGAAATAACTGATGATTCAGAGTTGTTTCCCTGTTTTTTATTTACTGTGAAACATTAACTTCCGGGTGGCCCAAAAAGCGCAGACGACCCCTATACAAACTTTAATGGTCTTTCTGAACCTAACTGGAAAACTTATGCGGCAACTACAGAGGCTTCCCAGCCAGGTGCTTTTAACTTTTTCAGGTATGCATTGATTTTACGTTCCCTGTTAAACCAGGTGTAATGATTGGCGCCTAAATCCTTTAAAATAACACCGTCTTTGATGATATGATAAATTGCTATGAACATGGAATGGGCCACCGCAGCATATGCCCGCTTTTTTCCACGGTGGGCGCTGATTTCTCCAATTCCTGGTATGTCCTGGATGGACATCACCGCCTGTTTTTCTTCTGGCTTCATGAAATGGTCAATGTCATCATCCAGTTCCCGGATCTGTCGGTTGAGTTCATAAAGGTGATTCAAAAGAATCCGCATCCTTAACATTGGTCTTCCTGCCTTTTGCCGTATTTCAAGCAGGCAGCAATAAGTTTTTTATGCACATCAATACCACAACATTTGTCGTAAACTTTTTCCATACTGGCACCTTGTATATATGGTTTCAGTTCCTCAAATGTCTTTTCAGAGGGGTTCAATGCACATATCCACGTCATCCATGCGTAGACGGGATGGGGGAGTATCTCATTCAATACGGTAAAGTCATAATTCATATCTACAACGCCGCCTGCTGGCGGACGTTTTGGGACTGCCCCAAACAATTCTGTAAAAGTGCTTTTCCGTATTCCCAGATTCACACGGTAGACGTTCTCTCTGTTTAAACCAGAACCTTTGTCATTATCGCCGTCTTTTTCCTTAACCGTCAATATATAAACGCCACGCTTCAGCATATGGTCTGGGTTATAGAAAATCCCTTTCTCGCCCCAACTCTCAACTAAGACTGTCCCCTCAAGATTTTGAAGGCAGTAATTCAATATTTTATCTGGCGTCATTCTGACAGCTCCATTTCTGACTTACTTCTAATTCCCCTATGAGTATTTCGGAATATCATAGCGGCTATATCTGCGTCAAGATTTTGGGCAAATTTTTTAGTATTCCCTGCGGACAGAAATTTTATTCATATAATTTTAAATTGGATGGGAGAATTATATCTCCCACCCAATAGCCCGCCAAAAAGCTGCCTTTATTAGCTGGTTATAAAATCTTTCGCAGTTTTTTCCGCAGATGCTCTAACCTTGCATAGATAGCACCCGTTGTCAATCCCACAACCGGGGCAATTTCCTTTGTGGAATAGCCCTGTATTTTCAGTAGGATAATTTGCAGGATACGCCTGTCCACCGTAAGCAATGCCCGATAAAGAGTTTCGTCCTCAATCTCATCCAGTAAATCAGCAACAGTCTTTAGCTCAATATTCTGTTCCCTGTCTGCCATTCCCTCAAGGTGTTCACCGAAGTTGCTTGTCCAATGGTAAAACCGCCTGTTGGAATTGAAGTCTGTCCTGTCGTCTATGCGGATTTGTTCAATAGTAATTTCATCAACTCCGTGCTCCCGCAATATTTTTTCCTCGGTTTCTTTCCAGATAAGCCATTTCCTGTTCTCCCGTCCGTTGTTATATGCCATTCTTTTTTCCTCCAATCTGAAATTTTTAAAAATGTTAAAATTTAGATTGGCAGGGCGGCGAACGACGGCGAAAAACAATAAAAATGCCCGACTGAACATAAGTCCAATCGGGCATAAGGATATAGGTATTTTTAGTTCCTCTGGTATGAAATTTTATTTCTGTTTTTAGGACAGGGAAATTCCTTACTGACCAACAAAAACGATATTAAATCCTCCCGTAATAATTTTCTGTAAAGACATGGAACTAACATCTCTGAAGTGCTATACTCCTAAAATAAAAACAGAGCCAATGAACAGCGGGTAATCATACCTGCAAATTCATCGGCTCTGCGTCTGTGCGTCTGGCTCTCTGATGACAGTCATTTTTAAATTTGTTACTTCAATCAAGGTTTCGTGTTTGCATTTTGGACAGAACAGAGGAAAATTTTTTAGTTCTGTATCTTCCCTGATTCTGGTTCTGGTCTTGCTGCTGCAAATAGGGCAGTATATCCATTTTTCCATAATATCTATGAAAGGCTCTCTTTCTTCATCCAAGACATTAAACCCCTGAGTTCTTCCCCTACCTTTTCAATTTCATGTTCGGATTCCATCTGCTTCTTTGCATTGAAGTAAGTTCTGCCAGCCTGATTTTCAAGCAGCCATTCCCTTGCAAACTTTCCCTCTTGTACATCCTTTAAAATGCCTTTCATAGCTTTTCTGGTGTCGTCTGTGATAATCTTTTCCCCAGTTATGTAATCGCCATACTCGGCAGTATCACTGACGGAATATCTCATCATGTTCAGAACGCCCCTGTTGATAAGGTCAACAATTAACTTCATTTCATGGCAGCATTCAAAGTATGCCATTTCGGGCTGGTATCCTGCCTCCACAAGTGTTTCAAAACCTGCTTTGATAAGAGCAGATACGCCGCCGCAGAGAACCGCCTGTTCGCCAAAAAGGTCTGTTTCCGTTTCCTCCTTAAACGTAGTTTCTACAACGCCTGCCCTTGCCCCGCCAATCCCTAGGGCATATGCAAGTGCGGTTTCCCTTGCCTTACCGCTCGCGTCCTGATGGATTGCAATCAGGCAGGGAACGCCTTTTCCTTCTTCAAACTGGCTTCTTACCGTATGACCGGGGCCTTTTGGAGCTATCAGGAATACGTCTACACCAGCAGGCGGTTTAATAAGCCAATAATGAATTACAAATCCATGTGCAAATACCAAGGATTTTCCCGCCGTCATGTATGGCTCGATGGACTCTCTGTATAAGTCCGCTTGTTTCTCGTCATTAACAAGCATCATGACAATATCTGCTTCTTTTGCCGCCTGTTTAGCAGTAGCGACCTTTAATCCTGCCGATTCAGCTTTTGCCCATGATTTACTGCCTTCATAAAGGCCAACGATTACGTCTACGCCGCTTTCATGGAGATTAAGGGCATGGGCATGTCCTTGGCTTCCATAGCCAATAACTGCGACCTTTTTGCCAGCCAAAGGTTTCAGGCTGCATTCTTCTTCGTGATAAATTTTTGCCATTTCAATGACCTCCTTAATTTTCTGTATATTAAAAACGGAATTTTACCGTCTTTTTCCGCTTGCCCAATGGACAATTCCTGCCACCATTTGTGTTGCAATTCCATATTTGCAACTGCAATTCCGCTTGTTGTAGCCATGAGCGCTATCATCTTACCGCTTAATTTATTTGATTTTTCAATTTGATGTTCCATACAGTTACCAACTTTCCTGCTTTTTTCCCATTTTTGTTAATATATCTTCCATCATTGAGGATAATTTTTCCTCGTTTTTATATTCTGAAATAAAACGGTTAATTACCATATCGTGCATGATATAATCCTCCAAAAGATAAATGTGGCTTACATCCTCGGTATAAAATGCATCCCTGTCTGTTTCCGCTGAATATCCATAAAGCAGTTTCCTGCCATCTGCCGAAATAATAAACCAATGAAGTTTTTCGGTCATATCATGGTATTTTCCGCTATGATGAATTTCGATGCCATCCATTGGATTTTGAATATTATGGCACACCCCTAAAATCTTGCAGCCCCTATTTTGGCATTCCTCCAATTCGGGCAAAAGCAACTCATACATTTCATTCCACATAGAAACCATTACATACTGGCTTGCATCCCTCAACAACTGCCTGCAATATGAAATAATATTTTCCTTTCCTTTGACTGTAAAAACATAGATATCCCGTTTATCAGCCTCCATTTCCAATTTGTTAAGGGCATTTGTTACGTCCTCGAAATCATTCTCCCATTCTTTTTTTGTTTTCTCTAAAAAAACTTTACTGGGAACTGGGGTATAAATTTTTGCATTTTCACTGCTTTCCTCTACCATAGCCAATCCCCGTTTTGTGAGCGTTTCCAACACGTCATAAATCCTTGCTCTGGGTATGCCTGATTCCTTACTTACTTTGTATGCATTGGCTGTCCCGACTTTCAATAAGGTTGCATAGGCTTTAGATTCATAGAGGTTCAGCCCTAATTTCTGCATCTTATCAAATAACACTTCTTCCATTTTCTTTCTCCTCATTCTTTTTAGTTACCACTATAGTAGTGTGCTATAACACGCTGTAGAATAATTGTCAAATTTGCATTATCTCTTAGGAAAAAATGTAAAAAATAAAGGCGACAAAGATTTCAATGTTCTCTGCCGCCTTTGCGTGTTTATTTATAAATCATTTCTTTTACTATAATCTCCCTTGCACAAGCCCTTATATTATTGAGCTTTTGTACCCATATAAGCTGATTTTCAGATTTTAATTGTTCTGTTATCCCATGTGCCTGTTTCATATCCTCTATGAGCCGCTCAAAGCATTCCTGTGCTTGCTCATTGATATCAGCAAGGTAAGCGTTCAGTTTGCCACTTGTGAGAAGATTGGTGTATGTAACTTTGTGGTACTGCTTTAGATAGTCCAGATGCCGCTTTCTCGCCTGTCGGCTCGGTCGGTTCGCAGCTTGAGTGCCACTGGCACTCGCTCACCCCCATATGCCTACTGACTGTTCTTCTTCGGTAGGTAATCTTAAATCTGGAATCAGATCCCCATTTTCTCCGTGATATGTGCCGCCTAACTGTTCAAATAGTGATTTCATATGCAAAAACTCCTTTTCTAAATGGTTTGGTCTCTGCGGGGTATCTGCAAGCAATGTATCAGCAGGCTGTATGTATATACTATCTTTAAGTTAAGTAACCCCCTTGCCTTTCGTATTTGCCACCTAATTTGTCAAAAATTGATTTTTCTATTTTGCAATTCCTCCATATAATTTGAATTTTCCTACAACTCAATCATTCTGGCTGTTTACAAAGTCTTTTATTTTAACATCCTTATGAAACGCTGCCCTTATCAAGAGTGTTTCTTATAATGGAGATTAAGAGCTTCCAGTATTATTCCTGAATGAGCAGTTATCAAAAATTTTCTTGAATTATTAAAAAATATGTGCTACGATAATTCGGAACAGGTGAGCGGGAAGAAGCTCTGACGGTGAACCTGATGTATTATAAACAAACAGACCAGACCACAAGGATCTCCTGAAGGGAACGGTGCAGCATATAAATGAGAGAAACGATATCTGATCCATGGAACCGGGATTGTTTTGCCGGATCTGTGTTAGCTGGCCCTGTACCGAACGGTACGGGGTTTTTTATACATTCGGGCGTTCAAAAAAACTATGTCGGCAGGCTGACGGACGCCAGGTGCAGACAGGAGAAGATGAATCTTCTCTGCGCGATTTTTTACTAAAACCAGGGAGGATTTATGTATCAGACCATACAATTAATCGACAAGCTGGAACACACATCCAGACTTACCAAAGAAGAATGGATTGCCCTGATTGAAGACAGAAATGATAAGACAGCGCAGTATCTCTTTGAACGGGCAAGGTACTGGCAGCATAAATATTTTGCAAAGCGCATTTATACCAGAGGACTGATTGAATTTACCAATTATTGTAAAAACGATTGCTATTACTGCGGAATCCGAAGAAGCAACAGACAGGCGTCAAGATATCGTCTTACCAGAGAACAGATTCTGGAATGCTGCAGCAGCGGTTACGGGCTGGGATTTCGGACTTTTGTGCTCCAGGGGGGCGAAGACGGCTGGTTTACCCAGGAGAAGCTTTTGGAACTTGTGCGGGCAATCAGGAAAGAGTATCCGGACTGTGCGCTGACCCTTTCTCTGGGAGAACGCTCCAAAGAGAGCTATGCGGAATTGTTCCATGCGGGAGCGGACCGCTATCTGCTGCGCCATGAGACGGCGGATGACCAGCATTACCGAAGCCTTCATCCGCCGGAACTGTCGGCAGAACGCCGCAGGCAGTGCCTGTGGCATTTAAAGGAAATCGGTTATCAGACAGGTACGGGCTTTATGGTGGGGAGTCCTGGTCAGACGCCGGAACACCTGGCGGAAGATATGCTGTTTATCCGGGAATTAGAGCCTCACATGGTGGGGATCGGTCCCTTTGTACCGCATCACGAAACCCCGTTTTTCCAGGAAACAGGGGGGACTGTGGAATTGACCCTGTATATGATTGGGCTGCTGAGGGTTATGCTGCCCGCACTTTTGCTTCCGGCGACAACTGCGCTGGGCACCATTGACCCGCTGGGCAGGGAAAAAGGCATCCAGGCGGGGGCAAACGTGGTTATGCCCAATCTTTCCCCAACTTCTGTGCGCAAGAAATATGAATTATACGACAATAAAATCTGTACCGGAGATGAAGCGGCGGAGTGCAGAAATTGCCTGAATCAGAGAATGAAAAATATTGGATACGAACTGGTTATTGACCGCGGCGATTATCGCAGTCAGATAAAGGAGGAAAATCATGTATAACGTAATGTCACCCAAAGCAGAGGAGTTTATCAGTCATGAGGAAGTTTTGGCTTCGCTGGCGTACGCGCAGGAACATAAGAACGACCGGGAGCTGATTGATGAAATCCTGGCAAAAGCGAGGGAGCGCAAAGGACTGTCCCACCGCGAGGCGGCCGTGCTTCTGGATTGCGAACTGGAGGATAAAAATCAGGAAATATATGCGCTCGCAGAACAGATTAAAAAAGATTTCTACGGAAACCGTATCGTCATGTTTGCGCCCCTGTATTTATCCAACTATTGTATCAACGGCTGCGAATATTGTCCGTATCATCTGAAAAACAAACATATTGCCAGAAAAAAACTGACGCAGGAGGAAATTGTCAAAGAGGTTACAGCGTTACAGGATATGGGGCACAAGCGTCTGGCTTTGGAGGCAGGGGAAGACCCGATAAACAATCCCATTGAATATATTCTGGAATGTATTAAGACCATTTACGGCATCAAACATAAGAATGGAGCGATTCGCCGTGTGAATGTAAACATTGCGGCGACTACCATAGAAAATTACAGGAAGTTAAAAGAAGCGGGAATCGGTACTTATATTCTGTTTCAGGAAACTTATCATAAAGAATCTTATGAAAAACTGCATCCCACAGGCCCCAAACATGATTATGCCTACCACACAGAAGCTATGGACCGCGCTATGGACGGCGGTATAGATGATGTGGGTCTGGGCGTGTTGTTTGGATTGAATAATTACCAGTACGACTTTACCGGAATACTCATGCACGCAGAGCATTTAGAGGCTTACAAGGGAGTGGGTCCCCATACCATCAGCGTGCCCCGTCTGCGCCGGGCGGACGATATCGATCCGGACGTATTTGACAACGGTATTTCGGATGAGATTTTTGCTAAAATTGTGGCGTGTATTCGGATTGCAGTGCCTTATACGGGCATGATCGTATCGACCAGAGAGAGCCAGGCATGTCGGGAAAAAGTGCTTCATCTGGGAATTTCACAGATCAGCGGCGCATCTAAAACCAGCGTGGGCGGGTACGCGCAGCCGGAACCAGAAGAAGAAAATTCAGCACAGTTTGACGTCAGCGATAACCGTACCCTGGATGAAGTGGTAAAATGGCTGATGGAGATGGACTATGTGCCGAGCTTTTGTACGGCATGTTACCGGGAAGGCAGAACCGGAGACCGTTTCATGACATTGTTAAAGAGCGGACAGATTGTAAACTGCTGTCATCCCAATGCCCTGATGACTTTGAAGGAATATCTGGAAGATTATGCATCAGAGCAAACCAGAACCGTGGGCGACAAGCTGATTGAAAAAGAGCTTAATGTCATTACCAACCCTAAGGTAAAAGAGAAAGTGATCGATTATCTTGCCAATATTCACAAGGGAGAACGTGACTTCCGTTTCTGATAGATAAAGACTGTAATGAATGAAGAACATGATGTCAGATTTTACTCTGCATCATGTTCTTTGTTAATTTCTGCACGTCTTCCGTCTTAAGATAAGGAAAAGAAATCTCTCTGGACAGCATAGAGGCAAGGATATAGACGGAGCCGCGCTGCAAACGAAGCAGAGAAGAAAGCGGATTCTGTTTCAGGCAAAGGCGCTGGATGTTCCGGTAAGGAATATAAGTTATAGTTTTGCTAAAGCTTCCGTTGGAAAACAGAACCATAGAATTTCCCAGGCAATAGCCCTGACACAGAAACTTCAGTAAACGGTACAGTAACAAAAACAAAGCGGCTCCGCCGCATAACGCAGGTATAAAATGCGCCGTATCTTGAAAGAAATATGGTATAATGCCGGCAGGGATCAGGCAGAAACCACAGAGCTGGCATAAAAAGGCGGCAGAATGCATCTTCCATGACTTCCGTGGAGAACGCCTTAACGCGTCTGTGGAGATTGTGGAAAATTCCGGCAGAATTTCGGAAAGCTGTTTATTAAGAGCAGTTTTTTTACAGCACAATGTCAACTGCGCCAGCTCTTCCTCTCCGTTTCCGACTCCGATACAGACTAACTGCGCCTCATACAAATGCAGCAGCCGGGCAATCGGCGCCTGAACGATGCGCAATGCATGAATATTTTTTACAGGAATCATATAATCCTGCTTTCGGAAAAATCCATAACGTATGCTCAGCTCATCTTCCACGCGCGAAACGCTGAAATGGTAAAATGTGAGGAGCCGCCGGATGATCTGGTAACTGTAACTTATGATAAGAATGCTGACGGCCAGGATTTTCATGGAAAAATCGGCGTTTTTATGTTCCCACAGCATTTCTTCCAGAGAAATTGTTCCGCCAGAGAGCAGGATGATACCGCATGTCAGCATAAGGACGGAAACGAATAAAAATCCGCCGGAAAGGCTGCAGACGCAGTGTACCAGAATTTCACGCATGGAAACATAAGTTTGCAGATTGTCTGTTTCTGTAAGATGTTCCGCTGGATTTCGCATGTGGGAATTTTGACGCAGAGAGAGAAGCAGCGTCTTTAATTCCCGGGCTTTTTTGCAGGAAAGGACAATGGATATATCGGTGGATTCTGCGTCGGCGGCGTTATCCAGGTCAATTTTTATCCGGCAGGTATGCAGCAGCAGCTCGAACAGGTTTTGCTCTGTATTGATATTGGCAATATGGGAAATACTGTAAGCCTTCTTTTTCCGGGTAAACGTATTCCTTTCTATAATAAAAGTATTTTCATCGAGAGAGATCCATGTTTTTTTCCATACCAGAAATTGATATCCGGCAATCAGCCCTGGCAAAAGCAGCAGAAATACCGGGAGAACGAGGACGGTTTCCAGGGTTATTTCGTTCAGCTTTCCGGAAAAAAGCACGGGCAGAAACTCGTCTGCCTGCGAAAGTAAAATCAGCAGCCAGGCAATGACAAAGCCCCCGGCTTTTTCGAGAATAATGGAAGGATGGCAGTGAAAGGGTTTTCTATTCATGATGTCCTCCATTCTGTGAAAGCAAAGCCAGATCATTGATTTTAGCTGTTAAGGCGTCGGCAATCTTCTGCGCCCGCTGGTATTCCAGAAAACGGATCGTCACTTCGCCGCCCGCGGTGGTAACGACAACCTTGGTTAAACCGTACATACGGTCAATGGGTCCCTGATTCATGGAAATCTGGTGAAGGCGGTTTAAGGGCACAATATGTTCTTCGGTCCATAGGTAACCTTCCCGGAGGTCAATACAGGTATCATTAATGGCATAGCGGTATCTTTTGTAGCGAAACGGCGGGGAAATAACAGCGTTTGCCGCCAGCAGAAGCATCGCAAAAAGATAGACGCCGGCAAGCAGCGCGTTGGAAAACAGAGCAAAATACCACATGAGTCCGGTGAGGATTGCCATAGAGATCAGAACGCCCGCCCCGGTAGCTGTGTACATGCATTTTAAAGCATTTTTGTTTAGTTTTTCAAAAACCATACCATAGTCCTTTCTGTATCTGATTTATTTTGGAAGTATCTTACCATATTATGTATTTAGATTGAAGCGCAGACAGGAACATGTAAGTGAATGTAAGGCTGGTGTAAGAAGCTTGCAGGATTCGCGTAAGATCTTTGCGGTCTGCGCTGTGAATGCCTTTCTCAAAAATTAAAATATTCTTGCCATGGCAAGAGGCTTTGGATATAATAGAAAGAAATCATCATGAAGAATTTTAGATTTATGACATCCATTTTGCATAAGATAGATTAAATGAGAAACAAATCAGAGGAATGAAGAACCTATGAGTGTACAGGATAAAGTAGAACATATTTTAAAGAACATACATCTTTTGTTCTCTGCCAGCAAGCCTTACGATCAGGCAGGCGAATGGATTATTGTGGAAAAGAATCAGGTGTTTGGTCTGCTGGAACAGTTGAATCTGGCGATTTATGAAGTTATGGACCAGTATGAGATGACCAGCCAGAAGCATGAGCTTGCCCAGCGCAGATGTGAGAAACGCGGAGAAGAGATTATCCAAAAGGCAAACAATCACGCCGATGATATTTACGCTGCTTCCATTATGTATACAGATGATGCCATAAACCGGATTTGCCATATCATGGAAGACGCCAATGAATCTGTGCAGAAAATCTTCCGCAGAATGAATACGGAAATGGAGCAGGAACGGGAGCGGGTGCGCCATAATCAATTGGAGCTGACCGGGCAGCTTCAGGATTTTGCGGATACGAAAAAGTACATAAAAATAATTGAAGAAATTAATAAAAAGCTGGAACGGGAACGTTTGGAAGAAGTGAAAGAGCGCAAAGAGAAGCGCATTCAGAATGAAGGAAAATCCTATTCAGCCGTTCAGCCGGAGGTTCGGGTAAATCAGGCATATTTTGAGCGTACAGGCAAGTCTTATGGCCTGACTCAGCCGGAGATTAATCCGAGGAAGGAAGAAGAAGAGAGCCTGGCAAGGGTTACAGGCAAAGAATTTGCCGAGAGCCTTCGCCGCAGGGCAGCCAGGAACCAGGAGCAGAATCTGGAGATTGAAGATATGTCCGAGGCGATTGAAAATGTCTTCCGGGAGGAGGCGTCAGCAGAGGAAGCGCCTGAGATCCGGGTGGACCTGGACGCAGAATATTTTAAATGGAAAGAAGGAGCTGCCGGAGAGACCGCCGGCTCCGGCAAAAAAGAACGAAGATTTCTTTTCGGCAGGAAATCAAACAGTCAATAAAGGGAAGACATGTAAGGGCTGGAACGGGCAGATGAGATCAAACCTCATTTACCAGTTCCAGTCCCTTTTCCAGTGCGCGCGCATTTTCCATCGTTTCAATGGCGATGGCCTGCATGGCCTCTGAGGTAAAAAATCCCATATGAGAGGTAACGAGCACGTTGGGGAAGGTCATCAGTCTTGCCAGAGTATTGTCCTGAATGATTTTATCAGAAAGATCCTCATAAAATACGCCGCTTTCTTCCTCATAGACGTCCAGTCCCACCCCGGCAATTTTCTTTTCCAGCAGGCCGTCGATAAGCGCATTGGTATCAATGAGGGCGCCTCTGGAGGTATTGATCAGGTAGACGCCTTGCTGCATGGCGCGGATGGCGTCCTTGTCAATAATGTGGTGAGTTTCCTTTGTAAGCGGACAGTGTAAAGAGATCACATGGGATTTTTCAAAAAGCTCTTTTAGATCCACATATTCCACATCCAGGTTCTGATTGGGATAGAGATCGTAAGCGTATACTTTCATGCGAAAGCCTTTGAGAATGCGGATCATGGACTGCCCGATCTTTCCGGTGCCGATGATTCCGGCTGTTTTCTGATGCAGGTCTGTTCCCATTAATCCATTGATGCTCATGTTAAAATCTCTGGTGCGGGTGTAAGCGCGGTGCGTAAAACGGTTTACAGTCAGCAGCATGGCTGTTGCGTATTCCGCCACTGCCTCCGGGGAATAGCTGGGAACCCGCAGTACGTGAAGTTTCCCGCGCGCAGCTTCTATATCCACATGGTTAAATCCGGCGGAGCGCAGCAGAATGGCTTTGACCTTCATTTCGCAGAGTCTGTCAATCATTTGCGCGCTGATCTGATCGTTAATAAAAATGCAGACGGCGTCGCAGCCGGAGGCAAGATCCAGCGTATTCGGTCGGCAGGGAGCCTCCAGAAAGAGAATGTCCATGTGATATTGTTCTGCCATTGGTTCAAACCAGATTCGGTCATAGGGTTTTGTGGTGTAAAATGCAATTTTCATATGATTTGTCTCCTTTTTTCTCAGTGTGCCCCGAATCTGAGAAAATATAACAGTGAAAGAGCGTTTTGCTTTTCGGGACTGCGAAACGGACGAAGCGTTATTTTTAATAAATCTTAATAAAATACCTCTCAGATACTTAAGAAGCGCCTGATATAATAAAAAATATCAATCATACAGAGTATATGAAAAAATGGCTTTTGCACACTGTCTGGTTTCATGTATAATAAAAGAATCCTGATAGGAAAGAGAGAGGTGAAGAAAATGAAAAGTATTCTGGTTTGTGACGATGACAGGGAGATTGTAGACGCCATAGAGATTTATTTGCAGCAGGAAGGCTATCATATACTGAAAGCGTACGATGGAGAACAGGCGCTGCAGGTATTGAAAGAACAGGAAATTCATCTTCTGATCATTGATGTGATGATGCCTAAAATGGATGGAATCCGCGCCACTTTGAAAATTCGGGAGGACAGCAGCATTCCCATAATTATCCTCTCGGCAAAATCAGAGGATGCAGATAAAATTCTGGGATTGAATATTGGAGCAGACGATTATGTTACGAAGCCTTTTAATCCTCTGGAACTGGTGGCAAGGGTGAAGTCCCAGCTCCGGCGTTATACCCAGCTTGGAAATGTGGCGGAGAACAGTAAACGTATTTACCAGGTAGGAGGGCTGGTTATCAATGATGATTTGAAGGAAGTGGTGGTGGATGATGAACAGGTGAAACTGACGCCGATCGAATATAATATTTTACTGCTTCTGGTAAAGAACCAGGGTAAAGTATTTTCCATCAATCAGATTTATGAAAGTATCTGGAATGAAGACGCCATTGGCGCAGATAATACGGTTGCCGTACATATCCGGCATATCCGGGAAAAAATTGAGATTAACCCCAAGGAGCCGCGTTACTTAAAAGTGGTCTGGGGAGTGGGTTACAAAATAGAAAAATCAGCGAAATAAAGGCGGTGGTTGAGTGAAAAAATGGAGGTATTCTATTGGTCTGAAGGCGGTGATGGTGGCGGCGAGCCAGATCTTGGCCGTGATATTTGTGATCTGCCTCATGGTTCTGACGATATTGTTTCAAAAAAATATCCTGAATTTCCGAGAGAAGAGGAATCTGCCTTTTGAATCCTCCGGTTATTTTACAGATCAGTTCGAGGGGACGTCGAAGGGGCTTCTGGAATTTATAGAGCTTCGCAAAAAATTTGAGACGGATGGAAACTATGATCCGGAAAAAATAGTAGATATTCACCAGTATTATGAACAGCAGGAAATATCCGGCAAAAAGCACAGAAAAAATGCGATTACCTATAAACTGGGAGATCTGGCAGAGTGGTCAAGGTTCTATTCTACGTCGCTCTTTGAGTTTATGCTTGAATATGAAGTTCAGGACAGCATCCAGCAGAGACTGACAATTTTTCAGAATGGCGAAAGCATATACAGCGAAGAAAAGCCTGTTACGAACATCCGTGAGATGGCTCCTGAACTGCGTGACAGTGTGATTGAGCAGGTGGAGCATTATTATGGAGGTTCGTACAGCGTTTCGCAGAGCGGGTCTCTGGAGCAGGAAACGGCTTACCAGGAGCAGGTTTCGGAAGCGTCTGTTGAGGTATTGGAAGATGTTTCTCAAGAGGAAGAGGAACATCAGGAAGTAATCCAGAAAGTCATTCATGGGCAGCTCTATGAATTGACGGAGCAGGAGCTGAAGTGGCTTCTGAAAAGTATGGACAGCATGGCATATGTGAGCATGTCGTCGGCGTATGATTTTGTGAACGAAGATTATCTTCCCCTGGAGGGCAAGGGAATCTGGCAGATGTATATAAACGGAGACTGCACGTTGGAATATATGTACAATTCTTTTCAGGCGCTGAACTATGCCCTGGAACAATTGGGCAGGGAGCTCAGAGAATACCGTAGATGTCTGAATATATATCAGAAAGTTTCTCAGGGAACCAATGTATATTACTGGATCAGTGAGGGCAGAAAAAATACGGTTTATACCAACACGGAGATCAGTAAGGCTTCGGAACTTCCGGCTTTTGGGAAAAGACTTGGCAAATATGTATATTATCTGGAGAGCAATATGCATTTGGAAACCAATGTTACAGGCATGGAAGATTATTTTTACCAGCATATTGAACCGGTATACGGCAGTAAAGGAAATGTGATTTTTGTAGGAGTAGACACAGATTTTCCCCATGCGGATATGTTCCGGGAAGCAAAACAGGAATATACCCAGATGTATCCCTGGCTGCGGGTTTGCCTGTGGGGAGGGGTGATCAGCATCCTTTTGTGGCTGACCTGTGTGATCTATCTGAGTATTGTGGCGGGAAAACGGGATGATTCGGGAGAGGTACATTTAAATCTCCTGGACCGGATTCCCACGGAAATTCTGTTTTTTGCAGCCATGACAGGAATACTCATGTTCCTTTGGGCGACCGGAATGGTATTGGTTCGATATAACAGCGCCGAATTTACTGCTCTGCTGATGGCGGCAGGCGCATTGACCTTTGCGGGAGAGGCGTTTTTGCAGATCTTTTATTTAAGCTTTGTGCGGCGCATTCGTGCGGGGGTATTATGGTCCGGCAGTATTTTAAGCTGGTTTTTTCAGGGAATCGGACTGTTATTTACCAGCCGCAGGCCGCATACAAAAATGCTGATCTGGTTTGGTCTGCACCTTCTTTCGTGTGTGCTGATTCTGCCGATGATTGCCATGTATTATGATCAGGATGTATTTGTCACAGGCGTTGCAATGTTCAGTATATTATGCGGCGTGGAAGCGGTTTTGATTATCAGGGAAGGCACGCAGCGCAATAAGGTGCTGGAGGGAATCAGCAAGATTGCCAGCGGAGATCTGGAATATAAAATAGATGAGAAAGGCTTAAAAGGCGATAACCGCAGACTTGCCCATGCTGTCAATGATATCGGGGAAGGGCTGCAGCGTGCAGCGGACAACAGTGTGAAAAATGAACGGCTGCAGGCAGACCTTATTACCAATGTGTCCCATGACATTAAGACGCCCCTTACGTCGATAATCAATTACGTGGATTTGCTGAAGCGGGAAAAGCTTGAAAATGAACGTGCGCGCACCTATATTGGCGTGCTGGACAGCAAATCTCAAAGGCTGAAACAGCTTGCCGAGGATCTGGTGGAAGCTTCCCGTATCAGTTCAGGCAATATTAAGCTGGAACTGGAGCGGATTAATCTGGTAGAGCTGGTATATCAGACTGAAGGGGAATTTGCAGAGCGTTTTGAGGAACGGGGACTCAATGTAATTTCTGACCTGCCCAGAGAGTCGGTAGTGATTCTTGCCGACGGAAGGCGGATCTGGCGGGTGCTGGAAAATTTATTCAATAATGTGGCAAAATATGCCATGGAGCATACCAGAGTCTATGTAGATATGTATGCAGACGGGGAACAGGTATTTTTTTCCATTAAAAATATTTCGGAAAATCCTTTGAATATTGAGGCAGAGGAACTGACGGAACGTTTTATCCGGGGAGATATTTCCAGAAGCACCGAAGGAAGCGGACTGGGGCTGTCTATTGCCAAGAATCTTATGAACCTGATGGGAGGTACGTTTCAGATTTATCTGGACGGCGATTTGTTTAAAGTGATGATTGGTTTTAAACAGCAGCCCCAGCTGCTAAAAGAGCCGAATGATGAAAATTGATGGAAGTTTCCTATTTTAGCCTTGCATTTCCCACGCTTGCATCTTATAATATTTGGATAGGGAAAAGTAAGCCGATGGAGGTTTCCATTGGCTTATTTTACCTATATAAAGAGCGTCAAAAGGGCATGGCCCTATCAACTTAAATCAGGAGGACAGATTATGATAAAATTGCATGACGGCGGTGTGTATTTGATAAATGGACAGACCCTGATCCCAGACGATGGACAGGCGGCGGCCGCCATCGAGAAGGAGACGGGAACTGCAGTTACCAGAGAAGAAGCGGCGCGCAGTACGATCACTTATGAGATTCTTTCAGAGCATAACACCTCTGGAACAATGGACAAATTAAAAATTAAATTTGATAAACTTACCTCCCATGATATTACTTTTGTGGGAATCATTCAGACGGCGAGGGCTTCCGGACTGGAGAAGTTTCCGGTTCCCTACGTGCTTACCAACTGCCACAATTCGCTGTGCGCGGTAGGAGGGACGATCAACGAGGACGATCATATGTTTGGGCTGAGCTGCGCCAAGAGATATGGAGGCGTTTATGTGCCTCCTCACCAGGCAGTCATCCACCAGTATGCGAGAGAAATGCTTGCAGGAGGCGGTAAGATGATTCTCGGTTCCGATTCTCATACCCGTTACGGCGCGCTGGGTACCATGGCCATGGGTGAAGGCGGGCCGGAGCTGGTAAAACAGCTTCTCAATAAAACTTATGATATCAATATGCCTGAGGTGGTAGGCGTTTATTTCACAGGGAAACCGGAAAAGGGAGTAGGGCCTCAGGATGTGGCGCTCGCCATAATCGGAGCCGTATTTGCCAATGGATATGTCAATAATAAGGTTATGGAATTTGTAGGACCGGGAGTGTCCGGCTTAAGCGCGGATTTCCGTATCGGAATTGACGTTATGAC
The DNA here is from genome assembly GCA_910575155.1 of Lachnospiraceae bacterium. Lineage (GTDB taxonomy): Bacteria > Bacillota > Clostridia > Lachnospirales > Lachnospiraceae > Petralouisia. The sequence continues at coordinate 21,903 of CAJTDX010000011.1, forward strand.
TACGGAAACCACCTGTTTGTCTTCCATCTGGAGAACGGATGAAGCAATTCAGGAGTTCTATAAGATTCATGGAAGAAGAGGCGATTATAAAGAGCTGAATCCGGGACAGGTCGCATATTATGACGGCATGATAGAAGTGGATTTGAGCAAGGTGAAGCCTATGATCGCCATGCCGTTCCATCCCAGCAATACGTATACCATTGAGGAACTGAACGCCAATCTTATGGACATCCTTGACGATTGTGAGAAAAAGGCGAAAGTCAGCCTGGACGGGGCGGTTGATTTCACACTGAAGGATAAAGTGAGAGACGGCAGGCTTTATGTCGACCAGGGGATTATCGCCGGCTGTGCAGGCGGCGGTTTTGAAAATATCAGCGCGGCGGCGGATATTATGGAGGGCGCCAGCATTGGTTCCGATGAATTTACGCTGAGCGTTTATCCTGCGAGTATGCCTGTCTATATGGAACTGATGAAAACAGGCGCGGCAGAGACGCTTATGGAGACGGGGGCCATTCTCAAGACGGCATTCTGCGGTCCCTGTTTTGGAGCAGGAGATACGCCGAGTAATAATGGATTTTCCATCCGTCATTCTACCAGAAACTTCCCCAACCGGGAGGGAAGCAAGCTGCAAAGCGGCCAGATTGCTTCTGTGGCGCTGATGGACGCCCGCTCCATAGCGGCTACTGCGGCAAATAAAGGATATCTGACGCCTGCTACGGATATGGATGTGTATTACACGAATCCCAAATATCATTTTGACGGCAGAATTTATGCGAACCGGGTATTTGACAGCAAGGGCGTGGCAGATCCTTCTCAGGAAATCAAGTTTGGTCCCAATATCAAGGACTGGCCGGCGATGAGTGAACTGCCGCAAAATATGGTGTTAAAAGTGGTTTCTGAAATTCATGATCCGGTTACTACCACAGATGAGCTGATTCCTTCCGGCGAGACTTCTTCTTATCGCTCGAATCCTCTGGGGCTTGCAGAGTTTACGCTGTCCAGAAAGGATCCCGCCTATGTGGGACGCGCCAAGGAGATACAGAAGGCGCAGAAGGCAGTGGAAGCAGGAACCTGCCCGTTAGAGGTTGTGGAGGAATTAAAACCGGTGATGGCGGCTGTCAATCAGGCGTTTCCGGACAAAGATTTCTCGGAGAATAAGGGCGCGGATGTTCTGGGATTCGGAAGCACAATCTTTGCAGTGAAGCCGGGAGACGGTTCTGCCAGAGAGCAGGCTGCTTCCTGTCAGAAAGTGCTGGGAGGCTGGGCAAATATTGCTAATGAATACGCCACCAAGCGTTACCGTTCGAATCTGATCAACTGGGGAATGCTGCCGTTCCTGATTCCGGAAGGCGAACTTCCCTTTACAAACGGTGATTATATTTTTATTCCTGATATCCGCAAAGCAGTGGAAGAACGTAAGACAGAGATTGCGGCTTATGTGGTGAAAGACGGAGGCTTAAAAGAGTTCACCTTAATGATGGGAGAGCTGACAGAGGATGAACGCACAATTATATTAAAAGGCTGCCTGATTAATTATTATAAAGGTTAGTCTGTAAAAATCAGAATGAGACAGGGTATTGCGGAATGTACAAACGTGCGGTCTGCAATGCCCTGAATCAGCAGTAGGAGGTTGCGTTAATTTTGGATGAACAAAAAAACAAGCAGATAAATGAAAAAACAGACTGGAATATCAGGCCGTATCTGGCAATGGGATTAATTTCCTTTCTGGTAATTATAGGATCCATTTCCTTTTTTTTCCTGATCTACCGTTATCACGGATTTACCAGGATTATGGAAAAATTCCTGGTGATTCTGCAGCCTATTACCATAGGACTGGTGCTCGCCTATCTGGTGAATCCGGTGGTGAATTTTGAGGAACATTTTTTGCTGCCTTTTTTGCGGCAGAGGATGAAGGAGCAAGAGAAGGCCAGAAAGGCAGCGAGGGGTTTAAGCGTGGCGGGAGCCTTGCTGTTTGTTTCGCTGGTGATTGGGGTCTTGCTGCAGATGGTAATCCCGGAGCTGTATAAGAGCATCAATGGTATGATTGGAACAATGCCCAGGCAGGTGAACAGTTTTATGGACTGGATCAGCGATTACGTGGACAATGACAGTGAGGTTTCCGGTTATCTCGAAATTGGACTGACCAAAGGAACGGAATTTTTTGAGCACTGGGCGAGGACGGAATTTCTTCCGCAGACGAAAAATATTGTGGCAGGTTTGACCACCGGGGTCATAGGCGCAGTGAGGATTCTGTTCAATGTGGTAATCGGTATTATTATCTCGATTTATGTGCTGATGAGCAAAGAAATTTTTATCGGCCAGAGCAAAAAAGTAGTTTATGCATTGTTTTCCGGAGAGAAAGCAAATGCTGTGATTCATACGGTTCATAAGAGCAATGAAATTTTTGGAGGATTTATTTCCGGAAAAATTCTCGATTCTCTGATTATTGGAATTTTGTGTTTTATCTGCCTGTATTTTATGAAAATGCCTTATTCTGTATTAGTCAGCGTCATTGTGGGCGTTACCAATGTGATTCCGTTTTTTGGTCCTTATCTGGGAGCTGTGCCGAGTACGATTCTCATTATGCTGGCAAATCCTGTTCAGGGCCTGTATTTTGTAATATTCATTCTGGTATTGCAGCAGGTTGACGGAAATATCATTGGTCCCAAGATTCTGGGAGATTCTACCGGTTTATCTTCATTCTGGGTGGTGTTTGCGATCCTTGTGGGAGGAGGGATCTTTGGAATACCGGGTATGATCATCGGAGTTCCCCTGTTTGCTGTGATTTTTTATATTCTGCGCAGGGCGTTGAATTATACGATGCGCAAGAAACAGCTTCCGCTGGACAGTGAAAATTACATACACGCGGAAAGACTGGATCTGGAGCACAATGAGCTGGTGAATTATCAGGAGGAAGAAGTGAAAGCAAGGCCAGAATCCCAAAAAAAGAGAAACATGAAACTGCCAAAGAAACGCATCAAAAATCAAAAGAAAAAATAGATTTTTTGACATCTGCAGGGAGAATATGTTAAACTATGGGTAATATGGACGATAATCGGGGGTAATATACCGTTTAACATAATTCTGAGGTGAAACAGTTGGATAGATACGAATATAAGCTAAAACTGGAACAGTTAAAGAATCTGGTGGAAGAAAAAGACTATGAGAAAGCGGCAGAAATTGCAGATTCTGTTAACTGGAGGAAAGTAAAGAGTTCAGCAACGCTGTGTATGGTGGGAGAGATTTATGACAGAGTAAAACGATATGAGGACAGCCATGAAATCCTTTTAATGGCATATGACCGTGCGGCAGTGGGGAGAAATATACTGTACCGTCTGACGCTGGTTGCTCTGAAAATGGGAAATCTTGATGAAGCAAAAGAATATTATGAGGAGTTTCTTGAGGTTGCGCCCTACGATAATCAGAAATATATACTTCGGTACCAGATTGCCAAACTGGGCGGCGCAGGCATAGAGGAGCTCATTACGATTCTGGAAGAATTTAAGGATCGGGAATATATTGAAGAGTGGGCGTTTGAGCTTGCTTATCTGTATCATCGTTCCGGCAATGGCGAGCGGTGCGTGGAGGTTTGCGACGAACTGGTCCTTTGGTTTGGGGATGGTAAATATGTGGAAAAAGCGCTGGAGCTGAAAATGCTGTATCAGCCTTTAAACAGAGAGCAGGAAGAGAAATACCGGCAGTTTAAGCAGTTTCGGGACGGCGTGGTAGAAGTTCGCCCCACGGATCTGCTGGAATCCGGAGAAATTATTCAGGAAACTGTGAAGATTCCTGATATTGCCGCCGGAAGCGCACGGTTTAATACCTCTAACCTGCAGGCGGAAATTGCCAAGAGTATGCAGCAGATTATGGATGCCAATACCAAAGAGCTTGTAAGCGATACCATGGATAACATCAAGAAGATGGTAGAAGAGATCCCATATCTGCAGGTGCCGCCGGAGGAGGAAGTTCCTGCCCCAGAGGAAGAGCAGTTCGGTTACATTGAGACAGAGGAAGAGATCGACGGTTCTCTGAAAAATGATTTTGAGGAGTTGCTGGCAGAAGACTGGGACGGACAGGTTCGTATGTCGGTGCAGGGAGGAACCGTCCAGGAATCTCAGGTAAATGGACAAATGGATATTGAAGATGTGCTGGCAGAGTGGGAGAGGACCAGACAGGCGGCGGAAGTGGCAATGGCCACGGCTCAGGAGAGAAGACTGGTATCTGCCAAGGCGCGCGCCCTGCAGGAAGCACAGGAACTGCTGAAGCGGCTTAATGAGATTATTCCTAAGCTGGAGGCGGGAGTTACGCCTCAGGAACTGCTGGCAGAACGTTATCTGCATCATCTGCCATTTGAAGAAGAGGAAGCATTGCTGCAACAGACAGAGGGCACGATCTATCCGGAAGAAGGGTATCAGCCGGAGGATGCAGGGGCAATGGAAGTAAGTCCTATGGAACACGGCGTTATACCGGAACATATACCAATGCCGGAGGGAATTGAATTTCCGGAGGGAGCGCAGGCGCCTTTGCAGGACATGGAGCTTTTGCAAAGGGCGCAGACATCACCGCAGTATGAGCCGCCGGAAGGCGTTGAATTGCCGCAGGGAACGCCAATGGCAGATGGCATGGAAATGCCGGAAGAAATGCCAATACCAGAGGGTACAGGAACGCCGGAACAAAGCTATCTGCCAGAGGAAGCGCCAATCGCGGAAGGAATGCCAATACCAGAGGGTACAGGAATGCCGGAGCAAAGCTATCTGCCAGAGGGTACGGGAATGCCGGGACAAAGCTATCTGCCAGAGGAAATGCCAATCGCGGAAGCAATGCAGTTTCCGCAGCAGGCGTCCATGCCGCAGAATATACAGCTTCCAAAAGAAGTACCAATGCCGGAAGATCTGCGGTTTCCGGAAGAAGTACCAATGCCGGAAGATTTGCGGTTTCCGGAAGAAGTACCAATACCAGAAGATCTACGGCATCCGGAAGAAGCGCCAATACCGGAAGTACGGCATCCGGAAGAAGCGCCAATGCCGGGAAATATACAGCTTCCGGAAGAAGTACCAATGCCGGAAGATCTGCGGCATCCAGAAGAAGCGCCAATGCCGGGAAATATACAGCTTCCAGAAGAAGCGGCAGTGCCAAAAGATCAACAGTTTCCGCAAGGAGTACAGGCAGTGGAAAAGGAGAAGAGGTCTGCGGATCTCAGGACAGCGGAAGATATCAGTCAGACAGGGATGGTTTCTGATCATATTTCCAGTTGGGAAGAGGCTGCCAGAATTTTAGGAGAACCAATTCCAGAGGAATATCTGGAACAAATGAAACGTGAGAGTGCAGGCAGGAACGCGAAGGATTTGGAAGAAGCAGCTCAGGAACGTACAAAAGTGCCTTTGCAGAAACTGCCGGAAGCAGATGAGCCGGGGATTCCTTTGGAGAAACTTATTGAGCAGGAAGCAGAGAGAGGCGGCCAGGAGGATGAAAAGGACGCCGGCAATTATCTGCGTTCCGTATTTCAGGCGGCTCGCGAGTCCCGGGAAGAGAAAGTCAGCGTTCCTAAGATTGAGCTGGAAGAGCCGGAGGAACACATTCGGAAATTGAGTAAGGAGCAGAAAGAAATATTTTCTTATTTTGTTCCGATTACCGGTATGGAACAGCAGCTCTGCCAGGCATTGGAAGGCGCGCTGCACAGAAAAGGCAGGGATAACACATCTTCCAGCGGTAATATTCTGATTACTGGCGGAAGAGGAAGCGGTAAAACAGTGCTGGCAACAGATTTTATAAAGGCAATCCAAAAAAGCGGCGGACGTCCGGGAGGAAAGGTTGGGAAAATTACCGGAGAATCTTTGAATCAGAAGGATCTTCCCCAATTGCTCCGTAAGATTGCCGGAGGATATTTAATTATAGAAAAGGCCGGCGATATTTCTAAAAAAACGGCTACGGGCTTATCTCTTTTGATGGAACAGAACACAGACGGGCTTCTGGTAATTATGGAAGATACCAGAAAAGGAATTGACAAGGCTTTAAGCCAGGATGTAAATTTTGCCCGTAAGTTTACAGAGCGCGTCAGAATACCGGTGTTTACCAGTGATGAACTGGTAGAATTTGCCAAGGCATATGCGGCGGAACAGGAATGTGAGATTGATGATATGGGAATATTGGCGCTTTATAACCGTATCAGCAATATCCAGAAGCTGGATGAGGCCACCACCTTAACGGAAGTCAAGGAAATACTGGATGAGGCGATCAGCAGAGCAGAGCGCGGCGGTTTGAAAAAATTTTTTGGCGGGAAGAAATTCAGTCCCGAAGGGTATCTGTATTTAAGGGAAAAGGATTTTGAAGATTAAGGAAACAGGAGTGAGACTATGGAACATTTTTCAGATTTGGATATGTACTATCTGGGTCAGGGGACCCATTATGATATTTATAAGAAACTAGGAGCGCATCCCGCAAAAGAAAAAGGCAAGGCTGGAGTGTATTTTGCAGTATGGGCGCCCAACGCCCGAAAAGTGTCGGTAATTGGAACGTTTAATGACTGGAAAGAAGATGCTGACGAGATGGAGCGGCTTGAGCCAATGGGAATTTTTGAACTTTTTGTACCAGGCGCCGCAGTGGGGGATTTGTACAAGTTTTACATTGAAACAGCGGAGGGGCAGCAGCTTTATAAGGCTGATCCTTATGCAAATTATGCGGAACTCAGGCCAGGTACTGCTTCCAGAGTAGCGGATATTAGTAATTTTGAATGGACTGACACGAAGTGGATGGAGAAACGCCAGGCATGTGCAGATGTCCATAGTCAGCCGATGGCAATTTATGAAGTGCATCCGGGTTCCTGGATGCGTCATCCCGGAAGAGACGACGAAGGATTTTATACGTATCGGGAGTTTGCTGAGAGACTTGCCGAATATGTCAGGGAAATGGGTTATACGCATGTGGAATTAATGGGAATCTCAGAATATCCCTTTGACGGTTCCTGGGGCTATCAGGTAACAGGCTATTATGCCCCCACTTCAAGGTATGGAACACCGGAGGATTTTGCCTATTTGGTAGATTATCTGCACAAAAACAATATAGGTGTGATTCTCGACTGGGTTCCGGCACATTTTCCAAGAGATGCCCATGGACTTGCAGAGTTTGACGGAAGCTGCCTGTATGAATATGCAGATCCCAAGAAAGGAGAACATCCGGACTGGGGTACGAAGATTTTTGATTATGGCAAAACCGAGGTGAAAAATTTCCTGATCGGCAGCGCGCTGATGTGGATTGAGCATTATCATATTGACGGTCTGCGGGTCGACGCCGTCGCTTCCATGCTCTATCTGGATTATGGAAAACAGGATGGTCAGTGGATTGCCAATAAATACGGCGGCAATAAAAATCTGGAGGCCATTGAGTTCTTCAAGCATATCAATACGCTGATCCTGGGAAGGAATCCCGGAGCGGTAATGATCGCCGAGGAGTCTACGGCGTGGCCGAAGGTTACTGGCAAAGTAGAAGAAGACGGACTGAATTTCAGTTACAAATGGAATATGGGCTGGATGCATGATTTCCTGGATTATATGAAGCTTGATCCTTATTTCCGTAAGGATAACCATAACAGAATGACGTTTGCTATGAGCTACAACAGCAGCGAGCAGTATATTTTGGTGTTATCCCATGACGAGGTAGTGCATTTAAAATGTTCTATGGTTAATAAGATGCCCGGAGAAGGCAGGGAGAAGTTTTCAAATCTGAAAGCGGCCTATGGATTTATGATGGGACATCCCGGCAAAAAACTCTTATTTATGGGGCAGGAGTTTGGACAGCTTCGGGAGTGGAGCGAGGAGCGGGAGCTGGACTGGTTCCTTTTGCAGGAACCGGAGCATCTGCAGCTTCAGACGTATTTCAAGGATTTACTGCATTTGTATAGAAAATACCCGGCGATGTATGAGGCGGACAGTGACTGGAATAATTTTGAATGGATTAATGCGGATGATAATTACCGCAGTGTCTTCAGTTTTACACGTAAGAGTAAAAATGGCAAGAATAATCTTTTATTTGTCTGTAACTTTACCCCGATGGAATGGGAAGACTACCGGGTTGGAGTTCCTTTAAAGAAACAGTATAAGCTGATTTTTAACAGCGATGAAAAGAAATATGGAGGAGAAGGCAAGAAACGTCCGTTGATTTATAAAGCGGTGAAGAAAGAATGCGACAACCGTCCATTTTCCTTTGCATATCCGATTCCGGCTTATGGAGTGGCAGTATTCCAGTATTAGAAAAATAACAGCGTATTTTTTGAACATACGCTGAAATAAGAAGAGCAGCGGCAGGTTAATTTGCCGCTGCTCTGTTTAAATGTTCCAGGTAGATGTTTCGGATGCCCGCGTATTCGCCAAGCCCTTTGAGGTGGCAGATGACCTCGTAGCCGGAAGCTTCAAAAAGAGATTTCCAGGAGCTTTTCTGATCTCCGGCCATATCGTTATTGGCATGGTCTCCGGCTACCAGCATGAAGGGACAGAGATGTACCCGCTTCGCCGGAGTTTTTTTCACCTGAGCGATTAACGTCTGCAAATCCGGGTAAGCTTCTACAGTACCCATAAAAATATTGGGATATCCCATTTCTTTGAGCATATAGTCAAGGGCCGCATAAACCGCGTTGGCATGGTGCGAGGTGCCATGTCCCATAAGTACAAGGGCTTCGTCTGCAGGCAGAGCCGGATATTCTGACAAGAGGCATGCCAGTGCGGTTCGGTGGTCTTCGGTGGTCGTGAGCAAGGGATCTCCGAACGTAACCTGCAGTCCGGGGGATGTATGTTTTAGAATCGTGCGTATCATGACCTCATTTTCCAGCCCGTTGATCAGATGGGTGGGCTGAACAATAAGCTCTTCGATGCCATGGGACGTGATTTCTGCCATAGCTTCTTCCAGAGAGGGAATGTGAAGGTTGTCCCGCGTCTGTAACAGGGAGAGAATCATTTTACTGGTCCATGCCTGGTAGAGCGTATACTCAGGGAAGGCGTCTCTGACATCGGCCGCGATCCGGTCAATAGTTTTCTTTTTACTTTCCAGGTAACTGGTGCCGAAGCTGACAAGCAGTATGGCTTTTTTTCGTTTCATTTTAGGGATTCCTTTCTGAAGAAATACGTAGCAATGTTGAGCGGTATCCGGAAAAATAGTAACATAGTTTACGGTCTTTATCAATGACAATATGGTCTCAGAAGGCATTTTTCAAACACGCTCTGGAAAACCCCGGCAGAGTATGCTATACTGAGACACAATGAGATTCTGGAAAATTTTTGAACACAGCGGCCTGCCATTGGCGCGGCGCGGTTTCCATGAGTAGCACAACCGGAAATCAGGCATATAGTATAGGGATAGAAAAAATGGAGAGAGACTGTGGACTATAAACAGGAAATTTTTTACAAAACCCCTCAGCAAAATATGTCTAAAGTGCCTTTTTATATGGCATATCCTATGCAGACCGTTTATATGGAAGAGTTGGAATATGCCAGGGATTTGGAAAAATTAAAGGGTATGTATCCCAAAGAAGTCCGTTCCATCCAGGAAATGGTAGAGGATGAATGTGATAAAATGGAATACGAAGGAAGCCTGATGTTTGATGAATATCCCGATCGTGTGATGGTGAACAGGATTGTAAACCGTATTTATGATTCTGCCGCGGACAGCCAGCCAGATCTTAACAGAACGGAAGTCGCGCAGTGCGATATGGGACAGTATGAACGAGAGCAGTACGAAGAAGGTGCGTATGAGGAGCTTCAGGAACAGGATATGGAAGCAGAAGAGCTGCCATTAGAAGGAACACTGATTGCACAGCGCGGCCCTGGAGGTCCGGGATGGGGACCGGGAAGACCGCCGGGACCGCCGCCAGGAGGCCCGGGATGGGGACCGGGAAGACCGCCGGGACCGCCGCCAGGAGGTCCGGGATGGGGACCAGGAAGACCGCCGGGACCGCCGCCCAGAAATCCGGGACTGCATAACCTGATAGAAGTATTGCTGTTTAACGAGATGTATCAGCGCAGATGCAGACATAAGAGATGCCGCCGCTGGTGGTAACAGGCTTTGATGATATTCCAAAGAAAATGAGAAAGGGTTACTATGGAAAAAATAGAGGAAATATTATATAAATATTTGAATGAGATGCTGGTACGGCTTATTATCAGTAATCCAAGAACCAGGACGGAGACTGTAAAAATCAGTCTCCGTCCCGTACTGATTAGAAAGAAACTGGTATTCCAGGCAAGCATTCAGCAGGAAAAACAGGTGTTTCACAAAAATCTTTCCGTACAGGAAGCCGTGGAGGAGATTCTTAAGTGGATGAAAAACTTCCGCCAGATGCAAATTTTTTCCACAAGCGGACAGGCGTCTGTTCTGGTGAGTAAAAAAGGAACGGTAACGATGAAAGAGAAAAAGACGTCTTCCTGTGTAAAAAAACAGGATTTATCCCATAATAGAAAGAAAAGATATATTTTGGATCCGGAACAGAAGGTGGATTTTCTTGTAGATCTGGGAGTACAGACAGGCGAAGGAAAGATTGTTCATGCAAAATATGATAAATTCAGGCAGATTAACCGTTTTCTTGAATTTATTGAAGATATTCTTCCGGAGCTTCCCAGGGACAGAGAAATTACGATTCTTGATTTCGGCTGCGGGAAATCGTATCTGACTTTTGCCATGTACCACTATCTGAAAAAACTGAAAGGATACCAGGTACATATTATCGGCCTGGATTTGAAAGAGGATGTCATCGCCAGATGCCGGATGCTGGCAGCATCATATGGTTATGAGGGTCTGGATTTTTTCGTGGGGGATATTGCCGGTTATCAGGGCGTGCAGCAGGTGGATATGGTGGTGACGCTTCATGCCTGCGACACCGCTACAGATTACGCATTGGATAAGGCAATTCGCTGGGGCGCGAACGTGATTTTGTCCGTTCCCTGCTGTCAGCATGAATTAAACGGCCAGATGAAAAATGAGCTTCTGGGGCCGGTATGGAAGTACGGACTGATCAAAGAGCGGATGGCGGCGCTGTTTACAGACGCGCTCCGCGCCGGGATTCTGGAGAGCAAAGGGTATCAGGTACAGATTCTTGAATTTATAGATATGGAACATACTCCGAAAAATATACTGATTCGGGGGATAAAGCGGGGAACGGAAACAGGCAGCCAGGATTACCGCAGGATCATGGAGTTTTTGCAGGTCAATCCCACATTGGCGGCGCTGCAGGAAGGAACCGGCGAAGGGACAGGCGGTTCTTTTGCAGAACCTTTGGCACAGAAAGATACAGAGGATAGAGAAGAAGGAGACAGGGCAGAATGCGTAAAGGCATAATTAAGATAGCAGTATTGCTGCTGGTATCTGCGGCAACCGTAGTTTGTATGGGTCTTTTTAATCAGCAGAGCCAGGTGGATTTAACTTCAAAGATGGCGTCGGCGACGCTGCCGATGGTCTATTTAGAGCGGGATAATAGGAGAATCAACGAACTGTACGGGTATCGTCAGGAGATGGACGGCACGGCGATGCGCGATACCATTACGCCTCTTCGTGAGGATTTGACGCTTCCGGTGATCATCAGGACCTTTCAGAACCAGATTGAGGGGATTTCGTATGAGGTGCGGTCTATGGACATGCAGCGCCTTATTGAAAATGGTGAAATCAGCGCTTTTTCTCAAAAAAACGGGGAAGTTAAGGTGGAACTGCAATTTGAAAATATTCTGGAACAGGATACGGAATATGTGCTGATTTTTCAGGTGGTCAGTGATGGAAAGCCTGTGTATTATTATACCAGAATTATCCGCGAAAAAGATTATTATACCAGGGAATCTCTGGATTTTGTAATGAAATTTCACACGCAGACCTTTGACAAGGCGCAGGCGGAAAACCTTGCAACTTATCTGGAACCCGACGGCAAGGCGGACAATACAACCTTGCAGAAAGTAACGATTCATTCCAGTCTCTCACAGGTGAGCTGGGGAGATTTTGCAGGGAAGCGTTTGGAGGAGCCGGTTCCTTCCATTAAGGAGATGGGAAGTTCCTATAATACCATTGTGCTCCGCTATGTGGTAACTGCGGCGGGAGACAAGGGGGAGGTTGAGTACTACAATGTGGAAGAGTATTACCGCGTGCGCTATAACAGTATCAACAGCCGCATGTATCTGCTGAATTATGAACGTAACATGAATCAGATTTTCCGCGGAGAAAACGGTATTGTGGACAACAACCGTCTCCTGCTGGGTATCGCGTCCGCAAATGTAAAATATAAGGCAAATGAAAAGGGAAATATTATTTCTTTTGTGCAGGAAGGGGAGCTGTGGCTTTATAACAGTGACAGCCATGAGCTTTCTCAGGTATTCAGTTTCCTTGACCCTGAAGGAATATCTGAAAGAGAAAACAATGGGCAGCATGAGATACAAATTATGCGCATTGATGAGACTGGAAGTATGGATTTTGTAGTATACGGCTATATGAACCGGGGACATCATGAAGGCCAGACTGGAATTGGAGTTTATCATTATGACAGTTTGGGAAATACGGTGGAGGAGGAATTATTTCTGCCCTCCAATCGCTCCTATGAGATGCTGAAGGCAGACTGGGGACAGATTTTTTATGCCAGCGACGGAAATATGTTCTATCTGCTGGCGGATGGAAAACTTTATAAGATTGATCTTTCTTCACGCAAGGCGGAAATTGTGATTTCGGAATTAAGTTCCGGAAGCTATGCGGTTTCTCAGGATGGAAGGTATATAGCCTGGCAGAAGGGGGGAGAAAACCTTACCAATACGCTGAAAATTATGGATCTGGAAGGGGAAGAGGTGCGTACCATAAAAGGGAAAGGCGCAGAGTATTTAAAACCTGTGGGATTTGTGGAAAGCGATTTTGTTTATGGAACGGTAAGAGCCAAAGATGTTGCGGCGGACCATGCGGGAAATTCCAGATTCCCCATGTATAAAGTTACCATTGCAGATAAAAATTCTAAAATCATTAAGGAATATCAGAAGGAAGGATATTATGTGTCCAACGCCTATGTGGAGCAGGATACGATTTTCCTCAACAGGGAAACCAGGACGGAATATGGATGGACGCCCGCGGAGCAGGATACGATTAAGAATCAGCAGCTTGCCACCAACCGTCTGATTTCAGTGGACACCATGGTGACGGAGAAAAAACAGACCCAGGTTTTGCTGGCGCTTCCGGACCAGGAAGCGGAACTGGCAAGAAATCCTCAGGTAAAGGTTCCGCGTGAAGTGGTGTTGGAAGAAGAACGCGAAGTAGAACTTCAGACGGACAGGCAGGAGGAAAATTACTATATCTACAGCGGGGGAAAGATCCTGATGTCGACCTCTTCTGTCACAGACGCGGTTCAGCGTGCGGATGAAAACATGGGCGTAGTGGTTGGCGCCAGGCAGAAATATATCTGGCGCCGGGGAAGAAACACCAGTCAGCCTATGATCGGCCCGGGCACGGTGGATGCGCAGGTGCTCAGTGAAAATTCGGTAGCCCGCTGTCTGACCTACCTGTTAAAGACGGAAGAACTGAGTATTGATGTGGAAGACCTGCTTGCCAGAGGAGAGACGCCCAGAGAAATTTTAACAGAGGCGCTTGCCGACCAGAAGGTGCTCGATCTTTCGGGATGCAGCGTAAACCAGGTGCTGTATTATGTGAGTCTTGGAACCCCTGTATTTGCCATGGTGGGACAGGAGGCGGTTCTCATTGTGGGGTACGATGAGCATAATACCATTCTCTACCGTTCCGGTGAAAATGAAGCCAGAAAAATGGGACTGCAGGACAGCGACGCGTTTTTTGGAGGCGCCGGAAATATATTTTTGGGATATATCGAGTAAAGTTTTTGCCTTTTGTTACCGAAATACTTAAAGACAGAAGCAGCATTTCATGATACAAAAATGCTTCTTCAAAAGATCAATGAGGATAGAGGATAACGAGGCGCGGATATGAGAGTAGATAACAGTAATTTAGCAGAAATTACCAATTCAGCCAATAGAGTGGAGATTAAAGGGAATGTTTCCATTCTCACAGAGGAAGAGACTGTCCGTAAGACTGAGCAGGATACGGGAAGAGTCGTCTCTGTGCAGCAGACGACGGTAGACAAACCCTTCTTTTCCGGGGATTCCCAATTGGAACAGATCCGCCAGGAGGCGGAACAGATGGAAACACAGCTTCTGCAGGATAAAATGCAGGTGGTATCGAACACCGTGACTGCAGCCGATTGCGGTAAGATGGAAGAGGAAGGATATTCGCTCAGCGATTCGGATGTGGACACAATTATTACAGTAACGGATAAAATAAAGATGGAGCTTGCAAAGGCAGGCGCAGATATCAGTGTGTTTGGCGATACGCCGGATGCGAAACAGCTCGAGAAGATGGCAGGAAGCGCAGGGGAGGCAAGGCAGTTAGAGGCAGCCATTGAGAATGCCGATCTTCCGGCTACGGAGGAAAATCTTGCCGATTGTCAGGACGCCATGCAGCAGGCAGAATCTCTTACATCCTGCAGCGATGAAGCGGTAAAATATATGCTGGACAACGACCTTGCCCCAACTGTGGAGAACCTGTATATGGCGCAGCACAGTACGGGCGGGACGTCCAGTCAGTCTCCTTCTGCGATTGAAATGGACGAAGGAATGAAAGCGCAGATCAGCCAGGTAATTACCGGGGCGGGGCGTGAGGTAAACGATACGACACTTTCCTGCAGCCAGTGGATGATTGAACAGCAGATTCCCCTGACGGCAGAAAATCTTAATTATGTTTTAGACTTGAAAAGCGCGGAATTTCCGCCGGCCGAAGATCAGGTGATTGGAGCTATGGCGGAGGCTATGGCGGAAGGGCAGCGTCCCCAGGATGCGGTGATTCTTGACGGTTACAGCAATACAGACCGTGCGCGGCAGGCAGCAGAGACGATTGAACGCGCTGCAGACGCCGATCTTTGGACGGTGGTGGAGAAGGGCGCTCCTCTTACGATAGAGAGTCTTAAGGAAGCGCAGAACAGCGCCGGGGATTTATCAGGGAAGGGACAACAGGCTGCGCACAGGAACCGTGAGATTCCGGATTATGCAAAAGAGGATAAATCTTTTCTTAAGGCAAAACGCCAGCTTGAGGAAATTCGCCTGATCATGACGGCACAGGCAAATTACAGTTTGCTGAGACAGGGAATTTCCATTGAGACGCAGCCTTTGCAGGAATTGGTAGATCAGCTCAAAGCACAGGAACATGCCTATTACGCCAGTCTGCTGAACCAGAACAATATCGAGGCGACGCAGGAACATACGGAGATTTTTGCTGATACTATGGCGAAAACCCGGGAATTGCAGAATGTTCCTGCTTATGTTCTGGGAGAAGTACATACAGACCAGGACAGCGTGGATGAGATTCATGGGAAAGGGATTGCCAGACAGGCGCAGATGGAGCGCGCCGGGGAAGCCTATGAGACGCTGCAGACGCAGCCCAGGGCAGATCTGGGAGACTCTATACAGAAGGCGTTTCAGAATGTCGATGATATATTAGAGGACCTTAATATGGAGACTTCTGAGGCGAACCGCAGAGCGGTAAGGATTCTTGCGTATAATCAGATGGCAGTCAATCCGGAGTCCGTGATGGAAATGAAAGCGGCAGACCAGAAGGTGCAGAACCTGTTCCAGAATCTTACCCCGTCTGTGGTGATGGAGATGATTCGGGAGGGTGTGAACCCCCTGGAGCTGAATGTGGAAGAACTGAATGTTAAGGCGGAAGAGATTAAGCATAAGCTGGACGCCGGAGGCGAGGAGAAGTTCAGCAAGTATCTGTGGAAATTAGAGCAGCGCCATGAACTTACACAGGAAGAGCGGGACAGCTATATCGGTATTTACCGGATGCTGAATCAGATTGATAAGACGGACGGAGCGGTAATTGGAGCGCTGGTGCAGCAGGGGGCGGAACTTTCCATGAAAAACCTTCTAACAGCAGTGCGTACAAACCGCAATTCTGGAATTAATGTGTCGGTAGACGAACATTTTGGCGGGGCAGAGACGGTGAATACCCAGGAGCTTAGCATTTCTCAGCAGATAGAAGCCGCGTATCAGACAGACTGCGCCAAGGAAGCTTTAAAATTTGCCACGCCGGAGGGAATGCAGCAGGCGCAGAAATCTGTGGAAGAGATGACGCCGGAAGAGCTGTTGTGGCAGCTTCGGCAGGCAGAAAAAGACACCAAGTCAGAAGAAGCATATTATGAACATGAGATGGAAGAATTTTCTCAGGCGAAAAAAGCGGAAGCCCAGATTTTAAATATACTTTCCAGCCATGATCTGCCGGTGACAGCCTATAATATTCTGGCGGCAAACCGGATGCTGCATCCGCGGGGAGGAATCTTTAAATCTCTGTTTGAGCCGCAGAATCAGGAAGAGGATACAGATATAGATTTAGAGCAGGTAAAGGAAGATATCCTTGAAAAGTTCGGGGAAGCGGTCAAGACGCCGGAAGAGATGGCAAAAGCGCATAAGAAACTTGCGGAGACGGCGGAGAACGTTATGAAGACGATGGCGGATTCAGAGACCGTTACCAGCAGGGACCTGCGCGACATGAAAATTCTCCGTCAGCAGATCGCCCTCGGAAGCAGACTGGCGAAGGAAGAGCATTATGCCATCCCGGTACTGGTAGCGGATGAGCTTACCAATGTACAGCTTAAGATTGTGAGGGGCAAAGAAGAAAAGGGCAGAGTGGATGTACTCTTTGAAACGCCCAGGTTAGGAAAAGTTGCGGCGAGATTTCAGGTGCAGGGCGATGCGGCGAAGGGCTACATTGTTTCTGATTCAGAGCGTACAGTTCAGGCGCTTAAGAGTCAGGAGAATAATCTGAAAGAACAGTTAAGTTCAGAGGATCAATCATGGAATATGGATTTTGTCCACAGTGAAAGCCTGGATTTGAACCGCTTTACGGAAACCGGCGCCGGCAATTCGAATGATTTGGATACGGAGTCTGATTCTTATCAGGTACAGACGAAAACTCTGTATGGGATTGCAAGAGGATTTCTGGAGGAGATTAAGAAGATGGGACAGGACTTGTCCTGAGCATAAAGCAGAAAAGAGGTAAACAGCATGAAAATTAATCACAATATGTCAGCAATTGTCGCCAACAAAAAACTCTTAAGAACAGAGAACACCCTGTCCAATTCCATTGAGCGTTTATCTACAGGGCTGCGCATTAACCGTGCCTCAGACGATGCGGCGGGAATGGCGATCGCCAGTAAAATGACAGCGCAGATCAAGGGACTGGGGCAGGCGTCCAGAAATGCATCGGACGGCGTTTCTGTACTTGAGACCACAGACGGGGCTTTGAATGAAGTGCATAATATGCTTCAGAGAATGCGCGAGCTGTCCGTACAGGCGGCAAACGGCACCAATACGCCTGACGACCTTAAGGCAATACAGTTGGAAATCGGTTCTTTGAGAGATGAGATTGACCGTGTGTCAAAGGATACAGAATTTAACACGAAGCCTCTGTTGGATGGCACTTTGGATCAGCGTGTTTATCCGGATAACCGGGGAGTTACCAGAATAGATATTTCGGACGCCGTTTCGGAAAATACTTATTCCGTCCAGATAAATGCAGATGCAACACATGCGGTAATCCGGGGCGGAGCCAATTTAACGGAAACTTCTGTCGTACCCGCCGGAGCAGCCGGGAGCGTAATAATCAATGGCGTTGAGGTAAAAATCGAAGAGGGAGAAACATTTGACGCCGTTTATGAAAAGCTGCGTGCCGGAGCTGAGCTGGGAGAAGTGAACCTTATGGTGGTAAGGAATCTGAACGATACTTCCGGTACCCCTGAAAATGGATTTTTTGTTCCCAGCGATTTGGCTACGGGAGGTAATCTTGTATTTGTTTCCGATGAATATGGCCAGAGTGCGGAAATGAATGTCAAATGCGACAATCCAACGCTGGCGGCATTTCTGGGGATTCAGTCCGAGAGCCAGGCTAATGGAACGGATGTCCAGGTTGATATTGCGGCTGATGACGAGGGATTTGGCACACAGGCTACTATTTTAACAGATGGAAATTATGTGACCATTACAGACAGAGGCGGTTTTGAGATGAAATTCGAGGTCATACCAGGAGAAATAACCCCTGGCGATACGGTGAATCTGGATGTAACAGGCGTGGGGCCTATGACTTTGCAGATTGGAGCCAACGAAAATCAGACTATGGATGTGCGGATTCAGGAGATTTCTTCTCAGACATTGTATATTGATAAAGTAAACGTATGTACGGTGACAGGCGCCAGCCGCGCTATTACCAGCTTTGACGGAGCGATTGCCAAGGTCAGCGAAGTCCGCTCCAGCATCGGCGCATATATGAACCGTCTGGATTACGCCGTAAACAGTCTGGACTTAACGGAAGAAAATATGACCCAGGCATTGTCCAGAATTGAGGATGTGGACATGGCGGAAGAAATGACGGAGTATACGAAATACAATATTCTCTCCCAGGCGGCAACTTCAGTGCTTGCCCAGGCAAACGACCTTCCTCAGCAGGTATTGCAGCTTCTGCAATAGAACAATCAGGTTTTGCGCAGATAGGAGGAAAGGATGACACAGGAAAAGAAACAGGAATTTACCCGCAGACTTTCTTGCTGTAATAAGGGTGAAATGATTGTAATTATGTATGATATCCTGTTTGCTTATCTGGAAGAGGGCATTCAGGCCAGCGGGCAGCAGGATTATCAGGGATTTAAGACGGCGGTGGGAAAAGCCTCGCAGGTGGTGGCCAGATTGATGGAGGATCTGGATTTCAGTTATGAGATCTCCGGGAATCTGTATGCAGAATATCAGTTTGTTAAGAAACTGCTGGCAATGGCGGTATGTAAAAATACAGCGCAGAACCTTCGGGATGCACATCAGGTTCTGAAGAACCTCTATGACGCCTTTCAGGAGGCGGCACAGCAGGATACTTCAGAACCGTTAATGCAGCACGCACAGCAGGTAGTGGCAGGCATAACCTATCAGAAAGGCAGTCTCACAGAAACGCTTCAGGGTTCAGAAAGTTCCAGAGGATTCCTTGCATAGGAATCCTCATTAAATTGTTTGACTTTTGTCAGCAGGAACTTATAGCGCATCTGCAGCGCGTTTACCTGATAAATACAGCAGTCGATCAGATCTGGTTCCATAGCGTTTTCAAAGTTATCATAGGCAAGGGCAAGGTCATATCTGGCTCTTTCCAGGTCATCTAAAAGTAAAGAGTAAGCAGTTGTCTTAGGTTCTTCTTTTCTTGCAATCTGAAACATATGCATCCCTTTCCTTTTCTGCAATTATGTTTGCATGTCTTTTATTTAAAGTATAAGCAGAAACTTCCAAATCTATACAAAAAAGTCATAATTTTTTCCAAAAAGTATATATATCAGAAGAGAGAATAATTTTGTTTCCGTATACTTTGCCTGCAAAGTATGCCTGAAACGTGTGGAGGAAAAATGGACTTGTATTATGGTATTGGAGCCATTGCCGGAATTTGCGTTCTTATATTGATGATGGGAATGGTAAAGCAGAAAACGCAATGGATTTTTACGTTTGTTCTTCGCTGCATCGCGGGGATCGTGGGAATCAGCGTAGTAAACGAGCTGCTTAAGAGCCAGGGGATCGCTGTGTCTGCAGGAATTAATCCGCTCAGTGTTTTGACAATCGGAAGCCTTGGTATCTGCGGGTTTGCGCTGGTTTACGGGATCTTACTGTATAAATTTTTGTGAGATATATACAAAATTAAATAAAACTTGCAAACCTACTTTACAAGTGGAGAAACATGTTTTATAATTCAAAACAATCACTGCTTCGCGAACAGGAGATAATAATCCAGAGAGAGGTGATGAGTTGGGGAGATTAAGATGTTCTTTTGCCTGATGCTGCTGAGCATTGGAGCGGTGATGGACATACAGAGTTTTCGAATCAGCAACCGTTTGATCGTAAGCGGTTTGGTTCTGGGGTTAATCTTTCAGATCCTGGAATCGGGAGTAAAGGGCGCTGGTGTTTTTCTTCTGAACATTTCTATACCAGTGATCTTATGTTATCTGTTATTTCTAATACATGCCCTTGGGGCAGGTGATATCAAATTATTTTCCATGATTGGCGGTATTTGGGGTTTTCAGGTTCTTTATAAAACGATAGTAATTTCATTTCTTACAGGAGCAGCTATGTCATTGATTAAGCTTCTCTGTCATCGAAATCTCAGTTTACGTCTGCTGGTATTTAAGGGATATGTCCGCCGGATTTTGCATACGGGCAGATTATCGGAATATCCGCAGGAATTTCAGGGAAATCAGCATGTCATTCATTTTTCAATCGCTATTTTAATTGGTTACGCAATCGCTATGGAGGTGTCTTATTGAGAAAAATTATGATTGCAGTCTGCGAAACGGACGCAGCATATGGAGAACGGCTGGGAGAGTGGATTTCCCTGGAATATCAGGATAAATCTTTTGGGGTTTCGTTCTCTTCCGTGGAATGTTTCCGGGAAAGCTGCCAGAGCCGGGTCCCCGAGATCATATTGGCGGGGAAGGATTTTCTGGAGGATTCCAGGATTAGAGAAGATCTTCTCAAACAGAACACAGGAACAGGAGCGCATATTCAGGATCAGCAGGATCAGCCTATGTGGATCTATCTTTGTGAGCGGGAGGGGCAGATTCCATCTTCTGCGCAGGACATGGCTGCTGTGGACAAGTATCAGCCTGCATCCAGAATACTGCGCCAGGTATTTTTCCACTATCAGAATTGGGGAAACAGGAAAGAGTCAGAGAATACTGCAGAAAAAGAAATCATCGGAATTTATTCGCCGGGGCACAGTATCTGGCAGACGCCCTTTGCGCTGACCTTTGCCCAGGCATTGGGACAGAGAGAAAAACTGCTGTATGTGAATCTCAAAGAGTGCGCGGGGTTTTCAGGCTGGTTTGAGGAGGAATATGAGAAAGATCTTCTTGATGTGATCTATCTGTGCCTGAGCAATGAAGTAAATGTTTCAGACTGTGTCAGCAGCGCCCTGTACCGTGTGGAAGGAATCCATTATATTCCTCCGGCAGAGGATGGAGGCTGTCTGGGAGAGATTTCTGCCGAAGATTATATTACTTTTGTAAATCTGCTTGCCGCAAGAAGCGGCTACGATGTGATTTTGCTTGATTTTGGCATGATGATTCCTGGTTTTTACCGGATATTGAGGCAGTGTACAAGGGTGTACATAGCCACGGAGCCGGGAGAACTGCAGGAGGCTCCGCTTGAGCAGTTCCGGCAGATGACGCAGAGACAGGGAGATTTGCAATTGGAGGAAAAACTGGTATATGTATCTCTTCCGGCCATGCATCAGGAACTCTGTCCGGGAACGGCAAAGTTCCAGCAATGGCTGTGGGGGACGATGGGAGATTTCAGCCGCAGGCTGGCGGGGGTACAAGGTGGAACAGATTAGGAAAAATGTGCTGGCGCAGCTTGATATGACGAGAGAGCATGATGAGGATGAATTGCTGGCCGTCATAGATGAAGAAATCTGCCGGGAGGCGAAGGAACGTGTGATACCCTTAAACTGGCGGCGGGAACTGAGAATGCAGGTTTTTCATTCTTTGAGGAAACTTGATGTACTTCAGGAACTTCTGAACCAGGATGATATTACAGAAATTATGGTAAATGGGGCGGATCATGTATTCTATGAACGAAAGGGAGAGATTCAGGCTTGGGATAAGTCCTTTTCTTCCAAAGAAAAGCTGGAGGATATTATTCAGCAGATGGTGGGAAACAATAACCGGGTGATCAATGAGGCGGAACCAATTGCAGATACAAGGCTGTCAGACGGTTCCAGAGTCAATGTGGTGCTCCCTCCGGTGGCGCTGAATGGTCCGGCAGTATCTATTCGTAAATTTCCCAAACATCCGATTCTTATGGAACAGATGATTGCGGGAGAGTCTGTGAGCAGGGAGTGCGCAGAATTTTTAAAACTGCTGGTAAAGGCAGGGTATAATATCTTTATTTCCGGTGGAACCGGATCTGGAAAAACAACATTTCTCAATGCTTTATCTGAATTTATTCCCAAAGACCAACGTGTGATTACAATTGAAGATTCAGCCGAACTGCAGATTCAGGGGATTTCCAATCTGGTGCAGATGGAAACCCGTAGCGCGGGACCGGAAGGCGCGCTTGCCATTACCATAAGGGATCTGATACGAACGGCGCTGCGTATGAGGCCAGACCGCATTGTAGTGGGAGAAATCCGGGGCGCGGAATGTCTGGATATGCTGCAGGCGATGAATACCGGGCACGACGGCTCTTTAAGCACCGGACATGCCAATAGCTGTCAGGATATGGTGAGCCGCATGGAAACTATGGTGCTGATGGGAATGGAACTGCCGCTGCTTGCTATTCGCGCTCAAATTGTGGCGGGCGTGGATATACTGGTTCATTTGGGAAGGCTCAGGGACCGCAGCAGACGGCTTCTTTCCATCGTAGAGGTCGACCGTTTATCGGAGGGGGAAATTTGCCTGAATCCTCTGTATGAGTTTGTGGAAATGGGAGAGCGGGATGGAAAACTGACAGGAATCTGGAAAAAAACAGGGGATCTGATTCACAAAGGCAAGCTGTATGCGGCAGGAATGGAACTGGAGGCGGTAAAAAATGAAGGATTATAAGGAGTACAGATTGAGCTGGCGCGAAAAATGCCTGTGCCTCCTGTTTACCCTGGGGATGAACGCGCTGATTTCCTGGCTGTTTTACCGCAGTATTTATGGCATGGCTGCGCTGCTGCCGTTGTTGATTCTGGTAAGAAGACTTTACAAAGATTATCTTTATAAAAAACAGAGCAGGGAAATGCTGTTTCAGTTCCGGGAGATGCTGCAGTTTATAGCCGGCGCGCTGAAAGCCGGATATTCTATGGAAAATGCTTTTTTGCAGGGATGGCAGGAATATGTTGAATTGTATGGAGAGAAAACCATAATGGCACAGGAGTTTTGCAATATGATTAATCAAATGAGATTGAATATGCCTCTGGAGCAATTGATGGAACATCTGGCGCAGCGCAGCGGCATAGAGGAGATTGACAGTTTTACGCAGGTGTTTGCATTCGCCAAGCGGGGCGGCGGGGACATGATGAAGATCTTTCAGGATACCGCGGAGAAAATCCGCCAGAAAGCGGATGTAGAGCGGGAGATTGAAACTGTTCTGGCAGCAAAAAAGACAGAACAGCGCATTATGGATTTGGTTCCATTTGCAATTTTGCTTTATGTGGGACTGACGTCCCCGGAGCTTCTGTCTCCTCTGTATGGAAATCCCGCGGGAGTTTTTATAATGACATTGTGTCTTTTGGGATATGGCGGCGCATTTCTGCTGGCGGAAAAGATTCTGGATATCCGCATATAGGGAGGAAGACAGTTATGTATTGGTATTTTGCCGGGGCAGTTTTTTGCCTCGCTGGAGCAGCAAAGTTAAAATTAAAAAATACAGATCAGAAGAAAATCCGTCAGACGGCAGTGATTCTGGCAGTTGGGTTTTTACTGGCGGGCTTATCGGAAGTAATGAATCAATCTGAAACCGCAAAGGATAAAATCGCCAGAAATAAAGCGGGTGAGGGAAGCAGAGAGGTAGAACTGCTGGTGGATGCGGGAGAAGAGCTTGCGGACTATCCGATCAATCTGGAAATCGAAGAAAAGAGGCTGACAAAAATTCAGAAACAGGACTGTCTCAAAAAGGCAAAGCAGGAGCTTAGCCGGATGATTCCGGGAGAGAACCCTTCGCTGGAACAAGTGACAGAATCGCTGGTTCTTCCACAGTACCTTCAGGACGGCGCAGTGGAAGCCGCCTATCGTTTTTCCGATTATGAGGTGTTCGCGGCAGACGGAAGTCTGCAGCAGGAGGTAAAGAAACCCGTTTTGGTGGAAGTTACGGCGGAACTCACCTGCCAGCAGGAAATCTGTCTTTATCAGTTTTATGTGAGGGTGGTTCCAAAAGAGAAATCTTCTCAGGAACAGTTTGCAGAAAAACTGACAGATCTGGTGTCAAAAGAGAACCAGAAGGAAGATGCTGATTATGTGAATCTTCCGGGAGAAGAGGAAGGAAAAAAGATTGTCTGGAAAGAGAACAATGGAAATCAGGGATTTGCGATGGTCGTTTTGTCTGTGGTATTTGCAGCGGGCCTGCATCTGCGTGAAAAAGAAAATGACAAACGCAAAGAAGCAGAGCGCAGACGGCAAATGCTGTTTGACTATGCCGGTATTGTCAGTAAGCTGTCTTTGCTGTTAGGCGCGGGAATGAATATTTCTCTTGCCTGGGAAAAGATTGCCCTGACGTACCGGAGGAAACGGGAAAACGGAGAGATAAAGCTGCGCTATGCCTACGAAGAGATGCTTTCTGCATGGTATGAGATACAGGAAGGGACGGGCGAGCTGCGGGCTTATGAACATTTTGGCGTTCGCTGCCAGCTTGGCGTGTACCGGAAACTGTCCTCTTTGATAGCGCAGAATGTGCGCAGAGGGGCGAAAGGCATGCAGAAATTGCTGGAACAGGAAGAATGGGAGGCGTATGAACAGCGCAAGGCACAGGCAAAACAGGCGGGTGAAGAAGCGGGAACAAAGCTGCTGCTGCCCATGGGAATTATGCTGGTGATTGTGCTTGCAATTTTGGTGATTCCGGCAGGAATGACCCTGAACTTATAAAAAATAATTTGATTTCCGGCGGTTGCCGGAAAGGATCAGGAGGAAGCGTATGAAGAGTTTTAAAGATTTTTTAATGGAAGAAGAAGGTATGGGAGTTGTGGAAGTGATATTGATTATTGTCATTCTTATCAGTCTGGCGGCAATATTTAAAAACCAGATTACCAGTCTGGTAAATAAAGTTTTGAAAAAAATTTCCACGCAGGCAGATAAGATCTGATAAAAAGCGCGCCAAATGGAGGAGACGATGAAGAAAAAAGAGACAGGATGCCGCTGCGCAAAGCCAAAGCAGAGTGGCAGTATTACGCTTTTTCTGACGCTTATCCTGTTACTGGTTTTATCCCTGTTCTTTTCGCTGCTGGAAGCGGCGAGAGTACAGGGGCTTAACAACATTGCCCGGCGAAATATTCTGCTGGAGCTGGAATCTGCATTCGGGGAATATCAGCCGCAGCTTTGGGAGAATTACCGTCTGTTGTTTCTGGATGGAGGGAATGACAAAGCGGAGCTGGATCTTGCTTTGCTGGAAGGACACCGGATGGAGGAAGCCAGCCTGCAGCAGAAAGGGACTGGATTTTTTCAAATTGCTTTGCAAAGCCTGGAAATCACTTCATATTCTCTGGCCACCGATTTTAACGGAGCAGCCTTTAAAAGCCAGGCATGTAAAGCGATTAAAGACGAGCTGGCGGCAGGAGCGGCAAACGCGCTGAAACAAAAGCTGCAGGAAGGAGAAAAAATCGCAGAGAAAAGCCAGGGCGTGGAGCGTCAATGGGAGTCTGCCAAAGACGCCATGACGGAGGCGGAGGATCTAAAACAGAATCCAGAAGGGACAAATTCACATCAGAAGGCGGACAAAGTACAGATCCCGCAAAAGAAACGGGAAACCGCCGCGCCTGTCAAAGATTTACCGGAAAATCCGCTGGAATCGGTGGATTTGTTGAAAAAGTCCGGGATTTTGGCGCTGGCTGTGGAAAATCCCGCAGAGATTTCAGCAAAAACGATAAACTTATCAGATACTTTGAGATTTCGTAAGATTTCCAAGGGAAACTTAAAGCAGCCGTCCGGCGGGATTCTGGATAAGGTGTGGATTTTGCAGTATCTGAACCATTATTTTTCCTGTAAAACGGGAGAAGGAAATGCAAAGTTCACAGAGCGCGCCCTGGATTATGAACTGGAATATTGTATCGCCGGAACATCTTCAGATCAGAAAAATCTGGAAAAAACGGTGAAAAAGCTTCTTTTGATTCGCGAAGCGGGAAATTTTGCAACCATTATGCAGGATGGAAAGAAACAGGCGCTTGCCATGGAGATTGCCGCGGCGGCAGTGGGTTTTACGGGTCTCCCCCCTTTGATACAGGCTGTGCAGATTGGAATTTTACTGGCATGGAGTTATATAGAAAGCATTCTCGATGTGCGGTGCCTTTTAGCGGGAGGAAGTATTCCGCTGGTAAAGAAGATTTCGGACTGGAAAAGCGATGTGTCTGTGGGGGAGGAGGTTCTTAAAGAGAAAAAAGAACAGGCGCAGAGCCAGAAAGACGGCCTGGATTACAGGGAGTATTTGCAGATTTTACTGCTGTTGGTGAAAGAAAAAACGTTACTACAACGCGCCATGGACGTCATAGAGCAGAATATAAGAAAAGAGGAGCCGGCGTTTCGCATGAACTATCAGCTTCACGGAATGCAGATCGAAGGGCTTTACAGCGCCCGTCCGCTGTTTTTGGGGTTTGTCAGAGGAGGAAAGGACAGTCAGGGAAATTATCATTTTCGGGAAAGCCATGTGGATTTCTATCAGGAGTAGGGAGCTGGTAAGCTCAGGGAAGGAGGGTATAAAAAAGTGCCTCATATTATAAAAAAAGAAAGGAAAAAAATCTCTCTCAGGCAGTATCAAGGAAAAGTTACAGGGAAATCTTCCCTGTCAGAGGCACTTTTTTATACCCTCTGTAAAGGAAGTTTTACGCTGGAGGCGGCATTAATACTTCCCTTATTCCTGTTTGCTGTCGGGATGATATTATCATTGTTTTTGACGATGCAGGTACAGTATACGGTAAAAAATGCCCTGGACCGGGCGGTGGCTGATGCTGCGCTGCTGGGTGATATATCAGATAAGAAGGCGGAGAATCTTGCAAAAGCAGCGTTTTATAAAGAGCTTGTAAAACAGAACTGCCAGTTGTCTCTGGTACAGGGACAGATTGCAGGATTTTCCTGGAAGGGAACTGTGGTTGACCAAACGCATATGGATGTACTGCTCACATACCGTCTGAAATTTCCAATTAAATATTTTGCCAGACAATCGATGAAAGTTTGCGAGGGACGCAGAATACATCGGTGGACGGGCGGTCAGCGGCAGGGAAATGACAGTGATCAGCAGGCGTGGGTGTTTGTAACGCCAAATCAGAGCGTGTATCATAATCGCCGCGACTGTTCTCATCTAAAGCTGTCGATAAAAACCCGAAACAGCTCTCAGCTGAATATTATTAAAAAATCCTATAGCCCCTGCGGGCACTGTACCAGGACACAGAAAAAAGGTTCGGTTGTTTATGTTACAAATGAAGGAAGCTGTTACCATTACAGGATTGACTGCAGCGGACTGAAACGGACCATTTACATGATAAAGAAAAAAGAAGCAGGAAATAAAAGGCCATGTTCCCGATGCGGCGGGGGTTAGAGGTTATGCTGTGCGTAAATGCACATCGTTTGAGAAATTTGAACAGGGAATGTCTAGTTTTGAAATAAGGAGAAATGTAATGCAAAAGATTATGGTATTAGGATTGTTAGGTTTATGTACCCTGGAGGATCTGAAACGCAGGGAATTGACAGTTATCTATATCTTATTATTTGGAATCGGAGGCGTTCTGCTTCATTTGTTTGCTCCGGTTTGTTCTATTTACAGTGTGCTATGGGGGATGATGCTGGGAATAGCCATGGTATTTATGAGCCTTGTTACCAGAGGGAGCGTGGGTATGGGAGATGGGATTCTGCTGATGGTTACAGGCGTGTATCTGGGGGCGGATGGAAATCTGGAGCTGTTTATGACAGGGCTTTTCCTTGCAGCTTTATGGGCGTTGGCGCTGCTGGTCTTAAAAAAGAAAAAAGGAAAAGAAGAAATTGCCTTCGTACCATTTTTACTGATTTCTTATTTTACGATGCTGCTTCGGGGGATCTGATATGGAAAAAGAAGTCAAAAGTGCAGCAGGCGGTAAAAGGTTAAAAGGGAGCTTTACGGTAGAAGCCGCGATTGTTCTGCCTGTGGTGTTGTTCTGCATATGTCTGATGATGAAAAGAGGAATCATTTTGTACACCGCCACGGTGCAGGTCATCAACCGTCAGGAAATCTGGCAGGAGTTTCATCCGGCAAAAGAGTTTCGGAAGCTGGAATTGCTGAAAGAATTATTGTAAATACAGAGATTGCGGCGCTAAAGGGTATTGGAGACAATGGAAGGGAGAAACAGGATTGTGGAGGTAAGTTATCGAAAAAATCTCAATAAAAGTTATATGTGTGTGGAAACAAAGAGGCAGGTATTGGAAGCTTATGAACTTCAAATGCTGGAACATTGCAGGATCGCAGAGCTTTTACACATGCAGGTTATGTCGTCAGACCAAAACAGCAGATATTTATATGATATCAGCGGAAAGCAGCAGATTTCAGATTATTTGTCCGGGCAGAAAATGGGATGCGCGATGCTGAAAAAATGGCTGTTTTCCATACAGAAGGTATGCGCCGCTCTGCCGGAATATCTGCTGCGGGAAAGCGGCATTTGTCTGGAATGGGAATTTATCTATATTAATCTGGAAGACGGCAGTTTTCAGTATACATATCTTCCTTTTTATGAGAAGAATCTGCCGGAGGCGTTCCGGGGATGTATGGAGCAGTTGTTAAGGAAAATTGACCATCAGGACCATGAGGCTGTGGAATTGGGCTATCAAATTTACCAGCTCTGCATTCAGGATCATGCGAGTATCAGAAAAATACTGGAAACAGTTCTCAGCGGTCAGAATTCTGTAAAGGAAAAAGAATTTATGCAGTCATGGAATCAGGAAGCACAAGAGCACAGAGGCGGCAAATCAGAAAAAAATGACAGACAGGAGAGCAATAATCCGCAGCCGGAATCGGAGGACAGGAAATTTTTCATGGACTGGAAAGAAACACTGCGCAGTTTTTCGGAACATATAGAAAAATATTTTTCAGGATTTTTAAAACCGCATAAAGATTTTAGCAAAGAGGGTAGAAAAAAGGAGCGGCTGTTTTCGCAAAAGAGAGAATTTTGTCCGAAAGGGAAGAAATGGACGCAAAAAGAGTCCGCAAAAGAACAGAGAAATCTGGCGTATCAGGTCAGTGATGCAGAAGAACCAGCCGTGGCGCATCCGACGGAGCTTTTGGCAGTACAGGAAAGTATCCTTATAGGAAAACTGGAATATCAGGGGGTTCATAAGTGTGAAGATATTTTTATTGAAGGAGAAAGTTTTCTGCTGGGAAAGAACGAATCCCAGGTAGACGGCGTAATTTTGGCAGACGGAGTCAGCCGTCTCCATGCGAGAATTATCAGACAGGAACAGCGGTATTTTATAGAGGATTTAAATTCAACCAACGGGACGTTTTTAAACGATACAGAATTGGAATACCATCAGCCGCAGGAATTGAGCAAAAACGACAGGGTGCGTTTTGGAGTGGAAGAGTACGTGTTTATCTGAACGAAGTTTTATGGAATCTTTTTCATTCGCAAGATATTTGACTTTATCTCAAAAAATTTATATACTATGAGTATTGAATAATTTGGAGGCTTTGGGAATGAAAGTAAATATTTATTATGGAGGGCGTGGACTGCTGGATGATCCCACCCTGTATGTAGTCAATAAAATGCAGGAAGTTTTGACAGAGCTTCGGGTAGATGTGGAGCGTTATAATATCTATGAACATAAGAGCAGTATTACGACGCTTCCGCAGACCATTAAAGATGCTGACGGCATTATTCTGGCAACAACCGTAGAATGGCTTGGAATTGGCGGATATATGCAGCAGTTCCTGGATGCCTGCTGGCTTTATGGAGATAAGGAAAAGATTGCCGCGACCTATATGCAGCCAATCGTTATGTCTACCACGTACGGCGAACGGGAAGGCGAGATCGCTCTTGCCAACGCATGGGAGATTCTGGGGGGACTTCCCTGCAGCGGGCTTTGCGGATATGTGGAAGATTTGGTCTCTTTTGAAATGAATCATGATTATACAGTGATTATTGAGAAGAAAGCGGAAAATTTATACCGGACAATTTCACAGAAACAGAAAAGCCTTCCCAGCAGTAACCAGGCAGTAAAGCAGTCTGTGCTGCGGACGCAGCAGCTTGAACTGACTCCGCAGGAGAGCGAGCAGTTATCCAAATATGTGTCGGACGACCTCTATGTGAAGAAGCAGAAGCAGGATATTGAGGAATTAAGCAGTATGTTTAAAGATATGCTGGGGCAGAGTGAAGAAGATGAAGATCTGGCATATCTGATGGAACTGGAAGCACATTTTGTGCCCCAGGAGGATTTTGCGGCCAATTATCTGTTTATGATTGAAGGAAAGAAGAAGCCTCTGTCAGTGGAAATCAACAATGATGAGATTCAGATTCACTATGGGCAGAATGAAAAAGTTGATGTTTATACGAAGCTGACGACCGGAGTGATGGACAGTATTATTCAGGGCAGAATGACATTCCAGAGAGCCTTTATGACAGGGGAGATGACGGCAAAGGGGAACTTTAAGACATTGAAGATGTTAGACCAGATCTTTATTTTTAATGGATAAGCAAGGAGGAGGAAGATGAGAGATTCTAATTGTATTTTCTGTAAGATTTCCGGAGGAGAAATTCCTTCAAAGACGATATATGAGGATGATGAGTTTCGGGTAATTCTGGACATTAGTCCGGCGACAAGAGGACATGCTCTGATTATTCCCAGGGAACATTATGCCAATCTGTATGAGATGCCGGAGGATGTGGCGGGACGTGTGATGATTCTTGCTAAAAAGATGGCGGGGCATATGACAGAACTGTTACAGTGCGATGGATTTAATATTGTGCAGAATAATGGGGAAGCTGCCGGGCAGACGGTATTCCATTTTCATATGCATTTGATCCCGAGATATGCAGGAGACGGCAACGAAGAGAAACTGTGCTGGAATCATCTCGAATTATCTGCAGAAGAACTGGAAGATATTTTCAGGAAGCTGAAACAGTAACACCGTTGAATTTCATATGAATATGGTTCCATACACGTTTTTTCGCTTACGAAAACAACTGATCTGCTGGTAATTGGCGTTGAAAATTTTTGATTTGAAGAAAGAGGCTGTCAATAGGTTGTCATGAACAGGAGGCATGTGACTTGTCGAGTCACATGCCTCCCTGTAATTATCCCTAATAAAAAGAAATGTGTTTTTAATCTTTTGATGAATTTATTTTACCGGGGATTGCGGAACTTCCAGAATCCCCGGTAATGTGTTTAAGATCTAATTTACAGGTCTATGCAGGCTGCCGGCCATAATTTTCCAGATAGGCGGCTGCCTGATCCAATGAAAGTCCTGCCTTATCCTGCAGCTTCTTTAAAATGGCCGTATCGTCAAGTCCGGCGTCCTGGCTCATTTCAATAATCATCTGTACCCGGCCCTGATATATACCCTCTTGTACACCCTGTTGCATTCCCTGCCGTATCAGTTTTTCCGATTCTGTCTCAATTACTGTCCCGCCCATGATATTCACCAGCCTTTCTTCATTTTTGTTTCCGTTGGTAATATGAGTAACGATTGTGTTCACAAACCCCATCAGATCTACAATTTCACCATCTGACAGAGCGCCTTCTTTATGCAGTCTCAGCATTTCATCCCGGAAATATTCCAGATCCTTTACGGCATCTTCTATACTGCCCTCAGATGTTATCTCCTTTTCATATCTTGCAATATAGAAGGGGATATAAGGAAACAGTCGTTTTTCTATAATATATTCCTTTGTGAACTCTTCCAGGATTACATTTGCAGATTCATAATCGATACGTTTCCCATCTGGGAAGGTAAAAGTAATCTTTGTCATTGTTGGCGTCCTGTCCGTCTTTTTAACACAGATTACTGAAAATCTTGGCATAGGGATAACCGCATGACCATTATCCCATGATGCAGACTGTCTGGCGGCAATAAAAGCATACTCGGCAATCCTTACTGCCATGGAACCGTCATCGTAACTCTGACATTCCAGCAGGTATACCTCGCCGCCAATTTTCATCAGGAAATCCGAAATCTGTTCTTCTATATGTTTGCTTCCGTCTGCGGTTTCGTTTTCCGTCAGATATCCTTCAGAAGGCAGGACTTCCACTTCCGTATCCGTGGAATAGTCTGTCCCGAACATATCATTAATAACGGAAATAAAAAGCCTTCTGCGCTTGCATTTCATAGTTTTGAACACATTGTCGTAGTCCGGCGTCTTTTTCTGCATGTATTCTCCCTTCCACAGATATTCTCTTTATGATAGAACATAGAATATACTATTATTATATCGGCAACCTCCAGCTAATGCAATAAAAAATAAAAGAGCGGCTTATGTTTTGTGAAATGATATCGTCTGTTTTGGTATCTGCGGATTACAAAATGGAGCGATGGGAATTACAAATGAAAATCAGAAAATGGCGCGGATATCGCGGTAAAGATGAAAAAAGACAGCAAAAGGGGGGAAGCTGCATTAAGCGGGGAGTGAACAATAGATCGCGTAATGATTGCAAAACAGGCTATAACGATCCTTCATGCGGCAGTCCTATGATCGATCTGACGTATATCTTAATGACAGCTCTGTTTATAAGATGCTCCCCAAAGTCCTTTTGCGTGTTGAAAAAAGAGGTTTGAAAATTAAGTTTTCGTATTAGTTTCCGGCAGTCTGCTCAATCAGCTGTACGACCGTTTCTACAGAATTGAGCAGTTCACTTTTTTCCATAGCATGAATGTATTGGCTGCGGTCTTTCGATAATTTGCGGATGGCGTCCAAAAGAACGGTATCGTTTAATTGTTCTTCTTCGATAACCATACTGTATCCCTGGCGTTCAAAGGAACGTGCGTTTAAAATCTGGTCCCCCCGGCTGGCGTTGGCGGAAAGCGGTATGAGAATATTGGGTTTGCGAAGCGCCAGCAGTTCACAGATTGCATTTGCTCCGGCCCTGGATACCACAAGATCAGCGGCGGCGAACAGATCGCTTAATTCCTGGTTGGCATATTCCATCTGCGCATATCCTTCCTTATTGTTCAAAGAAGCGTCCAGATTGCCCTTTCCGCACAAGTGCAGTACCTGGAACGTTTTTAAAAGCTCCGGCAGAATAGTTCGTACAAGCTCGTTAATAAATTGAGAACCGCTGCTTCCGCCCATAATCAAAATCACAGGTTTGTCGGATTTAAAATGGCAGCAGTCAAGTCCTTTGAGGCGGTTGCCGGACAAAAGTTCTTTACGGATCGGCGAGCCGGTAAGCACGGCTTTTTCCTGCGGAAGATATTTTAAAGTTTCCGGGAAATTACAGCATACTTTAGAGGCATGGGGAATAGCAAGCTTGTTGGCGAGGCCGGGGGTGAGATCTGATTCATGTATGATGGCGGGAATTTTACGGTGTTTTGCAGCCATCACCACAGGAACCGAGACAAAGCCTCCTTTGGAAAACACGATATCCGGTTTTAGTTTTTTGAGGAGGGAGCGTGCCTGTCCGTAGCCTTTCAGAACTTTGAAAGGATCTGAAAAGTTTTTCCAGTCAAAATATCTGCGCAGCTTGCCGGAAGAAATTCCGTGATAGGGAATGTGATACTGTTCCATCAATTTGCGTTCAATACCATCGTAGGAACCTATGTAATGTATCTCATAACCCAGTTCCTTTAACCGGGGGAGCAGGGCAATATTTGGTGTGACATGACCGGCGGTTCCGCCGCCTGTTAAGACGATTCGCTTCATATTTTCCTCCATTCTCTCAAATGTATTCTCGGAGTCTCTTTGCGCCTGATTTTGCAAAAAGATTTTTTGTAAAATGTGCATAAATTTATGAGGCGTACCTGGATGGTACGTTGATTAAATTTGTGTGCATTTGGCGGAAAATCAGCTGCAAAAGCAGGTAATAAGAGAGATTCCGAGAGTACATTCAAAACAAATTACGCTATCTCTATCTTATACTGTTCCCCAAAAAAGTCAAGGGCTATACGCGGTATAAGCCGCGCAAAAGATACGGGGCTTCGTCGAATACAGGCGAAACATGCGACGAAAAAAGGGGGCTTCCTACTTCACAGGACAGGAAATAATATTTATAATAGCAGATAGAAAGGAGGACATGCTATATGGAAAAAATAGTAAGTATTTTACAAAATTACAATGAGATCCTGACAGAAGCGTTTGTGGCGCTGATGAGCCTTATACTTATCATTTTTCTGGCAAGGATTTTAAGACAGATAAAAAGGCTGAATTTCAGTCTTACAAGTATTACAAATAATATACAGGCATATTTTGACGTGATTTTGCAGGATGAGCCTCAGAAGACTGAGGAACAGACCGTGCAGCAGGAGCCGGTACAGAGCAAAAGTGCGGTACAGGAAAAAGACTTTGAAGATCAGGAACGCAGAAAGCAGGAAGAGGAGGTGTTTAACGCAGTATTACAGGAATATTTTCCGGGATAGCATAGATGGAAGCGTTTTCAAAAGTCGTTTCATCAGATACATTTATCAAACACGCTCCAGAGTGATTGACTAAATGCCGGAGATTTGCTACACTTATCCTGTAAAGGAAAATCGTGACAATTATATCGACAAAGGAGTGGAAATCATGGAAAAAGTAACGTTTGATTACGGAAAAAGCGCCGGTTTTATCAGTCAGGAAGAAATCTCTTATATGACAAAATTAGTGGAAGACGCTAAGGACCTGCTGGTTTCAAAAAAAGGAGCCGGAAATGATTTTTTGGGATGGCTGGATTTGCCGGTGGATTATGATAAAGAGGAGTTTGAGCGGATCAAAAAAGCATCGGCTAAGATTCAGAGCGATTCTGAAGTGCTGGTAGTAATCGGTATTGGAGGATCTTATCTGGGAGCAAGAGCTGCGATTGAATTTTTGAGACATGCATTTTATAACAACGTGTCAAAAGAGATCCGCAAGACGCCGGAGATCTATTATGCCGGTAACAGTATCAGCAGCAATTATCTGGCAGGACTGATAGAGGTAATCGGCGACCGTGATTTCTCAGTAAATATTATTTCCAAATCAGGAACCACGACAGAGCCGGCGATTGCATTCCGTGTATTTAAGGAACTGCTGGAGAAGAAATACGGCAAGGAAGAAGCCGCTAAGAGAATTTATGCGACCACAGACAGAGCAAGAGGAGCGTTAAAAAATCTTGCGACAGAAGAAGGCTACGAGAGTTTTGTAGTGCCCGATGACGTAGGAGGACGATTCTCTGTACTGACTGCCGTAGGACTTCTTCCAATTGCGGTAAGCGGAGCAGACATTGATAAACTGATGGAAGGCGCGGCGTCCGGAAGAGAGCTGGCATTAAATAAATCTTTTGCAGACAACGACGCTATGCAGTATGCGGCTGTCCGCAATATTTTGCTGAGAAAGGGCAAAGTCGCAGAGGTTATGGCAAATTATGAACCGGGCCTTCACTATATTTCAGAGTGGTGGAAACAGCTTTACGGAGAGAGTGAAGGAAAGGATCAGAAAGGAATTTTCCCTGCTTCTGTAGATTTGACAACAGATCTCCATTCTATGGGACAGTTTATTCAGGACGGCGCGCGTATTATGTTTGAAACCGTGCTGAATGTGGAAAAATCCCGTAGTAAAATAGAGCTTAAGGAAGAGCCTGTGGATTTGGACGGTCTGAATTATCTTGCAGGAAAAGATATGGATTTTGTAAATAAAAGCGCGATGAATGGCACCATTCTGGCGCATACCGATGGAAACGTGCCAAACCTTATGGTGAAGATTCCGGAGCAGAATGAGTATTATCTGGGCCAGTTGTTTTATTTCTTTGAGTTTGCCTGCGGAGTAAGCGGCTATCTTCTGGGTGTAAATCCATTTAACCAGCCGGGGGTAGAGAGCTATAAACGCAATATGTTTGCATTGCTTGGCAAGCCTGGTTTTGAGTCAGAAAGAGAAGAATTATTAAAGAGGATTTAATAATAAATTCAGACGGAGGGTATCGTTTTATCATCAGATTCAGGTGATAGAGCGGTACCCTCGCTTTGTCTGCAGAAAGCAGGAATGAATGCCAGACAGATTCTGAATCAAAGTTTCACAGAATGTTTCGTCTGTTGATGTTATTATAAATATTTATAATGATATTTCGGTTGAAATTATTGTGAAAAAGAGTGATAATAAAAAGGACTTTTGTGTGAACCAGTTTATGCGAAAAAGAAAGGAGAAAACAATGGCAAACAGATTTGTATTAAATGAGACATCTTATCACGGGGCGGGAGCGATTCAGGAGATTACCGCGGAAGCAAAAGGGAGAAAGTTCCAAAAGGCTTTTGTATGCTCAGATCCGGATTTAATTAAATTTGGCGTGACAAAAAAAGTATTGGATGTTTTGGATCAGGATGGTTTGAAATATGAAGTTTATTCCGAGATCAAGCCTAATCCCACCATTGAAAACGTTCAGGATGGCGTAGAGGCTTATAAGAAATCAGGCGCAGATTATCTGATTGCAATTGGAGGAGGTTCCTCCATGGATACGGCGAAAGCAATCGGTATCATAATTAATAACCCTCAATTTGCAGATGTGGTCAGCCTGGAAGGAGTGGCTCCTACCACCGAGAAGTCCGTTCCTATTTTTGCAGTGCCGACGACTGCGGGAACGGCTGCAGAAGTGACGATCAATTATGTAATTACGGACGCCGCCAAGAATCGAAAGATGGTGTGCGTAGATCCGAAAGATATTCCGGTGGTGGCATTTGTGGATCCGGAAATGATGTCCTCCATGCCCAAAGGACTGACGGCGGCAACCGGAATGGACGCGCTGACACATGCCATAGAAGGATATATCACGGCAGGGGCATGGGAATTATCGGATATGTTCCATTTGAAAGCCATTGAGATTATTGCAAGAAGCCTGCGCGGAGCCGTTGAGAATACGCCGGAAGGCAGAGAAGACATGGCGCTGGGACAGTATGTGGCAGGCATGGGATTTTCCAATGTGGGGCTTGGAATTGTACATTCCATGGCGCATCCTCTGGGCGCGCTCTATGATACGCCTCATGGAGTGGCAAACGCTATTATTCTCCCCACAGTCATGGAATACAATGCGGAAGCCACCGGTGAAAAATATCGTGAGATAGCCAGGGCAATGGGAGTGGAAGGCGTGGATTCCATGTCTCAGGAGGAATACCGCAAGGCAGCAATCGACGCTGTGAAGAAATTGTCTCAGGATGTTGGAATCCCTGCGGATTTAAAAGAAATTGTCAAAAAAGAGGATATCGCGTTTCTGGCGCAGTCCGCTTATGATGATGCATGCAGACCTGGAAATCCAAAGGAAACCAGTGTGGAAGACCTTACCAGGCTGTATGAATCTTTAATTTAGTATTAAGAAGTTTCGGGAGGATGAGAAATGCAGAACGATGATGTGAGAGCACAGTTAATCCGGGCGTTTCCAGCCGAGGTCATTGAGGCGCGCGGTACCAGGAATGAGATGTATTATGCCTGCCCCACCTGCGGAAGGGCGGTCGCACAGGGGATGGATAAGTGTACGGGGTGCAGTCAGGTTTTGAGCTGGAAAAACATCAACGAAATGATGTCTGCCAATGGGATGCGTAAAGCGGTGCTGGAATTTGAAGTTGCCTCTGATTTTACAAACGGAAACTGCAGAAAATGTCCGCTTTCCTATATCGGGAAGGGCGATACAGGAAATGTGTACGAATGTCCTTTGGACATGCGCAGCGCCTGTCCAATAAAGCTGTGTTAACCTGAGTAAGACAGGGGCTTAGAGTAAAGAGGTCTGATTAATTGTTTTGTTTTTTTGTATAAAATTTCCATATCTGCACATGCTATTTCTGTACAATGATAGAAAGGCAGGAACAGTGATGGCAATGGATTTTAAACAGAGCGAGACAATGAAGAATCTGATGCGTGCATTTGCAGGGGAAAGTCAGGCAAGAAACCGTTATACCTTTGCGGCGACCCAGGCGAATAATCAGGGGTTATATGTGATTGAACACATTTTCAAATTCACGGCGGATCAGGAAAAGGAACATGCAGAGGTATTTTACAATCAGTTAAAAGAACTGGCGGGAGAAACCATTCATATTGACGGCGGTTATCCGGTAGATTTAAGTCCAAACATTTCGGATTTATTGGACAAAGCGCAGCACAATGAGTATGAGGAGCATGACGACGTTTATAAGAATTTTGCAGATAAGGCGCAGGAAGAAGGCTTTGGAAAAGCGGCGGCTAAATTCCGTGCGATTGCAGAAATTGAAAAGCTTCACGGGGACCGGTTTGGAGCATTTGCCCAATTGCTGAAAGATAACCAGTTGTTTGTCTCAAAGGTAGAGACGAAATGGATGTGCTTAAACTGCGGTCATGTGCAGGAAGGGACACAAGCGCCCCAGAAATGCCCGGTATGCGACCATGAACAGGGCTGGTTTATCCGGATGGAGCTGGCTCCCTATTGCAGAGAAGGAAACTTTGAAAAATTTCCTTCTTAGAAAAGAGTTATACAGAGGGGGCGGTCTGTTAATAGATCGTCGTAAACAGGGAGGCATGTGACCCGGCGAGTCACATGCCTCCCTGTAATTACTCCGATAAAAAGATGGCTGTTACACATTATAAATAATAAAGATCCCCCACAGAATATACCGTGCCGAATGGCACGCATTTGTGCGGGATATCTTTATTTATCTTTAAAATCTGAAGAAACCGGAATTAGCGATTTCCTCGTCTCTGCCAAAGACCGCTGGGGCAGCCCGCATAAAAACAGAACAGGGTATGCGTAAACCGGGACAGTCCTGCATACCCTAAAGTAAAGAGTTGGTTTTCAATTGATTGCTTGTTTCTGTTGTGTACCAGGTTTTGTAGCCAGCATGTTTACCTGAACCTGCACCAATATTTAATATATCATCTACAGAAACTACTTCGCCATTTTCACCAGAGACGGCAGGAACAAAACCAGCGTCCTCGTAAGCCTTTTTATCTATCTCATCAACATGCTTACCCCACAATTCAGATAACGCCGCAAACCCAGTATGGTTCGTCCACTCCTTGCCACATTGGCATTGCAGATGGTACGTCACGATTACCTGCCCTGCCTTGCCGGAAACCTTAGCCAGCTTAGACCAGTTTGACTTTCCATCAAACCTTACCGCCATGTAAGCTGTCTTGTAACTGTTTAGTTTCTTGCTGTTTAATGAGAATGTGTACTGGTTCTTACCCTTCCTGGTGACCTTTGCGGTTGCCCTGGCAGCCTGGAACTTCCTGCTGTCCTTGGTAGAACCGTAGGAAACGGTAATCTTCTTTACTTTGCCCAGTTTTTTAACCTTGCTGGCAGGGACTGTAACGGTTACATTTACCTTACCGTTAGACCGCTTAGCGGATTTGATTGTCGGGGTGACGCTGCTGATCTTCTTGTTGATGAACGCGGTCCCCTTCGCCTCTGCCGTGAAGCCTGCCGCCTGCACGCTTCCGAACACGATCGCCGCTGCAATGGCTGCCGCCGCAACTTTCCTGGCAATCCTTTTCATTTTCCATTTCACTTCCATATGATTCCTTCCATCCGTTCTTCAAGTGCCATACCGGGTTTCCTCTTATATCCCTTATGATATGCACCTGGTATTTTTTAGTCCACTTCCATATCTAAAATTATAGAACGCAGTAAATGATTTATTAATTTATATTTTCGACACCGTTCGACAGGAACTCGCCCTTTGGCAATGAGAACACAAATTTTTCAAACTCTTATCAAATTTATTTCAAAAAAGCCTGTCAAAATGTATGCGATAATGTTAATATGAAAAAGTACAAATGGAAACAGGAGGTTAAGAATGAAAAAACGTAATTATATTCTGACAGTGATTTTAGCGGCGGCGGTGCTAATGACAGGCTGCGGAGAAAAAAGTGATAAAAAAGCAGAAAGTGCAGCAGATCAAAATAGTACGGGAGACGTTCTGGATTTTGATGCAGAAGAGTATGTAAAACTTGGAGATTACAAAGGTTTGGACGTTACCTATCCATCCGTGCAGGAGATCACGGATCAAGATGTGGAGCAGTATATTCAGGAACAGTTGGAAGAGAACATAGAATACAAAGAAGTAGACCGCGCGTCAAAGGAAGGGGATACCGTCAATATCGACTATACGGGAACGATTAACGGCGAGGAGTTTGAAGGAGGGAGCGATACAGAGTACGATCTTGAGCTTGGGTCGCAGGATTTCCTTCCTGAGTTTGAGGAGAGCCTGGTGGGGAAGAAGGCTGGTGAAACAGCCGTGTTTACCCTTACGTTTCCCTCGGAGGATTATGATGAATCAGTTGCGGGCCAGGAGGCTGAATTTACGGTAAAGATAAATTCTGTCAGTGAAACGGTAACGCCGGAATATAATCTGGATTTTGTGAAAAGTATATCAGATTATGAAACCCTTGAGGAATACGAGGCTTCTGTAAAAGAAGAATTAATTACGTATGCAGAAGATGAATCCGAGACAGAGAAAGGGGAACATGCTTTAAGGCTTGTAATGAATGAGGCGGAACTGAAAGGATTTCCGCAGACATTATATGATTTCTTTTACGAGGATACGGTATCCGGATATAAGTCTTTTGCAGAAATGCAGGGAATGGAATACGAAGAATTTCTGGAATCCTTTATGAGTGAGGAAGATATCAAAGAGGTGGTGGAAGAGCAGGTAAACGACCATCTGATCAGCCAGGCAATTTTACAAAAAGAAGGCGTTGCGCTTACCGATGAAGAGTATGCCAAAACAGGGGAAGAACTGGCGGTCTCAGAGGGATATGGAAGCCTGGAAGAGTATGAGGAGGATTACGGCAAAATCAGTGTTACAGCCCAGATGGTAAGAGAAAAAGCCATAGATATTTTGAAAGAATCCGTTAATCTGCAGGAAGTTCCCTGGGATGAATACGATGAATATGGGGAAGATCTGGACTCTGAGGATGAAGAATCCTGAATGTAAATGTCTCAGGAATCAGGCTGGGATGGCAAGCGTTTTCACACGTTGCCATTCCGGTCTTTTTTTGCGTACCTGTGCAGCCGCACGCGGCGCGCCAAAGCGTGCAGTAGCCAAAGGACTGAGGGTTCAGGGGATTTGAAGCGGGCCTGTCCGCTCTGCTTGCTGTGGTTATGTAAGGGAGAAGATATATTGTTCCATATCTTCTGTGGTATCTGCGATGACGGAGGCGCCGTGCTGTTCAAGAAATTTGCGGGAACGGAACCCCCAGCTTACACTGAGACAGGGAATGTCTGCGTTTCTGGCAGTAGAAATGTCCACGTCAGAATCACCGACATAAATGCATTGTCCGGGGAGAACATGCAGTTCTTCCATGGCTTTAAATACAGTATCAGGAGATGGTTTGGGAGCGATCCGGGAAGATTCTCCAATTGCAGTGGTAATATAAGGAGAGAAAAAATCATGACACAGTCCCTTAACAGCCAAATCAAATTTATTGGAGACTACAGCCAGTTTATAGCCGGCGTCATCCGCTTTCTTTAAGAAATCTATGATACCGGGAAAGGGGCGGGTATTATCTTTTTTATGAATTTCATAATGCTCTTTAAAGGTATGCAGACAGTTTTGAAACTTGTCAAAGGCCTGTCCGCCCGGAATGGCGCGCTCCATGAGTGCCGTAACGCCGTTTCCCACCATTTGCCGCACTTCTTCCTCAGAATATGTGG
Organism: Lachnospiraceae bacterium; assembly: GCA_910575155.1. Classification (GTDB taxonomy): domain Bacteria; phylum Bacillota; class Clostridia; order Lachnospirales; family Lachnospiraceae; genus Petralouisia. The sequence continues at coordinate 63,403 of CAJTDX010000011.1, forward strand.
GAAGTTCAAAGCTTGCCAGCGCGTAATTTACGCTGTTTGTCAGATCAGTCAAAGTGTTCAGCAAAGTACCGTCCAAATCAAAAATAATCGTATTTATAGTATCAGGCATATTACTGCCTCCTTTCTGTGAAAACAAATTTCTCAGTCATGCGCCGGATCCGGAAGGTTACTGTCCGTACATGAGCTTCATATTTCATATCGTTAAATTCTAATTTAGATTATCATAAGTGTTTCCGTAGTTCAAGACTGAATAAAGTGATTCTGAAGTCGTGCGTTTGATTTTTTGCCAGTTGTATAAGTTTTAGCAAAATAAAGAATTTACGTTTACCCTGATATTAGTACTTTGGTATAATTAATAAAGCATAATTTACAATAAATTGGTCTTTTTGTTTAGCAAAAGAATATGATACTGCAATTAAAGCAGTGCATAATGTCTCACTTGTATTCAAACATTCATCAGACAGGCAGGGCTTTTGCTGCTTTCGGGAAACTTGTCAGATCCTCTGTTATCAGTAATCGCAATTGAATATCCAATTCCCTCAGGATGGAGGGTTCAGGGGATTTGAAGCGGACTTGTCCGCTTTGTTTTAAGAGACAGAATCCTGTATTTACGACGGGTTCTGGCGTTTTGCAGACGCTAAAATAAAAAAATTAAGAAAGGAGGGAACCTGACAGGAACTGGAAAACAAAAAATTAAGAAAGGATAATGTAAATGATGAAGATGAGATGGAAAAAAGTGTTATCGGGTGTACTTGCATTCTCGATGACGGCAAGTCTGACGCTGAATGCAGCGCCGTTATCTGTGGCTGCCGCTGCTGAAGGCAGTGCAGGGACGAATACGGAGGCCGGCTATAAGGATCCCTGGAACGCAGGGACTGTGGTGTCAGCGTCAGATGCAAAAGTGGTAAGCGGCGACGTGGGAGCTGCAAAGTTTACGCACAAAGAATGGACGGGAACTGAATATACAGATCTCAGCGGGCAGACAGTAAAAGCGGCGGATGTTTACGGCATTAACCGTGAAGAAGCAAGCATGTTTGCAACCACCAGCGTTTTGTATGATTCCGTGGACAAAGCGCTTGCAGGAGCAAAGGATTATAACAAAGAGGCGTCTAAATATGTACAATATCTGACGGGCGAAGATGCGAAAGACTGGTCTTTGGTAGTACTGCAGAACCAGGAGCTTGCGCAGGGAGACGCTTATAAGGATTTCTATAAGAATGATTATACAGCGTCCGGAAATAACTGGAAATCAAACCTTCAGCTTCCGTGCAGCTGGACGCGCCAGGGTTTTGATTTTTCAATTTATACCAATACACAGATGCCATGGCAGAGTAAATATGATAAGTCGGTGACTGTTCCCGCGGCTCCCACAAATTACAATCCGGTGGGCCTGTACCGCAAGACGTTTGACGTAACGGACGATGTGCGCAGCGCTGGCGGCAGGGTTTACATTTCATTCCAGGGCGTTGAATCCGCATACTATGTATACGTTAACGGCAAGGAAGTTGGCTACAGCGAGGACAGCTACGCGCCCCATAGTTTTGATATCACAGATTATCTGACAAAAGACGGCAAAGGAAACCTTCTGGCTGTAAAAGTACATAAATTCTGCGACGGCACATGGATGGAGGATCAGGATTTTTATTATGACGGAGGAATTTTCCGTGATGTATATCTCTATTCCGCTCCTCTGGTACATATCCAGGATTACAAAGTTGAAACGGACCTGGATCAAAATTATGAGAATGCCGACCTTAGCTTAAGCGTAACGGTTGCCAATGCTTCTGTTTCAAAAGCGTCCGGCTATAAAGTGGACGCGCGCCTTTATGACGAAGACGGCAAGATGTTTGTAAACGGCTTTACGCTGGATCTGCCGGATGTTGCAGGCGCAGAGCAGATGCAGGACGGAACAGCCACCGCCACAGGCAGCAAAACAGTATATGCGCCAAAGCTGTGGTCTGCGGAGACGCCGAACCTGTATACGCTGGTATTGTCCCTGTACGACTCTGTTACAGGCGCATATGCCGGAAGCGTGTCTCAGCAGCTTGGTTTCCGTGAGATTGAGTTTGTAAGCACTAAGGTGGATGAAAACGGCAAGGCGGTTACACAAGATTCTGAATATCAGCCGATTAAGATTAATGGCAAGCCGATCCTTCTGAAAGGAACCAACCGTCACGATACCGACCCGGTATACGGCAAATATGTTCCGCTCGAAGTACAGCAAAAAGACGTGGAACTGATGAAACAGTATAATTTAAATGCAGTTCGTACTTCTCACTACAGCAATGACGAATATCTGTATTATCTGTGTGATAAATACGGTCTGTATATGATGGCGGAGACAAATCTTGAGTCCCATGCCTTAATGAACAAAGGCGATCAGCAGAAGAACTTTAAGAAGCTGGCGATGGACAGGACAGTCACAACCTTTCAGCGTTTAAAGAACCGCACGGCGGTTGTGATGTGGTCGACAGGCAATGAGAATTATTATTCAGGCGATAAGAATTATGCAGACGGAATGTTTTATGACCTGATCTGGTATTTTAAAGACAATGACAAAACAAGACCCGTTCACTGTGAAAGCTCAAATAAAGCGAACGGAACAGATATGGGAAGCAATATGTATCCAAGCGTTGGCACGGTTCAGAGCCAGGCGGCAAATAATATGCCTTATGTAATGTGCGAGTATGATCATGCTATGGGAAATGCGGTAGGCAACCTCAAAGAATACTGGGATGCGGTCCGCAGCTCTGACAACATGCTGGGCGGCTTTATCTGGGACTGGGTTGACCAGTCAAGACTGCTGAGTCTGGATTCGCTTCCGGAAACTTATGCCCTGACAGAACAGGCGGACAAGGTCAAAGGAAATGTAAAAGTTAACAATGTCAACGAGAATCCGGGGGCAGACGCGCTGACAGCGAAGAGCATAAATGGTTACGCGACTTTTGAAGGGGAACAGTATAACCAGGCGCTTTCCGGAAGCGGCAAGGCGTTCACGCTTGAAGTAATTTGTAAACCGGATTCTTCTGCCGGAAACCAGGTAATGATGGGCAAAGGCGATAATCAGTTTGCCCTGAAAACAAATGGCGACGGAAAACTGGAATTCTTTGCCTATGATTCCAACAGCAGCGATAAGTGGCATTCAGTTGTAGCAGATATGCCCGAAGATTGGGAAGGCAATTGGCATCAGGTGGCGGTTACTTATGACAAAGGAAAGATCAGTATTTACTGCGACGGCAAAGAGCTGACTTCAGGCGATGGAAATACTGCTATTGACGCGACCGGCGTTTTGCTCGGCGTAGGAATTACGGCAGATAATAACAGGACGTTTGACGGAGAGATTTCTCTTGGCCGTATCTATACGCGGGTCCTGAGCGCGGATGAGCTGAAGGCTCAGAACAGCGCGACGCCTGCCATTGCAGCGGACAGTGACCACGTACTGCTGTGGGCGGATTTTGGAAAAATAGAATCTGTAGAGGTCGAAGATTTTGATTATTATGCAGAACCTTATGCGCATAAATCATTGTACCAGGAAGAAGCGAAGGGACATTATTACTGTTATGGCGGCGACAACGGAGAGAAGCCAAACGACGGCTCATTCTGCGTAAACGGACTGGTATCCCCGGACCGCGACGTACAGCCGGAGCTTTACGAAGTGAAGTATCAGTATCAGAGTTTCTGGTTCACAGCAACCGATATGCAGCTTCTGAATGGAAAGGTGAAAGTTTATAATGAAAATAATTTCCTGACCTTAAAAGACTTTGATCTGGTATGGGATTTGTTAGAAGACGGAACATCCATCGGCAGCGGAGCAGTCGCATTGGATTCTGATATCGCGGGCAGAGAGACGGGCACGATTGAGGTTCCTTACCTGGCGTCAATGCCGAAAACGCCAAAGGACGGGGCAGAATATTATCTGAACCTTTCCGTACGTCTGAAAGAAGATACCATTTGGGCAAAGAAAGGACATGAGGTTGCCTATGAGCAGTTTGCGATTCCTGCTGAGGTAAAGAACGTTGAGAAAACAATTTCAACAGGCGTTCAGGTCAATCAGGATGCAGAGGACGAGATCGCTGTTTCCGGAGATAATTTCAGTTTCAGCATTGACAAGACCTCCGGAACATTGAAAAACTATGTTTATAACAAAGAAACGCTTCTGACACAGGGACCGGTTCCCAATTACTGGAGAGGTATTCTCAACAATGATAACGGTAATTATGACGGCAACTGGCAGGGTGTGAACAGCAAGGCTGCTGCCGGAGACATTCAGGTGGATACAAACGAGGAGGGACAGACGGTTATTACAGTCGCCTTAAATTCCCCGTCTCAGCCTGAGCTGGTTCAGACGATGACATATACCATTGACGGAAGCGGCGCGATTACTGTAGATGCCAGTGTAGACGCTACCAAAACTTCTCTTGGCAGATATATCCGTATTGGAACGGTTATGGAACTGCCGGCCGGATATGAAAATGTACAATGGTATGGAAATGGTCCGGTTGAGGCGATGTGGGACAGAGAAGATTTTGCAAGGGTTGGTATATACAATACAACGGTTTCCGAGCTGTTCTATCCATATCTCGATACGCAGGATACGGGAACATTAACAGGCGTAAAATGGATTACGGTGACAGACCCGACAAAGGCAGGAGCCCTGGCAATTGCCGCTACAGATACTGTGGAGGCGTCCGCGCTTCATTTTACAGTAGACGATTTGAACCAGGCGGGCCATCCATATGAACTGACGAAGCTCGACGAGACAATCCTCACGGTAAATTACCGTTCACAGGGAACCGGAAATGCAAGCTGCGGCGGCGATGTCCTGGCGGCATATCAGATTCCCAACAACAAGGCGTACAGTTATCAGTATACCATCGTTCCCTATACCGCAAAGGGTGCAAACGTTATGGATCTCACCCGTGCATACCGCAATGTTTCATCCATTACCAGGGATGATATTATAAAAGATACCGCGGAAAAGATGATAGAGAAAATTGACAGTATTTTTGTCAACGGCAATGACGAAGCACGGCTGCAGGAATTATTGAACGAATACGAAGCTCTTCCGCAAGAGGCGAAAGATCTTATTACGGAAGCGCGTTACAATAAGCTGAAAGAAGCGCTTGCACTGGCAAAACAGTTTAAAGGGCTTACAGTAAAAGATAAGAGTAAAAATAAGTTTGATATGGATATCAGCGCTGCAGAACATGCCAATCTTGCGCAAAAGGACGGAATTACCGCATTGAAGGGATATGCAGACGTCGAAGGCCAGGGCGCAGATGAAGCATTTGGCAACGTAATAGCAGGAACAAAGAATTTTACCATTGAGGCAGAAGTGAATCCGAACGGCGACGTCCAGGGATACAACATGATTGCGTCCAAAGGCGATAACACGGCGGCGTTCCGGGTTTCAGAAAACAGCGTATATTTCTTTATACACAATGAAGATGGAAATTGGGTTACTGTCCAGTCTCCTCTGAAGGAAGGGGAAGAAAATTCCTGGCTGCACGTGGCCGCCATTTATAATGGAAACGACATTTCTGTGTATGTAGAAGGAAAAGAACTGATCACAAAAGAAGATGCAGGCGTTGTAACTGGCTCCGAGTATCCGCTGAGTATTGGCTATTGTCCGGAGACAGGACGTACCTCTTCCAATTATATCCGTAATATCCGCGTTTATAACACAGCGCTTACCAAGGCGGATCTGGATGAAGGAACATATGGAGCAGAGAGTGAGAACGTAGTTCTGTGGTATGATTTTGACGATTATACTTATGAAGGCGTGGACATGACGGCAACAGACATTCGCGCTTACACATCTTCTCTTACATTAAAATCAGGCGAGAGTGAACAGATTAAAGCAGGACTGGTTCCTTATTATGCCAAGGGCGCGCTTGCCTATGCTTCCGCCAATGATAAAGTGGCATCCGTAGACGACCGGGGACTGGTAACGGCTGTTGGCGGCGGAGAGACGGATATTACCGTTTCTGTGAAAGATAATGCAGCTCTGGGAGAAGTAAAGATTCCGGTTACTGTAGAAGGGGCTGCAGAAGAGACATGCAGCTGCGAGATTACAGATATTCTTATTGAGGATCAGAACATTGAGCTGGAAGCAGACGGAGCAGAGAAGACAATTACCTTAAAACCGCGTGCGGTGACAGAGGGCGACTGTAAGTTAGAGGGTCATCCTCAGGAGGCAGCTTTTACGTATAATGTCAAGAACGGAAGCGATATAGCCTCAGTCGATGATAAAGGCGCAGTAACTCTTAAAAAAGCCGGCGAGGCAGTGATTACAGTGACAGCAAGTCTTGCAGTGGGAGAAGGCAAAGATCCGCTCACACGCAGCAAGGACGTCAAAGTGACAGTTACTCAAAATACAGAAAATACCTGTACCTGCGAGATTACAGCTATCAATCTTGTAGACCAGAAGGTAGAATTAGAGGCAAATGGAGCAGAGAAGACAATTACTTTAAAACCGGAGGCAGTGACAGGCGGGAACTGTAAGTTAGACGGGCATCCCAATAACGCGTCTTTCACCTATAACGTCAAGAGCGGAAGCGACGTGGCCTCAGTTAATGATCAGGGCACAGTGACCGCTAAGAAAGAGGGCGAGGCAACGATTACGGTGACAGCCAGCCTTGCAGTTGGCTCAGGAAAAACGCCGCTTACACTTGACAAAGATATTAAGGTTACAGTTACCCGGAAATCTGCCGGCGGTTCGCAGACAAAAACAGACTTTAGTGAATTAAATAAAGTCATTGAAAAAGCCAAAGGATATAAATCCGGTAATTATACCGCTGCAAGTTTCCAAAAACTGCAGACAGAGCTGGCAAAGGCTCTTAAAGTGGCAGGTGACAGCAACGCGACCCAGCAGCAGGTAAATGACGCTGTCAGCAGCCTTAATCAGGCAATCAATGGACTGCTTAAGAAGGTTATTTCAACAAAGAAGGTAACTCTTGGTGTAAAAGAAAAATATTCCGTTACCTCAAAGGGCTTTACCTATAAAACCTCCAAGAAAAAGGTTGCGGCGGTTTCTTCCAAAGGCAAGATCACTGCTAAGAAGGTGGGAACGGCAACGATCACGGCGACCAATAAAGCCGGACAGGTAAAAATATATAAGATTACCGTCAAGAAAGCGCCAAAGAAGATTGTAAAAGTAACTCCTTCCAAAAAGACGCTGAAAAAAGGCAAAAAAGTTACGCTTAAAGTGAAACTTCCCAAAGGAACGGCCGGAACGTGTACCTTCAAGTCTTCAAATAAGAAGGTTGCGGCTGTATCTGCCAAGGGTGTTGTAACAGCGAAGAAGAAAGGTACTGCAAAGATTACTGTTACCACATACAATAAAAAGAAAAAGACGGTAACGATTAAAGTAAAATAATGTACGGTTTTCTTTGTATTTAAGAAAATTCATGTAATAACAAAAAAGCATTTGGACTTTAACAGTCCAAATGCTTTTTTGCATTACGATTCTTACATAAAGCTGATGATCAGCTCCTTCGCTTCCTGCCATAGTTCTGTGGGACATTCTTCTTTAAACTGAGTGTTTCGTGCTTTTACATCCAGCATTTTTGCCTGATCACATAAGATGACCCCTGTGGTCTGCGTCCGCTGATCCAACGCAATATGAAACGGATGATTTTTGTTTGTATTTGTAATCGGACATACAAACGCCAAAGAACTATGCTGATTTAATATATCATTGCTCAAAACAATTGCCGGTCTTCTTCCGCTCTGTTCATGTCCCTGCTGAGGGTTAAAATCCATAACGATGATATCGCCTTGTTTATAATTTACCACTGTTCATTTCCTATTGGACCGCCTACGTCGACCTCCGGTGAATTTTCCACGAAAATCTCATCAATAGGTCTTTTGTAGAATGATTCCAGCCTTTCTTGTAAATTAAGATATTTTGGCTTATTGAGTTTTTCAATAGTCATTTTTCCATCACATACATTTATTCCAATTGTATCATTTTCCTTTAAATCCATTTTTGATAATAATTCTTTTGATAGTCTGATTCCCTGGCTGTTTCCCCACTTTCTGATAATAGTTTGCGTTGTAAAAACATTCATCACTTTTTTTGTGCCTTCATTGGTATTCATTTCCATAATTATCCCTGTCTCTCTATTGGCTTGTGTACCATCTTTTGTGCTTGTTTATCTTTGTATTTCTGATTTTTTATCGTTCTGTCATATATGATGGATCTATCTTTAATGAAAGTATATACAAAGTATATCCGTATGTCAATGCAAATATTCAATTAATGCAGGTATGTCCAGCAATTCTTTGCGGACACACATTATATTTGCATATGCGTTTGTAATGTACGGCGTTTAAATTACATGTTCATTTATCCGTGAATGTGATACAATGGAACGTAAAGAGAGAGGAATGGTGAGGATTTGACATGATTCTGCTGAAAGCAAACAGTGAACTGAAGAATATATTTGGACGCATGTTAAAGGCAATGAAGGTAAATGTGGCGTGGACCGGGAATTTTGTGGTGTTGAACAATTTTCTGATCTTATCGGGCAATGTGCGTTCTCTGGTCTTTAATTTTGATAACCGCAAGGTGAATACCAATATCATAGAACTGCCGGACCGTGAAGAAGACGCGGAAGCGGTGGAAGGTAATGAATTTCTCGCCAATGTATTGAACATGTCTTTATACGCGTTTGGGAAATGGGGCGTGATTAAAGGTATCCGCGTCGACCAGGATTACAGCCAGCTCAATAACCTGTTTCGGGAGATTCTTAAGGATTTGAAGATTACGCCCGGATTTCGTGATGATAATTTCCGTTTTTATAAAGAAAATCTTCAGATTACTTATGAAGAAGTAGTTCAGGCAGCCATAGAAGAAGGAAAACGCAAGGCCCAGGAACTAAAAGAAGAAGAAGAGAACCAGCCGGACGAGCATTTGGGATTGTGGCATAAAATATGCTGGAAGACGGAACAGTGCAGTTTTGCCAGAAGCGAGCTTACAGAGTATGAGAAAAACGCTTCGCGCCTGGGCAATAATTTTTATCTCACAGGCTTTCACTGCGCAGTATGCAAAGAGAAGCTGTTTATGGTCATTTATCCGGAGGGAGAAGAATACCCGGTGGATACCCAGGAGGGAAAAGTATTTTTGTCAAGAGCCTATACCTGTCAGGAATGCAACAGTTTTTATACTCCAAGGCCGGGAAAACTGCTGAGAGAAGGCGATGTGTATTCACTCAAATTTGGCAGCGACAAAGACGCCTACGAAGATTATCAGGAGCTTTTGGGGCGCGCCGGGGAACGAACCGCCAACTATCATTTTAACGAGTATGAATGGGAGCGGGGAAAGCGCAGAGAACCGGAAACCATCGAACGCGCCTGTGCAGAAATGGAAGATATGACGGAGGAGGAATTGCTGGCGTTAGAAGGAAAGCTTGAGGCAGGCTTTTATCCAATGAAGAAAGCCGCTCCTTATCAGAGGAGAATCCGCGAGCTGCTGCGCAGAAAGCAGGAGAGGCATCTTTCCCAGGGTACGCAAAAAGAATCCGGCAGTTTGGGGAAGGAGCAGGGAAACGATGTGCAAAATAAAGGGGGCGGCGCCGATAAGAAAGGCGCAGTCCATACGAAGATGCAGAGAACCGGAGAAGAAACAGTCTTAAAGAATGCGGCGGAGTCACAGCGCACAGGGGCAAAGAGCGGACAAAAAGATGTTCAAAGCGCGGCGGGGCAAAAGGAGGCAATCTCCGGAAATGCCGGGACGGACGGCTCAGAAACAACTTTGGAAAAAGACCGTCAAAGCGGCCGGAAAGCGTCCGCAAAAGCAGCGCCTTCCACAGATAAATACGATGCGCGGATGAAAGTTTTAAACCGTATGTCTCTGCGCCAGATTGAGGAGCTGAAACGTCAGATTCAGACAGATCCGGAGCTGGATCATGTACAGAAATCAGATTACAACGCTCAGATTAGCCGGGCGGCGGAAGAAAAAGAGACGGAAGAAATAAAACGAAAAGCAGATAACTGTAAGGATAAGTCTTACAGCGCCATTATGAAGGTGATGGGCGAGATTGAGAAGTCACGGGTTTCTGGTCCGGAAAAATTGCAAATATTAAATGAGTTAGAGGAGCTCAGGAAAAAACGGGGACAGGAGGAAGCCAGGCAGCTTGTAGAGTCCGTTCCGGCCGCTATGAACCACAGCCAGTACCAGAGTTTCCGGGAAAGGCTGTCTCAGTATGAGGATGTGGACGTATCCGCTTACGAAGAGGTACTCAAGAAGAAACGCAGCCAGGCAGCAAAGCTGGAACTGGAGCATATGCTGCGGCGGGCAAAGAACGGCGACCGCAAGAGCCTGATGAAGATGTTAAAGCAAATTGGAGAAGGCTTTGCAAAGGAAGACGCCGCGCCTGTGCGCAAAGAGATTGAAGAACGGCTGCGGAAGCTGGACGAGGCGGCAATTGACAAGATTTGTCCCAATATTATGGGTATGACCTTTGACGAGGCTGCGGAAGCGTATGAAAAGATTGAGGGCGGAGCGTTTCTGCCAGAATTAAAGACCAATACGCTGGAAATGATTGACAAACGCCTTACAAAGCTGAAAATGGATGAATGCGGGCTGTTAGTGGAGAAACTGAAAGAGGAATTAAGCGGTATTATCAAAGATCCACAGCGTCTTCATTTTTACGAAGTGCGTAAAATTATGCGGGGGGACTGGGAACCGCAAGAGGCCGCTCTGGCAGCGACGGCGCTGAATACTTATGCCGCGGACAGAAGCCGCTATGAATATCCAATATTAATATGTGATTCATCAGGGCGTAAAAATGGAAGAGAAGGGTTTTTGCTGACGCCGGATCACATTTTCTATAACAGCGCTTTTAACAGCGAGAAAATCCCTGTGCGTTCCATAACAGGAATCCGGGGAAATACAGGGATTTTAAGCCGTGGAATTTATGTGAGCCGCAAAAATGGCGTGAAAACCAAAATTCCCGGAGGAATCCCGGCCAGAGAACTGGAACATTTTGGAGAAGCGCTGGATCAGTTTGTGGCGTATCTTCAGGAAAAACCGGAATCCAGAAGTATTGCTTATCTGGCAAAGGAAATGCATGAAGTGAAATGCTGTTATCGGTGCGGATTTACCTATCAGGAAGGGAATGTATGTCCCAAATGCGGGAATCAGGCAAACCGCTGACTGTCTGCTAATATATTGTTTTGCGCCGCTGCCGCAGACAGAGCCTGAAAGCGGGGCGTCAGTCCTTCCCCATCAGGTTCCGGAGCGGGTTCACCTGTTTGGCCCGTTCCATAATATCTTCTGCGTTCTGCAGCATGTATTGGCTTAACTGCGATAGTTCCTCCGGCGTAAATCCGGAGGATTTTTCAATACTGCCGGAAGGAAGAACGCCTTCTGCGTAATCTTTTCCCCGTTCGAAATAAATATGTACGATTTTCTGTCCCTTTCGACTGATTATGCCGGAATGCGTCATGCGAAATTCTTCAGATTGTTTCATATGAATGGCCCCCTTATACTGCAATCTGCTGATAGTCCGTGAAATTTCTCATAGAAGTTTTGAAAATCTGTTTTTATTTAGGGTAACATAAAATCAGAAAGTATTCAAGAAAAACAGAAAAAATGAGGGAATCCGTATTTTGGGTATTGTTCGTAAAAAACAGTTGGCGTAATCTGAAACTTGCGCTAAAATAGAACGGATGAGATTTTTTGAAAGGAATGAATGAAAGATGAAACTTGGAATTACCATGGAAGGCGGAGCAAGCCGTACGGTATTTAGCTGCGGGGTCACAGATGCATTTTTGGAGGAAGATATCATGCCGGATTATTTTGTCGGCGTGTCGGCAGGAATCGCTTATGGAGTCTCCTACTTATCAAAACAGAAGGGCAGAAATCTGACGATTGTTCAAAAGTATATGAAGGACAAGCGTTATATGGGAGTCCGGCATCTGCTGAAAAATAAAAATTTTTATAATATTCCCTTTGTATTCGGAGAAGTTCCCAACAAGCTGGAGGCCTTTGATTATCAGGCGTTTGCAGAGTTTCCGGGTAAGGTGGAAGCATGCGTTACCAATATCCATACGGGAAAGCCGGAGTATCTGGAGGTGCCCAGAAGGGACGATCAGTTTGAAGTGCTGGTGGCGAGCTGCGCGCTGCCTATTTTGTTTCAGCCAGTAAAGGTGGGAAAACGTTATTATCTGGACGGAGGTCTGTCCGATTCGATTCCCTACCGTCATGCGATCGAGCAGGGATGCGACAAGAATATTGTGATTCTTACCAGAGAAAGAGGATATGTAAAAAAGGCGGAACGTGCCGGAGACATTTCCAGTAAGTTATATAAAAAATATCCTAAAATTGTGGAGGATATTAAGACCAGACCGGAAAAATATAATGCCTGTATGGAAGAATTGATGGAGAAAGAAAAAACAGGGGAGATTTTTGTCATTGCTCCGGAGACTACTTATGGGATCGGCAGGACGGAATCTGATCCCGATAAATTAACAAAACTTTATGAGGAAGGCTATCAGCAGGCCAAAAAGCAGATGGGAGATCTGAAACGATATCTGGGAATGGAGACAGAGAGCAGCCAGGCAGAGCAGGAGGAATGTCTGTGAAATGTTATCTGATTCGCCACGGCGCCACGCAGGGAAACCAGGAAGGGCGTTATACAGGCAGTACGGATGAAGCGGTACTGCCTGTATGCCTGGAACAGATGAAAAGTCTCAAGAGTATGCTGAATCCTGTGGATCATGTATTTACAAGTCCGTATCTGCGGTGCCGTCAGAGTGGAGAAGCGTTATTTTCAGGTTCAGGAATTGTCTCTGAATGCGTTTGGGATTTCCGGGAAATGGATTTTGGAGAATTTGAGTATAAAAATTATCGGGAATTAAATGGCAGCCCGGCTTATCAGAACTATATTGACAGCGGGGGAGCCATAGCCTTTCCAGGCGGAGAGGAGCCGGCACATTTTAAAGCGCGCTGCCGCCTTGCTTTTTTATCATGTATCAGCAAAGCCAGAGTGCAGGGCTTTGAGACATTGGGATTTATGCTGCACGGCGGAACCATTATGGCGGTAATGGAGGCATTTGCAGAGCCGCGCAGAGACTGTTTTTCATATCAGGTAAAAAATGGCTGCGGCTATGAAGTTAAGGCTGCCTGGGAACCGGAGCTGCGGTTAAGGATTAAAAGGATTATAAAACTATAAGTCCAGTCTCATAAAAATAGAATTTTTCATAGGGCTGTCATTGTAGCTTTCAATTTCATAAAAACCAAATTTTTGATACAGTCTGATGGCGTTTGTCAGAAATGGCAGTGTGTCCAGAAGCATATGGGAATAACCGATTGCCTTAGCGTCCCGGATAATCTGTTCAATTAATAGATTTCCGATAGATTTTCCCCGAAACTCTGGTCTGATATAGAGACGTTTCATCTCACAGTTTTGGTCATTTATTTTCCGTAAGCCGATACAGCCTGCCAGTTTGTCCCGCTCATAAGCCAGGTATAGTCTGCCGGAAGGCTTACCGTATTTTTCTTCTAAATGCTCAATTTCTCTGTCATAATTTTGAATATCAAGATATTGCTCAAATGTGCTGTCATTGGCAATCAGCATATCAGTGTATTCTGAAAACAGCGCTGCCGTTTCCGGAAGATGAGTATAAGCGGACGTTAATGTTATGTCCATAATCTTCATTCCTCTCTTTATGAAATGTAATATGTTACAGTATAATGTCTGCGGACAGAAAAAGCAAGGAGAATGCTTATGAAAAAAGCCGCTGCAATTGGCAATGTGATCTTTATTTATCTGGCGGCCCTTTTGCCGCTGCTTTTGTTTGCAAATGGAAAAAACGCGTTTATTACCGGTATCTGGGAACATTTTTTTTCCAACAATGTATTTATTCCCCTGTTTTTGCTTCTAATCTTTGGCGTCGTTATGTATATTATTAATATTGTATTGTTTCTGGAAGTAAGACGCAAACGTTTTACGGCGCTGGAACTTGCCAGAACAGGTATGATTGTAAAACTGATACAGATTCCGGCGTATCTGTTTATTTTTGTTATGGGGCTGCTCTGTATGGTGATGATCTTCACCATGGGAATAACGTTTATTTTCGTGCTGCTGGATTTGTTCAGTACAGGCATGACCGGAGTGTACGCTTCGGCAGTATTTTATCAGTTAAGAAAAGAGCGGTTTATTCCTGTAAAAACGCAGATCTGTGGTGTGCTGGCTTCTTTTGTGTTTTGCGCAGATGTGATTGCGGCGATTGCGGGATACCGGATTTGTGTGCGGGGTGGAAAAATGTGCGATGGAAGTTCTGAAAAACTGTAAAAAAATGAAAAAACAGAACGAATCTTATTGAATGGAGGAAACAGGAGTGTCGGAGGCAATATTTGCGTCTGTGTATAAAGAAATCTTTCCCTTTTGGGAAAAAATATCAGAGACAGACAGAGATTATATCTGTGAGAATTCTTATGTGATTACATATTCCAAAGGGAAGAATATTCATGATGGCAGCGAATGTTCCGGAGTCATCCTTGTACGTTCGGGGAGCCTCAGGCTTTCAATGATGTCGGAGGAAGGGAAAGAGATCACGCTTTACCGTCTGCACCAGGGCGATCTGTGTATGCTCTCTGCTTCCTGCGTGCTGGACGCCATTACCTTTGATGTGTTTTTGGATGTGGAGGAGGACAGCGAATGTTATGTAATCAGCGGCCCTGCTTTTGCGGCGGTTTCGCAGCGGAATCCGGAAATCCGCATCTTTGCCCTGGAAACAGCGGTCAGTCGTTTTTCTGATGTGATGTGGGTGATGCAGCAGATTCTTTTTATGAGTTTGGACAGACGTCTGGCAATTTTTCTTTGTGATGAATCTGCAAGGACCGGATCGGATACCATTGCACTCACGCACGGGCAGATTGCCCGGTATATGGGTTCCGCCCGCGAGGTTGTGTCCAGAATGCTGAAATATTTCGCCAGTGAAGGGATCGTGGAGGTAAGCAGAGGAGGCGTTACCATTCTTGACAAGAAGCGTCTCCGCAAATTAGCCCTCTAACATGGCAAGGATATCTGCTTTTGGCCTTGCGCCCGCTGACTGGCTTATAAGTTCTCCGTTTTTGATGACCGCCAGCGTGGGGATGCTTAAGATTTTGAACTGCTGCGCCAGTTCCGGTTCCCGATCTATATTGATTTTGCCAATCAGGTATTGCGGATGTTCCTCTGCAATTTCCTCAACGATCGGAGATACCATGCGGCAGGGGGCGCACCAGTCGGCATAGAAATCTAAAAGCACAGGTTTGCCGCTGTTTTTGACAGAGTTAAAATTATTTTTGTTGATATTGAGTACAGACATAAGAATTACCTTCCTTTCATTATTTACCATGAGTGAAATATATCATTTTTAAATTAGCGCTTCTGTGACGAGGTCACGTTTTTTGCTTTGCAGATCAGCTGCGTCATGGTTCCCATAGGACAGTATACGCACCAGGAGCGGGGTTTGAATAAAACCATGGTAAGGAATCCGAGTACGGTGGAGGTAAGCATAACGCTGTAGAAACCAAAGGCGAACTGCGCGACGCCTTCAGAAAACAGGGTACCGTGATAGGCCCAGCGCCATGGAAGCCTGAATGTCCACAATAGTGTCACAGCAGTACCCAGAGTTTTGACCCCGTCGAATACCAGCCAGGTATTCCATAACATAAGAAAGAACATTACAAAAAAGAAAATCAAAAATCCATAGCGGAAATAGTTTGATTTCATCCATCTGGGAATGTCTTTTTTGCGGGAGAGTCCGAATCTGCCGCCCACAAGGGAGAACAATTGTCCTCTGCCGCAATATTTATTGCAGTAGGCTTTATTGCCTTTTACAACCGCTATAAGAAGCGGGATGAAAAAGCACAGAAGACCCAGCCATGCAAACAGGATATTGAAAAATCCCAGGATCAGATAAGTAAGTGAGAAAATCCAAAGGTAATCATACCATTTCTTTTTTTCGTTCATTCTTCCGTCACCTCCAGTGAAATGATGCTCGCAGGGCATTCTTTTACACATTTTCCGCATCCAACGCATAATTCTCTGTTGATGCTGGCGTAGATGCCGCTGGGGACAGATATTGCGGTTCTGGGACAAACTTTCATACAGCATCCGCAGGCGACGCATTCCTGAATACTGATAACAGCTTTTCTTTTTGCCATGATAAAGCTCCTTTTGTTTTTTCTATATTATATAGGGAAAAATATTTTTATTCCGTGACGAAGTCACAGGACATCTCTGGTCTTGGACAAAGAGCAGTGGATGAAAAGAGCAATGAGATTACTGCGGTCCTGGAACTGTTAGAAAAAATACAAATCAAGGGACAGCTTCCTTCTATTCTTTTTCAAAATAATACTTCTATTCCAATCAAAAAAGCAGGCTTCTCTTCTGGATCCTGCTTTCCTGAATTTTGTGTTTCTGTTTTTGAAAATATTTTTTTATACTGATTGCAAAGCTGCTATTTCCTGAATGACTTCTATTGGCAGACTGACAAGCTCAGCTATTTTATCTATTGAAAATGTACCATCTTTCAACATCCTTTTTGCTGTTTCCTTTGCTGCTTCTTGCACTGCCTCATATTTCTCACTTTGCACATATGATTTCATTACTTCTTCCTGATCATACAGTTCCATCAACATATCCAACACCTCCTGTTCTTTATTCTCCAGATATTCCCTCAATACATCACTGTCTTTACATATTCGGATCGTCTCTTTGATTGCCCTTCTGCTTCTGCCATAGAGTGCTGTCTGTTCATTGCATACCCTGGTAAACCTCACATACTGGTTTATGATGTCCCCGTCTTTTCCATCATAAATCATCTTCACCTTGACATCCAGGCAGGTTTTCTTCCCATCAAAAAATTCCTCTGACAAGGAAATTTCTTCCTTAATATATAATACTAACATCAATTGTATGTCTTTTCAATTTCAAAATCAGACTGCTGCATGGATAAGGCAGGTATGCTGCCCTTTTCCTTCTTTTATCTGGAGAGCTGTGGCAGCCTCCGAAAAACAAGAGGGTCAAAGCCGCCTGGTACATCGTTGCGCAAATAACTACACCAACCACTTGCCTGCTTTCCCGATTGCACAGGTGAAAAATCCTCAGCGCAGCCCGCTGCGCCTACGTTTTTTGACCTGCACACTCAGAAAAGTATTCTGCGTGATTGATCCAGTTATTTGTCGAACGATGTACTGGCTCTATAGGTTCCCGTAGGAGAATATCATACACTTTCACCTGTCGGGCAATCATAATTTATGATATAATATGACCAGAGAATACGAAAAACAAAAAAGATTTTAGTAAAAGAAAGGATTCTGATAATGAAGATTGTATTTTTAGATGCAAAATCGATCGGAGAAGATATTGATTTGTCCGGTTATGAAAAGCTGGGAGAAGTGGTAACGTACGATTATTCCACGCCTGAGGAGGCAGGAGAGCGGACAGAAGACGCAGATGTGATTGTACTGAATAAAGTTCCTGTCAATGAGGAAACGATTGGGAGGGCCAAAAAACTGAAACTGGTATGCGTTACAGCCACAGGAACCAATAATCTGGATAAGGAATACCTGGACAGCAGAGGGATTGCCTGGCGAAACGTAGCCGGTTACTCCACAGAATCTGTGGCCCAGCATACGTTCGCCCTGTTGTTTTATCTGTTGGAGCATCTTCCCTACTATGATGAATATGTGAAATCGGAAAAATATGTGGAAGACCGGATGTTTACCCATTTTGACCGGAAATTCTCAGAAATTAACGGAATGATCTGGGGAATTATCGGCATGGGGGCGATCGGCAGACGCGTGGCTGAGATTGCCCGTCTGTTTGGATGTAAGGTGATTTATTATTCTACCACAGGAAAGAACCGTCAGACAGAGTACCGGCAGGTTTCACTGGAAGAACTGCTGGAACACTCAGATATTGTATCCGTTCACGCGCCGCTGACAAGTGATACAGAAAATCTCATGGATGAAAATGCATTTTCCAGGATGAAGAAATCAGCTATTTTCCTCAATCTGGGCCGAGGTCCCATTGTATCAGAGCAGGCGCTTGCAGATGCGCTGAATCAGGGACAGATCCGTGCGGCAGGACTGGACGTGCTCTGCAAAGAACCTATGAGCAGCGATAACCCGCTGCGCTTTATCAAAGACAGCGACAGACTTCTGATTACGCCCCATATTGCCTGGGCGAGCGTGGAGGCGCGCACAAGGCTGATGACAATTATCTTAGAACAGATCCGGGAATTTTTTAAATTATAAAATTAACTGGGAATGCTGCAGTCCAGTCCGCTGTGGTAGGAATAATTCCCCATTTTTTTCAATAAGGCTCTGATTTGCGGCCGCTGTTTGGGGTCATGCAAAGGCGTCAGGAGCAGCCGGTTAAACAGTTGAAGAACATCCAGATAATCTGCCTGCGCCTGCTCCATCAGTTCTAAAAAAGAGTCTGTAAAGACGCGGGATTTGTCCCAGGGATTGCGCCAGGGAGTTTTCAGGATATTCAGCGGGTCCATGTGGACAGTGAGCGTGTCGCTGGGGATCAGTGTGGATAACAGAGGGTACCCCAGAAGGCTTTGCTCCACGCTTCCCAACAATTTCTTTTTTCTTCCGCAAGGGTCATGCAGCCATTTGGTTCCAAGCTGTATGGAACGAAGCGAAGCGTATACGCCAGGGTACGAAACGCCGGGTTCCCGGTAAGTTTTGCGGCAGATATAATATAGAATGGAAGCAATGGTGCGAAGCTGCAGACGTGTCAGCGCAATGGTGGAGTTCTGCCGGAATGCCGAGGGCGGACAATGTTTGTAAAACTGCAGCAGTTCTGTATCAATATCTACTTCCAGACTCATGTGGCAGCCGTGATAGCGGCTGCTTTTTTCAGTAAAATTTGTCTTCCAGTAGATATATGGATGGCAATGAGTGTCCAGCGTATAATGTCCGAGAAATCCGGCGATATAGGCATTGGCAATTTGCCGTTCGTTCGCATTGCGAAACAGCTTCCGGCTGTCTAAAAGATGATGCAGAAATCTGCCAGTGTGTTCCGTATGCGCTACAGAGCCGATATTGCGGGAATGAATGGTGTAGGAGAGAGGGAAATAAAAGAATACGTCCGGTCCCTGCAGTCCCAGACTGTAAGCTGCGTGATGAGTTCGTATCATCTCTTTTAAAAAGGGATGTTCAAGCTGTCGGCAGGCGTTTACGCCAAACAGATAATGTGTGGTAAAACCAGGCATAGCGATTCCTCTTTTCTGAAATATAGGGAACAGTTCACCGCATAGATGCTTCCTTTGGGTAAACTGCTGTCATATTATCAATAGTATATCTGTTTTTCAGAAACATTCATAGTAAAAAGAAAAACTTTCCCCTTTATTTATTGCAGCCGGGCACACAAAAAGTTATACTGTATAAATAAATCAGAGGAAAGGACGTATATATGACAGGAAATCAGCCAATTGTCACAACAGAAGATCCGAAACATGCACTTGCAAAAGAGGAACGGCAGATGATAAATGCGGATTCTTCAGCAAGCCGGGGAATGCTGCCGCCGCGCAGCAGCAGCTCAGGCGTTTCCATGCTGATGAAGCAGTATAAGGAGAAAGAACGTCTTAATGTACAGCAGAATTATTTGAAGGGGACGATAGATCTGGCGCCTCTTTTAAAGATCTCTTACGGACAGATCCATGTGGAATTTACCATTGGCAATAAGAGAAAATATGTGCTGAAAAATACGCAGATATTTGCGGACGCCTTGAGGCGCGGGGAATTTATTACTTATGGGAAAGAACTGGAATTTTATCATACCCTGGAAGTGTTTACGGAACAAAGCAGACCATTGGCGGAATTTCTGCTGCAGGAGGCGGAGATTCGCAGGCTTACAAGCCGCAGCCTGGATTATTACGATCACAAAAAGGGGCGCTATGTAACGGTACACAGCGGAAATATAGATCATTTCTTCCAGGCGTTAGGAAGTATGGAATTTGCAGTGGAAATGAATTATTCATCCAGGCAGATGTGGAAAGTATCTTCGCAAAAATGCCCGCTGGAGCTGGTAATCCGCGAAGAGGGGGACGGCGTGGCGCTGGAAACAGAGACGGTTTTCTATACGTATGGAAGAGCGTATGCGTATGTGTGGAAAAATGGCGCGGTTTTTCCGGTTCCTGTGGAACAGGCAAGAGAAATTGAACCGTTCTGGGAGTATCTTGATAAGTATAAATACGATAAGTTTTTTGTGGAGCGCGCGGAACTGCCTGTATTTTGCAGAGAGCTGCTTCCGGTGCTGGAACGTCATTATCTTGTGGAAAAACAGCAGTTTCATGAGGCTGATTATCTGCCGCCCAAACCGCAGTATGAAATCTATCTGGATCATCCGCAGCCGGACACTGTGACCTGTGAGATGTCCGCCGTATATGGCGACAGGAAATATAATGTTTATGAGAAACCGCGGATGCTGGAACAGCGCGATGAATTGGAAGAATTAAAGGCAAGAGAACAGGTAAGGCGCTGGTTTCAAAATACGGATCCCCGGAAAAATCAAATGATTCTTGCCGACGATGAAGAACGTCTCTATCAGTTTCTGACACAGGGAATCGCCGCGCTCTCTGTCGTTGGCGCCGTGTATATCAGCGACGCGTTAAAATCCATGGAAGTCAGAGAAGCGCCTAAGGTATCCGTTGGAGTGTCCCTGAAGGGAAATCTGCTGGAGCTGACGTTCGAGAGCCAGGAGATGCCATTATCGGAACTTTTGCAGATTTTGTCGGCATATAAGAAGAAACGTAAGTTTTTCCGTCTGAAAAACGGAGATTTTCTCAGTATGGAGGAGGGAGGGCTGGCCGTGCTCTCCCGTATACAGGAAGCCGCGGGAATTTCGGCGGCACAGTGGGAGCAGGGAAGCGTAACGCTGCCCAAATACCGGGCATTGTATCTTGACCATCAACTGAAGAATCAGAAAGGTTTTTATACCGTAAAAGACAAAAGTTTCCGGGCGCTGATACGGAATATGAAAACCGTGGAGGACAATGATTTTGAATTGCCAAAATCTCTGGGAACGGTATTGCGGGAATATCAAAAGCAAGGGTTTTTATGGCTGAAAACTTTGAAGGCGAATGGATTTGCCGGAGTTCTTGCCGACGATATGGGACTTGGCAAAACCATAGAGATCATAGCGTTTCTCCTCTCAGAGTGGGAGGAAGGGCGCGCCGGCGCCAGTTCTCATTTTGCGCTGATTGTCTGTCCTTCTTCGCTGATTTATAACTGGCAGAAAGAGATTGAACGGTTCGCGCCCCGGCTTCGTACCGTGGCGGTCACAGGAACAGCTTCCGTGCGCAGAGAACTGATTGCAGACGCCTGTGTACATGAGATTCTGATTACATCTTATGAATTGCTGCGCAGAGATCTTGCACATTATGAGAAATGCTGTTTTGGCTATGAAATCATTGATGAAGCGCAGTACATTAAGAACCATACCACCAAAGCCGCCAGAGCAGTAAAAGCCATCCGCGCGGATTTTCGGGCGGCGCTCACAGGAACGCCCATTGAAAACCGTTTGAGCGAGCTGTGGAGCATCTTTGACTACCTGATGCCGGGATTTCTCTTTACGTACCAGAGATTCCGGGAGGAACTGGAACTTCCTGTTGTCTCTGAAGGAGACGAAGAAGCCAGAGACCGTCTGCGCAATATGATACGTCCTTTTGTACTGCGCAGGCTGAAAGAGGATGTACTGGACGATCTTCCTGAAAAAATGGAAGAAGCCGTTTTTGCCAGAATGCAGGGAGAGCAGGAGAGATTGTACCGCGCGCATGTGCAGCGGCTTCAGATGATGCTTCAGGGTCAGTCGGAGAAAGAGTTTGCCTCACAGAAGATACAGGTATTGTCAGAGCTTACGAGACTGAGGCAGATTTGCTGCGATCCGGCGTTAGTGTATGAAGACTTTGAGGAGGAATCAGCCAAAAGCGCGATGTGTATAGAGTTGATTCACAACGCCTTGCAGGGCGGACACCGGGTGCTGCTGTTTTCACAATTTACCACAATGCTGGACAGGCTGCAGCAGAGACTTAAGGAGGAGCATATTTCTTATTTAAGCCTTACGGGAGCTGTGAGCAGGGAAAAACGTCTGCAGTTGGTGGAGAAATTTCAAAATGGGCGGATACCAGTGTTCTGTATTTCCTTAAAGGCCGGCGGAACCGGATTGAATCTCACAGCGGCTGATCTCGTGATCCATTATGATCCCTGGTGGAATGTTGCGGTCCAGAATCAGGCCACAGACCGGGCATACCGCATTGGTCAGAAGAATCCGGTCACAGTCTACAAACTGATTGCCCAAAATACCATTGAAGAAAATATTTTAAAACTGCAGAAGAAAAAAAGCCTTCTTGCAGAACAGCTTTTGGGCAATGAAGGCTTTGAGGGCGTGAAATTTACCAGGGAAGAACTGCTGGAATTACTGGGGTAGCGGACAGCAGCATGGTAATGGGAGGAAGAGGATGGAGCTGTTATATGGAACTTCCAATGAAGGAAAACTGCTTGTTATGAGACGCGCGCTGTCTACGCTGGGGATTACGGTGACAGGACTTAAGGAGCGCCAGAGAGAACTTCTTCCGGCAGCGGAAACGGGAAGCGCTCTTTCAGAGAGTGCAAGATTGAAAGCAGAAGCGTATTTTGAAGCGTTTCAGGCGCTTTCAATAGCAATCGCCAGTTCAAATTAATGGCAGGCTCCATTCAAAACAATGACAAAGCAGGTTCCGCCTCCCGCAGCGTCTTCCACCCATATTTTTCCTCTGTGCAGGTTCACAATTTCCCGGGCAATGCAAAGACCAAGCCCGAAATGCTCCTTGTCTTTGTGGGATTTGTCACATCTGTAAAAACGGTCAAATACAGCCTGCTTCTCTGAATCGGGAATGCCAATGCCGCTGTCTGAGATCCGGAGCATAAACTTTTCTGAAGATACTGTCAGAGAAAGGCGGATCCTTCCGCCTTCGGGAGTATAACAGAGAGCATTGTCCAGTAAAATAGACAAAACTTGCTCCAGACGCTCCTTGTCGCAGCAGCAGGGCGGCACCAGTTCGTCCGGAAGAGCAATGTTTATGGAGATTGATTTTTTCTGAGCCAGCGGTTCAAATTTTTCATAAGCGGATAACAGCAGCGTGTCCAGTTCCACCTCTGTTTTCTGTATCGAAAGATGGGAGCTGTCAGTGCCGGAGAGCATCAGCATGTCGTCGATCAGCCGTCCCATGCGTGTTCCTTCCTGTTTTATAATTTGCGAAAAATGCGCGGCTTCTTCGGGGGACGCATACTGCATGGCAGACAGGGCAGACAGCATGACAGTCAAAGGAGAGCGCAGTTCATGGGAAGCAGATGCGATAAATTCCGTCTGTTTCTGGCGGTTCCTGATCAGAGGCTGCAGCATACGCCAGGTAAAGAACCAGAAAAACAATCCTAAGAGAAAGATTCCCAGAATGTCCACGCCGGCAAAGAGTTTCCGCCGGAAAATCACAGATTTATGGAAATCGCTCAGAGGCAAAAGTACCGCGGCATTTATGACGCCGTTTTTTTTGGGAATCAGGGCGACGGAGGCGTAATATTCTTCGCCTTCCCAGTTCAGTGAAAAGTCAGCCTGGGTGGAAAGCATAGAATCCTTTGTTATGGCTTCTTCCAGAATGACATGTTTTTCCCGCGCCTGCGTCCTTGCCTGGGTAAAAATATCCTCATTTACAGTGAGGGGAGACAGATTTTCAAAAAGCAGTTTCGAGCCGTTATCGCGGATATCCATCTCAAATCCGGTATCTGCCCGGTATTGCGCCAGCCAGTTGCGGGAAAGAATGGACTGGCTGCTCAGATGATTGTACAACATGTTGGCATTGATCTGAAAATCAGAAAAATGGCTTTTGGCGGATTCTGACTCTGAGAAAAAAAGGCAGATCAGTGACATAAAGACCAAAATGGTACTGCTGGCAAGGGTACACAGAAATGTAAGCTGAATATGGAGTTTTTGAAACATATCAGACCTCCAGTTGATAACCGACGCCCCGGATTGTTTTTAACTGCAGAGTGCTTTCGACGCTTTTTAAGCGGCGGCGTAAAAAATAAATGTAATTGTCGAGATTCCCGTCTTCCACATCAGCGTCCGGCCCCCAGACTTTGGCAAGAAGAGAGGCCCGGGGGATCGTTTGTCCGGGATTGTGCAGAAAAAATTCCAACAGGTCCCCCTCTCTGGCAGAGAGGGAACAGGAGAGACTGCGGCAATAGAGCTTTTTTTGTTCTATGTTATAAGAAAGATCACCGACTGTCAGGGGTTTGCTGCCTTCCCATTTGGGCGGGCGTCTTAAAATACAGCGGATTCTGGCAAGAAGTTCTTCAAAATCAAAGGGTTTTACCAGATAATCGTCAGCACCGCAGTCAAGTCCTGTGATTTTGTCATTGAGAGCGCCCAGCGCAGTGACGAAAATAATGGGCGTGGATATATTTTTTTCACGGGTTATTTTTAATACAGAAATTCCATCCAGAACCGGAAGCATCCGGTCCAATAAGATCAGATCATGGGACTGCTGTTCTATAAAATGCAGCCCTTCTTCGCCGTTGTGGCACACGTCTGTCTCAAAATGCTGCTGTTCCAGTTGAAAGCGGAGCGTTTCTGCCAGGGACTTGTCGTCTTCAATAATTAAAATTCTCATCATTTTCTTTCCTTATGAAATTCTTTATAAGTCTAACAAAGTATCAATGTTTTCTTCATGGTAAAGTATAACACACCTGTCTCTAAATTATCTCTAAAATATTTTTCCTGATTTAGAGGAAGATTAGAGATTGCTGTGATATTCTGTTTGCAGATGATAAGAGATGAGTATAAAGGAGGTAACGTATGAAACGTAAGATCTTAAAACGAACGGCAGGAATTTTGCTGACAATGATTATGGTTTGCGCCAGTCTTGCCGGATGCAGCGGCAAAGACCAGGCGGGAACAGATAACGGTGCTGCGGGCCGGGCCGCTGAAAGCCTGGATCCGGAGGGAAGCGGCGAAGAACGCGCCATGGGACGGTTTCTGGAGGAAGAAGTGGATACAGGCGTGGTTTTTGGCAATATCTATGATGTGAAGAAATTAGATAATGGAACACTGCGTATTATTGGCTCCAACGGAGACGATGAAAGCAAAAGCGCATGGGATTCAAAAGATAAGGGAGCAAGCTGGGAGAAAGCCTATGATTTTCCTGCAGAGATTCAGGACAGTGACGAAGGATATGCGGACCGCGGGGCTTTGTCCGCGGACGGGAAGGCGGTATGCGTCTATAACAAAATTGAAAATGGCAGCGGTATAAAACCGATACTGTATCTTCTGGATCAAAACGGCAGCGCAAGGCCGCTTGCTTTTGAGCTGCCCGGTTCGAAAGGAGAAAATGCGCAGACAAAACTGGTTATGGGAGTTACGTTTGCGGGCAATGACCAGTTACTGGTGAAGGATGAGACGGATACGATTTATCAGATCAGCACAGAGGACGGAAGTGTAAAGCAGACGTATGATTTTGACGGTTCGCTCGACAGTCACCAGGTTTATGTGGCGGGAACAAAAATGATTATTTTTACCTCCACAGAGGCGCTTGTATATGACACGGAGACAGGAGAGCAGGTTTCTCCGGAAGAGCCATTACAGCAGGGGCTTGCCGAGGCAGGTCTGTTCCATGCGCTGGATACCATGGACGGGGGCGAAAGCATATATTGCCTTTCCGGCGGCGGTCTTTATTATTATAAATTTGGCGGAAGCGTGATGGAGCAGCTGATTGACAGTAAAATGAATTCTATGGGAGCGCCGGCTTTTTATCCGATTGCTCTGACCATGGTGGATGAAGAAAATCTCCTGGTAGCGGCAAATGATTCCAATTCCAGCTCCCCTACAGGGGTCTCACTGTTAAAATATACCTACTCTGCAGATACGCCTGCCAAACCAGATAAGGAGCTGAAAGCCTACTCTTTGTACGACAACCGGGAAATGCGTCAGTCTATCAGCCGTTTCCAGAAAGAACACACAGATATTTTTGTAAATTATCAGGTTGCCATGTCTGAAGAAAACGGCATGAATGTTTCCGATGCCTTAAAGACTCTGACTACAGAAATTATGGCGGGAAAAGGACCGGATTTGATGATATTGGACGGAATGCCCGTTGAGACATATATAGAAAAAGGAATTTTAAAAGATTTATCTTCTCTGATTGGAGAGGAGAGCAGCTATTTTGAAAATATACTCAAGGCTTATGAAGATGAACAGGGACAATTATGCGCGGCTCCGGCCAGATTTATGATCCCGATGATCCAGGCAGGAAGCGCTTACTACAGGCCCGGAGAAGATTTTGATTCTTTTACAGGGCGCAAGGACGCTTTGGCAAACATGGAACCAAAGACCGTGGTGGAAAAATTCTGGTATTCCTGCGGCGCGGCATGGCAAAACAGCGACGGCACCCTGGACGCGGCAAAGATTACGGAATTTCTTACAAAACTGAAAAATGCGTATGGAACGTATGACAGCAGTTTAGACGACGAAAAAACAAGCGTATATACGGCGATGGATGGAAATGTGGAAGAAATCGGAACATTGTCTTTTAGCCGTGGGGATTTTGATCTGGCGTTTGGAAAAACTAATGTAAATATCGGCTTATTCGGAAAGATGGATTATGGAATGATGAAGGCGGTAAATAACAAACTGGAAGATGGAGATTACGGACTGATGCCAGGGCAGGCGGAAGATGTTTTTGTTCCGGCTATGATCCTGGGAATTAACAGCAAAAGCGCCCAGACAGAGACGGCTGAAGCATTTGTAAAGTATCTGTTTTCTCAGGATTCACAGAAAATTTCCCAGTCAGGAGGACTTCCGGTAGAGAAAGAAGCATTCCGCAGCGTAATTGACGGACATCAGTATGAAGGGCAGCAAAATCTCGTCTGTGTAGGAGGCGTCGAAATTGATCAGATGCTGGATTATGCTATGGAGCCTACGCCGGAGGAAGAAATTAAGAAGTTTACCGATCTTGTGGAATCACTGAATACGCCTGCATTCCGGGACGATGTGATTAAAGACGCCGTAGCAGAGCAGGGAGAAAAGGCGCTGAAGGGGGAAATCAGCCCCCAGGAAGCCGCTGACGCCATCATGCAGAAGGTAAATATTTACCTTGCGGAGTAGTCTGACAGAAGAAAGATATGGGTGGGACAATGCATAAGCAGTATCGAATACGTAACGCCGGACATACAAAAATAAATCGAAAAAGAAGAGATTTTTGCGGATTGCTGTGGATTCTTCCAAGTTTTCTGGGCGTGCTGGTATTTTATCTCCTTCCCTATGCAGACGTTGTCCGCCGCTCATTTTCAGGAGCGGTAGACAACAGCTTTGCAGGAATAGAAAATTACCGGACGGTGCTGGGGAATACAGCGTTTCTGCTGGCAGTAAAAAATACGCTGCGTTTTACCGTGTTCTGTATCCCGGCGCTGGTATTTACTGCCCTGCTGTGCGCGGTTATTTTGTACCGCAGCAGATATGGAGCAGTCATTAAGAGCGCGTTTCTGATGCCTATGGCTCTGCCGGCAGTCTCCGTGGCATTGATGTGGAGGCTGCTCTTTCATCCTCAGGGCATTGTCAATGGATGGCTTGCCGGTTTTCATATAAATGGAAGCGACTGGATGAACAGCGGCAGCGCGTTTGGTATCCTGGTAGGAAGTTATATCTGGAAAAATCTGGGCTATGATATTGTGTTGTGGATGGCGGGCCTGAGCGGGATTTCTGAACATATTTACGAGGCGGCGAGAGTGGACGGGGCAGGCGAATGGCAGTGCTTCTGGTACATTACCCTGCCCGGCTTAAAGACTTCTTTTTATACCATTACCGTGTTGTCTTTTCTCAATTCCTTTAAAGTGTTCCGTGAAGCTTATCTGGTTGCAGGAGATTATCCCCATGAAAGCATCTATATGATGCAGCATCTTTTTAACAACTGGTTCCGGAGTTTCTCCTTTGATAAGATGGCAGCCGCGGCGGTGCTGGAAAGCCTGGTACTGCTGGCGTTGATCCTGTTTCTTGAGAGGGCGGCGAACCGTGACAATGTAGGGTAAATAATCAACAGAGAAGGAAGGTGGTCATGATGATACGTGGAGTGAAGATTTCAAAAATAATTCTCTGGAGCCTGTTGGGACTGCTTGCCCTTTTGGCGCTTTATCCGGTGTTCTTTCTTATTATGGGTTCTCTGATGGGAAATGATGAGCTGGCAGAGTATCTTGGCGCGGTAATTGTCCAAAAAGAGGGATTTGTGGATGTTCCATTGCTGCCGGTGTATCCCACCTTAAAGCATTTTGTGGAAATTTTTCTGGATTCCCCTGAATTTTTTGTAATGTTCTGGAATTCCATTCAGATCACCTTTGGAGTCCTTGCAGGACAATTAGTGGTGGCAACCATGGCGGCATGGGGATTGGCCAAATACGATTTTCCAGGGAAAAGAGGATGTCTGCTGATCTATATGATTCTGATGCTTCTGCCGTTCCAGGTATTAATGCTGTCTGAATATCTGGTATTGGATAAACTGAACCTGACAGACAGCCTGTGGGGCATCATACTTCCGGGAGTATTTTCTGCCTTTCCGGTATTTATCATGTACCGTTTTTTCAGAGAAATTCCGGACAGTCTCATAGAATCGGCAAGACTGGACGGCGCCAGGGAGTGGCAGCTGTTCTGGTATATTGCCCTGCCGCTCGGTTCTTCGGGAGTGATTGCTTCTATGGTGCTGGAGTTTTTGGAATACTGGAGTCTTATTGAACAGCCAATGACATTTTTAAAAGACAAAAGTTTATTTCCCCTGTCTGTTTTTCTGCCGGATATTACCAGCATTGGCAGGTCAGGCATGGCGTTTGCCGCCTCGGTAGTTACTTTTATTCCGGCTTTACTGGTATTTCTCGGAGGCCAGGATTATCTGGAACAGGGAATTATGGCGGGCGCGGTAAAAGAATAAAACAAGCGGTCTGCATCGTGGTTTGCTGATGTTCAGGCGGTCCGTACATTATTTGGAAAGGGACAGAAACTATGGACAGAAAAAAAATATTTGGCATATTCGCAGGGTTTCTGGCAGTGATGCTTGTGTTTACGATTTTGTCAAGAGCAGTAAGCGGAGCGGCCATGGCGAGGATAAAGACAGTTAAGATTTCTACGGGAACCATTGACCACAAGGTAAGCGGAAGCGGCAGGGCACAAGCCGGGAAAGAGATTGCTGTATACACAGAAAGCGGGCAGCGGGTAAAAGAAATCTGCGTCCAGGAAGGGCAGACAGTCGAAGAAGGAGAAGTATTATTTCTGGTGGATTTAGAAGAGCTGGAAGAACAGATTATGACGGCGAAGCAGGAACTGGAAAAATTAAAGCTGCAGGATCAGGATGCCAGGAGCGCCAGAAATATAGAGCAGCAGAACCGGCAGAATACCAGAAACCGGGCGGCGGAAGATTATAACGCGGCGGTGGACAAAGGAAATGCCGATGTAAACGAGGCAAAAGCAGCCTGGGACAGCGCAGAACAAGAATTACAGCAGTTTTTACAGAATACCCCGGATCCTGGAAAACCAGCGCGGGGGATTATAGTGCCGGAAACGGATGAGGAAGAAGCGAAAAAAGAAAACGTCAATTCCAGCCAGGAACATGACTCTGCCGACCAGAGCCAAAATGCAGCGGCGGAATGGGAAGCAAAAAAGGCGGAGCTTGAGGAAGCGGCGGTGCAGGCCAGGTCTGTGTATCAGGCTGCGCTTTCTTCCAGAGCAGAAAATATAAAAAATGCGGCGAGAGCATTGGAGGACGCTTCCGTTTCGAGCGCTTCCGACAGTACCGGGGAACAGAATGAGATTACCAGGCAGCAGCAGGAGCTGACGCTGAATAAGCTCTTGCGGCTTAAGGAAGCAGAGGGAAAGGTAGGGGCGCCGGTGCGGGGCATGGTAACAAATATCGCGATTACCACCGGAGATTTTACCACCGAAGGAACAGCGGTGCGTCTTGCAGATACCTCCAAAGGCTGCCGGATTATAGCTTCTGTGAGCAAGATGGATGAAAAATATGTCAGCAAGGGAAGTCCGGTTACGATCACGGTTTCCGCAAACAGAGATAAAATCAGCGACTATACAGTTTCTGGCGTTACAGAAAATAAGGAAGATCAAGAGATACTGGATGTTACCATTGACCTGCCGGAAGGCGTTGTGGAAGCAGGAACCTCCGTGGATATTGAGATTATACAGAAATCCCCGAATTACAATACCGTTATTCCAATTGAGGCGCTTCATGAAGAGCAGACGGGATATTATGTATTCATTTTACAGGAAGAGAAAGGCGTGATGGGAACGGAGCTTGTGGCAAAGCGGTTTGAGGTGGAAGTTGCGGACAAAAACAGCACAATGGCGGCTCTGGCAGAAGGAACGCTTACCGGAGAACAGGAGATTGTCAGCAGCGCCAGCCGAATGATTGAGGATGGGAGCCGGGTGAGAAGAGATGCAGAATAAAATGAAGAAATATGGAAGGGGACTGCTGCTGGCAGGTATGGCGGCTCTTGTATGTCTGCTTTTTTATCTTTCCGCCGCATATTGGGGCAGACTTGGATGGAGCAGAGACTATCTGCTATCCTGTATCAGTGAGCCGATCAGCGAAAATCAGGCGTCAGCCTTGATGAAAGAGCATTTGCAGAGATTGGAAAAAGAGATCCCAAACAGTGGAACACAGGAAGAAATACCTGATTTCTGTATCTGGGGACAGAAAGACCAGGTGTTATTAACCAATGAAAATCTTTCAAGAGTCACACAGGCAGACGTAATTCTTTTTTGCGGAAACGTTGAGCTGCTGTTCCAAAACTGCCGGACGCCGGAGCGGGAAGATCTGCAGGGATGTCTGGTTGACGAAGAGACCGCGTGGAATTTATTTGGAAGCATTCAGGTAATCGGAAAAGAAATTACGTATGAAAAGCGTCCGTATATTATAAGGAACGTAATTTCAGGAAAAAATGGCATTGCAGCGTTCCCGGCAGCCGGCGGCAAAGCAGCCGGGGGAACCGCCGCGCCCACAGACCAGGGTCAGTCCATACAGACCGAGGAGAAAGTACTTAACAGAGTTACGATAAAAAAGCCGCAGCCCCAGTCTGTCAGCGAAGTAAAGGCAGGCTGGGAAAGCCGCTGCGGCATGGAGCTTAAGATTCTGGATTTGGAATTATTGCGGGGGTTGGAGGGAATTTGTGTTTTTCTGGTTCCGATAACGGTATGCGTTGTTTTTTTGCATAATCTCTGCATCCAGTATCGAAAAGAGGAAAGCTGGAAGGGCAGAGCCGTGACGCTTTGTCTGATTTTGTTATTTGTGCTGTCGGCGTTCATGCTGTACGGAAGGTGGGTGCAGATTCCGGATGACTATATTCCGCCAGAGTGGTCAGATTTTGAGTTCTGGAGTCAATTAATAGAACAGAAACAGCAATCCCTGCGTCTGCTGTTAAGAGTTTCAAAGACGGCGCTGGATGATGGCTGGGGAAGGAACGGTCTGGCAGGCGCGGGCTTTGGCATTTTGGCGGAGGTACTGGTTGTGATCTTGCTTTTCTCCTGGAAGTGTTTTAAAATAGAATCCACGGTTAAAAACCCGACAGGAGGATAGAAGATTGAAGATCAGAAATTCGTGGATTATTGTAGTTGTAATGCTGATTGGCCTGATTATGGGAACGGTCATTGGCAGCTATTGTAATGGGATTGGCGCCCTGAGCTGGCTGAATTACGGTCAGCAGTTCGGGCTGACCAGTCCCTTTGTGCTTGATTTGGGCGTCTTTGTGCTGACGCTGGGACTGACCATCAAGATTAATATAGCAAGCATACTGGGGATTTTTATCGCGTTTTTATGCTATAAGATTCTGGTGCGTTAAAAAGAGAAAACTGTGGGTGTAATAAATTGAAATCTTGCTGTGTATATGTTAAAATATCAGAAAGATGATCAGGTTCAGGAGGAAAGAAGATGAAAGTTCTGTTTGTAGAATATCCGAAATGCTCTACCTGCCAGAAAGCAAAAAAATGGCTGGAGGAGCATCAGATTGATTTTGAAGACCGTAATATTAAGGAAGAACGGCCTGGCAGAGAGGAACTGGAAGAGTGGCATGAACAAAGCGGACTGGATATCAAGCGTTTTTTCAATACCAGCGGGATATTGTATAAGGAAATGAAGTTAAAAGACCAGCTTCCACAGATGTCGCTTAAGGAAAAATATGAGCTGCTTGCTACAGACGGAATGCTGGTAAAACGTCCTGTTCTGGTAACAGATCAGGGTGTTGTCACGGGCTTTAAGCCGGAAGAATGGGAAAAACTGATAAAGTAATGGGAATGAAAAGAGAACATCTGATATTTACCGGGAGAGTACAGGGGGTAGGGTTCCGGTATAAGGCAGGAAAACTGGCGCGTCATTACGGCGTAAGCGGATGGATTAAGAATCTTGCGGACGGATCTGTGGAGGCACAGTTTCAGGGCAGAGAGGAAGCGCTGGATCTGGTGATTCAGGGACTGCATCAGGACAGCTATATTCGAATAGACTGGATTACAAGGAATCCTATGGAGCCGGATGAAAAGGAACGCGGGTTTTCTGTGCGGTATTGAGGAGAAGGAGGACAAAGAATGCTGAAAAACTGGAATAAACCGGAGAAACCGGAAGCAGCCGAGCTGGACGAACGGCTGGAGGCGGCCAGGAGCAAGTTAAGAGCGCAGCAGATGCTGATCAAAGAGCGGAAACTTCCTGTGCTGGTATTATTTGAAGGATGGGGAACGGCAGGAAAAGGGAGTATTCTGGGAAAATTGATTCTCAACATTGATCCCAGGTTTTTTAAAGTATTTACCATGGATATCCCCACGGAAGAAGAGAAGCGGAAACCGTTCTTATACCGCTATTTTGTGAAAATTCCGGAGGCAGGGAAATTTTGTTTTCTGGATTCTGCCTGGATGGACGAGGTGACAAAAGGGTGTCTGCACAGGGAGATGAAAGACAAGGAATACAAGAAACGGATTGACAGTGTGAAGCGGTTTGAACGTCAGCTTACAAATAATGGCTATCTGGTGATGAAGTTCTTTTTCCATATCAGCCAGAAGGAACAGAAAAGCAGGATTAAGTCTCTGGAAAAGGAGGAGAGCACAAGCTGGCGGGTCAACAATGATGATATATGGCAGAATGAACATTATGACAAATGCCTGAAAGTATACGACCAATATCTCAATGATACCAATGCCTCGACTTCTCCCTGGTATGTTGTGGATGCGCAGAGCCGCAAGTGGGCGCTGCTGCAGGTAGCTGAGACTCTGGTGAACGGTATTGACACAGCCCTGCAGAACAGCGCCATGGCAGTGCCTCTTTTGCAGAATGTATTTCCGTTGAATAAAGTGCCGAAATTGTCAGAAATTCCACTGGATAAAACCATTGAGGACGATACATACAAGCAGGAGCTGAAACAGCTTCAGGATAAACTGAGAGGGCTTCATAATGAGCTTTATCTTAAGAAAATTCCAGTGATCATAGCCTATGAAGGATGGGACGCCGCGGGCAAGGGAGGAAATATTAAGCGTATTACCGGGGCTTTGGATCCGCGGGGCTATGAGGTGCATCCGATTGCCAGCCCCGAACCTCACGAAAAAGCAAGGCATTATCTGTGGCGTTTCTGGAACCGGCTTCCCAAGACTGGACATGTGGCAATCTTCGACCGTACCTGGTATGGCAGAGTCATGGTTGAGCGTCTGGAAGGATTTTGCAGTGAAAATGACTGGAAACGCGCTTATAACGAGATTAATGAGTTTGAGAAGGAATTGTCCGACTGGGGAGCGGTGATCATCAAATTCTGGGTGCAGATTGACAAGGAGGTTCAGCTTGCGCGTTTTACGGACCGCCAGAATACGCCGGAGAAGCAATGGAAGATAACAGACGAAGACTGGAGAAACCGGGAGAAATGGGATGCGTATGAGGAAGCCGTCAATGAGATGATGAAAAAAACCAGCACTTCCTACGCGCCGTGGCATGTCCTGGAATCCAATGACAAAAAGTATGCAAGGATTAAGGCATTAAAAATTGTAATTGAAGAGATTGAAAAAGCTTTATAAGAACGAAGGGTCAGGAAGGGTGCGGAGAAATCAGGAAGAGATGCCTGGACTGGAATTGCGAAAGGAAAAGGGAGAATAACATGGAATTAAAAGAATTTATGGACTTATCAAAACTGCAGAAGATTCAGGATGATTTCTCTAACGCCACAGGACTTGCGGCTATTGCAGTGGGGATGGATGGCAAATATCTTACAGAAGGAAGTAATTTTACAGACTTTTGTATGAAGTATACAAGAGGTTCCCAGGAAGGTCTGCGCAGATGCGTAAAATGTGATAATGAGTGTACAGGCACCTATTTCTGCCATGCGGGGCTGATGGATTTTTCTGTTGACATTATGGTAAACGGAGAACAGGTGGGCTCTATTATAGGCGGTCAGGTACTGCCTGCTCCGGCGGATGAAGATAAGTTCCGTCAGACCGCTCAGGAACTGGGCATTGACCCGGAACAGTATATTCAGGCGCTCAGGAAGGTTCCCGTAAGCACGGAGAGCAAGATACGCGCCTCGGCGAACCTGCTGGGAATTATTGTAAATCAGCTTGTAAATCTGGAATATTTTAAATTCAGTAATGCGGACCGTCTCAGTGGGGTGCAGAAGGGCGTCAATGATTCAAACGAACTGATCCAGACCATCAATGATAAAACCAGCCATCTGAAAGCAATTGCCAAGAAGCAGAATATTTTATCCCTGAACGCCAGTATCGAGGCAGCGCGCAGCGGAGAGTCGGGAGCAGGCTTCGCGGTAGTCGCCAAAAACATGCAGGAACTTTCCTCACAATCTGCAGTTATTTACAATGAGATTGAGAAATCAGTGCAGGAGATTACAGAACGGATTTCTTCCCTGGTGTCTTTGTTTGATTAAGAAACAAAACGTTCAGGACCGCATGACTGCTCCTGATACACAGGAAGTGGATAAACAGGTAAAAATTAAAAAATGAAAGTATCAGGCGTCTGTCAGTTTCGAAGTTTTATGGACTGGCAGGCGTATTATTTTGCAGTTTTTCAGACGAACATTATTTTATAATTCAGCAAACAATTTATTGGTATATTATTCTCCTTTTTACAGATACTAGCTCTGTAAGAAATTCTTTCTTGAACACGAAGGAATGGCAGAAACTTGTTTATGGAGGAAAAGAGATGAAGGCAACAGGAATTGTTCGAAGAATAGATGATCTGGGAAGAGTGGTGGTACCAAAGGAGATTCGC
The DNA here is from genome assembly GCA_910575155.1 of Lachnospiraceae bacterium. Lineage (GTDB taxonomy): Bacteria > Bacillota > Clostridia > Lachnospirales > Lachnospiraceae > Petralouisia. The sequence goes on from CAJTDX010000011.1 coordinate 98,686, forward strand.
CGTACGCTGCGGATTCGGGAAGGAGATCCCCTGGAGATATTTACAGACCGTGAAGGTGAAATTATATTGAAAAAATATTCTCCCATTGGAGAACTGGGACAGTTTGCAGGACTGTATGCAGAGAGTCTTGCCCAGACCAGCGGCTGTCTGGTGTGCATCACAGACAGAGATCATGTGATTGCCGCGGCGGGCACGGGAAAAAAGGAATTTGACGGGAAGCCAATCAGTAAGCAGTTGGAAAATGTCATCACAGACAGGGAAACCTTCTGCGCCCGCAAAGATGAAAAAGGGTTTGTGAAGATTACCCTGGATGATTCCGGCGATTTCCAGTCCCAGGTGGTATCCACAATTATCTGCGAAGGGGACGCCATCGGCTCCGTGGTTATGTATAACCGGGAGGAGAATGGCGGCGTAGGCGAGACAGAGAGCAAGCTTGCCCGGGTGGCGGCAGGATTTTTAGGCAGACAGATGGAACAATAGTCCATCTGCTTATCGGTAATGTACGGAAGGCACCGTTTTATCCAGTGAACGGAATTTGTATCCTTTTTCTGACAGGCGTTTTAATACAGTTGGGAGAGCGGCAAGCGTGGCATTTTTCCCACTGCCGTCGTGCATAAGCACTACCGGATGTTTTACGTTCCCAATGTTGTTGCAGATATTATCAATGATATTTTCTGTGGTTGTAAGGTTGCTGCCGTCTCCGGAACTGACATTCCAGTCAAAGTATTGGAATCCGCGGCGTTCCAGTTCGTCGATGATTTCATTGACTACATAGGAAGAGCCGTTGTTGCTGCCTCCGGGAAAGCGGAACAGAGAGGGCGTATATCCGGTGTTTTCAATCACCCAGTCATAAACCTTTTCGTAATCAGAGAGAAAGGCGTCCATGGAAGCGTAGATCTGATTATAGTTATGGCTGTATGAATGGAGGGCAAGGGCATGCCCTCTTTTTACAATTTCTGAAAGATATTCGGCATACTCTTCATTATTTTTACATACTACAAAAAATGTTGCTTTGGCGTCGTATTGGTCGAGCAGATCCAGTACTTCGGGAGTCAGGCTGGAAGGTCCGTCGTCAAAGGTAAGATATGCGATTTTTTCAGTTGCCTGCTCCGTTTCTCCGGAACCAAAGCCTTCGGCGTAAAGGTTCGGATAAGGGTCGTTTCCGTTTTCTGTCTCAGAGGAACTGTCCTCTGCCGAATCTGAGGAGCCGGATGCTTCTTCCTCTGCTGAATCGGGGGAGTCGGGATCTTCTTCTGATGCAAGCGTGTCAAGTTTTTGGGATAATTCAGAAATATATTCGTTCTGGCTCTCAAGATAAGCCTCTTTGTCCTCTAATTCCTGCTTGTTGTCCGATAGTTTTGTCTTTAGTTCGGCGTTGTTGTTCTTAAGCTGAGACGCCTGTGTTTCCAGCGTCTGAAAGCGGCCATTCAGCGTCAGATACTGAAATCCCAGAAAGCCGCTGATGCACACCAGCAAAAAAGCACACACCAGCGCAGTAATAAATGGTATTTTTTTCATGTCAGTTCTCCTTTTTTGCCGCGTCTTCAGAAGCAGCATTGTCAGTCTTTTTAACGGTGCAAATTATACCATAAGTATGCTTTGAGCTCAAACAGAATATAAAAAAGTGCCGTACTTAAAAAAAGCCGTTTCTGTCTGATTTCACCTCTTTGCTACTATATTAATATAAAAAGTAAAATATTTCAATAAGGCATATAATAATGAAAGTTAATTCACAGATAGACAGGAAACGACTTGTATATTTTATATATTTGAAATATAATAATATTGTTTTAGCATGATATTATACAGAACATACGCGAAAGAAAGTATTAATTTGAGAAAACACAAAGGAGAAACTTTCATGAAGTTTATTCATATAGCCGATATACATTTAGGAGCAAAGCCTGTTCAGGGAGAAACCAGAGAGGAAGACAGAGAAAATGAGAGCTGGCAGGCATTTAAAGAAGTGATCAGCAGAGCCAGGCAAGAGCAGGTTCAGATTCTTCTGATTGCCGGAGATTTGTTCCACAGACAGCCGCTGGTACGGGAACTCAAAGAGGTAAACGCCCAATTTTCCACGATTCCCCAGACGCAGGTTGTGTTAATTGCAGGAAATCGCGATTATCTCACGGCAGAATCCTGTTACCAGACATTTCCCTGGGGAGAAAACGTTCATTTTCTGAAACAAAGTCACATGGAATACGTGGAACTGGAAGGGTTGGACACCAGAGTATATGGGTTCAGTTACTGGCAGAGGGAAATCACAGAACCGATGTATCAGGATATTAAAGTGAAGGACGGCGATTACTGTAATATCCTGCTGGGGCATGGAGGCGACGAGAAACATATTCCCTTCCGGAGTAATGATTTTGACAAAAGCGCTTTTGATTATGTGGCATTCGGCCATATACATAAACCAGTGGAGATTGTGAAGGACAAGGTTGTCATGGCGGGAGCGCTGCAGCCCGTTGACTGCAGTGATACGGGAGAGCATGGATATTTTCAGGGAGAAATCAAAGATCATGTGTGTAAGACAGAGTTTGTACCTCTGCATTACTGCGAATATGTGCCTTTGATCTTAAAGGTCAGCCCGGAGATTACGCAAAGCGCGCTGCAGGAATATGTCCTGTCGCGTATTCGCGTAGCTCCGAAATATCAGAAATTCAGAATTACCTTAAAAGGTTTTTGCGACGAGGAACATCCGGTGGATGCAAATCAGCTCAGGAGTATGGAACAGGTGGTACAGGTGACAGACAGGTGCTGCGCTGATTATGATTTTGAAAAGCTGAAACTGCAGTATGGACAACAGATCTTGGGGAGATACATCAGAACGTTAGAGGAAATGCCTCAAAACGAAGTTACGAAAAAAGCACTATACTATGGCGTGGAGGCGTTGATGGCAGAATGAAAATAACAGAAATTCAGATTAAAAATTTTGGGAAGCTCCATAATATTAATGTGCGTCCCCTTCCAGGACTGAATGTAATTTATGGAGAAAATGAGACTGGTAAATCAACCATGCAGCAATTTATTACCGGGATGCTGTTTGGCATGGAAAAACAGGGCGGCAGCGCTGCAAAAAGCGACAGATACCAGCAGTATGAGCCCTGGGACAGCAGTTCTTTTTATTCGGGCGGTATGAAATTTACGGTGGACGGTAAGCCTTTTTTGCTGGAACGGAATTTTTATCACAAGGAGAAATCGGCAAGCCTGGTAAATGAGATGGACGGAGAAAAACTGTCTGTAGAGCATGGAGATTTGGAAATGCTGCTGGGCGGAATGAAGAAAACGGCCTATGAAAATACATACTGCATCCGGCAGGCGGAAGTTGAGACGAAAGAAGAATTTGCAGAAGTGCTTCAGAATTATTTTGTAAACGCTTCTTCCGGCAGCGACGGGGATATCGACGTAACAGGCGCAAGCAGGCGTCTGCAGGAAAAAAAGAAAGCGGCGCAGCAGAGGTACCAGGAAGAGGAAGAACTGCGGATTGAAACAGTAGAAAAGCTGCGTCTGGAAGAAAATATTCTTAAAAAAGATATTGAACAGCTTCAAAGCCAGCAGAAAGACGATTTTGTGAATTTTCCGGGGCAGGAGCCGAATATGATTATACCGGAACGGGATACGAACCAGATGGCGGAATACCTGCGCGATCTGCGTCTGAAAAAAAAGCAGCGGGGCTATCTCTGGCGGTGTGTGCTTTCCGTTTTGATTGCCGCCGCCGGATTGATTTTCGGCATTTTGAACGCGCAGCACCACTCTTTACAGGCACAGCCGGGGTGGATGGCGCTGGAATTGTTCCTGCTATTTATGTTTCTGGGAGGACTTGGCGGCGTGTGCCACTGGTTCCAGAAAGAGCGGAGGCTGAAAAAGCTGCGCAGACAACAGCAGGAAGAGGCAAAGGAGCTTACGATTTCCGCTTCCAGAGATATGGAGTGGAAACGCGCGCACGTAGAATCTGAGAAACAGGCAAAGCATCAGGCTGTGGAAGCGCTGCTGCAGGAACAGCTTGCAGAAAAGCGGGCGATGCTGGTCAATCTGAAAGAGGAGATGGAGGAGATTCGGGAAGCTACAGAGGAAGAGAAGGAATTGGAGCAGCAGATTCAGGCGTATGACCTGGCATATCAGACACTTCAGACTCTTTCCCAGGACATTTATCACGATACCAGAAATCAGCTGGAGCAGGTAATGTCCCAGATTTTGTCAGAGATGACTCATGGTAAATATGATACAATAGGACTGGACGACCAGATGAACCTGATGGTACAGAAGGAGGACCGCAGCCTGCATCCATGGCAGGTGAGCCAGGGGGTTATGGAACAGATGTATGTGGCGCTTCGCTTTGGAGCGGGCGGTATGTTTACACAGGAGGAATCCATGCCCATTATTTTGGATGAGGTATTCGCAGCCTTTGATGAGAAGCGTTTAGAGGCAGTCCTGCAGTGGCTTGGCAGGCAGAAAGGGCAAATCTTTCTGTTCACCTGTCAGCGGCGGGAGATGGAGATTCTGGAACGCAACCATATTCCTTATGGAAAAATCATGTTGAGCAGATAGGAAAGACATATGAGTGAAGTAAAGCAGAATAAAAATCAGAAAAAAAGTCAGAAGAAAAAAAAGCATAAGAAAAAATACCGCCTGTATTGGTTTTTTATCAGGCTTCAGATTTTGTTTCTGATTCTTGTGGCGGCAGGTCTGGGATGGTATTATTTTGGCGGTTACGCACAGAAAGTGAGCGCCTTGCAGCAGGAAGCGAAGAAACTGGTGCGCGAATCCAATGAAGATACGTTCCGCTCAGTACAGACCAGTCTGGTGTATGATGCCAATGGAACGCTGGTTTCCACCCTCAAAGGGGAAAAGGACGTGTATTATCTCGACTTTGAAGATATTCCTCCCTATGCCGCGGCTGCTATGGTAAGCATTGAGGATAAAAAATTTTACAGTCACAACGGGATTGACATTAAGGCGATTATGCGCGCCGCCAAAGCGATGATACAGAATGGAAAAGTAACGCAGGGAGGCAGTACCATTACCCAGCAGCTTTCCAGAAATATTTTCCTGAACCATGATGTAAAGTGGGAGCGTAAAATTGAAGAGATGTTTATTGCTGTGGAGCTGGAAAAGGTCTACAGTAAAAATAAAATTATGGAATTTTATCTCAATAATGTATATTTTGGCAATGGCTATTATGGCATACAGGCGGCAAGCAAAGGATATTTTAACACGGAGGTCAAGAATCTGGACTTGTCACAGATTGCCTTTCTGTGCGCAATACCCAACAATCCCAGCCTGTATGACCCTTTAGTGCGTATTGAAAATACTTTAAAACGCCGCAACCGTATTTTAAATCAGATGGAAGAAGACGGTAAGATCAGCCAGGAAACCTGCAATCAGGCCAAAGCGGAGAAGATTGTTTTGAATCCTTCCCAGAAGACGAAAAACGATTATGTGGAGACTTATACTTATAATTGCGCCATTCGCGCGCTGATGGCAGAAGAAGGATTTACGTTTCGCCAGGAATTTGATTCTGAGGAGCAGCGCAGCGCATATGAAGAAGAATATGATCTTTTATACAGCGAGTGTCAGAAGAATCTTTACAGCAAAGGCTATCGCATTTATACATCCATTGACCTGAATATGCAGCAGATGCTTCAGGATACCGTGGATCAGGGTCTTGCTGAGTTTACAGAGCAGACGGAGGACGGAATTTTTACTTTGCAGGGTTCGGCAGTTTGCATTGATAATCATACCGGTTATGTGAAAGCGATCGTGGGGGGCAGGAACCAGAATCTTTCCGGTTATACCCTGAACCGTGCGTACCAGAGTTACCGCCAGCCTGGAAGTTCGATCAAGCCATTGATCGTCTACGCTCCGGTATTAGAGAGAAATTATACGCCCGATTCTGTGGTTGCAGATGTGAAGACGGAGGATGGCCCGTCCAATTCCGGCGGTTCCTATGAGGGAAATATCAGCCTTCGTTATGCCGTTTCGAAGTCTAAGAATACCGTTGCATGGAATCTGTTGGAGGAACTGACGCCTCAGGTTGGTCTGTCTTATCTGAAGGCCATGAATTTTGCAAAGCTGGATGTGAGAGATGAGAGGCCCACCAGCGCGTTAGGCGGATTCACCAATGGCGTATCGGCGGTGGAGATGGCGTCCGCTTACGCGGCGCTCGAACACGACGGCAAATTCCGGGAACCGACTGTAATTGTAAAGATTACTGACGCGCAGGATAATGTGATTGTGGAGACAAATCAGGAAGAGAAAGAAGTTTATAAGGTGAATGCTTCCAGAATGACGACCGATATGCTGGTTTCCGTTATGAAAGAAGGAACCGGGCGGGGGCTTGCCTTAAGCAATATGCCATGTGCCGGAAAAACAGGGACTACCAATGATAATAAAGACGGATGGTTTGTGGGTTATACCGGCTATTATACCACCAGCGTGTGGGTGGGATACGATATGCCAAGAGAATTGCCGGGACTGTCCGGCGCCAGTTATCCGGGAAGTATCTGGAAAAATTTTATGGAATTGCTGCACCAGAATCTGGAACCAGTGGAGTTTCTGCCTTATATTGATGAAAAGAAATTGCCTCTGGATGACAATGAATATCAGCAGGGGCAGGAGATTTCCCCTGAGGAAGGAGCGCCTCAGGGGGAACTTCCCCAGTATGCCGAATAATATTAACCAGCCATTATACTGATTCAAATCTCCGACAGTGTCAGTCCCCTTGCCGCAGTCCACTACGCCTGCATTTTTGAACTGGCGCTGTCGGAGATTTGCTCTCAGCCTAATAGCTGGTTATTAATTATTTGCTGTACTTGTGAGTGTGCCAGTTTTTTATGATTCGGTGTATGAGTCAGATGCGCCGGCCTTAAAGATTTTCATTTTTCAAAGCGTCAATGGTATTTTCTTTGTTGATTTTTCTCATGGAGTAAACCATAGTAGTGAATACCACCAGAAATACGCTTCCCACGGCAATGGCAATGCTGTACCAGGGGATGAAGAATGCCATTTCCAGCCCTTCACAGATGGAGCGGTAAATCATCAGGGTGACGATGAAGGATACGGGAAGTCCGTAAAGCAGCCCTTTAAACCCATACAGCAGACATTCAAAGTTCATCATTCTGGTAAAGGATTTGGGTGTCATGCCGATGGATTTCAACATGGCAAATTCCCTTCGCCGCAGATTAATGTTGGTTGAGATTGTATTGAAAACATTGGCGGCGGCAATCAGTGAAATTAATGTGATAAACCCGTAAGAAAAGATGTTAACCACATTGACCATAGCGCGGTTGCTTTCCTCAGAAGCTGCGTAATCAAAGAGAGAAGACGCAGAGAGGTTATGTTCTGTGAGTATATTTGTCATATCGGTATAGGCGGCGGCGTGGTCTTCGCATTGAAAAAACAGTTCTATACTCTGGTTCTCGCTGAGCGGCAGTTCTGCAATATCATAATAGGAGGTATTCTGATCCATTTTTGCAAATACATGATCGATCATACTGTAAGGGTAGAACAGGCGCACATATTGAGAGTTTTCAGAAAATGACTCCGGCGGCGTCTGAATGGCAGCTCCGAGAGAAAACGGTATTTCCAGGCAGTCTTCAAAAGGCACTTGAATCTCCTTGTCAGAAGTATTATGGTAGAGACGGCAATAGGGGGTTCCATGTTCCGTGAAGCCTGTGCCTGCAAACGAGTAATTCTCCTGATTTTCGGCAAAATAAGCGCTCAGTTTTGTTTCTGCGGGATCTTTAAACGCCGGGAACTGATAGAATTTATGTTCCTCTTCGTGGTAGAGGCGCAGGGAATCCATACTTACAGCTTTTGGTTTCGCAGTGTTAAAGTACTCTTCTTCCGGGATCTTTTGTTTTCTCAGGCAGTCCCGGAACGCATCGTCTTCCACAAATATAACAAGAAGTTCCAACAATGTCTGATCATATTCCTGATAGGTTTCTCCATTTTGTTCTATTTTGTTTTTCTGGTAATCCAGCAGATTCTGGGTTAATTCACTGGTATTTACAGCAGTGCTGAAATAAAAGGTTGATGCATAGACAGAATTTGTTACGCTTTCTGCCTCAGATAAAGCAGAGTATACTTCGTCTAAATCTAAAGATTTTTCTGTATTGTGCTGATAGTAAACAATGTCGTAGCCATTGTCATTTGTTACGTTTCTGGCTGAATATGTCAAATAAGCGCAAAAACTGCTGGCAGAAATGAACAGTACAATGCTCAGAAACAGGGAAATCACTGTGGCGCGGTATTTTTTGCGGCTGCGTTTGTAATTTTTAGTGGCAATCATCCCCTCAAAACCAAATAGTTTAAAAGTAAGGCGGGAGGTCTTTACCTTACGGGAACGAATAGAAATATCGCCGCTTTGGCGGATGGCGTCAATGGCGGATTTCTTCATAGCGCGTCTCGCAGGGAGATAAGCGGAAATAAGAACTGTCAACAGTGATACCAGTACCGCGGCGGAAATGGAACCCAAAGAAGGATGAAGCCCGATCGTTACCTCTTTGGCAGGACCAAAAATCATAGAAGCCTGCATCATGGCATAACCGCTCCCGCCCCCCAGAACATTTGTAATCAGATCATGGGTCAGGAATAAAGTGACGCCAATGCCCGAAAGTCCCGCCAGGATGCCGGCAGGAATGCCAATCAGGCATAAGAACAGCGCTTCAAAAAGTACGCTTCCGGTAAGCTGTCGTTTGGTAGCCCCAATGGAGGCCAGCAGTCCAAACTGCCGGGTACGTTCGCTTACGGAAATGGAAAAAGCGTTGTAAATCAGTGAGACAGAGCCAAACATAATGATTAAAATAAGAATAATGCCTAAGCGGAAGATCACACGGTTGAAACTGCTTTCGCCGGAATATCCGTAATATCTGAGCAAATCGGTATTCGTTTTATAGACGGAGGCGTCGGACTGCTCAAACATTTGCTCCAGAACAGATACGGTATTTCGCCCGGTGTCAGTAAGTAAATACAGGTCATAAGTATTCTGGCTGCTGTTATCGCCAATGGTCAGCGCAGTATAGCCAGGAGAATCATAATCTTCATAAGAAGGACGTTCGTAGAAGCCTACCACTGTATAAGTGCGGGTTTCTGACGGCGTGAATGTTTCCGTATATTCCCTGTTTTCAGAAGTATTTAAATATGCATCCTGATTGATCAGGATATTTCCTTCGCGGTCGGTGCGTGTGCCCAGCGTAAGCGTCAGGGACTCGTCGAGCGTGCAGGCGATGCCGCCGTTGAGCTTCAAGTGTTCCGGAAGCAGGATTTCCCGGTTGTTTTTTGGCAGACGTCCCTGGGTAAGATGAACAGGCATCAGATCCGTGAAATCAGACTGGATTCCGTATACGCAGATAAAAGGTTTTGATTCGTTTGCGGTTTTCTCTTTGATACTGGCAAAACCAAGGAGTTCCAGCGAGACAGATTGTTTTGTGTGCGAATCAGAAGCAAGCTGGTCTTTGCTTTCGGCAGATAATCCGAATCCCGCGCCATACCAGTTTCCATCATTGTACAGGGAGGATTGAATCAAATAATGGCTCAGAGAAGAAACCATAGTAGTTACAGCGGTAAACATGGATGCAGAAAGAATAATTCCCACGATCGTTACCAGTGTGCGTGTGCGGTTTTTCTGTAAGGTTTTTAAGGTGACTTTGTGAAAGATATTCATGAGCGGATCACCTCGTCTCTTGTGATTTTGCCGTCCTCAATGGTAAGAATCCGGTTTGCCTGCAGCGCGATATTTTCATCGTGGGTAATAACGATCAATGTCTGCTTGTATTTTTCATTGGAGTATTTGAGAAGTTCCACAATTTCCTGGCTGTTTTTGGAGTCCAGATTTCCAGTGGGTTCGTCGGCCAGTACTACGGCCGGGGCGTTCATAAGCGCCCTGCCAATGGACACGCGCTGCTGCTGGCCGCCGGAGAGCTGGTTGGGCAAATGTCCTTCTCTGCCTTTCAGAGATAAAAGGCCCAGCAGTTCCTCAAGGCGTTCTTCGTTGACGGAACGTCCGTCCATAAGCACGGGAAGCGTCATGTTTTCTGTTACGTTCAGCACGGGAATCAGGTTATAAAACTGGTAGATAAGCCCTACCTGCCTCCTGCGGAAAATGGCGAGCTGGCTTTCATTCTGCGCATAGACGTCCGTGCCTTCCATGTAGACTTTGCCTGAGGTGGGAAGATCAACGCCGCCCAGGACGTGCAGCAGGGTGGATTTTCCGGAACCGGAGGGGCCGATAATAGCGAGAAATTCGCCTTTATTTACGGAAAATGATACATCATCCAGAGCTTTCACCTGGTTTTCACCAGTACCATATATTTTTGTCACATGTTCTGCTTTTAATATTTCCATAATGATAACTCCTTTTCTTTGATAAGCTTAAGTATAAGCAGCCTTGGTGACAGAGCGGTGACTGGAATGTGACAAAATTGTCAGATTCAAAATCAGGGATAGAATTTTATAATAAACCTTGCGCCTCCCTGCGTACGGTTTTCGGCTTTGAGCGTGCCGTTTTGGCGTGAGATAATCATCCGTGAAAGTGCAAGCCCGATCCCCACACTGTGCTCAGACGCATTGCTTCCTTTATAAAAGCGTTCAAAAAGATGGGGAAGGTCCTGCGCTGTAAAGCCAGGGCCGTTGTCTTCGATGATAATTTCCGTATAAATTGCATTTTGGGAAAAAGAAATCTGAATCTGTCCTCCCACAGGAGTGTGTTCCATGCAGTTTTTTAAAATATTCAGAACGGCTTCTGTGCTCCAGGCAAAATCGCCCGAAAAATGCGGCGGCTTACAGGAGTCGGAAACATCGGCGATGGAAAGCGTCTGACTGCGCAGTTCCATGGGAATTAAGAGCGGTTCGGCGGCGTGCCTGATTAAATCAGGAACCAGAACCGGTTCATGCTGAAAGGGAATTGTTCCGGCGTCCAGTTTGGATATTTTAAGCAAAGCTTCCACCAGCCAGTCAATGCGGGACAGAAGCTGGGTAAGTTCCTGTATTAATTGCTGTCTGCGGGCAACAGGCATATCCGCTTCTCTTAAAAGGGAAAGAATTAAATTGGAAGCAGTGAGCGGCGAGCGGATCTGATGGGAAATATCAGCCATAGAATCAGCCAGCAGTTTTTTATCGTTGGCAAGCGCCAGAGCCTGTTCTCTCAGACGAAGAGTCATTTTGGATAATTCGTTTTCCAGAATAGAGAGTTCTCCTTCTTTGTATTTTTCAAACTGGATGGGGGCGTTGCTGTGAAGCATGGAATCCAGCTCCTGGCTTAGCTGCTTAAGCTTTAGGTAGCGCAGCCCGGTCATAATATAGTGAACTGCAATGTACAGGGCAGAGAACAGAAGCAGGACTTGTCCGCAGTAGGGATCGTGCATAAATCCAAGGTAGACGGACAGGGAAGCCAATATCAGATGACAGATCAGACTTTGCTGTATTTCAGGATTACGCAGTATGTTCATATATTTAATCTCCCATTTTATAACCCAGTCCCCGCACAGTTTTGATTAACAGAGGATTTTGAGGGTCTTTTTCAATTTTTTCCCGCAGACGTTTGATATATACCGTCAGGGTGTTGTCATTGACAAATTCTCCGGCAATGTCCCAGAGCGCTTCTAAGAGCCGGGAGCGGGTGAGAACAATGCCCTGGTTATTGAGAAAATATAGCAGCAGACGGTATTCCAGCGCCGAGAGAACAATTTCCTGCCCATCTTTTTTTACGGTGCCCCGCACAATATCTGCGCTGAGGTTTTTATATTCCAATACGGAAATTGATTTGCCGTAACGGCGCAGAATATTATGGATGCGTGAGACAAGTTCACGGGGACGGAAGGGTTTTGAGATATAATCGTCTGCTCCCAGGTCCAGACCGGTGACTACGCTGTACTCGTCTCCGGAGGCTGTAAGAAAAATTACCGGCAGTTCCGTGGAAGATTTTGCCGCCCGGCAAATTGCAAATCCGTTTCCGTCTGCCAGAGATACGTCCAGAAGAATCAGGTCAAATTCTGCGGCAGATTCATCCAGGATCTGTAACGCCTTGCGCTGTCCGTCCACCGCAGTGATAGAGAAGCCTTTTTTTTGCAAAAATTCTGTTAAATTCGTCACAATGCTGCGGTCGTCTTCCACCAATAAAATATGAGCCATAATGTGCTCCTTTCTGCAAAATCATGCGCTTGAATTTCATAGAAATTATCTTATCATTTACAGGGCGGCCTTTCAAGGGCGGCAGATTAAAATTTGTATCTGATAAAAGGAAAAAGAAGCGGGCAGCGAAACGGTATTGCCGGAGGAATATTTCAAAAATGGCTTTGAAAATTCATAGTTTATATGATAAAATAAAATGTGTATTGCAAAAATAATATCCTGTACAGGGATTTGGACGACAATTTACATACATAAGTGAAATGACAGAAAGAAAAGGAGAGCGGCTATGAAAAAATATGGATACGGCGTGGATATTGGCGGGACAACCTGCAAAATAGGCTTGTTCGAAACGAATGGAACGATTTTGGAAAAATGGGAAATACCTACGAATACGCAGGAAGCGGGAAAGAGTATTCTCTCAGATGTCGCAGAATCACTGAAGAAAAATATGAAAGAACGCGGAATTTCCAAAGAGGAACTGGAAGGGATCGGCGTAGGGCTTCCCGGCCCGGTCCGCATTGACGGAATTGTTCCGGTGTGCGTGAATCTGGGATGGAAAAACGTCCATGTCTCAAAGGAAATGGAGGCGTTGATGGACAATATTCCGGTGAAGGCCGCAAATGACGCCAATGTGGCGGCTCTGGGCGAAATGTGGCAGGGAGGCGGCAAAGGCTGCGCCAATGTAGTTCTGGTGACGCTTGGAACCGGAGTTGGAGGCGGTATTATTGTGAATGGCGAGATTGTATCCGGCAGTAATGGCGCCGGAGGAGAGATCGGTCATATAACGGTAAATCCGCATGAAGAAATTTTCTGTAACTGCGGCAGAAAAGGCTGTCTGGAGCAGTATGCTTCGGCAACTGGAATCAAACGCCTGGCAAAAGAACGCCTGGCAACGGAACATGAGACTTCTGTTTTGGATGAGGATGAGGAAATTTCGGCGAAGACAGTGTTTGACGCCTATAAGAGAGGGGATAAAACGGCTGTGGAGATTGTAGATAAATTTGCCCGGATTCTTGGAAATACCCTGAGTAATATTGCCTGTGTGGCAGATCCGGAGGTTTTTGTAATCGGCGGAGGAGTGTCCAAAGCGGGAGATCCACTGCTGGAGGCGGTGAAAAAATATTACTGCCAGGCGGCTTTTTCTTCCTGTACAGATACCAGGTTTGCGCTTGCTTCTCTGGGAAATGACGCCGGAATGTATGGATGTGTGAAGTTGATTTTAGAATAATAATTATTTTTTTAAGGCGGCTCCAGCTTAACTGCGGCAATGGAGCCGCCTTAAAATATACTTTCCAGACCCTGTGTTTTATGATATAATATATGCCGATATTGTACGGTTTGGGGCGCTGTATGCAGCGACGTTTGGCCGTACGAAACTATGTGCAGAAAATAAAGGAGAACATTAATTATGAGTACAGCATCGATTTGCATTTTAATTACGATTGTAATTTATCTTGCGGGAATGTTAGCGGTCGGCTTTTACTTTGCCAGGAAGAATGAATCGACGTCCGATTTCTACCTGGGCGGACGAAAGCTTGGACCTCTTGTAACGGCAATGAGCGCGGAGGCGTCTGATATGTCAGGCTATCTGCTGATGGGGCTTCCGGGTCTCGCGTATCTGTCAGGCGTCGCAGACGTAGGCTGGACAGTGGTGGGTCTGGCAGTTGGTACATATTTGAACTGGTTGTTTACGGCCAGACGGCTGCGCCGTTATACACAGATTACCAACTCTTTTACCCTCCCTCAGTTTTTTTCCAATCGTTTCCATGATAAGAAAAATATTCTGACTTTGATTGCAGCTCTTATTATCATTATATTTTTTATACCCTATACTGCTTCTGGATTTGCAGCGTGCGGAAAGCTCTTTTCTTCCCTGTTTGGCGTAAATTATATGACGGCGATGATTATTTCGGCAATTGTTATTGTCGGTTATACGGCGGCGGGAGGGTTTCTTGCGGCTTCTACGACAGATTTTATTCAGAGCATTATCATGACCTTTGCGATCTTGTTTGTGCTGGTCTTTGCTACGGTATCAGCAGGCGGCGTGGGTGTGGTTCTGGACAATGCGAAAGCATTGCCGGGTTATCTTTCTTTTTCCCATACGTACGTGGCGGCGGAAGGAGCGGCGGCGCCCTATGGTTTCTTAAAGATTGTATCCACCTGTGCATGGGGGCTTGGATATTTCGGAATGCCCCATATTTTACTGCGGTTTATGGCGATTGAAGATGAAAATAAATTAAAACTGTCCCGGCGCGTGGCTTCTGTCTGGGTGGTAATTGCCATGGCGGTTGCGGTTATGATCGGAGTAATCGGAAATGCATTGAGTGAGACTGGCGTGATTTCTGTTCTTAGCGGAGCGGATACAGAGACCGTGATTGTGCGCATTGCTGACTTACTGTCTGGCCACGGTATCATTCCGGCGCTGATCGCGGGACTGATTCTTGCGGGAATACTTGCAAGTACCATGTCCACGGCAGATTCGCAGCTTTTGGCGGCTTCCTCCAGTGTCTCGCAGAATATTCTGCAGGAGACGTTTCACATGAAATTATCCCAGAGAACCAGTATGTTAGCGGCAAGGCTTACCGTTGTTGTGATTGCCGTTCTGGGGATTGTGATTGCGCAGGATCCCAACAGTTCCGTCTTTGGTATTGTATCTTTTGCATGGGCAGGATTTGGCGCAAGTTTTGGACCGTTGATAATTTGCGCGCTCTTCTGGAAACGCACCACTTTGCAGGGGGGAATTGCAGGAATGCTGGCCGGGGGGATTGCCGTATTTGTATGGAAATATGCAGTTGCGCCTATGGGAGGCGTGTTTGCCATTTATGAGCTGCTGCCGGCGTTTCTCGTGGGAATTGCAGTGATCGCTGTGGTGAGCCTGCTGACCAAAGCGCCGGAACAGGAGATTTTAGATGAATTTGAAGCGGCAAAGTCCGTGCATGCAATAAAGTAAAATGAAATACAGATCTGATAGAGAACAGGGAGCGGCTATACAGCCGCTCCCTGTTGTGAGATCACCCTTGTTTATGAGATTATTTCACAATTTTTACAGAAGATTTCTGACCTTTCTTCTTAAAGAGTTTCTTATATGCCTTTAATTTTTTCTTTGGCACTTTAATCTTACATTTTTTATTAATTCCCTTTAAGGCATTTTTGCCAACCTTTTTCAGAACGCTGGATTTCACTGTAGCCGCTCAAAATTTTTGACAAAACTTCTCAAAACTTTTGACAAAAACTTTCCGGAAATATTTCCCGATTTTACAGACACGAAACGGAGGGCAGAACCCTCCGCT
>CAJTDX010000012.1:0-93656 GCA_910575155.1 Lachnospiraceae bacterium
AAGGCATAGTACCCGCTATGTCCAATGTTTATGTCCATTTTTCTCAAATTTCTTTTCCTGCACGATATTCAGTTGTCAATCTTCGGTTGGAATCTCATTCATTGAGATTCCGAGAAGTTATTATAATTCCCGATTTCTCAGTCTAATTTCTTTTTCTAAGTATACACAAAATTATAAGATTTTTCAATTCCCCGAACTGCTTTTGCTTAACTAAGCAGCACTCCCACATACCGCAGAAGTGCCACTTATCGCTTATGAATAGATAAATTCGCTCTCCACAACTTCCCTCACACAAGCTTTAATATTATTCATTTTTTGAACCCATAAAAGCTGGTTTTCTGCCTTTAGCTGTTCCGTCACTCCCTGCCTTTCGGCATATTCTTTTACCAGCCGAGAAAACAAATCCTCTGCCTGTTCATCTACGCTTGCAAGGTATTCGTTCAGCCTGCCGCTTGTCAGCAGATTGATATAAACAAGCTGCTTATGCTCTTTTAGATACTGCAAATGTCGTTGACCCCATACACCAATCGCCTTTTCTTCTTCGGGAGGTAATGCAAGCTCTGGGAGATAGTATTCGCCTTGCCTTGCATACCAAAGACCGTTATTTTCGTCATAAATCCTGTTTTCCATAATGTTTCCTACCTTTCCTCTTTGTTGTTTTTAAAGTGCTTTCCACGCTGTTTTGATTGCTGTATCACTTTTGCCTGCTCTAAAAGATTGTCTATCTGCTTACTTCCAAATGCCTTGCGGAGCAGCTTATAATCTTTGTTTTCCGCACGGAGGTTTTCATTTTCCCCTGCCAGTTTCTCATTGGTTTTCCTTAACCTCTCATTCTCACGGTGGAAATTGCTGTTTGTGACATTCAGCCGATAGTAGCTGTCCCACGCTTCAAAGCACCTTATAAGAGCTGTTTTAACAAGCGATTTCAGCTTTTGCACCAAAGGCACTGCCACTTTATTCTTATACGACTTTGCAGACATGAACCCCTGCGGCTCTGGCAACTGGTATTCTGGCGAAGTGTCAAGCATCTGCTCAAGTGTTTTTAGGTTCTCAATTCCTTTGTCGTAATTCTCCACCCTGTCCGACAATGCTTGAAATTCCTCTTTTTTCTCCGAAATCTGCCCCTCAAGCTGGATGACCTCTTTTTCCCGCTCCTGCTTTTTATAATCAAGGACAGACAAATGTTTCTCATGCGTACCTTTATGCTCCCATTCAATGCCATGCCGCCCCATCACAGCGGCAAGGTTTTCTTTTTCGGACTGTACCCACTGGCTCCACTCCGTATCGCCACGGGAGCCGCCTTTGAATCCCTGCGCCGCTAATGCCTGTTTTAGAGATACCCTCGTATCAAGTCCACGCTTGCTGCCAGTCGTGAATGGGACAAAATCAATATGAAGATGTGGCGTTGCCTCATCCATATGGATATGAGCGGAAAATACATAGAGATTAGGGTTTCGTTCTTGGAATCCATGATAATATTCATCCAAAATCTGCCTTGCAAGCTGTCCGTTTTCACTTCCTGCGCCCATATTTTCCTTATCCCCAATCTGCAAAATCAGCTCATGGAACGGCTTTTCCTGCTTTGAGTTCCGTATCTTCTCGTAATAATCGGCAATGCGGCGGTCTGCCCTTGCCTGTTTCTCGTTATATCTCTGTAATGCTTCATCAAATAGCTTATGATATACTTTCTTGATATTCTCATTACAGTAATCTACATTGAGGTGGGAGCGTTCAGCATCCACATTTTCAGCCTTGAATTTACGGCTGTTATGGTTGACCGAGCCTTTCCCCACCATTGCGCTAATCGTCCGTCTTATAAAATCACACCCTTTCTTTTCGGCTGGTAGGCTTTGTTACTTTCCCGAAAGTAAACGCAAAAGCACTTTTGTCGGCTGTGCCAACAAAAATGCAACCTGCAAGCAGGTTTTGCGCTCTCCGAGGGGCAAGGGCGGCTTTTTGTAAAAAGCCCCCTGCACGGAGGAAACGTCATAAGGAAGTCGTTTTCTTTATATTTTGCAATCAGCCAGAATGATTGAATTGTAGGCAAATTCAAATCATATGGAGGAATTATAAAATGTCAAAAACAATTTTTGAGAAATTAGGCGGCAAATATGAAGTGCAAGGTGATTACTTAATACCGTGCTTATCTGTATCTACTGAAGAAGAACCGCCGCTAGGCACATGGGGACAACGGCATCTGGACTATCTGAAGCGGCATCACAAGGTTACATACATTAATCTTCTCACAAGCGGCAGCATGGAACAGAAGATTGAAGTGGTGCGAATAGGAAAATGTTCTTGGACATTCAAGGAAGAATGGATGTAATTGAAGCGGAACTGAAACGAACGGCATCCGCAGATGCTTTAGATTAAAGGAAAAACTGGCAGGTTTGAAAACACTTGTAGAGTTTGTTTCAGTCAGTAAATGATTAGGAAAATGACCTTATTGTGTGCAGGATATGATACGGTCATTTTTGTTTCAGATGTTAAAAATTGTATTGATTCTTACTAAATCTTGTGGTATTCTTAATAACCATAGAAATATATCCACAAAATATAGAGAAAGGGGAGGTTGAAATGCCAGATTATAGTGAGATGAATGTTCAATATCGGAAAATGCAGAATATACTGTCAAAAATTGATTATTCTAAAATAACAAATTTACGGAATATTTCATCAGCATTAACGGCATTTACAAAAGATGAAAGATGGATAAGATTACAAAAGAATGTTGAGCAATTGGAAAAAAATGATGTTTTGGAATTAGCTAAAACAGTTCAATTCAATTTACCAAACATTCCAACAATACATTTAGACTCTATCACAGCTATCCAAGATGAGTTTGAGAAGATTTCAGATTTAGACTTTTCTGCTATTTTTTCTGTTTCAAGTCAGCTCAGTTCGATGGATATTGCCACTATTTTGAAAAAATCTATCTCATTTGCAGATTATGATTTTGATAATATGGCGAAAGCAATGCAAAGAGCATTTACTGCTATTTCTGAAAGGCAGGGGGCTGTTCGGGACAAAGAAGATAATGTCCAATACATCACGTTTGAGAATGTAGTAGAGCAAGTACAGTCAGAATACTGTCAAGAAAAAATAACCAAAGACACATATTCAGGAGAAGAAAAGAAACTACCAGATGAAAGTATTGTATTAAGCAGAATGTCTATAAAAATTGCCATTATTACCCTAATATGCTCCATGTTGTGTACTATTGGGGTTGGCGTGCCACAAATTTATTTGACTTATTTGAGTTATAAGAGTTCTGAGGAGTCTAAACATGGTAATTTAGCCGATTCAAGGAAACATGAAAAAGAAGCAGCAGAGTTTAATATTGACTGCTTCAATGGACTTAATTACCAGATAGTATGTTGGGATAATGTTATGCCCCGTATCTGTCATGACTGTAAATCAAGAGTTACTGGTCATCTGGAAAAAGGCAAGATTGTTATAATAGTAAACCATTATAAGAAATGGGTTGAGATAATTTGGCAGAATGAAGATGGTAAGTTTTGTTCAGGATGGATACAAAATTATAAAGTTACAAAATTCAAATAAGAAATATTTTTAAGTGTGCAAAACTGATTCTGGATATAGATAGTAAACATGGACTTTTTGAATATAATAGAGCCATACATAGTGTAGCAGCGCTAGAGCATTTTTCAAACAGGCTCTAGTAAGTATTAGTTTTTACAGACGTAAAAATCTATTGCATTTTCTAGAAATTCTGCTATACTATCGAGCTGTTGACAAAGTACTTTTTCTAAAATCAATATACTATATGTATTTTTGATTCCAATCAAAAAAAACGGTATATTGTATAAGATTAAAATTTGACATTTCAAACAGGGGGTTTGTCAACAGCTCGTACTATGTCTAGAAGTAAATGTTTGCCGTTTATTATGTGACGAGGTATAAGAAACATAATAGGTAATTCTGCCACTTGCCGATGGTGTGTGGTACAAATAATTCGGTATGTAAATAATTGCCACTTGCTATACAGGCGGGATATAAGTAGTATAGTCTGTAAATAAATCCCCATCAGATATGGTGGGAATTTTTCATAAGAAGAAGTAATGGAAGTGAAACAGGGGTACTCATACAATATCAAGGACGAGGTTTTTGATGTGGTTCAAGATAAATGCCTGATGGGCAATAAGAAAGATGGCAATTACCGTCCGCATTTTCTGGCAATTCGGGATAACAAAAACAAAGAGCTGTACTGGACGATTCCAATAAGTTCCAAAAAAGAAAGGGAGTTGACAAGGAATCTTTGAAAGTTAATAAAGGGGGTTTTTATGAAAATCGAAGTTAAGTTTAAGGTAAAATCACATCCACTAGCGTTGAGTGACCAGACAATTGATTTTGTTATGAAAAACAGTACAAAAGTCTATTTGAAAATAGAAAGAGAAAGTTGTTTTCTTACTCTTGAAGGCAAAGATGGTTTAAAAGAAATTTTTTATGCAATATGGGAGCTGTTAGCTTGGAACGACGGATATTTTTATGAGCCTGTTGAATATATAGTGGATGGTTGTAAGGAAGATGAAGATGAATTTATAACAAGAAGCTACTGTGTTACAGATGAGAAGTGGAAAATAAGTGCGCTTCTGATTGGAAGGGCAAATAGGGATATTTCAGAAGATACAATAACAAGATATATGGAGATACGAAATAAGGGCAGGAAAGAACAATCTATGAATAAAAGTATGTTTTCATCGTATTTTTGCCTTATTTCTAAAGCCTATGCTAATGTGAATCTGGAGCATCGTTTAGTTTTGCTTATGCATATCTGCGATGGTTTTGCAATTCAGTTTCTAAAAGGAACTTCTCAAAATAATATTGGAAATATCAATACTGTTCTTAACCAATTGGATATTAAGAAAAAATATAAAGAAGGTGCGGACAAACTTGGCGTATCTAAATCAAGAGCAAAAGAAGCTTTAGGACATACTCGAAATGAATTGACGCATTATGAATTTCAAAAATCAAGCTTAGGTTCATTTATCAGTGATCCAAGTAAAGAAACAGATAATATGGTATATTTATATGCTTTTTATATTTTGGATTTGGCATTAAGAGTGTCTGTATTGGAAACGATAGGAGCCATAGTCGAAGATGAAATTAAAGAGTATTTGTTAGATGAACATCTTGACTGGATTAGGTTGGAAAAGCATCTTGAGGAAGACTGTGTGATACCACGGAATGTTTTAACGCAGATGCTGCAAAGATTACAGGAGGGGTATGGTGAATGATAAAGCGTGGAACCATTATGGTACTAAAACGCATTTATACCCAATATAACCTCAAAAATGTGTATAATATGAATACGAAAACAAAGGAAAATGTGGTAGAAATACTACGATTACACATCTCCTTTGAGAGTTCGAGTAGATAGAAAAAGTCCGCAAAGCCAGTATTTATGCTGGTTTGCGGATTTTATTTTTGGCGTTGCTTCTAGTATTTTTAATAAAAAGCGTTTTCATATTATTTGGTAACGCAATATAAAAATCATACATAGAAACAAATAGAGATTTGTCCAAATCGAATGTAAAATTTTTTTGATAAATTGTTTTCTTCAGGTGAGGTAGTCTAAATAGAAAAGTTAGTAAATTGATTGCGCTTTGAAAGGTGCAGCTTTCGATGATGTCTTTTAAATCTACTTCAATCCATTTTTCTATAATGTCATATGTAGGTAAATTCCCAAAAGAAAAATGTAATTTATATCACGATTAATAAATATCTCTGAAACTATCCAAAGAATAGAAGCTTTCTTTTCATAAGTATTTGTGGTAAGGTAATTTTTTAATTCTTGGGCAGTTTTAAAACGTTGCTCTGCTTCATCGGATAAACATAATCTTGTCCCTTCTTTTATTCTATCGTTGCAGTTTACTGTTTCAAATTATCTATATCAAATGAATTGTCAAATATTTTTCCTGTAATGCTCGCTTTTCTATTTTTCATTATCAGGCAACAACCCACTAAAAAATTCCGAAAAATCTACTCCATATATTTGTTTTAAGGCGAGAAAGTCACTAATCCGTATATTACGGGTGCCCGTTTCAATTTTGGAATAAGTGCTACGCGACATATTACTCCCCATAAGATGTAATTTAGCCACTAATTCTGATTGTGAATAACCAAACCTTTCTCTTAGAATCTTTAAATTATCCCCTATGCTTATATCTTGTAGAAACCATTGCATAACAGCACTCCTTTAGCTTGCGACTAATCAGCAACATTTATATTGATTGTAGCAAGCTGAAATGATTGGTCTGGGACTGTAGGGGCGCAAACATGAAAAATATTAGATTATGGGATAAACAAGGCAGGGCAACTTTATGGCAATCAATGCAAGTAAGCCCTAAATATACTTACCTACCTACTCAAATCTTAAACAAGTGTGTTTTCCTCTGGCAGCAGCCCGACAAAAAATTCAGAAAAATCCACACCATAAATTTGTTTCAAGGCAAGAAAATCACTAATCCGTATGTTGCGAGTGCCCGTTTCAATTTTGGAATAAGTGCTGCGTGACATACTGCTACCCATAAGGTGTAATTTAACCACTAATTTGTATTGTGAATATCCATGCCGTTCACGCAGGCTCCGTAGGTTCTTGCCGATATTTACATCTTGTATAAACCATTGCATAGTACCCTCTTTTCTTGTGACCAATTAGTCACATTTTTAACTTGATTGTAGCAAAATGAAATGTTATAATTGGGACTGTAGAGGCGCAACTAGATTTTTTCTGGTAAATGTTAAGTCTATGGAACAAAAGGAGGGTGATTGAATGGATTAAAGAAAATGGAAACACATCAAAAAAGGGATGTAGAAAAAATCCTTAGAAAAATGGATGTTACAAACCGATTGCAGTGTTGCCATAGACGAAAGACAATAATATTTTAGATACGAACGAAACGCCAATATTATTATGTATAAATGATAATTGGAATGAAGAATTACCAGATAAACTCATTGATAAATTATTAAAGAATACGACAGAAAATCAGCATGAAAATAGCAAATAATACAAAAAGCAATTTGGTAAATAGTCAAGAGTTATTTTAAAAAGATTTTCAGGGAAAAGGGTAACCTTAATAAACCTACGGCTTGTTTCTCAAAAAAGACGTAAGTTAGGAATTCGATATGGATTACCTACTCTTTTCCGGAGAGTAGAGTTGGCCCTTGTCCAGCAGACCGAAGAGCAGACGTATAAATTTACGGGAAGTCAACGCGAGTGCTCGTTTATGCTGATGGTTTCTTGTTTCAGCATATTTCTTGTCATAAAAGGCTTTGTATTCAGGACAGTGCCTAATAACACTTCCAGCAGCTTCTATGATGTAGTAGCGCAGATATCTGTTGCCAGCTTTGCTCATGTGTTTGTCTTCGGCTACGAAATCGCCAGAGTCATTATCGTTCCAAACGATACCACAGTATTTTGCAAGAGCATTGGCATTAGGAAAAGCCTTAATGGAACCCATTTCGGCTAAGATACCGGCTGAATAAACTTTACCGATTCCAGGAATGGAATTCAGTACCGTGTACTCGTCAGGGTTTAGTCCCTGAACTGTTTGAAGGACTGCTTTATCAATCGCTTTGAGTTCTCTTTCAAAGGAACTGATACAATTAAAGGAAGAAGCGATCGAGATAGTAAGCGGCTCATAGAGGCATTTATCAAGCCGGTATGAGTTGCGGGCTGCAGCCTGTAAGATTTTTGCTGTTTCTTCTGGATCAGCAATACGCCCTTTGCTCTTAGAGTTAATAAAAGCAACGAGGTCTTCTGCTGATGAGTTTACGATATCTTCATTCGTTGTGTATTCAGTAAGAATGGCTTCAGCGGTGGCGCCATATTTGTTTGCGAATGGATGTTGTCCATCGCGAAGTAATGCGTATTCACTGAACTTAAGATAAATGTTGTTAAGCATGTAAGTCTTTTCTCTTGCGATACATTCAGTAATGTGCATACGGTGTCTGGTCAGACGCTGCAGGGCAAGGTATTGGGAGCCACGCCATGGCTTGATTGCAATACGTCCTACACGGGCAAAATCAGCAATCACATAAGAATCTATGCCATCATTCTTTCCGATGTCGTTAAAGGACTTCTTGTAGTTCTTAACTTCCTTTGGATTGAGACAGTAAACCCTAACGGAGAATGGTGCAAGCAGGTCACTGGCAGAAAGATAATTCGCCAGGTGGACACCATAGAAACCGGTGGATTCCATAGCAATAACAACGTATTTGAACTGATGGTTCTGTTCTAACACATCAGAAATCATCTGTTCCATAAGAGCTGCGCCTTCCTGCGTGTTTTCTACAGGTTTCATCTTGATGTAGAATTCCTCGTTGAAATCAAGAGCAGAGATAACATGAATACGGGATGCAATGTCAATCCCAACAAACAGTGTTGAGAGGTAATCAAAATGTTCTTTCACGGATCATCACCACCTTTCAATAAAAATGAAGAAGAGTAATCATGGCTTATCCCAGATCACTACGCCGCCTTAAACCTCGCGTTATGAGCATTACCTGGCAGAAATACCCTGCTGGCGGCTAGATACCAGGATGCAGCATTTGTGTAATAAGTCATAGCGTAGCATTAGGGTTGCATGCTTTCTTGGCAATAGCAAACGCTTTGCAGGAATGATGAAGCAATGACCATAGCTACCGTTCTTATGGAACTTATTGTAACATCTGGGACCATGACTATAAAGTAACTTATTAACCAATAGACAGAGAATGGATGAACCAGCATGATGGAAGAAGAATCTTCGGAAAGGATGTTTAGAATTACCCTTCTGTCTAACAAAAAAAGAATAAGTCTGTAAGCTGTTTTTCTTGCTTACAAACTTATTATACGAGGAATGGTATAGCATGAAAATAAATTATTTGAAAGACAGGCTCTTTGATTTGCTGAATGACAGCAGTGAGGAATTGGGCATCTCCGACATAGAAACCCATGAAAAAGAAAATACATTCGGCATTTCAATGACAGACGGGAGTGTTTTTGAAATAACGTGCAGACGTATATTGGAAAGGGAAGATGAATGAACAAAAGAACGTTGACTGTATACGCTGGAAGTGGAAAGGGTTGCTCTTACATTTCACAGATTATCCTGCAGGGAAAGTGGCTGGAAGCTCTGGGCTTTTCTATCGGCGATAAGATAACCGTTGACTGTCAACAGGGCAGAATCGTCATAGAAAAAGAAAAACCACTACAAAAATAAATTCCGTTGCCTATTACAGTGGCATATGTAAGCAGTAAGTCTGAAAAAGATTTTCTGCTTTCTATTGCGCTTTTCTATAAATATCCAATCTAACAGCTCGTATGGTATGGCAGGCATGTAGAAAGTAAATTAGTTTGCATCCGAAATACAAGGATAAACCATCTACAGAAAAAGCTGCGGAAAATTTTATAAGCGTCTAATATTTCCCGCTTTTCTATGTACTATTGGGTGAGGGACAAAATTCCCCCGCCCAATTTTAAAAACGGATGTATAAAAAGTTTGTCCACAGGGAATACTAAAAAATTTGCCCAAATTATTGACATGGGTACAGCCGCTATGGTATTCTGAAATACCCATGAGGGAATTGGAAGATTGAAAATGAAATAAGCACATAGGTTGAAGAATGGAATGCCAGCCAATGGATAAGGCTGACCGCCGCCGAAAGTATGGCGACTTTTTCGGCTGGTGTATGGAAACATGGTTTTGAATTTCAAAGCCGTTACATAGCATTGCGAATCCGAGCAGGAGAAATCTCTCCTGTCATTCGTGGTGCAATGTAGCGGCTTTTTTCATTTATCCAAAAGTTAAGAAAAATCGAATCCAGAACGGAGGTGCAGGGACATAGGATTTTCTTTTCGGAGGGTAAGACAGGTATGAAAGAAAGTCGGCTGCACAGAAAAATGCTCTGTGGCGTTGTCCACAGAGATAGCGAGCATCGGATTGTGTCAGCCACAATCCAATCCACAGCCTAAAGGCGTGTGGACTTCACCCAGGGGCAGCCCCTGTTTACCCCGAAGAAAGAAATTTAAGACTGGAGGATTAAGAAAGATGAGCAGAGAAATATCAGAAAAAAACAAGCGGAATGTGCCGATTACTGTCCGACTGAACGAGGAAGAACATGAAAAATTAAAGCAGTGTGCTGCTGCTTGCGGTCTGTCTGCCGCCGAATTTATGCGCCAGTTATGTAAGGGAAACGCCCCACAGCCAAAGCCTAAAACCGAGTTTTGGGAGCTGTTAAACAAGCTCTATGAGGTGCATGACGCTTTCAAAAAGTGTGTTCCTTATTACTCTGCCGCCGCTGATACCTGCATGGAGATTGAGGATTTTATCTTAGAACTGCAACAGAAAACAACTCTCCCACAACGATTTAGCTTAGATGAATTGACAGAACAGGGGGCAGTCTGATATGGCAACAACAAGTTTATGGCACATCAAAGGGAACTTAAAAGACTTGATTTCTTATGTGGAAAATCCAGAAAAGACTGTGCCGAATGACGATATGAAAGACTTCTTTGACGTGTTTTCCTATGTAAAGAATCCGTCAAAAACAAATGAGGGAGAGTATGTTTCCGCAATCAACTGTCTGAAAGAAACCGCCTTACAGCAGATGATTTTGACGAAGAAACAGTACCAAAAGACAGGCGGATATATCGCTTGGCATGGCTACCAGAGTTTCAAGCCAGACGAGGTAACTCCCGAACAGTGCCACGAAATCGGCTTAAAATTGGCAAGGGAAATGTGGGGCGGCAAATACCAGATAATCGTTGCCACCCACCTTGACAAAGGGCATTTGCACAACCATTTCTGCTTCAACTCCGTTTCTTATCTGGACGGGAGCAAATACAATTACTCAAAATCAGAACAGAAAAGGTTAAGGAAAGTGTCCGACCGATTGTGCTTTGAGTACGGACTGTCGGTAATTGACAACCCGAAGAAAGCCCCCTCAAGACCGCTGTATCTGGATGAAAAAAGCGGAAAGCCGACAAGATACAACGTCTATCGGGAAGATTTAAGGGAGGCAATCAACGGGAGCAGGGATTTGCAGCACATGATGAAATATCTTACCGACAAGGGATATGAGGTTGATTTTTCGGGCAGCCATTGGAAAATGAAGCTGCCGCAGTATAAGCATTTCACAAGGTTTGACACGCTTGACGAGAGGCTGACGCCCGATTTCATACGGTCATGTCTAGGCGGGACTTCCCGATATGGGAACTACAAAGCAAGGATTTCCTACTCCCCGCATATGCCAGAGCAGTATAAAAACGCATGGAAACCACACCAGAAAACCACGGGAATCTTAGCGTTATATTATTACTGGTGCTATCAGTTGGGGATATTCCCCAAAGGCACGGACTACAAGCCGACAAGCCCGCTGATGAAAGAGGAACTTCGGAAACTGGACGAGATTACCGCACAGGTGCGGTATATGTCAAAGCATAACATCGCTACTCTCTCCGATTTATATGCCGACAGGGAGAAAAACCAGACCGAAATGGATAAACTGATTGACTACCGCCAGCACTTGCGGAATAAGATACGCCGTGCCACACCAGCCGAAAAAGAAACGCTCCGAGCCGAAAAACGGAGCGTGACGGAGCAGATAACAGAGCTTAGGAAGCGGCTGAAATATGCAGACGGGATTGAAAAACGCTCTGCCCATATCGACAACTGCTTAGACCAAATCCACGACACGATGGAAAATCAGCGGTCAAATCGACAGAAACAGCCAGTAAAAACAGAACACAGGAGGGAGAAATCATTGCGATGAGTGAACCTTTTAGCGACACAGAAAAAGAAGAATTTTCAGAAGAAACTGCCATCCGTCAGATGATTGATGAGATTACGGACTGCCTTGCATCCATGACAAAAGAAGAACGGTTAGCATGGTTTTGCAGGTCGCAATATCCTTATCCAATCAATTTTCAAAAAGAGATAGATGGGACAGTTTATACCGTCAATACTTACTTTAATGCAGAATCCAAAGAAAGCATAAAGGAAAAGGCGGAGCGTATTCTCCAAAAGCCATAAAGGAAAAGCAGCAGCCGAAATAAGATTAGGACTTTAAAGCGTTGAAGTATCATGGCAGATATGGTATGATAAGGATACCTACAATTCATATCATATCTGGCTGCGGAAAGGAGAATTATGAGCAATCAGTCAGATAAAATAACAGCTTTATACTGTCGCTTGAGCTGCGACGACGAGCAGGACGGACTTTCGGGCAGCATCAAAAACCAGCAATCCATACTTGAAAAATACGCAAAGGAAAACCGTTTTCATAATCCCCGCCTCTTTGTTGACGATGGATTTTCGGGAGTGACATTCACCAGACCCGCATTTATGGAAATGATGGACTTAGCTGAACAAGGGAAAATCGGGACGATTATCGTCAAAGACCATTCAAGGCTTGGGCGTAACCGTCTTGTT
Source organism: Lachnospiraceae bacterium (assembly GCA_910575155.1). Classification (GTDB taxonomy): domain Bacteria; phylum Bacillota; class Clostridia; order Lachnospirales; family Lachnospiraceae; genus Petralouisia. Next base: position 12,441 of record CAJTDX010000012.1, read on the forward strand.
GTCGGGCAGTTATTAGAAGAAGATTTTGAGCGTCTTGACGTACGCTATATCGCCATTATGGACAATATTGACACCGCCAAAGGCATCAGCGACCTCGTACCCATGCAGGATTTATTCAACGAATGGCACGCCAAGAACACAAGCCAAAAAGTTCGGAATGTAATACGCAATAAAGGAATGGCAGGCGTCCCCCTCACAAGCAACCCGCCCTATGGATATATGAAAAATCCAGAAAATCCAAAAGAATGGGTTATTGACGAGCCTGCGGCAAAGGTAGTCCGTCAGATTTTTGATATGTGTGTGGCAGGCTTTGGACCGACACAGATAGCAAAGAAACTGAAAGCCGCAGAGGTAATGACCCCGACAGAATATTGGGGCAGCATAGGGAGAAACCACAGTAAGCTTACTTCCATACCGTTTAACTGGCGTTCCAGTGTTGTCGCAGATATATTGTCAAGGCAGGAATATATTGGAGATACCGTCAATTTCCGTGGGTCGACAAAATCTTTTAAAAACAAGAAACGTGTGGTAAAGCCACAGGAAGAATGGAAGATATTCAAAAACACACATCCTGCCATCATTGATGAAGAAACCTTTGCGCTTGTGCAGGAATTAAGGGAACACCGCCGCAGACCAACCAGACATGGAATTATCAGTATGTTTTCAGGGCTTTTATACTGCGCTGACTGCGGCAAAAAATTGTATTACAGCGGGACAGGAAATTATAGGCGGGAACATGCAAACTTCTTCTGCTCAACCTACCGTAACCATTCCAATTTATGCTCTGCACATTATATCCGCGAAAAAATTGTTTCTGAAATCGTATTGGACAGTATACAGCGGGTATTCTGGTATGTGCAAAGCTTTGAAAAAGACTTTGCCAGAAAGCAGATGGCGGCATTTGGCAAAGAAAAGAAAAAGGAACTTTCCCGAAAGTGCAAAGAACTTACCGTAACAAAAAAACGTGTAAGCGAGATTGACCACCTTATTCAGAAAATCTATGAGGATAATATAAACGGAAGAATCTCCGATGAACGCTTTGCCACCATGTCAGCCGCATTCGAGGAAGAACAACGGAAATTAAAAAATGCAATTCCAGACATGGAACAATACCTCGAAACCGAAACAAATAAAAGCGACAGTCTTCAACGTTTTATTGACAGAGTAAAAAATGTCACGCAGCTTACGGAATTATCGCCCGAAATCATACACGAATTTATTGAAAAAATTGTTGTGTCCAAACCAGAATATATTGAGGGTAAGCGTCACCAGAATTTAGATATTTACTACAACGGCGTTGGCATCATCAGAGAACCGACACCAGAAGAAATGGAAAAATTATTTCAAGAGCATTTACAGAACACAAAATCCTCAAAGACTGCCTAACCATAGGTTATACTATAACACAACACGAGAATAATTATATGTAAAAATAAGACTTTGGGGCATCTTCCTTATGGAGCTTGCCCCACCCCACAAAAACTTTAATATTGTCCACTCCCAACCGAAAAAGAACATTGCAAGATTGCACTTGTCCTAAACATTTGCAATGTTGCAACCTTAACAGTTGCTCGCTTCTTTTTCTTCGGGAAGTTCCCAATACCACCCATTGCCTTCCTTTATTGACTTAACGCCGAGAGATTTTTTTGCTTCGTCAAGCACTCTTTTTGAGATGCCGATATTCTGTGCTTTCTTTAATATAAGCTGCTGTTGGTATTTCCCATCAGACAGGCAATCCATAATTAATTTCTCTGCTTGTTCGGATTTCTTTTCACGGCTGATGCCGTTCAATAAATCATCAATGGAAATGTCATAATGACCTTTCCACACAAATCCAGTTTCTTTATTCAGTTCAAAAGCAATAGGCTCGCCTTCAGGCGCAAGGGAAGATTTTTCATGCGCAACTACCCGCACTTCTTTGTTTTCCTTGAGCCTGCCGACAATGAGTACGCTTCGTGCCGTTGCTTGGAAGTCGATTGAGCCAAGCCCTCTGTAATTTGCTTTGCCGCCGTGTACTTTATTCAAGTGTCCGACAAGGATAACGGCACATCCATGTTTTTCTGCTACCCGACCTAACTGCGAAAGGACATTGCGGACTTCGTTTGCCCTGTTCATATCAATTTGAGCGCCGATATACGCTTGTACGGGGTCTAAAATAATTACCTTTGCGCCCGTTTCAATAATTGCCTGTTCAATTCTTTCATCAAGCATTTAGAGCGCGGCTTCCGACTCGTCAATTACCTTGATTTGCGTACAGTCGGCATTGGCTGCAAGCAGACGGGGCTTAATTGTGTCGCCAAGTCCATCCTCTGCGGTTTGGTAAATAATTCTTATCGGCTCACGCTCTGTATCGTCACAAGGCAGTTTATCTCCCCTTGATAAGATAGAAGCTAACTGTAAAATCATCATTGTTTTTCCATCGCCAGGGTCTCCGTGGACAATGGTTATCTTTCCATAAGGAATATACGGATACCAAAGCCACCCGACCTCGGTTGCAGGTATCTCGTCCATGTTCAAAATTTTAAGCTCAGCCATTATAGCCACCGCCTTTTTCTATGAAAAGATTGAATTTTTCGGTTTTTAGGGTTATACTATTACTACTACATTTTTGAATTGGCTGCTCCGTATCTGCGCCAACAGATACAACAGGAGCAGTCACTTCTTTTTTATCCGTCATTTTCACCTTCTCCTTTCAGACCGCCGAGGATAACGCCAATTAATTCGATTGTATCAAGCAGTTCTTCATTTACGCCCCCGCCCGCTTCAATCCTCTGCAATTCTGCAAGGACGTCGGCAAGCTCATTGCGGAGAGCCTTATACACCCTCGGATTGCCCTGCACAACCACGTCCTGGCATAAGAGCCGCCTTGTGATATAGTCCTGCTTGGTAAGCCCCGAAAGCCGCACCGCTTTGTCAATCCGCTCACTTTCTTCGCGAGATACCCGAAAGGCGACGGTCTTATTTCTCCAACGGTTGCAGTTGTCTAAATTCTTTGCCGACATATCAAAAATCCCCCTTTCCTAAATCATCAAGCCTGTCCGCCATTTCTGCCTGCTTTGACGGAAACAGGTGTGCATAACGGTAAGTGATTTCAATGCTCTCATGCCCCACACGGTCGGCAATCGCCACCGCCGAGAACCCCATGTCAATCAACAGACTGATGTGGCTGTGACGCAAATCGTGAATCCGTATGCGCTTTACCCCTGCGGCTCTTGCGCCCCTGTCCATCTCGTGATGGAGATAGCTCTTTGTTATTGTAAAGATACGGTCTTTTTTCTTTAAACCATACAGCATACTGATATACTCCTGCATTTCCTCGCAGAGAAACTTCGGCATTTTAATTGTGCGGTTGCTCTTTTTCGTTTTCGGAGAAGTAATCACATCCTCCCCATGCAGGCGTTGATAGGATTTGTTAATCATGACCGTTTCCTTATCAAAATTGAAATCAGCGGCGGTCAAGGCTAATAATTCTCCCTCTCGGATTCCGCACCAGTAAAGCATCTGGAACGCATAATAGGAAACTGGCTTGTCCATCATTTCATCCGCAAACTTCCTGTATTCCTCTTTTGTCCAGAACAGCATTTCCTTGTGTTCCTCGCTCCCCATGTTCCCCGCCTTTGCCGCAGGGTTGGAGCGGAGGTCATAATAGCGCACCGCATGGTTAAATATTGCTGAAAGCTGGTTGTGTACCGTTTTCAAGTAAGTCTGCGAATAGGGATTGCGTTTTTCATCACGGTAGGCAAGCAGCTCATTCTGCCATGCAATGATTTCCTTTGTGCCAATCCCGCTAATTTTCATCTTTCCAAAATACGGGAGAATCTTCGTCCGAATGATATGCTCCTTTGTCAGCCAAGTGTTCTCTTTCAGTCGGTTCTTTACATCATTCGCATAAAGTTCCGTAAATGCTTCAAAGTCCATGTCAAGGTCAGCAGAATTTTGCAACTGGAATTTCCGTTCCCATTCCTGCGCTTCCCTCTTTGTGGCAAATCCACGCTTACATTTCTGTTTCCGTTCCCCTTTCCAGTTCACATACCGAGCCATCACATACCATGTGCCGTTGCCCTCATTCTTAAATACTGGCATTTATACCATCTCCTTTCCCTGTTTTTCTCCCGCCCCATAGAGTCTTTCCTCAAAATACTGGCGGTTGACACGCCCTGCAATCGTGATAAACCCCTTTTCTTTCAGCTCATCATTCAACTTTTTAATGAGCTTGTAGGCGTAAGGCTTCGATATGGAAAGCTCCTGCGCCACCTCATCCACACGGATAAATTTGTTGTCCATACAATTTCCCCTTTCTTATCTAAGCGTTTTTGCTTAATTCATAATACTAAACATTTTTGCTACTTTCAATAGGTTTGCAAGAAAATATTAAACTTTTTTGTTTCTCCTATGCTTGACTTTATCTAAACATATATGCTATACTCCTCATAAACATAAAAACAAGGAGTGAAACATCATGGCAATTGGCGAAAGAATACATTTTTTCCGCATCATGCGGGGCATGACACAGAAATACCTTGGTATGCTTGTCGGGTTTCCCGAACGGAGCGCAGACGTGCGTCTGGCACAGTACGAAACTGGCTCACGCAAGCCAAAAGCAGACTTGACGGCTGCACTGGCACAGGCTCTTGACGTTGCGCCGCAAGCACTGGACATACCCAACATTGACAGCTACATCGGGCTTATGCACACCTTATTTACCCTTGAGGACATTTACGGTCTTACCGTCAGTGAATCAGACGGTGAAATCTGCTTAAAAGTCAACAAAGACAAAAATAAGGATGCCACCGAACTGCTGAAAATGCTCTGCGCTTGGAAAGAGCAGGCGGACAAACTCTCTGCCAAGGAAATCAGCAGGGAAGATTACGACCAGTGGAGATACAATTACCCGAAGTTTGACACCACGCAACATTGGGCGAAAATCCCCTCTAAGGAATTGAGCGATTCCCTAGCCGAAACATTCAAGGACAAACTGAAAACCGATTGACAAGCACGACAAAAAACGCCCTTAGCCATGAGTTCCTACCCACAGCTAAGGGCGTTATAATATGGATTTATTTCAGCCGTCCAAACCACTTCTCAATCATTCCCACACCAACAAACCACTTGACAGTAAGAATAATCGCACTCAAACGACTGTTATCAATTTGTTATCAAAAGACCTTTCCAAAGCCCGCAAACCCGCATAAACACTGGATTTACTAAGCATTTTTGTTTATTCGAACTCTTTTTCCAGTTCGTTGCAAGTCCTGTTTTTCGTTGCTTTTTCTTTCAAAATCGTATCTTTTTGATGCTATTTTATCTCTTGTTTATATGGTTTCAAAACTGGTGTACCCAAATTGTACCCATGCACATCTTTTTCAAAAATTTGTGACATGTCGTAGCTTTTTAATAATTGCTCTCTTAATCATATAATTAGCTATGCAATGTGTAGCCAATTCACATTTGCCTTTGCATATGTTTTCCCAATACTGCACAACACTCAGAAAAAGCAAGTTGCTGATACTGAGCATCTATACCCTCTGCACTTTTAAGAAAATCGTCTAACTTCTTTGCACAATCAACCACCTGCCATATCTGCTGATTATAATACTACTGTTGCGTCCGCTGCAATTGTGCCTGTATCTGTTGTTGGTTAAAAATATTTATATATTTCATTTTGATTGAACATTTTGCCACCTTCTTCACGACAATAAATTTCTATGTTGAAAAAATCTTTTTATCATAACCGCATCATAACCATTTTGGTCATAATGTGAATAAGATGTTTATTATGAGTAATACTTTTGATTTTTGCTTTTGGGCTTATCTGGCAACGTCATTTTTAATCTGCCATCTTTTACCAACATATTTAAATACTTTCTTCTAAAGCTCGTTCGGCTGTCAAATCCAAATTGTTCCATAATTTCTGGTATGGATTTCGCTTCTTTACAAAATTCTAATATCATCATGACCACATCATGACCATTTTGGTCATGATGATTATCATTTTTTAACAATTTCAAATACCTATCACACGCCTTGCAAAGCACCATGATTCCAGATGCACTGATATTATACTCTGGCAAAGAACCATCATATTTTTCACATGCTTCTTTTATTTTCTCAAACCCCCGTCCCCATGCCTCAATCATTCCACTCTTAAAGAAAACACCTGCCAGTTTGGGATTATACGGTTTAGAAGAATGCTTCCTAAATAACTTATCTGTAGAATCTAATTCTGACGGCATCTCGCCATCATTCCAAATGTATATTTTATCTTCATATACACTGATTTGGATAGGATTGCAGCCACTGTAATCCTTATGCACAATTGCATTCAGCAAAATCTCCCGAAAAGCATCCTGATGAAACATGAATTGCTCAACTCTTTGAATGCCATCGTAAAAAATCAATGCTTTCAAATATTTCGTATAAACTAAATCAACTGTCTTATCCACTTGCTCAATAAGAGAACCATGTACTTCATCCTGATATCTCAAATCAGCATCGGAATCTCCAAAATAGCCAATTTTAATATAGGAACCTGTAACCCATTTCTCTGGATCTTTATAAAACGCTAACATTGCTGCTCTTATCAGATAACCTTCGTCATCAATTAGGTGAAGGTTCTCCATCAATATTGTATCATCAACCCTTGTTTCTTCTTCTGTCAGCCTTCCTCTTCTTATCGCCTTTTCTTTTAATAAATCAATTGCCTCTCTCCTTAAATCTGTCACCTTCAACTTCGGAATTGGCATTCCATCCCATGTTCTTCCCTGTGATTTTAGAATCGCTTTATCCAGTTCTTTTCCGGTTATCGTTCTCATTGTACTACCAGAACGATAAAAGTATTTACCATGATAGCTTATGAGCGAAGGGTACTTGTCCACAATAATCTCAATGTATTGCAAGTCATTCTCATACAACAGGTTGACATCTGCTACAATACCCATTGTATCTGTAATCTTATTTGGAATAGACTCCAATAGCTTTTTCCTATCTTTATCGCTAAGTCCAACAACATCCCCATTGTCATTCTTGCCAATATAGAGCGTTCCGCCATAAGCATTTGCATATCCGCAAATCCACTCTAAGAACTCATCATGCCATGATTCTTTCCACTCTATCGTCTGGTGTTCTGGCATATATTACACCTGCTTTCTATTTTCCAACCTATTCTTCCACATCTTGAATCACATTAATGATTTTATCCGCTGTTTCTTTGGTATCTTTATCATTTAACAAAATAACCATTTTCATTACCCTAACATCTATATCTAAACTAATCTGCAAATCATATTCTGACAACTTGTATAAATCACACAGCTTTCTGTGATACAACCATAACCAAATATATTTTTTAATTACCTTTTCTCTTTCGTATAATTCACTTGCATCGTTGATATTTACCCCTGCATAACTGCCGTATTTTTTAATTTTATCAATTAAAACTGACTTATGAACCCGAATAAAATTCTCAGCATCTCCTTTTTGAGGAATTTTCAATGAATGTTGAAGATTAAATTGTTGTAACAAATCTTGAAACTCATTAAATAGTGTATTTTGTTCTAAATAATAGTTAATGATACCAATATTATACATATAATTTAAAAACGGTTTTTCATCGTTAGAACGCATAAGAATATTATCTTTCCATGTTAAAACTAATTGTTCTTGTATATAGCTATTAAAAATCTCTTTCATAAATTTCTGCTCATCTGAACTCAATTCCAATCCCTTATTAATTTTGTTTTGAACAGAACCACCATATTCTAATTCCTTATCAGTCAAAAAATGCAATCTGTGAATATCAGAAAATATCGATGAGTCAATGATAATTTGAGGATAAACAGCTTTATGTTCTAAACTTACAGCTTCAATAATGCCTCTTCCTTGTATAATATTCTCTCCAATGTAAGCTGTTGACTTAACTATTCCACCACGAACTAACAATCCATACATTACAATGAAATTCCTTTGAATATCAGCTATGATTGATAGGAAAGCCAACAATTTGTATATCTCATTCTGTCCTTCTTCCACTCGCATTGCAAATGTAAAATTATCTGAAAAACCAATAAATTTTATCTCTATATTCTCTATTATTGGCACAATAGAAAAATTGCTAAACCTATTAAGATAACTTTTTATACCAGAAATCCCATCATAAATCATAGAAACTATATCATGAATCTGCTTTTTAGATGCATGTGTAAAAAAATCCTTGTATCCTAATATATCAAAATATGCAATATAATACTCTTTCTCATCTAATGAATCCATTTATACCCTCCTCGATATATATCAAATTCTTAAATATTAGCAACTGAAAATCCTGCTCAATAACCCTTTTTCCGACATCCAATATGTATATGTCTTGATATTATTACTTAACAATCATACTTATCTTTCGCCCTATATACTAACGCACTTTCAGCAACCATAGATAACGGTTCTTCTGCTGGAAACTGATATCTTGTATTGTCTGAAAATCCAGACTGCTTATCACCGGAAAATTTTTTAAAATTTTCTGCCTGCGCCATCACTTGTTCAAATATTTCTTCATCCCATTCAGGCGGATAACCATTTTGGTAAAGGAGAACTGTCAAATCCATATTAAGCTGGTTTTTAATATCATCACGGGTAGACCAGTCAGCATATTGAGCTTTATCATCTACAAGTTCTTTTATCTTCTTTGCAAGCACCAGACATTTTTCATCTGCATAAGGAAAGCCATGATCATCACGAACTTTCACCAAAATATCATAAAATGCCTTTTCCTCATACGTGATACCCAATTTTTCAAAAGATATTTTATCCTCTTGCAAATCCTGAAAAATATTCAGCAACTTGTCAGATAAGTCATTTACAAAATCCGCAACCACTTCGCTTGTAAATACCAGCTTATCCCTGTTATTATATGCCTCAACAACCTGCTTCAATCGTTCGTCAAATTCAACTGCCTTAACCTTGTTGGTTTTCCCATACGCCGTAATTGCTTTGCGAAGCAACTTTAAAAGGGCATTAAATTTAGTTATAGGCATCTTAATTGTGCTTAGTTCTTTCAAAAATTCATCACTAAACAAGTCAATCGACCGATTCTCATCCACAATACTTTCAATGCCTGTACAAATGATTGCTTCACGCACCATATCTTCCACAACACGATTCATAACTTCTGTGTCAGGAGCTGTTCCTCTTACCTGCTTGTATATAATAGAACGTATCGCCAGATAAAATTGCGCTTTTGCAACTTCTTCATCTGTAAGCTCCCCAGAAGGAAAACATATATGATAAGCCTCCTTTAACCGGCGGGAAAGCCCCATAAACCTTGTCTGCATTTCTTTTTTCATTTGAATATATTCTGCTGCTTTCTTCAGACAATTCAATCTCTCAAGCGACTGACCAGCAAAAAAATCTCTTGCGTCAAAATGAATCATCAATTCATCTATCATTACCAGATGGTTACGAAAAATGCCCAATGTAATGTTTAGCTCATCAACTGGACTTTCCTGTGAAGCTCCGTACTGTTTTACCGCCTCCAGCATATCATTTTTAATACCAATATAATCCACTACCTGACCTTTATCTTTTCCGTCAAAAACTCTGTTGACACGGGAAATCGTCTGAATCAGCGTATGCTTTTGCAATGGCTTATCAATATACATGACTGCCAGAGCCGGAACATCAAAACCTGTAATCCACATATCCACAACAATCGCTATCTTAAAATTGGAATCCTTATTTTTAAATTGCTCATCTAATTTTTTACGGTATTCTTTCGTACCACATGCCTGATATAATTCTTTTCTGTCATTCTTTCTTCTTGTCGCAACCAAATTTATTTTTGGTAAAGCGAACAGCTTGTCCTTTTGCTCCTTTGTAAGAATAGCTTCATTTTCTGCTTTCTTTGGAATCCCCCATTCTGGTCGTACCGCCTTGATTTCATTTAATACTTGAAACGCAACTTGCCTGTCTGTACACACAATCATTGCCTTTTGTACAACTTCCGGCTTCTCTGCGCACAAAGATTCATAGTGTGTAACAATATCACGAGCCAGTTTTTTTATCCGATCTGGATGCCCCAAAATAGCCGCCATGCTGCTCATAGCGCGTTTACTTGCTTCAATTTGTCCCTCAGTAGAACCTTCTGTTGCGCACTGGTCATAATATTTTTGTATTTCCTTTACCTGCTCGTCTGAAACAATCACTCTGGCAAGCCGTGGTTCATAAGCTATCCGCACTGTTATCCCATCATCACTGGATTCCTTCATTGTATAACTGTCAACCACATCACCAAATACAGAAATCGTATCATCAATTGGTGTTCCTGTAAAACCGCAATAACAGGCATTCGGAAAACTATCTCTCAAATATTTCGCAAATCCATATGTAGTAAATACACCGTTATCTGTTTTCTTTAACTTAGCACCAATCCCTGTCTGTGTCCGATGCGCTTCATCAGAAATACATATGATATTATTTCTGTCTGATAACAAACCTATGGACTCACAAAATTTCTGAATTGTTGTAATATACACACCACCGCTTGGTTTATCCCTTAACGTTACACCCAAATCCTCCCTGTCCTCAATGCTGCGGACATCCTTCTCATGAAGATACTTCTTCGCAGTAACAAACAGTTTTGATGTCTGTGTATCTAAATCCTCTCTATCTTCAATAATAATTATTGTTGGATTTTGAAAAGCCTCACTATCCCGCAATGCAATCATACGTGCAAGAAACAACATCGTGTATGTTTTTCCACAACCTGTTGCACCAAAATATGTTCCCCCTTTTCCATCACCTTGCGGTCGCATATGTACCTTTATATTTGCTAACATCTTATTTGCCGCAAAAAACTGTGGATAACGACAGATAACTGCTTCATTCTTTTTACTGTCATCTGGGTAAAATATAAAATCCTGAATAATTGCTATTACACGTTCTTTTGCAAATGCCCCTGCAATCATTGTAAATAAAGAACTGATACCATTAGAAACTTTGTCTGTTTCATTTGCTTTATTCCATGAATAATAATATTCATATGGTGTAAAAATACTGCCCATCTTTGTATTTACGCCATCACTGATAATAGATAAAAAGCAATATTTCATCAGATTTGGTATATCACGGCTATAACAAATGGTAATCTGCTCCCATGCTTCAAAAATGGTTGTATCTTCTTCAATAGCAGTCTTAAATTCGCAAATTCCAATTGGAATACCATTAATAAAGACCAGCAAATCAGGACGGCGTAAATGTGTATCCTGAACAGAATATTGATTTACCACCTTGAAAATATTGTTTTCAGGGTGATCATAATCAATATAATCTATATGCAATGCAACTTTGCTGATGTCATCACGCACCAAATCAAATCCTTCATTTACCAGCCAGAATGTTTCTCGGTTTCCATTGTAAAGAGGAACTGCCGGAATAAGCGCAATCTGGTTTATAATTTTTTTCATCTCTGAATCGCTTATAGATTCCGATGCATAACGATCTGAAATATATGCCTTTAAATCATCTATCAACAATATGTCATCATATTTTCTGTGAATAATTTTTCCTGGAACATAGTTATATCCCTGCCGTTCAAAAATTTCTATAATAGCCGTTTCCAGTTCGGCTTCTGTGAATTTGCCACGTTCAAATATATAGTCCATGACACCCATCTCCTTATGACATCTGTACAATAAATGTTTTTAGATTTCTGCAAAGATACCGAAGCTGCAATAACTGAATTTTATCTATATCATAGTTTTGGTAATTATTAGAGTTTATTTTTTCTTGAACCACCTGCAAAAGTTCTTTCATGGTATGAATATCTGCTTCAATAAAGTCTGCTTTACCTGAATGTCTATATATCGCAAATAATACATCTCTGAATTCCATAATTTGTCTTGCTGAAGCTTGAAAAAGCATTTCCACAAGTTGACTAACATTGTATTTACTAATAAATTCATGATTTCCACTTATTTTATATCGCTCTTTTAAAACGGAATCATATAAATCTTTTATATCACTTGGATTATAAGAAAAATCATTTTGATTATTCCTAAAATTCATGGATTCAGATAATTGTTCTGTAAAGTTCTTAAATTCAGCTTTTTCATTTTCTTCTAAATTATCATACATTGGCAAAAACAATAAGTGTGAGTCAATATCGCTGCCTTTTCCCTTGATATTTTTAACCATGTATTCCTTACATTGTGCATAATCAAATTCAATAACATGACTAATCATTACAAGATATGCTGCCAGTTTTCCATAACTATAAAATCCTATATCGTCAGGATTTTTCAATCTTTTCTCTATAGACTTCAAAGTATCTTTTACTTCACTTTCTGTTCTCTCATAGTAGCTATATAACTTTTGTAAATCCGTATCTTGTTGATCTGCATTTTTATCATAAAGTTTCAGTTTTTCATAGGCATCTCTTGTTTTGGCAATATCTTCTACCTCAATCTTTTGCCTCCTTATATAATCATAACAAAACTTAAATAACGGATACCTGTTAGTTCCTAATAGAGTAGAAAGATATTCCATACCCTCCCATTTAGGAAACTCCCCTGCTTTCATCTTAGATGAAAAACAAATAATACCAAAATAGATACATTTCAAAAAATCATCTTCATAATCTTCATCCATTTTATTAAAAATATCAACTGTTTTCTGTGTTGCAAATATAAATGTACGAAAATTTTTATGACAATATCCCCTTATCATTGAAACCAGTTCTTCGATAATATTTTCATCTTTGTCAACCATTATCTGCAACTTTTCATTATTAAAAATACCTATAATATTTTTTACAGCCTCACAATAATCGCTTTCAAAATAAATGGTATCACTAATTGTCTTTTCCTTTATTCGCAGATACTTCTGTACCTGTACATCCTCTGGTACACTATTTTCTTTATCTTCTTTAGTATTATTTTCCAAAAACAAAGAAGCCAAATCTTCCATATTATAACTGACGGTTTTAGGCTGCTTATTTAATATTTCATTTTCATTCGCAACCAGAAGCACCTTAACACCATCTCGCTCTACAAGATTATTGATATAACCCAATAACTTTACTATTTCAATATTGCTTCTTTCCAAATCTTCAAGAATCAATAGTTTTCCAGTTAAATCAACAGAAGAATATAAATTCTGCAAATTATCCTCTGACATATTCACATCAATTCCAAGCATTCCAACTGCACCTTTCAATACAGTTTTAGCTATAAATTTTCCAGTTGCTAAAACTTCTGAATCTTTTGTCAATGCTTTCATTCTTGATTCCAGATATATGCCTTTGCTTATATCTGCAATATTTTCAAGACCATATAATGAAATAATAATACATCTATTCTTTTTATCATTTTGTAAAAATTTAGTGAGTTGATTCTCGATATAATATGTTTTTCCAGACCCCCATTCCCCCGTCAACATGATAGCGGTATGTGTCTTATCTTCTTCAAGATAATGTTTAATATAATTATTTAATTCAGTTACTGTCATAATATAATACCATTCTCCTCCTACTTTTATTGTAGTGAGCCTTTAATTAATATAGGACATAATTCTATTATTTGTGCTTTTAGTTTTTCGTTAATCTCATGACGCATTTTGTACGCATTATATATTTTAACAATGGAATCTTGAATTTTTCTTTCTGGAATAGGTATTTCTGTTTCAAAAAATCTATCTAAATCCAAATTTGCACGAATACTGGCATCACTCATAAACCACCCTCTACGATCACTCTCATCTCGAAAGAACCACATCATAATATATTCTGGCAAAACATCTTTTGTTTTTACTTGCAATACGGAATATGCGGGAGAAATAATAATTGGACAATCTCCGCTATAAAGAGCAATCCGAATACACTCATCCCTCCCTGTCTGCATACCACTATATGCAAACTGACCATTTCTAACTATCTTATACCTTTGTAAATTTACATCGGTAGTATCTGCTACAGATGGCATAAACTGTTTCATGATATTAATTCCCTGAACATTGTCAATGGAATTATCTTCATTTCTACAATCTATTTCTTCTAACAGTTCTCCAATATATTTTTTATGAGCAACATATTTATATCTATCTATTAATGTTTCAAATGTTAGCTTCAAATCTTCCAACCCACGCTCATAATTCTGCTGATTTGCTACTATTGCATTATAGATATTCACATATTTTTTCTGAATATCTATAGATGGAAGTTCAAGTTCTATATCACACATTTCTTCCCAACTAAATGTTTCTCGTGCAGAACCCCATGAATGAAACCTTGAATATCTATCAAATTCTGGACGATTAAAATACATGAAAAGATAGTCCGAAATCAAACTACTTTCATTAGGAATATGGAATACTACAGAAATTGACGACACCAAATACACATTTTCTGTATGATTATATGCCAAAGACATCTTATCCCCACGTCTTGAGGTATCTGGCACATAAGCAAAATAATGTGGTGGGAATAATTTATACGAAACTAAATTCACGCCATTTAAATCTGCCTTTGTTATAATCATCTGTTTCTGTGTGGATAATCCAACAACTACATCTTCTCCATATATTCCATCAAAATTTCTTGCATCTGATTGAACAATATAATTTCCAAGTTTAGTCAATCCCATAACCAATCCCCCTAAACGCATCTTCCAGCATAGCCTGAGATTGCCTTTCAGCTTTCAAAATATCCTTCATTTCTTCCTGAATACGTGCCATTTCCTTTTCATAATCAATGTCCAAATCATGGTCAATAAACTCTATGTATTTACTTGGCGCAAGAGAATAATTCTTTCCACGAATCTCCTCCAACTTCACACTTTGACACAGTTCAGGAACATTACTATACAAATTGGCATTCGTTCCCTGCCAGTTATTGTATATCTTTTTAATTTCTGCAATCTGCTCATCTGTTAAAACCGTTTTCTTTTTCTTCTTACCTTTATCAATCACAATTTCTTCAATATTGGCATCCCATCTCCGTAAATCCATAAAAAGGACTTCTTCTGTACGGTCACGAAGCCGTCTGCCATTCACAATTCCGGCTTTCTTATTCATATTGACAATCCACATTGTCACAGAAATATCCGTGGTATAAAACATATCACGAGGTAATACAACAATAGCTTCTACCTTATCTTTTTCCAATAATTCTTTCCGCAATTCATACTCGGCACCATCTGCATTTAATGCTCCATTGGCAAGCAAAAATCCAGCTATGCCATGTGTCACATCCAGTTTTGAAATCATATGAAGTATCCATGCATAATTTGCATTTGCTACTGGAGGCATAGCCTGCCAATTTTGGAAACGATAATCTTCTCGCAGTTCATCTTCGGCTCTCCAGCCTTTAAGATTAAAAGGTGGATTTGCCATAATGTAATCTACCTTTTTATCCTTATGCAAATCTTCAGTAAAAGTAGATGCATTCTTTTCTCCAAGATTATGGGAAATCCCACGGATAGCAAGATTCATCTTACAAAGCCGCCATGTATCAGGATTACTTTCCTGACCAATCACAGAGATATTCTGCCTATTGCCATTATGACGGTCAACAAATTTTAATGACTGAACAAACATACCTCCTGAACCGCAGCAGGGATCATAAACAATCCCACTATACGGCTCAATCATTTCCGCAATCAGTTTTACAAGACTCGCCGGAGTATAAAACTCACCGTCTTCTTTTGTTCCTGCTGCTGCATAAACCTGAAGAAAATACTCGTAAACACGACCAATCAAATCTTCTTCCTGAAAACGCTTTTCGGTAATATTATTAACTTCATCAATCAAAGATTTAATTGCCGACTTGCTCGCACCAAGCGTTGCAAACAAATTCTGTGGTAATGCACCTTTTAATGG
This sequence comes from Lachnospiraceae bacterium, assembly GCA_910575155.1. GTDB lineage: Bacteria > Bacillota > Clostridia > Lachnospirales > Lachnospiraceae > Petralouisia. Next base: position 28,305 of record CAJTDX010000012.1, read on the forward strand.
TGGATTGCTTCCCTCAATATCTGCCATTGCCTGATCAATGATTACAGCTATATCATTATCACCTGCATGATTCACAATGTAAGACCATCTTGCTGTTTCTTTTAAATAAAATACATTTACAGCATTATAAAAAGACACTTTTTCCAAAAATGCTGGTATTTCTCCATATTGTTCTACCAATTCTGCACGTCTTTTTTCAAATTTATCCCCTGCAAATTTTAAAAATACCAATCCAATGACTGCATCTCTGTTTTTCTCCGTACTGCCAATTCCCCGTAATGCAACACGGCAATTCCATAGAGTTGTTTCCAATGTAACTTCTTTCACGGCAGCTTTCTTTGCCATTTGTATTTCCTCCATATCCCACATAATGTTTCATAAATTATGTGCCTCAAAAATCAATATTTCTCTATTTCAACAATATCATCCAATCCACAATTCATAGCATTACAGATTCTCACCAACACATCTAATGCTACATACTCATTATTAGACATTTTTGCAAAAGTACTTGGTGCAATCCCTGTTTTCGCTCGAAGTTCCCCTTTTGATATATCTTTGTCAATCATCATTTTCCATAATGGCTTATAATTTACTTTTATTCGCTCTTTTTTCACTGATGTTCTCTCCATATTTCAATCAAATTCACATATAATTCTATCACATTACATTTGATTATTCAATTTTTATTTTGAGATTTCAAAACAAACTTCATATACTCAATAGGAGCAGATTCCTCTGCTCCTATTTTCTTAACTGTTCCGTCTTATCTTCTTGCTTTATCATCTGCATCAACACATTTACTTTACATCTCCTGTTGCCAATACTTATCCTTTTCTATCAATTTCTGCTGATTCAGTTTTCTCTGGCGGTTATATTCTTCCGCTTCGTCCTTAGCTTCCTCTACCTTTTGCTTCATCGTCTTTGGCTCAAGTGATTTTACAAATTCCACAAATGCTTCTCCAAGTCCTTTTGATGCTACAAACCGCTTTAGTTTTTCAACTTGGTCAGTAAGCGTATCTATCTTCCGCTCCAAGCCAGAAATTTTCTTCTCATACTTTTCCATGAGATGATTTCTTGATACTGCCTTGCTGAAAGCATCCAGTATTTTATTCCAGTCACTTTTCTTCACCTTGACATATTCCTCGCTGCCGAAAAGATTTGTCACTGGAACAGCAACACTTTTCATGCTTTTTGTTTCCGCTGCCACTTCCTTTGAAATCATTTTAAAAGTTTCTGCTCTTAAATCATGTTTCAAAAGCACTTCCTTCGCTGCTTTTTCTTTCACTTCTGCTTCCTCAATCTGCTCTGTGAGTTTCTGTGCCTGTAAAACCAGCTCATTGTTTTTTTCCTCCATTTCCTGCACCTGTCCGCAAAGTTCCGATGTTTTCTGCACAAGCTCATCCTTCTGCTGTTCAAGAACCTCATTCCGCTTATCCAGAGTTGCCGCCTGTTGTTCCAATTTTTCCACTTCACGCATCGCTGTCTTATATTCCGGCAGTGAAAGATTATCTCGTTGTACGCCGAGAACTTCTATCTCAATCCCCTGCTCTCTGCACAGTTCCGTCAGATACTCCCTCTCCCGTTCCTGCCACGCAACCGTTTCATTCTGCTTTCTGCTGACTGCCTTTGCGAACCCCATCTGCTGGAATGCTTTTGTCAGGCTGTTGCGTGTTTTCATGCCGTTTTTATATCCATGTGCTACAGGAATATAGTCTATATGCAGATGCGGCGTTGCCTCATCCAAGTGCATCACACAGTTAAATAAATACAAATTCGGATTACGTTCCTGAAACGTCCTTGCATATTGCTCCAAGACCGCTATCGCTGCTTTTGCGTCCTCCGTCAACACTCCATTTTCGTCTGTGACCGGAGTATCTGTCTTTTTGCCTATCTGTACGATATTTTCATAAAATGTCTTTTCCTTGTTGCCGGAATTTTCTATCTCTTTCAGATAATCGTCTTTCTGCCTGTCCTTACGTTTCTGCACAGAATTATAATCCTGAAGCGCCTGTCCGAAGCATTTCTCATAAGCATCTTTTATCGATTCCTGTATGTAAATCCGGTTCCAAGCTGTTCTTGCCGGCACCACATTATTGCAGATAAATTCCCTATTATTGTGCGTAAGATGACCTTTCCCTTTTGGAAAAGAAATTGTTTTTGCTGCCAATGCATCACTCTCTTTCTCATATTTTTGTGTATACATACTAACTACGGTTTTGTTACTTTTGCCAAAAGTAACGCCTTATTACTTCTGACGCATACGCATCAGAAGTAAGGCGCTCTCCGAGGGTAGTATTTGCCGCTGGCAAATACCGTCTGTCGGAAAAATCTTCCGACAGACGGCTCATTCCGACAAAATACAGCCGTCATTCGCTTTGGGCAACAGTACCAAACAAAAACATTTCGGCACCGCTCCATAGATTTCCTTTTCAGGATTGAGTACCAAATATAAAAATTCGGAACCACCTATTCGCCCATTGCAAATGCAAACGCCATCATATCCTCTGATAATTTTGGCTCCTGCATCTGCTCCATTCCGTCTATATCAGTTTTACCAGCAGAGGCATCCACACCAGAGTGAAAATCGGTAACATATTCTCTAAAAGCTCTGCTGATTTGCCCTGCAAGAACTTCTTGTAATTTAGGGAACATCTCATGGAATTTTTCTTCTAACACCCTGTCCAGCATTTCTTCAATAATGTCAGCGGCATTTTCTTTCAAGACAGCAGATTCGTTTTCAGCTTTATTCACTCCAAGTCTTGTCCTCCCATCAACAGCCTCCACAAACGCATCAGAAAGTATCTTCCCATAAGAACCATCTTTTCGTGTCATGCCCTGCAAGTATTCCCAAGTCCTGCGCTGGTTTTCATCTTCCATACAGAATTTTATATTGCTGCATTTATAGGTCTTCCTCATTCTAAAACCTCATTTCTACAATGCCTGTCTGCGCTGTTTCTGCGTTGCAAGGTACTCATACCCTTTAGCATTGGCACAGATATCCTCAATAAAAGTTACATTCCCTTTTGAAGCAATACCACTGTAATGCCTGAGCAGACAGCCGCCCCCGCCAATCACATACAGATGCACCAGATTTTCCTTATACCCATAGTCAGCCAGCCTCTTTAAAATATCTCCTGCATACCGCTCCGCAATCCGACTGACTATTTTTGCCACATCATCCATCCTGCCCTGCAAACCGTTTATCAATATTGGCTCAATCATAATCTCCGGTATGCTTTCCCCTGCCGACTTAGACAATTCCTTTTGAATTTCTTTCATACAGATAGACACACCGAATTTATCCGTCACAAGACTTTTCTCTAATGGTCTGCCGTCAATAATCTGCATCACGTTCATCGTGCCATTTCCGATATCCGCTATCATGTTAAAACCTTTCATCGAACCAGCATTACATACTGCCGCAAATCCCTGTGGGAACACTTCCACTCCGCACAAATGCACCTTGTAATTTTCTTTACGGAATGAAAAGAACAACTCCTGCTCCTGCATCAAATATTTCTTAAAATCCGTTGCCTGACTTTTCGCCCAAGTAAGAGGAAGTCCGACAGCCAACACCACTTTTGCCTCATGCAACCCTCGGAATTTCAGTTCCTCCGCCAAACCTGCCAACGTAAGGATAAAGAAATCCTGAGAATCCGTCTTGTTTCCCTGATAAATCAAATGATTCTCCCCTATCACATAATACTTATCCTTATACCTGATATAATTCATGTTGACAATTGGTTCTTCCTCAAAACATTCCACGCCTGTCCTAAATATCCTGTGTGCTGTCTTAATATTTCCGTAACCATGATCCAGCCCAATAATGATTTTTGTGTTGTTGCTATATTTCTGCATCATAAATGTCCTCCATATTATTATTAATCTTGTTATTGTGTTTTCAGTTTTTTCTGTTTACACCGTTTACAAATGGCTGAAAGCCTTGATTTTCTTATATTCCGCTGTAAACTCACCGTTTACAAAAATGTAAACGCGCCCTGTAAACCGGATAAAAAAGAGTTTAAAATATACTGCCGCTCTTTCTGATGTCTTGGTAACTTCATTATTCTCGTTTTGTTCTGCCAACCAATTTATTGGCATACAGCAAGTCGGTGATATGAAGATACCCAAAGTACAAAAGGAATCCATGCTGTCATTTATTCCTTAAAAGGTGTCTTCGCATTCTCCGGCAACGTTGAAAATCCTTGCATATCAGTTCTTCGTTTCCAGCCACGCTGCAATCCATACTTTCCAAACCTGTGAGAACTGATTTTCTCCCACCCTTCAATACAGGTGTTCATAATGCTGTTAATTTCCTTAATCTCCCATTGTTTCGGTTCTTCATACTCATGCCGCAGTGCTTCTCTGTAAATCATTTCGCTGCATACATATTTTTCCGTACAATCGTCCAGCCAAGCCTGAATAACTCCAACCTTTGTATCTTCCGGCATAAACTGTTTCTGCATCTCCTTCAGATATTCTTCCATTTCCTTTGACAGTTTCAACTCATGTGAACAGTTATTGTAGATAACCATTGCCTCCGCCCATGCCTGCACAATATATTCCCTCGACTCCCTCTCGTCCTCAAGGATATGTTTCTCCACACGCTCCTGATGAACCAAAACCGGCGCAAACCTTCTGTTCCCCGTCCTGTCCAGTGGGAGGAAATCCAGATTATTTGATGTGCCGACAAAAATACACTGTCTTGGTCTGTCCTCCGCATAAGTCTGATATGGAATACGGTATGTTTCTTTCTGTCTGCTTAAAAATGATTTAATATCTTCAATGCTTTTTGCATTGACAGTGGCAAGCATTTCCGACATCTCAATAATCCAATGCCCCTGCATCTTGCTGTAAACATTTTCATCATCCATACGTTTCAAATCGTCCGTAAACCACTCATCATTGACAGCAAGAAAACGGAAGAATGTGGACTTTCCTGCTCCCTGACCACCCACAAGGCAGACCATAATCTCAAACTTACAGCCCGGCTCATAAATCCGGTGTATCGCCGCCATCATCAAAAGCCGCATGATTTCCCTTGTATATTCATTATCATCTGTTCCAAGAAAACGAGGTAGCAGACTTGCAATCCTGTTTTTTCCGTCCCAATGTAAGGCTTCAAGAAAATTTCTGATTGGGTGATAACTTCTTTCACTTGCTACAATGCTGACCGCTTTGTTAATTGCCTTATCACTGGAAATTCCATAATATGTTTCTATGTAACGCTGAATCTGGTACATATCAACATCAGTGACACAGCTTCCACTCCGTTTCCACAATAACGGCTTCACAATATCAATTTTATTTGTCAACTCATTTTTGCATATGGCATCTTTCAGCACTGGATCTCTGTATAAAATAGTCATGCAGTTTTCGATGGAAGATTTTACATTCCCTTTCTGTGTTCTTGCAAGTGACTCCAGTACGTCCTCCACGGTACTCATTTCCATATCAAGCGCTTCCCCGACTGCATCCCATAATTCGTTTTCTGCCTGCACAGACTCTTCCTGCAATTTCCTCCACCTTCTTCCTATCCTTTAAAAATAACTCCTGCCTTTCTGAAACCTCTCCCATACACAGAATATCCAGCCAGTAATTGATAACTGGCTCTGCATGGAGCATCTGTGCATAATCTTCCGAAAAAATAATATCAGGCGGTTTTCCAATGAGAAAATGATTTACATCGTCAATCTCCAAGATACAATTCCTCAACCTATCAATTGTCTGACTGCACCATTTTTCAAAACGCTCTTTAATATGCGCTATTCTTTCACGCTCTTCCTTTTCCCTGTGGATACGTTCTTTTTCCTGTATATTTAGCTCTATATTTCCCCTTACCTCAACAGGCAGAGTAAAGTCCTCTATCAGCTTTAACGCTGCATCATACTGTGACAATCCAAACATACGGGAAACATAATCAACCGCATCTCCGCCAACGCCACAGGCAAAACAGTGATAATTCTTGTCAATCTTCATGCTTGGGTGCTTATCATCATGGAACGGACAGCACGCATTCCCATTTCTCTTAACTTTCAGACCATAATATTCTGCTGCCTGCCTTGCAGTCAGATGTTCCTTTACCTCTGAAAAAATATTCAATTTTACTGCTTCTCCTCCTTTTCATTCGGAAAAGCCTCTGTTATAATAAATCTGCAACGTATATGTAAAGAGGCTTGTCCTTTTTATATTCAGAGTAAATTGCGCCAACAACTTACTCTGCTTCTGAAATGTCCCTGTTGCCAGCAGGGGCATTTTCATTCTGTCCAATTTCTACTAACTGCTTTACCAGTTCCAGCAGTAATTTTTCATCTTCTGTATTTCCATTTTTCAGATGTTCCAATATCTGTTCTAAAACTTTTGCAACCCTGTTAGACATATAATTTCCGGCAGTTACCGCCACTTCCTGTCCCAATATGGCTTTGCGGTAATAATCTCCTTTTGGAAGTCCTGATAATATAATCCTTGCTTCCACTTTGGCTTTTTCCTCATCACTCAGCCAGAATGCGATTGTGTTACGCCGAAACCTTGCTTCACGCTTACACGCCACCTTCCTCTCCCCTTTCCACTTTTCCAAGCCTGTCCGCAATTTTTATTTGTGCATCCATAGACTGATGGCAGTATGTTTCAATCGTAGTTGTCACTTTCCCATGCCCTAACCGTTTTGCAATTTCCACTGGACTGAACCCCATCTGTACAAGCATACTTGCATGGCTGTGTCTGGTACAATGTACTGTAATTTTCTTTACACCCGACAACTTAATTCCTCTCTCCATTTCATGTTCAAAGAAACTCTTTGTCCGTCCTGCAAAAAGGCGTGTGCCTGCCCTCGCTCGATAAATCGTTGCAATATACTCCTTTATCGCCTCCTGCAACTCCCTATGTATGGTAATTACCCTTATGGAACTCTCCGTTTTCGGAGGAGTAATCAAATCCTCCCCGTCAATCCTCGCAAGGGATTCATCAACCGTAATCGTACCTTCCTCAAAATTTACGTCCTTTACCTGAAGGGCAAGCAATTCTCCCAGACGCATCCCCGTCCAGAACAAAATCTGAAATGCGACCCACGAATCCTGCTTATCCATAATTGCATCTGAAAATCTCTGAAATTCCTCCAATGTCCAGTATGGTCTTTCGTCCGCCCTGCTCTTTCCCATACTTCCTGCTTTCCGGCATGGATTGGAACGCAAATCATAAAAATTGACTGCATAATTCAGAATGGCGCTGAGCTGGTTATGTATGGTTTTCAGATAAGTAGGCTTGAAACCTTTCTCCATCATCTCACCCTGCCACTTTCTTATCATAGGGGCAGTGATTTCATTGATTGGCGTACTTCCAAAGTAAGGCAGGACTTTATCATTCATCACATACTCTTTCTGTTTCATGGTCGTTTTCCGCAGGCGCTTTTCCATATCCGCTTTGTAAATTTCCCAAAAATCAGCCAGCGTCATTGTTGGGTCAGAAGATTGCTGCAATAAGAAATGCGCATACCATTCTTCCGCTTCTTTCTTTGTTTTAAACCCTCTTTTCTGCGACTTCTTTTTCGCTCCTGTCCAATCCGTCCAGCGGTATTGTATCCGCCAAGTGCCGTTTGGGTCTTTCTTTGCATTACAGCTCATACAACCGCCTCCTTTGCTGCCCCATACCATTTCTCCCTGAAATATTCCACAGGAATTTTCCCTGCAATCGTAAGAAATCCCCTGCCTGCCAAATCCCTGTTCATCTCTCTGAGAATCTTGTAGGATTTTCCCATGCTCACACCAAGCATCTTAGAAATATCCTCTGCATTGTAGTAAATCTTTTCATTCATGTTATGTCCTCTCCTTCTTTTTGTTTCTGTATAGTATCTTTATGTTTCGTTTTTATCATATCGTAACTTTTGTTTCTTGTCAATATCTTTTTTGCTTTATTTTTTTCTTTTTATGTGGTATGATTGATTTAGTGCAAATACACAGCTAAAACTTTAGGAGGCAAACTTATGACCGTTGGAGAAAATATACGCCGCATCCGCAAAGAGCGTGGTCTTACCCAGAAACAGTTAGGTGAATTGGTTGGTGCAAGCGAAGCCTATATTCGTGCCTACGAAAGCGGCAGACGCAATCCCAAACCATCATCCCTTGAAAAAATAGCAAATGCCCTTGCCGTTAATCCAGAGGTACTGGAAAATTCCGATTTTGACATGATTAAAGCCATGCACCGCTTATTCCAGATTGCCCGACAATACAACGGACATCTTTTTGCGTGCAAAGACGAGGAAGGCAATGATACAGTTGGCATACGTTTTGAAACCCTGACGCTGATGAACGCATGGTGCCAGCGTTACGAGAAATTTTTAGAAGATGTAGAAAAATGCAATGAAATCAAAGATGCAAAAAAACGTGGGGAAGCTCTGATTAAAGCCGAAACGGATTATGACCACTGGATGGACACTTACCCTGAACAGCATGGAGATGCCTTTTTCGACCTGAGCATCCAGCAGCTCCACGACCAAGTTATGGAGGATACAGAACACCGTTTGATAAACGATAAGCTGGATTAAAAAATCTGTACCCAAATCGTACCCACCGCCAATTAAAAAATCCCCGCAAGCCTTGATTTCTCAAGACTTGCGAGGATTTTACTTCTCACTCGAACTCGACTTTTCCTAACTAATTTTGTTTAGGAATTATTCTCTGTCGAGTATGTAAATCTCTTGATTATTTGATATATCCATATTATCCTGCCTATATGAACTAATGTTATCATTTTGTTATCGCTGTTGATAACACTGGCTATGTAACTGCGGATAATAGCTATATGTTATGGCTTAAATTATAAGCGATTTTGCTAAGAAAATCAACCGTTTGTTTCTGAATCTTCAATCAGATTTTTCTTCAACGCATCAAGAGTTTCCTGGTTCTTTTTCAGAATTTCCAGTTGTCTGTACGCCTTTTCCCTTAATATTTTTAACCTCTCGATTTTAGGCACTTCCTGTCTTATTAAATCAGCATTGGTATCTTCCAGATTGATAAGAACAACCAATTCCTCTGCTGAAGCATAATCTCTGATATTAGGTGTTTTTCCGCTTATTCCCTTTTCGTTTCTCCATTGTGCCGCCGTCTTGCCAAATAACGCCATATTAAGAATATCTGCTTCGGATGCGTATGTATATGCCATTTCCTGCGGGGATAATGTTGGTGTTATCAAAAATTCTTTTACCGCATCTGTATGAATACGGTAATTTATTTTTGAAAGTTCCCTCTTAGCATCCCACCCAATCGCCAATCGGTTCGCTTCGTCTTTCTTTAACCGCTGATAGTCCTTGATAATATAAAGCTTAAATTCTGGAGAAATCCAAGAAGCAAACTCAAAAGCAATGTCTGTATGAGCATAAGTTCCGCCATATCGCCCTGATTTTGATACGATACCGATTGCGTCTGTTGCTTTTATCCATTGCTGCGGTGTCAGCGTAAACGCATTATCTCCCGACTCTGCTTTAAACCTATCGAATTCGATAGGTTTAAAATTGGGATTGTGGATTTGTTCCCACAAACCCAAAAACGAAATTGTAGAATGATTACGCATCCAGTTTGCCACCACAATAAACGCATTATCTGGATTTTTATATTTTGCAATATCCGTCAAGGAAATATAAGCTTCTTCATTTACGACATCACCCATTACTCTGATTTCTGTTCCGTTAGCGTCTATTTTCATATTCTTCATATTTTTACTTGTCTCCTTTTATAAGCCATTCTTCTAAAGCACCGATATTTCGTCATTCTTTTTTAACTCATGCCCATAAAAGAACACCATAGGTTTATCACTTTTCCATGTAATAACTCCATTATTATTTTGATAATTACAGTAAGCTCGACATTTACATTTCGTCATCACATTTTTATCTGTAATAATCTCAAATTGGGTTTCTATAGTTAATCTATTATTTTCAGATTTTATATCTTTTTCAAACCTCTCTTGATTTCTTTTTGAAACAAGCAAATTACAATTAAATGCAATTCCCGACTCTAGTATTGCTGCTCTTGTATAACCTTCTCGAACATTTTTTAACCATAATGCACTTTCTAATGTTTTTTTGCTATTACCAACAAAAAGTGTGCAATCCGATACATAAATCAACGAAGGCGTTGCCTGCATTGATTCTGATATTTTCTTAAGATTTATTTCTACGCTATATCCTGATGGGCACACCTCGTTATTGTCAATTTCCTGCAAAATTTGTTCTGTATGCAACTCATAATTTACTGGAATAGAAGCCTTTGGTTTAATTTGCACTTCATCAATCAGCACCATGCAACTATTTGTTGCAATATAATTGTTATTCTCCATCTCTTTCAATTTTTCATTCTGCCAAAATGCAACCAAACTTAATACAAAAGTACTTATTGAGCCTGCCATTGCGCCGACATAATTTAGTGCATCTCCAGCCGACCACTCTGCGCTAAAAATCCCTTCTGTCTTTATTTTAAATAACACATTAACTATAAAAGCTATCGCTATTGCTCCGCAAACAGCGCAAAAACTTATCAAAAAATATTTATTATTTCTCATATTCCATCTTCTTTCCTATATCTTAAAATTACACCTTGTATTATTAGACTTTTATATTTTCTATCTACAATCGACAAACCATTATATATTCTTCTTCATTTTCCTTTACCACTGCAAAACCTACTTTCCGATACATATTAATCGCATAATTCGCTTTATGTACGGATAATGACATCTGCTGATATCCCTTATCTTTCAGAAATTTCAACATTTCTTTCATAAGTGTTGTACCTAATCCTAAATGCCTGTATTCCTCATAGAGCGATATGGCAAGCGAAGGCGTTTCATCATCAATATGTCCGTAATCATTCATAATACGCACCCATACTGCGCCCACAATCTTTTCTTTTACTTCCGCAACTAAGCACCAATCATCTGCTTTTCCAAAATCAGCGATATATACTTGAAGCTCTGGCTGTTCAATAATAGATTTTGACGGTTTTTCCATCCCTTTTGGAATAAAAATCGCTTCATACAGAAAGTCAGATAATACGGAATACTCACTTTCTTTAATTTCTCGTATTTTATAGTCCAAATTTTTTTCTCCATTCAACCACTATCACGCAAAATGTTTTTCATTTGCATGGGCGTAATATATGGCTTTCGGATGGTAACTCATTACAATTTTCCAATCATTCTGCAAAGCAACATTTTCCTCATAAGCGGCAAAATATTCCATTGGCTCTAAATCGCCCACCATACATTCCCCACTATCCAGAATAACAGATATACTGTCCTCACTATGGCTTGCAGTTTGAATGATTTCTCCCGCAATCCCTAAATCAGCAAGAAAATCTCTGCTTTCATCACAACCAATTATAGTAGTATTTTTTTCGCCAATAGGCTCATATCGCAAGTGTTTTTCCCGCTTAAATATAGCGTCAGCAAAATGCACATAGTCGCATTGGGTATCTATGAGTAACAATTTTATTCCCACTTTCTGCAGTTCACTAACAAGTCCGATATGGTCAGGATGATAGTGTGTTGCCAAAATATAAGTAATATCGGTTATTGATATACCACTTTTCTTTAAAGCTTTATAAAAAGCCTGCATAGTTCCAGCATAATCTGTATCAATTAGCAAACCACCATTAATACCATGCACAAAATATGTATTTGTGTTTCCATATTTTAACTTAATTATCATAGTATTCCTCTTTTATTAAAGAATACATTTTCATATCAATAACTTTACCATTCTTCACAGCATTGCTTCTCAATGTACCCTCATATTGAAACCCTACTTTTTCAAGCACCCTGCAAGACGCTATATTATAAGCAAACGGCTCTGCGTAGATACGGATAATGTCGCTATCACCAAAAACATATTCGCAAATTTGCTTAACAGCTTCAGTCATAATACCTTTGTCCCAATATTCTTCGGCAATATAATACCCTAACTCGGCGGTTTGGCTATGAATATTGCCCTGCCGAAAAATACCGATACTGCCAACCACTTTATCATCTACCATAATAGCAAAAGCAAAGGTTTCGTTTTCATCTGCGGAAAGCATAGCAGAAATAAACTCTTTTCCATCCTGCTCAGTGTAAGGATAAGGCAAACCATCACGAAGATTATCTTGTACTTTTTTATTTGAAAGCGCAGCCGCCAAATCTTTTGCGTCTGATAGTTCCCATTTTCTTATTCTGCATTTCATTTTTCAAGTCCTCTCAATCCACATTTTCAATTATCAACAAGCTTTTTCTCCATGATTTCGTAAACCAACTTCACGTCATTTTCCAATTCGTATATCCCATGCCCCACCGTTTTATAGTCCCTATGCTCATATAAACACGCTGCCGGAAGCGAAGCGTCCAAAATAACCGTATCATATGTTTTGGAAATTTCCTTTTCCAAACAATTCATAATATACGAGCCGCAGCCTTGATTTTGATAAGCGGGCAACACATATACTCCTGTAATATGATTATCATCAAAACAACCTGTTCCGACAATCATATCGTTATACACCAACACTCCCATATTTCCCGATGCTATTCCGTTTAGAATGTGTTCTTTACTATGATGTCTGCAAAAGAAATCCACTACTTCCTTTGGATAATATTTCGGATATATGGTTTCAATAGCCGTATGTAAAACATTTTGAATATCATCCGCCATATCAAAAGTTGCACTTGTATATTTCATATCGTTCCTCCGACAAGCTATCTCTCATTCTGAATTTTTTTATCAATTATACACGAAAGCATAGATTTTTTCAATTCCCCAAACTACTTTTGTTTAGGCTTCTGCGGCACACCCATATACCATAGAAGTGCCGCCCCACCGCCTATAAATAAATTATCTCCCTCTCCACAACTTCCCTTACACAAACCCGAATATTATTCATTTTTTGAACCCATAAAATCTGATTTTCTGCCTATAACTGTTCCGTCACACCTTGCCTGTCGGCATATTCCTTTACCAGCCGAAAAAACATATCCTCTGCCTGTTCATCCACACTTGACAAATATTCATTCAACCTGCCGCTTGTCAGCAGATTGAGATATACAAGCTGCTTGTGCTCTTTGAGATACCGCAAATGCCGCTGTCCCCATATACCTATCGGCTTTTCTTCTTCGGGAGGTAACGCAAGCTCTGGGAGGTAATAGTCGCCTTGCTTTGCATACCAAAGACCGTTATTTTTGTCATAAATCCTGTTTTCCATAGTGTTTCCTACCTTTCCTCTTTGTTGTTTTTTAAGTGTTTCTCTCGCTGCTTCAGCTTCTGCGCCGCTTTTGCCTGCTCCAACAGGCTATCTATCTGCTTACTTCCAAATGCCTTGCGGAGCAGCTTATAATCTTTGTTTTCCGCACGGAGGTTTTCATTTTCCCCTGCCAGTTTCTCATTGGTTCTCCTTAAACCCTCATTCTCACGGTAGAGATTGCTGTTTGTAACATTCAGCCGATAGTAGCTGTCCCTCGCTTCAAAACACCTTATAAGAGCCGTTTTAACAAGCAATTTCAGCTTTTGCACCAATGGCTTTGCCACTTTATTTCTATATGCTTTTGCAGACATAAACCCCTGCGGCTCTGGCAACTGGTACTCTGGAGAAGTGTCAAGCGCCTGCTCAAGCGTCTTTAGGTTTTCTATGCCTTTGTCATAATTCTCCACCCTATTCGACAATGCTTGAAATTCCTCTTTTTTCTCCGAAATCTGCCCCTCAAGCTGAACGACCTCTTTTTCCCTCTCCTGCTTTTTATAATCAAGGACAGACAAATGTTTTTCATGCGTGCCTTTATGCTCCCATTCAATGCCATGCCGCCCCATCACAGCGGCAAGATTCTCTTTTTCGGACTGTACCCATTGGCTCCACTCTGTATCGCCACGGGAGCCGCCTTTGAATCCCTGCGCCGCTAATGCCTGTTTCAGAGATACCCTCGTATCAAGTCCACGCTTGCTGCCTGTTGTAAATGGAACAAAATCAATGTGCAGATGCGGCGTTGCTTCGTCCATATGGATGTGGGCAGAGAACACGTAGAGATAAGGATTTCGCTCTTGGAATCCATGATAATATTCATCCAAAATCTGTTTTGCAAGCTGCCCGTTCTCACTTCCTGCACCCATATTTTCCTTATCACCAATCTGTAAAATCAGTTCATGGAACGGTTTTTCCTGCTTTGAGTTCCATATCTTCTCGTAATAATCGGCAATGCGTCGATCTGTCCTTGTCTGTTTCTCGTTATATCTCTGCAATGCTTCATCAAATAGCTTATGATACACTTTCTTTATATTCTCATTGCAGTAATTTACATTGAGAAGTGAACGCTCCCCATCCACATTTTCAGCCTTAAATTTTCGGCTGTTATGGTTGACCGAGCCTTTCCCCACCATTGCGCTAATCGTCCGTCTTATAAAATCACGCCCTTTCTTTTCGGCTGGTAGGCTTTGTTACTTTCCCGAAAGTAACGCAAAAGCACTTTTGTCGGCTTCGCCAACAAAAATGCAACCTGCAAGCAGGTTTTGCGCTCTCCGAGGGGCAAAGAGCCGCCTTTGAAAAGGCACTCTCTGCACTCTCCCCCAAACTTTAATATTGTCCACTCCCAACTGAAAAAGAACATTGCAAGATTGCACTTGTCCTAAACATTTGCAATGTTGCAACCTTAACAGTTGCTCGCTTCTTTTTCTTCGGGAAGTTCCCAATACCACCCATTGCCTTCCTTTATTGACTTAACGCCGAGAGATTTTTTTGCTTTGTCAAGCACTCTTTTTGAGATGCCGATATTCTGTGCTTTCTTTAATATAAGCTGCTGTTGGTATTTCCCATCAGACAGGCAATCCATAATTAATTTCTCTGCTTGTTCGGATTTCTTTTCACGGCTGATGCCGTTCAATAAATCATCAATGGAAATGTCGTAATGACCTTTCCACACAAATCCAGTTTCTTTATTCAGTTCAAAAGCAATAGGCTCGCCTTCAGGCGCAAGGGAAGATTTTTCATGCGCAACTACTCGTACTTCTTTGTTTTCCTTGAGCCTGCCGACAATGAGTACGCTTCGTGCCGTTGCTTGGAAGTCGATTGAGCCAAGCCCTCTGTAATTTGCTTTGCCGCCGTGTACTTTATTCAAGTGTCCGACAAGGATAACGGCACATCCATGTTTTTCCGCTACCCGACCTAACTGCGAAAGGACATTGCGGACTTCGTTTGCCCTGTTCATATCAATTTGAGCGCCGATATACGCTTGTACGGGGTCTAAAATAATTACCTTTGCGCCCGTTTCAATAATTGCCTGTTCAATTCTTTCATCAAGCATTGAGAGTACAGCTTCCGACTCGTCAATTACCTTGATTTGCGTACAGTCGGCATCCCCCGCAAGCAGACGGGGCTTAATTGTATCGCCAAGTCCGTCCTCTGCGGTTTGGTAAATAATTTTTATCGGCTCACGCTCCGTATCATCACAAGGCAGTTTATCTCCCCTTGATAAGATAGAAGCTAATTGTAAAATCATCATTGTTTTTCCGTCGCCAGGGTCGCCGTGAACAATGGTTATCTTTCCGTAAGGAATATACGGGTACCAAAGCCACTCGACCTCAGTAGCAAGTATTTCGTCCATATTCAAAATTTTAAGCTCAGCCATTATAGCCACCGCCTTTTTCTATGAAAAGATTGAATTTTGTGGTTTTTAAGGTTATACTATTATTACTACATTTTTGAATTGGCTGCTCCGTATCTGCGCCAACAGATACAACATGGGCAGCCGTTTCTTTTTTATTCGCCATCTTCACTTTCTCCTTTCAGCCCGCCAAGGATAACGGCAATCAGCTCGATTGTGTCAAGCAGTTCTCCATTTACGCCGTCGCCCGCTTCAATCCTCTGCAATTCTGCAAGAACGGCGGCAAGCTCATTGCGGAGTGCCTTATACACCCTCGGATTGCCCTGCACTACCACGTCTTGGCATAAAAGCCGCCTTATGATATAGTCCTGCTTGGTAAGTCCCGAGAGCCGCACCGCTTTGTCAATCTGCTCACTTTCTTCGGGAGATACCCGAAAGGCGACGGTTTTATTTCTCCAACGGTTACAGTTGTCTAAATTCTTTGCCGACATATCAAAAATCCCCCTTTCCTAAATCGTCAAGCCTGTCTGCCATTTCCGCCTGCTTTGACGGAAACAAATGAGCGTAACGGTAAGTGATTTCAATGCTCTCATGCCCTACTCGGTCAGCAATCGCCACCGCCGAGAACCCCATGTCAATCAGCAAGCTGATGTGGCTGTGGCGTAAATCGTGAATCCGTATGCGTTTCACCCCTGCGGCTTTTGCGCCCCTGTCCATCTCGTGATGGAGATAACTCTTTGTCACTGTGAAAATGCGGTCTTTCTTCTTTAAACCGTACAACATACCGATATATTCCTGCATTTCCTCGCATAGAAACTTCGGCATTTTGATTGTACGGTTGCTCTTTTTTGTTTTCGGAGAAGTAATCACATCTTCCCCATGCAGACGCTGATAGGATTTGTTAATCGTGACTGTTTCCTTATCAAAATTGAAATCAGCAGCGGTCAAAGCTAATAATTCACCCTCTCGGATTCCGCACCAATAGAGCATTTCAAAGGCGTAAAAGGAAACTGGCTTGTCCATCATTTCATCCGCAAACCTCTTATATTCTTCTTTCGTCCAGAACAGCATTTCCTTGTGTTCCTCACTCCCCATGTTCCCTGCCTTTGCCGCAGGATTGGAGCGGAGGTCATAATACCGTACTGCATGGTTGAAGATAGCGGAAAGCTGGTTATGGACGGTTTTCAGATACGTCTGCGAATAGGGATTACGTTTTTCATCACGGTAGGCAAGCAGCTCATTCTGCCATGCGATGATTTCCTTTGTGCCAATCCCGCTAATTTTCATCTTTCCAAAATACGGAAGAATCTTCGTCCGAATGATATGCTCCTTTGTCAGCCAAGTGTTTTCTTTCAATCTGTTCTTTACATCATTCGCATAAAGATCTGTAAAGGCTTCAAAGTCCATGTCAAGGTCAGCGGAATTTTGCAACTGGAATTTCCTCTCCCATTCCTGCGCCTCCCGCTTTGTGGCAAATCCACGCTTGCACTTCTGCTTGCGCTCCCCTTTCCAGTTCACATACCGAGCCATCACATACCATGTGCCGTTGCCCTCATTCTTAAATACTGGCATTTACTCCATCTCCTTTCCCTGTTTCTCTCCTGCTCCGTAGAGCCTTTCTTGAAAATACTGGCGGTTTACTCTCCCTGCAATCGTGATAAACCCCTGCTCCTTCAGCTCGTCATTTAATTTCTTGATGAGTTTATAGGCATAAGGCTTTGATACGGAAAGCTCCTGCGCCACCTCGTCCACACGGATAAATTTGTTGTCCATACAACCTCTCCTTTCTCTTTCTAAGCGTTTTTGCTTAATCCATAATACTAAACATTTTTGCTACTGTCAATAGGCTTACAAGAAAATATTAAACTTTTTTGTTTCGCTTATGCTTGATTTTTTCTAAACATATATGCTATACTCCTTATAAACATACGAACAAGGAGTGAAACATTATGGCGATTGGAGAAAGAATACATTTTTTCCGCATCATGCGGGGCATGACACAGAAATACCTTGGTATGCTTGTCGGTTTTCCCGAACGGAGCGCAGACGTGCGTCTGGCACAGTACGAAACAGGCTCTCGTAAGCCAAAAGCAGAGCTTACTGCTGCACTGGCACAGGCTTTGGACGTTGCACCGCAAGCACTGGACATACCCGACATTGACAGCTACATCGGGCTTATGCACACCTTATTTACCCTAGAGGACATTTACGGTCTTACCGTCAGTGAATCAGACGGTGAAATTTGCTTAAAAGTCAACAAAAACAAAAATAAGGATGCCGCCGAACTGCTGAAAATGCTCTCTGCTTGGAAAGAACAAGCAGACAAGCTCTCTGATGAGGAAATCAGCAGGGAAGATTACGACCAGTGGCGGTACAATTATCCGAAATTTGACACCACGCAGCATTGGGCGAAAATTCCCTCTAAAGAATTAAGTGATGCCTTAGTTGAAACATTCAACGACCGATTAAAAAATTAATACATGGAGGTATGCAAATGAGCCAAATATACAACTTCATAAAAGAATGTGGTACATTTTTTGTATTAACTTTTAATAATGACTTTCCAGCAGGCAGACCGTTTGGCGCAATTATGGAATACAATAACAACTTATACATTTCCACCTCGGACACAAAATCAGTTTATAAACAGCTTGCCAAACATAACAAAATTCAGATAGTCGCACTGAAAAACGGTACACGGGACTGGGTAAGGGTAAGCGGCATAGCAACCGAATGTGTTGAACCAACCATCAAGAAAAGGATGTTAGAGGAATGTCCTGTATTAACAAAACACTTTTCTTCGGCAGATGCTCCCCATTACAGCCTCTTTCAAGTTGAAATCGTAAACAGCGAATTTTATTCGTAAGCGACAAAAAACGCCCTCAGCCATGAGTTCCTACCCACAGCTAAGGGCGTTTCTAATATGGATTTATGCCAGCCGTCCAAACCTCTTGCAAATCATTCCCCCACCAACAAACCACTTGACAGCAAGAATAATCGCACGCAAACGACTGTTATCAATTTGTTATCAAAAGACCTTTCCAAAGCCCGCAAACCCGCATAAACACCGGATTCACTAAGCATTTTTGTTTATTCGAACTCAATCGTCCCCGGCGGCTTCCCCGTACAATCATAAACCACCCTGTTAACCCCATTCACCTCATTCACAATCCGATTAGTCACCTTATTCAAAACCTCCCAGGGAAGCTGGGCCGCATCTGCTGTCATAAAATCACTCGTATTTACCGCACGCAGCGCCACTGCATAGTCATACGTCCTGAAATCCCCCATAACCCCCACCGAACGCATATTAGTCAACGCCGCAAAATACTGACCAAGGCTCTTGTCCAATCCAGCTTTGGCAATCTCTTCACGATAAATAAAATCTGCCTCCTGGACAATCTTCACCTTCTCCTCCGTCACTTCCCCTATAATACGAATTCCAAGACCCGGACCAGGGAACGGCTGGCGAAATACCAAATGTTCGGGAATCCCCAGTTCCAGTCCCGCTTTGCGGACCTCATCTTTAAACAGCATCCGCAGCGGTTCAATAATCTCCTTGAAATCCACGACATCCGGAAGTCCCCCCACATTGTGGTGAGATTTAATAACGGCAGATTTCCCAAGCCCCGACTCAATAACATCCGGATAAATAGTTCCCTGTACCAGATAATCTACCGCGCCAATCTTCTTTGCTTCCTCCTCAAATACCCGGATAAATTCCGCGCCGATAATTTTACGCTTTTCTTCAGGTTCTGTAACACCCTTTAATTTATCATAATATCTCTGCTGCGCATTCACACGAATAAAATTAAGTTCATAAGAACCATTGGAACCAAATACCGCCTCCACTTCATCCCCTTCATTTTTCCGGAGAAGACCATGATCTACAAAAACACAGGTCAGCTGCCTCCCAACCGCTTTGGAGAGCAAAACTGCTGCAACAGAAGAATCCACTCCGCCGGACAGCGCGCAGAGCACCTTGCCCTCCCCGATCCGCTTGCGCAGATTCTGAATCGTTGTCTCCACGAAAGAATCCATCTTCCAGTCCCCACAGCACCCGCAAACCTTATAGACGAAATTAGAAAGCATTTTCATACCTTCTGCCGTATGCATAACTTCAGGATGAAACTGCGTCGCATACAAATTCCGTTCCGGACAAGCCATTGCGGCAACCGGACACACGGAAGTACGCGCTGTAACTTTAAATCCCTCCGGAGCTGTCTCAATATAATCTGTATGACTCATCCAGCACACAGTTTTTTCTGACACTCCCTCAAAAATAACATCTGCTGCATTTATCTCCACTTCTGTGTAACCATACTCGCTAACCGGAGCTGTTTTAACCACGCCGCCCAGAGTATGCGCTATCACTTGCGCGCCATAACAAATACCAAGAATCGGAATCCCCAACTCAAAAATTTCTTTCTCATAACGGGGAGATGTTTCATCATAAACACTATTAGGACCTCCCGTAAAAATAATTCCTTTTGGCTCCAGATCTTTGATCTCATCCAAACTCACAGTATATGGTTTTACTTCACAATAAACATTACATTCCCGCACACGCCGTGCAATGAGCTGATTGTACTGCCCGCCAAAATCAAGAACAATTACTGTTTCTTTTTTCAATGCTCTTTCCTCCTGTATTTTCTGCCTCTGAACAACCCTGCCAAAGAACGCAGAAATTATCCTGTCTTTTCCCCTATTATATAGAAGGTTGTTCGTATTTACAAGAAAAACATCCCAAATACCTCCGAATTTTACGCTGGCTCATACTCCTGCAAACCCGCATGGCATTTGCGGCTGTAATGTCTACTCTAAGAATATTCCAACTTCTTCTCTTTGTGAATTTATCTGTCTTATTACTCTCACACGTATCTGTATATCCACTATTTTACTCCCTGGCAGCTATTGCGAAACTGCACAGGCGTCATGTCATACTTTTTCTTAAACATACGGTTAAAATGCTCCACATTCTGATATCCCACGTTGTCCGCGACATTTTCTACCGTCATACTGGTATTCTTCAACAGGGTACGCGCTTTCTTCATACGGACATTTTTCACAATTTCCCCAAAAGTCTTCCCTGATTTCTCCTTAATATATTTCGATAAATAAGGCTTCGACAAATGCTGCATTTCCGCCAGCTCATCCAAAGTTACTGTCAGATAATGCTCCTGAATATAGTTCATAATCTCATTCAGCCGCTCATCCCGGCAATGTTCATTCTGCTGAATCTGTTCCAATTTATTGACCGCCACGCACAACGCTTCAATCGAAGAAGAAATGATATCTTCATCAACTCCGACGCCCCAGTACAAACGGTTATTACAGGAAATCCCCACATAAGAAACAGCCTTTGCCGAAGACCCTTTGGACATAGAATGTTCCTCATAAACAGACAATTCATAACTGATATTAAAATATTGTTTTAAAGCGTTGCTCACCGCGTCAAGGCGGCCATTTCCAGTTCCGGTCACCGTCCGCGCCTGTCCATTATGAGAGATCACAGCTTCCGCCAGAATACCGTCCTTCTGTTTAAAATGACACTCTGGTATCTGAAAATAAGGCATATTACTCACATAATGCTCCTCAAAAATCTGATATATCAATTGAGGAGAAAGCTCCATATGGCGGCGGTCAGAAACTCCTTTAATCGTATAGCCGACTTCTTCCCGCATCTTTTCCGGAATCATAATTCCATAATTTTGTTTTAAAATGTAGGCAACGCCTCCCTTGCCAGACTGGCTGTTGATTCGTATCACATCTGAATCATACGTACGCCCCACATCCTTAGGATCAATCGGAAGATAAGGCACTGTCCATGACTTCGACAAATTCTGTTCCCGACAGGCCATACCTTTGGCAATGGCATCCTGATGGGAACCGGAAAAAGCTGTAAATACCAGTTCCCCGGCATAAGGCTGCCTGGGGGAAACCTGCATACGCGTACAACGCTCATATATTTCCGCAATTCTGGACATATTGCTAAAATCCAGCCTGGGATCCACGCCATGCGAAAACATATTCATGGCAAGTGTGACAATATCCACATTTCCAGTGCGTTCCCCATTTCCGAACAAAGTACCCTCAATCCGGTCGGCGCCGGCAAGTATTCCAAATTCCGCATCACAAATCCCAACCCCCCGGTCATTATGAGGGTGAAGAGAGAGTACCACATGGTCACGAAAATGCAGATGCTTACTCATAAATTCCACCTGACCTGCAAAAATATGAGGCATCGCATTTTCCACAGTAGTCGGCAGATTGATAATAACCTTTTTTTCCGAAGTTGGCTGCCAGATGTCCAGCACTGCATTACACACTTCCAACGCGTAATCAATCTCTGTCCCGGAAAAACTTTCCGGGCTGTATTCAAAAGTAAAATTGCCTTCTGTCTCGTCAGCAAGCTGTTTTAACAGCTTGGCTCCCTCCACGGCAATCTCCTTAATCTCTTCTTTGCTCTTTTTGAATACCTGCTCCCGCTGCGCCAGCGAAGTGGAATTATACAAATGCACCACTGCATGGGGCGCGCCCTTTACTGCCTCAAACGTCTTACGGATAATATGCTCCCTGGCCTGCGTCAGTACCTGCACAGTCACATCCTCCGGAATCATATCCCGCTCAATTAAAGTTCTCATAAAATTGTATTCCGTATCAGAAGCGGCCGGAAATCCCACCTCAATTTCCTTAAAACCAACTTCCACCAAAAGCTGGAAAAATTCCAGCTTTTCCTCCAGGCTCATAGGTTCTATTAAAGCCTGGTTTCCATCCCTTAAATCCACGCTGCACCACACAGGCGGATTAGTAATATATTCCTTCTTTACCCAGTCGTAGGTTACTTCCGGCGGCATAAAATATTGTCTTTCATATTTCTCAAAATTCTTCATCTTCCATTCCTCCATTATTGTAAAAAAGCAGAAACAAAAAATCCTTCGCATCTACTATCCGAAGATAATAGAGACGAAAGATATATTCATCCTGCGCGATACCACTCTACTTCATGTTTCCATGCTCTCATCTGCACTCCATATCTATCCTGACAACCCGTTTTTCCGACAGCAGAATACATCCATTTCCATGCTTATCTCTGTAACGGGAGAACCCGTCCTGGCTTACTTCATCCTAATTTCAAAATACCCATTCTCCTGTCTGGGCAGAACTCCTTCAGCCGGAAGCTCCAAGGCCAGTTCACTGCATCGTCACTGTCATCTTCCACCACCGACAACTCTCTGTAAGCTCTTTTGCAGCTACTTTTCCTCTTCTTCGCTTTTCACAGGTTTTATCTTAACACAGTTCATTCTCCTTGTATAGTGATATATTTAATCATTTTTCTTGATATATTTTAACTTCCATATAGAAACACGTCTTCTCTTATAATACAAAAATTTTTTCATTTAAGGGCTGCTTATTAAACAGCCCCTTTTTGATGAAGATATTTCTCTCTGGTCGCCAACCCACCCCGGATATGCCTCTCTGATTTATTTACATCCAGTACCTTGCGTGCCTGAGAGGCAAGGGCAGGATTAATCTGCACAAGACGTTCTGTCACATCTTTATGCACCGTACTCTTACTGATTCCAAACTTTTTTGCCGTCTGACGCACAGTTGCATTTTCTTCAATAATATAATTGGCAATATTAACGGCACGCTCTTCTATGTATCCTTTCAACGAAATTCCCTCATACATTGCTTTTTTTATAATGTATGAGAATTCAACGCCAGTTATGACTTAGGATTCACATAGTTTCTTTATTTACCTGTACCTGACATATTGGCTCCTGCTTCTTCCACGGTTTTATCCGGCAGAACAAAGGACAGCCCATACCTGACTGTATGCAGTCATTCCGTCTAATTACTGTCATTCAGAAGCAATCGTAAACTGATCCACCAATTCCTTCAAACCAGCCGCTTCTGCGGAAAGCTGCTCACTTGCGGCTGCGCCTTCCTCAGCAGTAGCGCTGTTGCTCTGCACAACAGCGGAAATCTGATTAATGCCCTCAGAAACCTGCTCAACCGACTCTGACTGCTCGTTCGATACTATGGCAATATGATCAATGGCATCAACCACAGACTGAATACTATTTACAACATCAAGCAGAACATCCGCCGTATTCTGCGCAATTTCTGTACCGATATGTACTGCCTCCGTAGAATTGGCAATAAGCTCCGAAGTATTGTTGGCTGCCTCTGCAGATTTTCCCGCCAAATCGCGAACCTCCTCCGCAACTACTGCAAATCCCTTTCCGGCGCTGCCGGCCCTGGCCGCCTCCACTGCCGCGTTCAGGGCAAGTATATTGGTCTGGAATGCAATATCATCGATTGTCTTAAGAATCTTCTCAATCTCATCAGAGCTGGACTGGATCCTTCCCATAGCCTCTACCAGATTCTGCATTTTCTGATTACACAGGAATACCTCCTCACCAGTCTGATGCGTCTGGCTCCTGACATTTCGCGCCCCGTCCGCCGTGTCTTTAACTTCCTCGGAAATCATGCTGATGCGCGCTGCAAGTTCCTGTACTGAACTGGCCTGTTCCGCCGTTCCCTGACTAAGTGTCTGTGCGCTTGAGGATAATTGATGACTGGCATTCGCCACCCCTTCTGCCGACTGATTAACCTGACGCATGGCATCGCTTAATTTAAGCCTCATATTGCGCATAGAATGCAAAATATCCTGAAAACTGCCGACATATACTTCCTCATGTTCTGTATGGACATTCAGATTCTGATTTGCCATCTCATTCAGCAGATAACTGATGTCATTTATAACGATACGCAGTCCCTCCACCAGAGACTCCGTTGACCTGACAAGCACGCCTGTCTCATCTTTGTTGGTAATTTGGGGCATAGGTGTTTCCAGATCACCCTCCACAAGCAGCTTCATGCGTTTTACACATGCCTTCATAGGTCTGCCGATATTGAGCGCCAGAGCCAGCGCAACCACAACTGAAACCAATATGGAAACTACAATTACCGCAATATTGATAACCATTGCATCCCGCGTAGATGCCAGATAATTGATCTGCGGCGCAGTCACCGCAATACTCCAGCCGTCTGTATCAAGCACAGGCGCATAGGCTGCAAACATTTTATCCTCCCCGTTTGTATAACTTCCGAAACCATTTTTTCCCGCGCGCATTTCAGAATGAATCGCCGCCAGCTCCTGCAGCGATGTATCTTTCTGAGCCTCGGCTTCTATATTCTGCACTGTGATCGTGTCAAGCGTAATATCGGCAATCGTACTCCCAGACTTATTAATCATATAGGCCCTGCTGTTTTCTCCAATCTGAATAGCCGATACAATATCGTTCAAAAAGGTTTCATGCGGCACAAAATATACAACGCCAACAATAGACTTGCCATAATTACCCTCAGAATAAAGAGGCGCCGCTACCATAATAGACAGCTCTCCTGTAATCTTACTGATTAAGGGTTCTGAAACAAAAACATTTCCCTGCATGGCCTGACGGACATATTCACGGTCTGAATAATCATTTCCGTCAAAAATACTGACGCCGTCCGCACCTACAATGTTTCCTCTCTGGAAATCGTGCATGGAAACACGCTCGTCAATAATCGCCTGTTTTTCTTCCACCGACACTTTGGGATCAGAAAGCTGCGGGATACACCCTGCCTCCATGACGACGTTTTTATACGCCTCCAGTTCCTGCTGCGCACATTCTGCCGCCAAAACTGCCGTCTGGCTCATCATCCGCTCTACTGTAGACATGGTATTATTGTAATTTAACATGATACTGGAAGATCCTGACGCGACCAATCCAATCATAACAGTAAGAATAAGACATACGGTGATTTTGGTTCGAATGCTTTTCATTTGAATGTTACCTCCTGCTCATATGGCTGAACTTATGAGATTTTCAGTCAAACCTGAATTATTTACGCATTCACAACGCTGTATGAATTGATTCTGTTTTTTACTGTGCTGACTGGTATCTGTATTATTTCCTGGAGCGCCTGAGACCTCTTTACAGATTTCTTTGACCAGGCAACTCATTTATAATAAATTGAAAGACCTTTTTATACAACCGGCTCATTTTTACTTGAGCGTATAAAAACTCTGAAAATGCAGTAACCACTTAGCACAGAGCGCCCTTAAAAATTATTTGATAAATAATTCAGGATTAACATATTCAACCATTTCTACTTAATAATACCTATTATAAAAGTTACTATTCACGCTTGTCAACCACTATCTGCCGTTCCATTATGACAGGTGTTCCAGAAAGATACAAAATTTCAAGCCTTCCTCTCAAAAAAGGCTTTCACGCACTGGATAAAACCAACAAATGTATGTCAGGATATCAGGACATATTGCGCATCATTGACTTTCATAAATAAATATTCTACAATAACTGTAAACAAATGTTCAATTCCCAATGGATAATATCTCTCCTATCAAAAGAAACATTCATTACAGAGTGCATCCAATGCAGAAACATCGTGCAGACAGAATGGTTTGCTTCTGCCCGGGAATACTGCAAATATCCTGCCCACTTCGGGCTGATTTTCAGAAAGGAGAATTATAATGAAGAAAAAACGTATTTTAGCATGGATTACAGCAGCTTCCATATGCCTGACGTCTTTTATCGCTCCATATCCCGCTAAAACAGTCAGCGCTATGACAACTTTAGAAACGAATGTAACAACCGCTTCTGAAGACTGCACCATGTTAGGTGTTTATGGTTCCTATTACAGCCAGGCACAGGATGGTTTAGACCGGATTAACGCGATTCGAAAAGAAGCCTGTGAAGACGGAAATGTTCCGGATCCCAGGCAGCCTGGCCGTACATTGACTTCGGCTGATTATGTGCCAATTAAATGGTCTGCTGATTTAGAGCGCATCGCCCGGATTCGGGCCGCAGAAGGAGGACTGGCCTTCGGTTTTTTAGCGTCCGGCCATAACCGCCTGAATGGCAAAGGTACCTTCTCTATCAGCTATAACGGAATCTTTTCAAGCGCGGAAAATCTTGCTTATAACCGGGGAACCAGTATGGTCAGCGGTATTGATCAATGGTACAGCGAAAAATCTGATTGGGTGAATCAGACGGCTAACGCAGTGACCGGACATTATACAAGTATGATAAACCCGAATTATACATATGTCGGCCTTGGCGATTTTTATACAGAGGAATCATCTTATCCAAATACTCTGGCCGGAGAATTTTCTGCCAGTTCCCAGAATCTGGATCAGACCATGCAGGATGCGCCAGCTGATGTCATGCAGAAAATCGAGGTGAAAAATTCTTATATTAAGGGCCATACTTTAGATGGCATTACCACCATTTATACTGACAAAACAACGGTACTGACACCAAAAGCCAGCCTGGAAAACGGCTCGAAAAGCCATAAATTATGGACGCTTGACCCTGTAACTTATACATCCTCTAATACGGAGGCTGCCACTGTAACAGACGACGGCGTTGTAACCGGCCGCAAGAACGGAGAGACCGTCATTACTGCCCAGTCAAATGGCAATGTACTCGCAGGCACAACAATTACGGTAAAATGCGGACATACCAAAGAATTACTGTCCAGCACTCTTCCTACCTGTACAACTGAAGGGTCAAAAATATATCGCTGTGACACCTGCGGGGAATCCATAGAACAAAAAATTCCAAAAGCAGCACATAATTACATTTATGGCGACGCAGATTCAGAAGGATATCGCACAGGCGTATGTTCTGTCTGTCAGGATACCTTAAAAATTATTCCGCCCACGACATATAAGTTATGGTGGAGAAACAGTACATCCGATTCTGGCAGCTATTCTTCCCTTTTTCCAGGTTCAAACCCGGTTAACTCCATCATCTATTGCTGGATTAATGAAGTTGACGGTGATAAAGATTATCAGGATATGATCATACAGTCCTCAGATGAATCGGTTATTTCCGTCCCGGAAACCGTCATGCCAAATTCAGCCAACAATCAACTGCACGTACTTGCACCCGGAATTACAACACTTACCATTTACCCGAAATATAATCCTGCCCTGAGCAAAACTCTGACGGTACGAATCGGCGACTCCCAAAGTGTAGACCTTTCTACTGCAGACATCGAACTTTCTCAGTTATCTTATATTTATACTGGAAAAGCATGTACTCCTGATGTCAGTGTTTCTTACCATGATGTTCTCCTGAAAGCGGGCACGGACTATACCGTAACTTATGAGAATAATACGGAAATTGGCACTGCCACAGTAATCATTACAGGCGCCGGCATTTTTAGCGGATCCATCCGCAGGAATTTTACCATTACAGATGCTTCCAATCCTGATCCCGAGACAAAGAATATTTCCGATTGCATCATTACGGTCTTTCCTGATTCCTTTGTCTTTGACGGCTCTCCTAAGACTCCAAACGTTACCGTAAAAGACGGTGATAAATACTTAACAAACGACATTGATTTTTCTCTTTCTTACTCGGATAACATCAATGTCGGTACTGCAAATGTTATCGTTACTGGTAAAGGGGCTTATACTGGTACCGTCACTAAGAATTTTACCATTACAGATGCTTCCAATCCTGATCCGGAGACGAAGCCTATTTCCGATTGCATCATTACGCTTTCTCCTGATTCCTTTGTCTTTGACGGCTCTCCTAAGACTCCAAACGTCACCGTAAAAGACGGTGATAAATACTTAACAAACGACATTGATTTTTCTCTTTCTTACTCGGATAACATCAATGTCGGTACTGCAAATGTTATCGTTACTGGTAAAGGGGCTTATACTGGTACCGTCACTAAGAATTTTACCATTACAGATGCTTCCAATCCTGATCCGGAGACGAAGCCTATTTCCGATTGCATCATTACGCTTTCTCCTGATTCCTTTGTCTTTGACGGCTCTCCTAAGACCCCGGATGTCACTGTAAAAGACGGTGATAAATACTTAACAAACAACATTGATTTCTCTCTTTCTTTCTCAGATAATATCAATGTCGGTACTGCAAATGTTATCGTTACCGGTAAAGGATCTTATTCTGGTACTACCACTAAAACTTTCACCATTACAGATGCTTCCAATCCTGATCCGGAGACAAAGCCTATTTCCGATTGCATCATTACGCTTTCTCCTGATTCCTTTGTCTTTGACGGTACTCCTAAGACCCCGGATGTCACTGTAAAAGACGGTGATAAATACTTAACAAACAACATTGATTTCTCTCTTTCTTACTCGGATAACATCAATGTCGGTACTGCAAATGTTATCGTTACTGGTAAAGGATCTTATTCTGGTACTACCACTAAAACTTTTACCATTACAAATGCTTCCAATCCTGATCCAGAGACAAAGCCTATTTCCGATTGCCTTATTACCATCACTCCTGGTTCCTATATCTTTGACGGCGCTCCTAAGACTCCAAATGTCACCGTAAAAGACGGTGATAAAACCCTGACAAAAGACATTGATTTCTCTCTTTCTTACTCGGATAACATTAATGTTGGCACTGCAAAAATCATCATTACCGGAAAGGGATCGTATACAGGAACAGTTACTAAGAATTTTACCATTACTAAACCAGATTCTGCAAAACCAGACACAACAAAACCAGAAGTGAAAGAACTGTCGAAATGTACAATAACATTAAGTTCTTCCTCCTATATTTATGACGGAAAACCAAAGACACCGACCGTCATTGTCAAAGATGGAAACAAAACTCTGGCAGAAAACAAGGATTACACTTTCTATTATAAAAATAATACCAATGCCGGCACCGCGGAACTAACTGTTACAGGAAAAGGAACTTACAAAGGAGAAGTAACAAAATTCTTTACTATTACAATCAAAACAGGCACGTTCCATAAATCCGGCTCATATCAGTATAAAGTCACAGATACATCTGCGGTGTCCATAACCGGGATAAAAAATAGTAAAGTAAAAAAGTAAAAGTTCCCAAAACAGTGAATATTGGCGGGAAAACTTTTAAAGTAACCGCTATCTCCGAGAATGCGTTCAAGAACAACAAACAAATCACAAACATTCAGATTGGAGATCATGTAAAGACTATTGGTAAATCCGCGTTTGAAAAATGCTCAAAAGTTACCACAATAAACCTTGGAACGGGCGTTACAGAACTCGGCAGCAATGCGTTCAAAAACTGCAAGAAACTGAATACTATAACCATAAAATCCACGAAACTGCAAAAAGTTGGAAAAAATGCACTGAAAGGAATCAAGGCTGCTGCAAAAATAAAGGTACCTGCCAGAAAACTGCAAAAATATAAGAAGTTGTTCAAAAATAAGGGGCAGGGAAAAAGAGTGAAGATTCTAAAACAGTAATTCGATGTATCTGAAATGATTAAAGCGACATATTTGCATGACAGTTATTTTTTACTCTGGCTGCAGCGCATAGTTTTTTGATGATCAGAAAAGGAGATGTCTCATGAACAAACTAATTTTATATATTGCGATGTCTTTAGACGGATATATTGCTGAAAAAGATGGTACTATCAGTTTTTTAGACGAAACGCCAAGTCCTTCGCCTGATCTTGGTTATGAAAATTTCTACAATTCCTTACAGGCGATTATACTTGGAGGAAAAACATATCGTCAAATAAAAAATGAGCTTTCACCTGACGAATGGCCCTATGAGGGAATGGCCTGCTACGTATGCACACGTCAGCAGCACCAACATGATCCGAACGTCCAATTCACATCCTTACCGCCAGGTCGGCAGTTACTGGATTTAATTTCCGAGAAACACTCCGGAAATATTTGGCTTATGGGTGGAGGAGAGATCATCCGTTGTTTTATGTGCGAGAATCTGATTGATACATATTACATTTACATTTTGCCAACTGTCCTTGGAAGCGGAATCCCACTTTTCCCCGCAGGATTCCCCAAAACCAATCTTAAATTAGAAAGCTGCAAAAATATCGGGGAAGTTGTTGAACTGATTTACCAGAAGAATACTTATTGAGGCTGACACGGCGCTGTATATACGCCTTGTCCCCTGATGAAAACCGTCCTGCGCTTGCGGCTTCACGTCACGCAATCACAAGACGGTTTTCCTGCTTACGGATTTGTTCCGCTGTTATCTGTCTTTTTTCTCATAATAAAAAACCACCCCTGTTTTCTATAAAGTTCAAATCCATATTCTTCATAGAGTCTGACTGGTCCTCTGTATTGATAAGTCCGCTTCGTATCTGAAAACGGATACCCTTCAACAAACAAGTATCCCTCTTCTTTTGCATCTGCCAGGAACCTTTCCATGACAATTTTTGCGATTCCTTTTCCACGGTAAGCCGGAGCAATATCCATACAGTATAAAACCTTTATATTTCCCTTTTCAATCTTATCTGTCAAAAATTCTTCGTCTGCACACACCGGACCATAATCGAACTTATCACCGGCATTACACCATCCAATAACCCGATCGCCTTCGTAAATAAGATAGCCCGTCATAATGCCCTGTCGGACAAGCTCTTTTGCTTTCCGCCGTCGATCTTCTTTTCGAACGCACTTCTCATCTTCTTCTTTGCTCAGATGGCTCTGTAGACAATAACAGGCAGACCATTCTTCGTGATCTGAAAATGCATCATTATCAAAATAATATAAAAAATCATCCTCCATTTCGGGTGTCAGTTTCTTTATACAAATATCCATATCTATCTCCTTTTGTTCTCTGTCGCAGACTTCTTAAATTTAAAACGCAATTATTCTGTCTGGCAGTTGAAGCCAGATATGCTCATCATACATATACCCCTGACAACATGGACTGCCAGCATATTACCATTATTTTAAAAAATGCCTTTTGGCAAGAATAAATATCAAACTTACCAAAAGGCGTTTTTTATTTAATAACAATTTACTGTTGAATGACCGTAATAGTAATCTCCATGATGTTTATGTCTTTTGGTCTTTTTGCAGTTTGGAACTGTACACTGACTATAGGTTGTGCTTCCATTGGAATGACCATAATAACGTTTCCCATTATGGACATGTTTCTTTGTCCTGCTGCAGCCCGCTACTGTACACTGACTGTAAGTAATATAATTGCTTGAATGTCCATAATAATATGTTCCGTTATGTCTGTGTCTCTTCGTCCTGCTGCAGCCTGATACCGTACACTGACTGTATACCCTGCGTCCATTGGAATGGCCGCAATAATAGCTGCCATTGTGAGCATGAGTTCCTGTCTTCCTGCAGTTCTGCACTGTGCATTGACTGTAGGTCACGCAGACGCCGGAATGTCCCTCATAGTAAGTTGATCCATGACGATGCTCTCCTGTATGGCTGCACCCCGACTGATGACAGGGAGTATACGGCGCGCTTGGCGCATTTGGCGCACTTGGCACATTTTGATAATGATGTCCGCCGCCACCTCCGCCATGCCCGTGACCATGTGCCATAGCCGCTGACGGATTCAGCAGAACAGTTATGGCAACAGCAAAAATAAAAATGTTCCTTCTCAATTTGTTTTTCATTTTACCCTCCATTTCTCTTCACTGCCAACTTGCTATCATAACTGTAACATAGTAATATATATCTTTCAATAGCGCTTTCCAGAATAATGAAAATAATGTTTACAAATTATTACAAAAAGTGTCATAATTTGACCCGCTCGATTGTTACTATATTGGAGTATAATTTATATATATTGAGCTGTCGCACAAAGTAATTCGTGCGCAGCTCATTTTTTATATCAAGAATACGTAAGTGTCAAACAAATTTTCTTTCCGCCAGCTTGCTGACATATTTTATTTGTAAGCCCGAGTGCATAACAAACCGAAAAGTCAAATAAATTCAACTTTCCGGTTTCATCTTAATTATCCCAGGACAACTGCCCCTAAAATATTACCTTTCTGTTCTCTTGTCAGATTAATTTCATTATATATTTCATCGTAAATAGATTGTCCTTTCTGTTCCACGAACAGGATCGTTCCTGTCTCAATGCCAGCCTGCAGAGAAGCGGCGTCATACGTAATATTTTCTCCTTCTTTCACCTCGATCTTCTGAGCAGACAGCTCTTTCTTAATCCTGTCTAAAACAGCGGTATCTATCTTTTCATATTCACTTCCTGTCATATATATGCAGTCTATCCCTTGCTGTCTGCAGGAAAGCGCAATATTTGCAGATACAACTTTAATTTGCTTTTCTACTGTGAGATTTTTCTTTCTCCTATTTTTTACTTTCAATATCATTTTATCAATTACAGATAAAAAACGCTTTTTCTCTGTCGACAAGTTGACTTCTCCCAAAAGCCGAATCCCATACATACTGCGAATTTCTTCCGCATTCTGGAGTCTGGCAGTAAACAGCATCCGGCAGGCAATCCAAGCGCATGCCAGGAAAATTCCTGCAAAAGCTCCCAGTATCAAAAACTTAATGCTAAATCCTGGCGCTTCTTCCGTTTCCTCTTTCTCGCCCCTTATTTCTTCGATATCAGAGTTAAAAACAGCCAGCTGCTCGGGTGTCATCCCGGCTTTCAAGGTCTGCAGCTGCGTTTTTAAGGTTGAAACATTGCTCGCCATATTGTTCTTTTTTTCAATAAGTGTAGAATCTACAATCATATTCTGAGATTCACTGATTAATTCTAATTTATGAGATCCGACCTCCTGTAATTCTGAGGATTTTTGTTCCAACAATGATTTTATTACATTTGAAATATCCTGCAGCTTGTCTGTATCCTGATAACTGAAACTTATATAAAGCGTCTCAGATATCTGTGATACCTGCAATAATTCCTTAAAATCTCCTTTGGTAATGGAAAGTCCTGCTTCCTCAATTACTTTCTGCGCCAGATCTCCACTGTTAATATAGTTATTGTATAGCGTAGTGACTTTATCTGTATAATCACGTTTACTGTCTTTCGTATAATTGATAATATAGTCAGATTTTATATAATACTGTATTTCCAAAACAGGTTTTTCATATGCATTAATCTGCATCAACGCTGAATTTTCCATATATTTCTCAGTATCGTCTATTCGGATCTGCATCTGCTCTGCATCTGACAACTTCTCAAGTTCTTCCTTCTCCAATTCCTCTCTTATTTCTTCCACATCAATATTCTGTGAGGCCTGATAGCTTCTGGAACTTAAAAAATATTTCATGCCGCCAAGTAATAATGCAAAAATAATACCAAGGCAGATAATTTGTCTCCATCCTAACAGAATATTCCAAAATAAATCCATTAAATTTATTTCCCGTTCCACTCTCTCCTGTGCTTCCATTAAAACTTCCTCCATACCATTTTCTCATAGCTACATTTTTATGCCGGATAATTTTCTTTCCACATTACATGGTATCTAATAATTTGTATTCTGTCAAGTTCTCAATAACTTCAGTTTCTATACTTTTATCCATGATTTCTTGATTCAGTGCTGCACATAATAGACAACTTTCAAAATATTTCCAAAATATACGGAATCTCATTGCTTTTTGATACAAAATAGCATTCTGTTGTTATCTGCTGCCTAACATTGTTTACATCATACTGACATATGAAACATAAAGCATCGGATTCCTGTGTATTTATTAAGATGATTCTACTGTCAGAATGGCTCACTATTTATCTATCTTATTATATTTTGTTTCTGACAGATACTTATTTCCATCTTTTAGAAAACTAAGCGCGATCAATAAAATGACAATTCCAATTGGAAATGCAGAAACAATACTCACACTTTGTAAATTACTCATTGAACTTTCCGCAAAAATCAACATAATTGGCAAAACAATTAATAAAATACACCACATGAACTGAATCCTCTGATCCGGTTGACCATCTTTACTCAAACTATAATAACTATAACACGATGCCGTTAATGCTATAGAATCGAAAGAAGTAGCATAAAATGCCATCATTGTTAATAAAACAATAACCAGCACAAGAGGTGCGCATGGCATTGTTTTAATTATTGAAACAATCAGTTCATACAAATCTCCTGTCTGATTGTATTGAGCCACGTAATCTTTCACACCACTAACCTGCATTTTCATAGAATAATTGCCAAGAATAATAAAACTGATCACTGTGGAACCCACGCCAAATACATAACCTCCGAGAATTGTTTGACGAATGGATCTGCCGCGCGAAATACTGCCAATAAAAAATGGCGCCGCCACACACCATACCATCCAATATGCCCAATAATAAATCGTCCAGTTTTGTGGAAAATTTGACGTTCTTAAAGGATCAGAATATGTAGACAATTCAAAAAAATTCTGTACCACTTTCCCAAAAGAAGTAATTCCTGTTTCAACAATATAACCCGCATCATTACTGAAAAAGAGTACAAACGCTATCAAACCAAAAAACATATAAATGCAGACTTTGGCTAATATGCTGATTCCTTTGAATCCATGAAGCAGAGAATATGTATAAACACAACAGGTAACAATCAAAATAATAATCGTAATGATATCACGGTCAGTCTGAATATGAAATAATTCTTCAATAATAGAAGCCATAAGAGGCGTTGCCACACTAAACGTTGTTGCTGTTCCTGCTAAAAGAGCAAACACGGCCAGCAGATCAATCACTCTTCCGGGAAAACCGTCCGTATATGCTCCCAAAATTGGACGGCATGCCTCTGAATATTTTTGCCTGTTCCTCTTACGAACATGAAGCATAAATCCAAAAGCAGCGGCTAACACCAAATAAAATCCCCATGGAATAAAACTCCAATGAAAAAGCGGATACACGCCTGCCCATTCTTGAATACTACCCATTTCAGCAAGATGAGGATCAGAGGCATAAAGAATCCATTCTGAAAATGAATAAAACAGAATATCTGCCGCCAGACCGCAGGTAAACATCATACATCCCCAGGAAAAAAAGGAGTACTTTGGTTTCTCATCTGGCTCTCCAAGAATAATAGTTCCGTATTTTGAACCTGCAATAAATAATGATAATAAGAAAATAAAAAGACCAAGCACTAAATAATAAATGCCAAATGTATCCCCAAAAAAGAAGCGTACCTGACTTAAAATCATATTTGATTCTTCTTGTTTAAAGAAAAATACTATACATAAAAGCAGAACAATTACCAATGGAACAATAGTAATCATCCAGTCAATTTTATTACTTTCCTGCGATGTTTTTTTATTCATTCGGTTTCATCCTCCGCATATTTCAGATAACTCTGATCTAAAGCAATTAAGTCTTCCAGACAATCTAATTCGACGACGTCACCACTTTTCATTGGCCTTATTCCCAAATTATACTCTTGCGGATAGCAAAACATAACAATATCGTCCCAGTAAATCTGGTTATTCTTTCTTTTCTCAAATTCAATCTCAAGATGCGCTTTTAATTTTTTTCCATCCTCAGAAGTCCATCTGGAAATACTATAAAGCTGCCATCCGCCTTTTCCTCCACTTCGGCTGCAAGAGGTCACAATACCATTTTCGACTGTCTGCAGCCATTCTTTTGTCTCATGATCTGTCCAAACACTATTATATCCGGAACGTTCAAATGACGGCTCTAAAACAGAAGTATTATAAATAATCTGATCCCCATCCAAAATAATTGCATTTTGAATAAAATTCCTTGCAATATAAAGCGAAGAGATATTATTACAGGTATCATAATATGGATTGTAAATCAACTTTAGGCCTGGATATTCTTTTTCTAATATTTCAAATTTTTCTTTTAAATATCCTACAACCACATAAATCTCCCTGATTCCATTTTTATGAAGCCCCTGGACAACCGTATCAATCATACGTATATTATTCACTTTAATCAGAGGTTTCGGTGTTTCCAATGTGACAGGCCGCATTCGCTTTCCCACACCTGCCGCCAAAATAACAGCCCGTTCTGCTCTGTTCATTCTCTAATCATCTCCAAATCTTTTAACTCATTCTGAGCGATTTGATAAAATTCTTTGGCATATTGATACTGCCTCAACGAATAGTCTCCAAACTCTGCGCCAAGATTTCTTTTATACTCACACCAATTGCTCCATAATAATCCGCAAACTGAAATATAACAATAAATTTTAATACGGATTACATCCTTGCATCCTTCGGGAAAATATGCCGAAATTAAATCATTTATTTGCCCAAGATCATAAAAAGAGTAAATAGAAAACATCGCAAGATCTACATGAGGATCCTGCATTCCGGCGTATTCCCAATCTATCAGATAAATTCTTTCTTCACCGTCTTGATCTGCAAAAAGGAAGTTATCCGAAACAGCATCTATATGGGTTAATATATAATCTTCCCTGTGTTCATCAATAAATTTTTTAAGTGAAAAAACATTTGATTTTGTTATATGATAATCGTCATAAGAAGACGGAGCTTTGTTCCACAAATTTTCATAAAACTCAATTTGTTTAAACAGATCAAATGTATGACCCACTTTAATTTTTAAATTATGAAACTCACGCAAACATTTCATACATTTTCTTACATCTTCATAATCTAATGGATTGCAGACGCGCGCTCCTTCTAAATACTCCGTTATTTTATATCCGTTATCTGCATTTATATAAATAATTTTATCACAAATATGCTTCTCTTTAATTGCCTTATATACTGCCGCTTCCTGAGTTCTGTTAATAAGCTGGTCTGTCCCAAATCCCGGAATTCTCATTATATACTTTTTCTCATCACACATGAATGAGAAAGAGCGATTCGTCATGCCTTTTTTTATGGCTTTTATATGTTTTATTTTATCGGAACCAACATCCAATGTTCCACAGATCATATTTATGGCCTCTGACTCCAATTGATCGGAAGCATTATGATGTTCTCTTAATTGTTCGTAAGTATTTATTTCAATTACATCCTGAGAATTGACTAATTTTGCATAAACAGGTATCTTTCCAAATGAAAATAACGCCTCCTCCCAAAAAGAATTATCATAACACTTGTTTTCACATAA
This sequence comes from Lachnospiraceae bacterium, assembly GCA_910575155.1. Classification (GTDB taxonomy): domain Bacteria; phylum Bacillota; class Clostridia; order Lachnospirales; family Lachnospiraceae; genus Petralouisia. Next base: position 65,776 of record CAJTDX010000012.1, read on the forward strand.
TGTTTTTATTTGTTCTTTCAATACGGCAGAATCTTTCTCTAAAAGATAACAAATGCCAATCATCGTATTTCCAATATCTTTTTCTTCAATGGTAAATAATTCCATTTTTTCATTAACTCTGACATTGCTTCCGGCATCCAGAATATCGCTGACCATATACCAAGAGTATGTTTCAACATGACTATACGGGTTTTGCGCACACCAGATGTCGCACGGAATTATATAAGAATTTGATAAATACTCTAACGCCAGCTTCAGAGAATGGAGATTATTTTTTGAACTGTATTCTTCATTCTCTATTAATGTAACATCGTATTTTTCCGCCAGATATTTAAACTTTTCCTTCATAAATCCAACAATAATATATATTTCGAAAATACCTGCTTCATGTAACTGCCTAATACTTCTTTCAATCATAGGTTCGCCATTTATTTTTATGAAGCCTTTGGGCAAATCCAAATTAATCGGAACCATGCGCATTCCAAAACCAGCAGCCAAAATAATAGCGTTTTGCGGAAATTTATTTATTTTTTCATTATTAATACCATTCATCCCCTTGCATTTTTCTTTATATCTCAGTATATCCTCTTTCCAGGATATCTGTAATTCTTCTGCAGGCATTTCCGTCTCCGTAAGGGTTCTGCGCATGAGCCATCTTTTCATATACATTCTGATCTTCAAGAAGCTTCTTAAAATTCTGGTAGATAACTTCTTCTTCCGTACCTACCAGTTTCAGCGTTCCTGCTGCAATTCCTTCCGGTCTTTCGGTTGTATTTCGCATCACTAATACAGGTTTGCCAAGAGACGGCGCTTCTTCCTGTATTCCTCCACTGTCAGTAAGAATTAAATAACTCCTGGCCATTAAGTTATGACAATCAAATACCTCTACAGGCTCTATGATATGAACTCTGTCCAGGCCCCCCAGCTCCATTTGCGCCGCTTCGCGGACCACCGGATTCATATGAATTGGATAAAGAACTTTGACATCCTTATGTTCATGCAAAACCCGCCTGACTGCCCGGAACATCTGATGCATAGGTTGTCCAAGATTTTCTCTCCTGTGGGCAGTAATAAAAATCAGCCTGCTCTTTTGCGTCCATTCCAGCTCAGGATGCTTATAATCTTTCCTGACGGTTGTTTTTAACGCATCAATTACTGTATTTCCTGTAACCCAGATTTTGTCCGCATCTTTTCCTTCCTTTATCAGATTCTCTCTGGCCTTTAATGTTGGTGCAAAATTATATTGAGATATAATCGATACTGCCTGGCGATTGAATTCTTCTGGATAAGGACTATAGATATCATTCGTACGCAATCCTGCTTCCACATGTCCAACTGGAATCTGAAGATAAAAGCAGGCGAGAGCCGTCGCAAATGTTGTCGAAGTATCTCCATGAACCAGGACAATATCTGGCGTTTCTTTCTCCAATACTTCTTTTATGCGGTTTAATATATTCGTAGTGATATCAAATAACGTCTGCTTCTCTTTCATAACAGAAAGATCATAATCAGGCTTTACATGAAACGTACTGAGCACCTGATCCAGCATCTGACGGTGCTGGCCTGTCACACACACCACAGTTTCCATTGTACTCCGTCTCTTTAACTCATTTACCAGCGGGCACATTTTGATTGCTTCTGGTCTTGTCCCAAAAACCAACATAACTTTTTTCTTCAACTTTACATCCAAATATAACGAATATCTTAACACCTACCATAAACATATTTCATTATATTTTTCCTTTCTGTATACTATAATGACAAAAATTATTTATTAACTTTATCATATATATATCTTTTCACTCCCAAAGGCACCCATTTTAAAATGCGGTGTCTCCATCCACTATCCAGATACATATACTTTTTTGCTGTTTTCTCAAAACCAGCTTTATTCATTGACTTATAAATTTTATCTCTATAATGATGTCTTGCAGGCGGTTTAACCAATGATAAATTATCCCTTTTAATATCATCAAGCGTCGTCTCAAAAATCTCTCCTTCCTTTTGAAGAATATCTATAAAAGCTTCTCCCTTATCTGTATTTACCAAAATTGCCGATATTCCACATCCCGATTGTTTTTCTTCCGTAAGAACGCCAAGTTTTTCAACTCCCCAAAAATCTCCTATAGAAATATCCCCATATCGTTCTTCTCTGCAAAAAGTACATTCATAACATGATTCCCGCAAAGTTTTTTTTGCAATAAAAGAACAAAAATATGGATCATGATTTAAATGTTCCTCAATCTCTTCTGTTCCATCCTCATATGTAATTTTTCTTACAAGCTTCTCCCATCCATATGACTTATCTCTGAATTCATAGTCTTTTATTTTCTTACAGACACCCTGTCGTGATACATTTTCTTTCCAACTCAAGTAGCTCATAAACAATTTAGCAGACGGCGTTCCATAACAAAATAAGTCTATCAAATATAAATTTTGATATTCCCTATTTAAAAAATGTACTAAACCTGCAATTTGACATGGAACACTACAATACAGAACTAATTCCTTATTATTAAGATGTTTTTTTATCTCTTCATATATTCCTTCAATATTGCTGACGGCATATTTTGAACCGCACATCTTTTTTACATCGCTTTCTTTATTAGAACATATCGTAACAACCTTATTCTCATCATCATAAATACTTCCGCAGACCCAGCCTCCACACTCTAAAAACTTTGCAGCTATTCTGTAAAATACTCCTCCTGAACTGGATTTCACCGAGCATGTTTCTGGTTTTTCTATAAATCCATATTGTTTGCTGCTTTTATTTCCCTGAAAATTATCAATGGGACAAACCGAGAGACACTTTCCACATTCTATACATAGAGATTCATCTTGAATATCCGGGTAATAAAAACCTTCCTGATCCATCTCCATGGATAATATTCTCTTGGAACAAGAATTAGCGCATGCACCGCATCCCGTACACTTTATATGATTTTCTTCGAGCAGCTTTAACAGAATTTTATTCTTCAATATATAACTCCTCCACTTTTGTTTTAACAATATCCAGGCCTTTTAAATATTCTGGCATTCTTGATCTTAAATATTTTCTTACCTCTAAACAATTTCTTTCCATCCAGTCAAATTTCTCAATGATTTCCCTACAAAAATCTTCTGAAAATATATCGACAATATATGGTTCATACTCCCCAAAAATATCTTTCGCTATGCCCCTGGATTTGATACTGTACCCCAACACCAAAACCGGCACAAATGAAGCATATGCCGCAATTGATGCATGTGTTCTTAAAGTAACTACAAGCGCACATTTACTAATTATATATCTTATTTTATCAGCTCTCATTTCCTCTATAAGAAATACTCGATTTGAAACTTTATACTTCTCGTATAATCTTTTTTCTGTGTCCAGATCATTTAAATAAGAACCAGCATTTACATGCGGAATCATTAAAATCTCATACTCTGAACTGCCAATTATATGTTCTATAAGATTATCTACCCCTTTAATCAGAATTTCGTATCTGTTTGTATTACCCTGCGCTACACCTCCGACAACAATTCCAATATACTGTTTATCACTTTTTATACAATCCAACTTATCAGGTTCTTCAACAGCCTGCATCGCAAAAGCAACATCTGGCGCAAGTAAACAATTACTTATGCCGTTCTTTTTCAGTAAATCAAGCGTCAACGACTCTCTTGCAATCATAAGATCATATTTCTGTAAATCTGCAAGGACCTTATGATTTTTAAACACATTCTCATTGATTGAACATCCCAGCCCAATTGTTCTGCCTCCCCGCAAATGAATTTCTCTGTTCAAAAAATGATACATATCCAGAACTTCTCTGCCTTCACAATACTGATCTCCCATTTCTAAGATAAATATTTTATTTTCAGACTTTTCAAAAACCGTTTTCAATTCTATTTTATATCTAAAATAATCGCTCCCAGACAGCAAGTAAAGTGCATATCCAAATATATTTCTCAAACTATATCTTGGCAGTTCTCTTTTCATATCTTTTAAAAAGCATATTTTATCAAGTTCAAATTTACGATCACTTTCTTTATCCAATGTGAAAACTTCGAGATCATAACCAGTTAAAACATTTTTTAATCCTCTGATAAGAGCTTCGTTTCCATGATTGGCTGAACTAAAGTGTCCATACACATATACTTTTTTCATCTCTTTAATATTCCTTTTACTTTTAATAAATAATAAAAAAGTTCTTCACTATTCAAAAAAACAATGATGTTAATAATCAAATCAATCACACAATACAGAATCCCTATACAAACAAAAGAAATCCATCCTGTTATATATACATTAAGTTTTAAAATATTATTTACAATAAAACAAAAAAACGTCGCTAAAATACATTTAAGAATCAATTTCATGTATCTGTTCATACCATATTCAAAATATACACGATATAAAATAATAAGACGTGTAACCCAATAAATCAGCAAAGCAACTGCCGTCCCAAGAAGAACGCCTGCCGTTCCCCATTGATAAACCATAATAACAGATAAGACAATATTTACGATTGCTGACAAAACAACATATTTTTTATCAAAATGAAAGTAACCTAATGCCCCAAACAACAAACTAATTGGATACATTAAAACAAAAATATACACATTTACAGCAAATAAAAATGTGGTATCTATACATAATATATATGTCTTATCCAGCCAAAGCTCTATAAAATTATCCACAATAGAAAATGCAGCACTGGCAAATATGCTTCCAATCACTTGAGACAAAAAAGTCAGATTAAGAATCACACTCTCAATATTTCTTGTATCCTTTTCACAAAAAATTTTATTTCCCAGCGATGCACTTATTGCATTAAATGCTGTTAATATCATGTTCTGAAACGAAATGAAAACAGAACGGTAATTCTCCATCATTCCTGTTTTGTCAGAACCTAAAATCGTTGATACCACCAGCGCATCTGTACTATTAAGAACGTATCCTCCAATCTTCGACATAATAACATTTTTTAAATCCTTAACAAAATTTTTAACAAATTCTGAAGTATGGTTACTTCTGTTCGCACAAATCTGCGGATAAAAATGTTTACAATAACTACTAATAATCAAATTCGATATCACTACCTGCATAATTAAAGCAAATAAATATAAATAGTAGTTTTTTAACCAAACCATACAGATAATCTGTACTCCACTCGTCACAATGAGACAGATCCAATCTACTGCCGCATTCACATAATGTCTTTGAGTAACAGTTAAAATAATACGTCTATACGAAAAAAAGTATGTTGCTACAGTCGACATCAACTGCAAGAAATATATGATTGCAAAGTAAAAAATTTTATTATACGTTGACCTTAATATAAGTGGTAAAAAAGGGATTGCACAACAGCCTGCAAGTAAAACAAAAGCGCCTATTCCTCTATATAATGTTTTATATAAATAAATGTATGAGTTAACAATTTTATAGTCTCTTTTGGCAACCGGTTCATATAATTTATACGTAATTGCCGTTCCAACACCCAGCTCTGCCAAATTCAACATTCCAAACACGCCATTAAAAGCAGCATTATATCCCAGAACCTCTAAGCCAAAAGCCTGTACAAAATATCTTCTCATTATAAAATGCAACAACATACCTGTAAGACTAAAAAAAACAGATATCGCTGAATTACCGGCTGCATACCTTACTCTGGACTTTTCTTTAAATTCATTTAATTTTTTCATATGGTTATAACACTGACCTCCACATAAAACTCATGGTTATAAGAATTACAGAATCTTGTCCATTATAATCAACTGTCCATCATAGCTGCGAAGCACAAATTCATTCTTTTTATATAATTTCAGAGCAATCTGATTTGTATTTAAAACTCTTAAATATATATGTGATAAATTCATACCTCTCGCTTCCATTTCTATACATTGCATCATCTTATAACCAATCCCTTTACCCCAATATTCCTTTTCACCGATGTATCCAAAATACTCGGCTGATTTCCTTTCAAAATCAATGTGCTTCAATCCCACTACTCCTACAGGAAATCCGTCGGCAGTTACTCCTTTTACCAGATAATCATCGCGTTCTTTTAAACCATCAAACCATTTCTTCTGTCCTTCTCTGCTGATATCCGGAGTCATTGTAAGTTCTTTTATTTCCCGGTCATTCAGCCACTTATACGATGCCTCCAGGAACACAGTGTCATATTCTACTAATTTAACATCCATTTTTTTACCATCCTATATTTTCTTTTCGTTGTGGTATGATATTCTTCCATGGATACACTACCTGAGTGATATATTTTTCTGAAGGCAGTTTCATCAACTTCCACTGATATTTAACCGCCGGAGTAATATCTTTCATGATTGAAATATTTCGTCCAAGCGTCCTTAACAGTTTTTACCTCTTCTTTTGCCGTCCGTCTTACTGAACCATCCTTAACTTATAGACTTGACAAACTGCATCTTTGTACTAATCTCACAGCCGATACTTTTTTTAAAATCGCATAAACCATAGTTCGGTATGCCATTCTCTGTAGATGGTCCAATATCCAAAAATTTCAATCCTTTTTCTCCATAATGCTGAATCAGTTTATACGCCAGGTAATTAATTGATTTTTGTTCAGAAAATCCAGGAACATCCCCCCAGTAAATAACCTGAACGATTTCTTCTGTAACATAAAACACCTGGGCTGCTGCAATATTTTTTCCGCCAAACGAAACAAGAAAAAAATCATGCGGCACTATTTTTATGGTATTCAACACTTGCTCAAAACTCATTCTCAAAGGATACCCTTTAGACTCACGATTAATTTTAATCACTTCATACGCCATTCTAATCTGTTCCTCGCTGTCACAACAGCTAAAATACAAATCACTTTTCAAGGCAATATTTAAATTTTTTCTCCCATTGCGCGGCAGCTTTTCCCTGTAATCATCCGCATAAACTTTTGATAAATCAAAGGCATAATTTAAATCTATATGCTTCAGACTGAAACCTTTTCGTAAAAAAATATTCTGTGTGGCGGAAACCAGATTGGGGGCATAAAAATTGGGAGGCAGCGTCAGGCTGATTTCGTTCCACTGCTCCTTTTGTGCTAAATTAAGCATACAATCAACAGCCTGCTCCAACTGTTCGATACTCCAATTCTCTCTTACTGGCTCAATCATTGCAAAAGGAGCAGAGAACGGCGCTCTGTATGAATTTCTCTTTCCTCCCACACATAGTCCAAACCTGTTTTTGGTATCTCTGAACAAGAAATATCTTACATTTTCAACTTTATCTGAGTTCAATTCATTAAAACCTACACTGTCAAAAATCAGGTTCGCTTTTATGCTCTTTTGATATTCCTCACTGCCTGTTTCAAATACTTCCATCTTGTCTCTCCAATTACAAATTTCTGCAAATCTCCATTTGAAAATCCTCATAATTTCTTATGTATTCATCCGGATCATAATGTTCACTTGACAGAACAAGCAAAACCGAATCCGCACTAAAATCATACATATCTTTCCAAACCATAGTTGGAATATATATACCTGTATGAGGCCTGTTCAAACAAAAAATCGCCTCATTACCCTCTCCGTCTTTTACTCTCACCTTACTTGTTCCAGCCACATTAATTAAAACAAATTCCGATCTTCTGTTCGCATGCTGCCCCCGCACAACCTCTTTGTCTGATCCATAAATATAAAAAGCTCTTTTTATTTCAAATGGAATATCCTTTGTTCCCTCGACAATGACCAGATGGCCTCTTTCATCACCGTGCTGCGGAAATTCAAGCATTTGTACTTTATTTATGTTATGCATATCTAATCCCCCCTGAATTTATTAATACAATCTACTACGTAATCTATTTCCTTCTCTGTCATACCATTGTAAACAGGAATAGACAGCACTGTATCCGCCAGCCTCTCAGTAATTGGAAAATCACCTTTTTGATATCCCAAACCAATATATGCTTCGGCCAAATGCGGAGGCACAGGATAATGGATAATCGTTCCTATTTTCCTCTCTTTTAAATAATTTATTAATTCATCCCTGAATATTGTCTGCAGCACAAATTGATGCCACACACACCTGCATTCTTTTCGGGGAATTGGAAGTTGAATCAGTTCATTATTTATTTCTTCAATGTATCTGGCTGCGATTGCTTCCCTTTCTTGTGTCAGTTCCTCCAAATGTCTCAGTTTTACCCGGAGCAATCCTGCCTGCAGTTCATCCAGACGTGAATTAACGCCTGCAACTTTGTTGTAATATCTCTTTTCACTTCCATAATTTCTAAGAATTCTAATTTTATCAGCCAACTCTTCATGATCTGTCACAACTGCCCCTGCATCCCCAAAAGCGCCCAGATTCTTCGAAGGATAAAAGGAAAAACATCCTATATCTCCAAATGTACCTGTCATCTTTCCGTGATATTCCGCGCCATGCGATTGCGCACAATCTTCTATTAATCTCAAATTATATTTCTTACATAAATCCACGATCCCCTGCATTTCACATGGAATTCCATATAAATGAACGACTAAAATTGCCTTTGTTTTTTTTGTAATCTTTTTTTCTATCTTATTAAGATCTATGCCAAAAGACTCGTCTGGCTCTACAAATATAGGCTTTGCCCTGTTAGAAGTAATCCCAATGACGCTGGCAATGTATGTGTTCCCCTGTACGATCACTTCATCACCTTCGCCAATATTTAATGCCCGAAAAGCGAGAATTAAGGCATCTAAGCCAGAAGCCAGTCCTACACAATATCTGCTTCCAACATACTGTGCCCATTCATCCTCAAACTGTTTCAATTCTTGTCCAAGAATATACCATCCGGAGCGCATTACCTCTATGACTTTTTCTTCATATTCTTCCTGGTAAAGCTGAAATCCTCTGCCAAGATTATTTGTCATTATATCTTTCAAACTGATTCCTTCCTTAATTTTATAACTGCCAGATTTACAGCTGCTTCCAACAGGCATAAAAATCATGGTTGCTGACCTGCTCATCCTTCGGCGGCAATTTCATATAATCTCCATACCATCTCGTCAGAAATAAATCATAATTTTTAAATCCTGTGACTTTTAAGTGTTCAAACTGATACTCTGTTAATTGTTCAAATTCCTTTGCTTCAAAAACATTCGCTTGCCTTTTGTGGAAATTCTCCCCTAAAAACATATTGTTTGCCATATATTCACTATTCGCAAATAAATACTTTTTCGCTCTCCGATTCATCTCCATGGAAAATAGTCTGGCGAGCATCGTTTTATTACAAAGTTTCCTGGCAGGACGTAAGAGCGGCGCTGTTTTGCTATAGGCTGCACATTCACAAAAACTCCATCCCTTTTCCAGCAAAATAGACGTCTTAAACATTCTGTCGCGTTTTCTTTTCTTGTCCGGAACTCCATCATATACAAAAATATCCATATATACCCCTAATACAACCCGGGATGCATGTTCTTTTTCATACAAACTGGTCTTTGTATGGATAATCTTTGCCAGAGGGGCCATAAATTTTTCTTCCACTTCAATGGATATAAATCTATGTTCCGCTTTTAACTGATGATTTGCAATTTCTATAAACTTTTCATAATCGGGCCTTGGCATAATGATGTCTATATCATCATCCCATGGAATAAAACCTCCATGCCTTACTGCCCCCAATAATGTACCAAACGCAATAGAATATTTTAAGTTATTCCTTTTACAGACCTCATGGAAATCTTCCAAAATTTCTGTCTCTAATTGTCTTAGCTCTTCTATCGTTAATTCCTGTTTCGCACTCATTCCAATTCTCTTATGAACTAACACCCATGTATGAATAAATTTATTTTTCCTAAAACATAATTTATTTTATATCCTGTCTGTTCCAACACTGAGTGTTTGTTGTTCCCTTTCTTTAATTTATCCAGCCTGTTTACAAAATTTTCTATACTATAGTAATCCCTGGCTGCAAAATATTCTTTCTTGCAAAATTCCAAATAATCTTCTTCTGACAAATCTAAAATCTGAAGCAGTTCCCGCTCTATATTATGCAAACCTTCCTGATCAGACATATATCCCAAAATCTGCGGATTATCATTTAAAAATCCATCCCCCAGACATTCATATTGGTATGCCTGTACTCCTATCGATGGAAGCATAACAGAAGCGGCGTCTAAAATTCCCGTTCCCATCCCCACAAAAACGTATGTGTTTTTTAATAGATCCTTCACTTTGGTATATTCTATATTTCCAAATAATTTTATGTGAGACCTGGCTTCATCGTCCAGTTGTTCTATCTTTGCTCTCAGCTCATCTTCTGACGCTCCTGAACCAATAATCCACAATTCCAATCCGTACTCCTGGTAATATTTGCAAAAAATATCTAATAAACCTATGACATATCCTTTAAACGGAAAATCCATTCTTGTCATTGTGGAAATAATTTTTTTTCTTTTGCCAATACCAAGCGGATGTTCTTCAAAATAATACGGAAGCGGAAATACCTTACTGCCGGTATCCTGAAATTGCATTTCTAAATGATGTTCAGTTAACGCTACAATTCTTTGCTCCATAAACAGCAGCTCATTATTTTGGTCTATGGTTTTAACGTACTTGGCGTTCAGCGAATTAATCAAGGAACATATTTTTTCGTAAATACCTCTGCCAGAACCGCCGCCTCTTATCAAACAGCGCTCATGAACTACATATAAAAATATATTTGTTTCTAAATGCTTTCTGACTCGTTTAACCTTCTCAGCGACGGAAAATATTTCATAACTGTAAACCCAGATTGTAACCTGCTTTGCTTTTTCAATCGTATTTTTTATTCTCCTGTACCAATTCGAACGCCTAGAAACAATTACTTCCATCCCCAATTCCTGAAATAAATGATAATTATCTAAATCATTAATTTCCTCGCAAACGTATATAATCCTGAATCCTCTTTTTTGATATTCTCTGCTCAATCTATAAGATAAGGTAGCTGTTCCTCCGCTCATTCCGTATACAAAAAAAACACATGTTTCATCCATAGCTTACCTTCCCTTCTATTTTCTGCGAAGGCGCTCTGTCAAACATTATATAAATGCCCATAAAAATCATCCATATATCTGAACTAAATACCGAAGCACAACACGACAATGCCAAAATATATAACGTAAATATTTTCAAAAAATAATTTTTGCTTAGCAATTTATAAAAAATCAGCAAGAAAAAAATCAACCCTGTCAGTCCAACAGAACAAAGAATATAAGCTATGCTGTTCATATAATCTGAGTCTGCATATGAATTCAACGCGCTTGTAGACTGCATATAGGAAGATATGTTTCCAAACCCAACTCCAAATAATTTTTCCCGCAATGGAAACTTTGAATATATTTCAAAACCTCTGCTCACCCTATAGGCAAAGGAAGAATTACTGTCCATAATAGTGGCAAAGCTTAATTTTCCGAGTAATATTGTAAAAACATTTAATTTTCTAATTATATATAGAAACGCAAGCAGACAAACAGGTATTAGAACTGCATAATTTTTCATTAAATTTGCTGGAACATAACGTTTGAACAATGTCGTCAATACCCAATGCACCCATATCAGAACCGTAAAAATAATTCCTATACTTGACGTTGACAAAATTGCTGCTCCTGAACAACAAACAGCCAGCCAAAAGCTTTTTCTGTCGTTTACATTTTTTTCTCCATTACGATCATACAAAAACAGTAAAATTCCAACCAACGCATATTGAACAAAATGCGCTGGTTCTGAAAAACATCCTGAAGCTCTAAAATAGTAACTTCCGGAATGTGCGACAAGCGAACGATACATTTTGTCATACGTTTCACCATTTGATAAAGGCACCACTGGCAGAATCAACAAAGTAACCCTGCCGAAAAACATATACAGTATTGTTTGTGCATATATGATAATTGCATTGGCAATAGTAAACCTTTTTATAATTTGTATTCCATATTCAAAATCCAAACACTTTGGAATATACATAATAACAATAACGGCATAAAAAGCAACCCGCGCTATACTTGAAATTGCACCTGCTCCCTCGCCTTTCTCACCTATGAAACATGTGTCAAGCAGCGACATGGCAGTTACTGCAATCATAAATATGAAGTAATATTTTATTTCTTTAAAAAATCTGATTCTTTGGCAAAATCTTACATAAAAGACTGCATATGCTAATATACACAGATCTCCAAATCCAAGAAGTCCTCCTGTCTGGTAGGAATAAATATTAAGTATTGGCCAAAAACATAAAAGAACTGTAAATATTTTTTTATTCATCTTCCTTACCATCCTTAATAAATTCTTTTACACTGGAGTAAAATACTTTTTCTTCTTCATTAATTCTTTTTAATTCCGCCGCCGCTTCTTTTCTTAATAAATCTTCATCATATGTTAAATAGTATTGATATAATTTATCAGCAAATTCTGTATCTTTTATATCTATACCAATTCCAAGATTCAAGCTTTCCACTCTTTTACATTTACAGGAATCTGTTTCGACCAGTTGGGGAATTGCCCATTGCAGTCCGGAATAATATTTATTGGACATTGCATAATGAATTTCCGCTGAAAAACGACTATCTGCATACCCATAACTATTATTCAAAATATCAACCTGCTTTAAAATTTCACCTATATTCTGATGATTAAAACCGCCGTAAAGAAACATATTTTTTATGTTTTTATCAGCTTTATACTTTTTAAAACGATCCAGTTGCGGACCTGTCCCATAATAGCTTAATAGAAAACGATCATCATTAGCGAGTGCGTCTATAATATATTTCTGATGTTCAAAATACCTCAAAGCGCCTACAAATCCCACATTTATTTTGGATTCTTTGCGAATCTTTACTACTTTTTCTACAAGATCATCCTGTTTATTATGATTATGACAGACAATATAATCATGTCCTTTTAACAAAAATTCTTTAAAATATGGAGAAGAAATAATGGTATACTCTGAATTCTTAATAAGCCTGTTTTCAATTACTTTAAATAATCTTATATTTTCGTAAGAAAAATCACGTATATCAAATAAGTATTTCTTTCTATATTTATGCAAAAGAATATCAAACACAAAAAAAGCTGACAATGTTGTTAAAATCACTAACTTATCGTAGCCATTCTCTTTTATACAAAATTTACAAAAATTTCTGAATCCCCAAAAACCTTTTATTTTTTTTCGTTTCGGGAGATCCAGCTTCATATGATTCCTATAAGCTTTACAGTTCACAGGAACATCTTTTTCATCCGCATCCCTGTTCCAAAATATAATTTCATATTCTATATCATTTTCCGTAAATATCTGCGTATATTTCTCAATAAAAGGTGCATACTTAATATCACCCATATATAAAATAGCTATCTTCAACGTATTTACCTTTCATTCAAAAAGAACCTGTCTGATTTGATTGTAACTATAACTGCGGTCAAAATTTTTTTCTGCGCATTTCCTGGCATTATTTCCCATACGTTCTCTTAACGATTTATCCTGAATTAATTGAAGAATTTTTTCAGCCAAAGCCTCTGAATCATTATTGTTACAATTAAATCCCATCTGGTATTTATCTATCAAATTCCTGTATTCCACACACTCCTGCGTATTAATGACTGGAAGACCACTCGCCGCATAATCCGCATGTTTATTAATAATACTTTGCGCAGCGCCACATGTTATTGGATTCACTACCATATCACACGCTTTAATCAGACCACACATTTCTCCATATGAAAGTAAACCCGTAAATTCACAATTTATGTTATTTTTTTTTGCGTAATCTTCAAATTCCTTTCTGCGCGGGCCATCACCCATAATAATAAATCTGGGCGCTTGAATCCCTTTTTCCGTTATAATTTTTAATGCGTCAAACACACAAATCAGATCATAACTGCTGCCTAATGTTCCACAATATCCTATCCACAATTCCCCGGAAGAGTTCTTTTCTATCGGATGTTCTAAAACATTTTTATCAAATGTGTCAAGATCGGTTCCTAAAAATATGGAATGCCCATGCTTACATTTTCTGTTAACCTTTAATGCTGTATCAACATAGGTCTGCGATACTGCAATAATTTCATCTGCTCTGCTATAGATACTATCTGCCAGGCGTTTCCATGGAAAAAATATTAAATCACTGATAATAGGAATATGAAATACCATCCCAAAAGCTTCCGGCCATAAATCTTGTATGTCTATAAGAAACTTTATATTGTTTTTTTCACAATATTTTGCCGCCTCAAACGCTCCGGTTAAAGAAGGAACTGCACAATAGACTGCATCCGGTTTTTTACGTGACAGAAGATATTTCTTAACATTTCTTCCCCAGATCCAATGACTTAGAAACCGCCATAATGATATATTTTTTGAATATCCTGGTTCATGAAGCAGGGTAATTTTATAAGTACTTGCCAACATATTCCCATGGCGGTGTTGTTTAGACATATGATTAAAATCACTCGTGATAAGCTCCACATCGCAGTCTTTTTCCAAAATTGGAGCTAAATATACAAATCTGTTGTTATCACTGCCGTCTAAATTCCCGCAAAAATTTGCAATTATTACTATATCAATGCGCTTGTTTCCCTGTTCCATCTTTGTACTCATATCTCCAAATTTTCTGTTTCACTCTTTGCTGATATTTGAAAAGCAACTTATTAATAATGTAGTTTCTCATTGAATCAGCGTCCAAAAAAGTGTACTTTTTCAGACAGAAAATACATAGGCTATGGACAACTTGCATAAGCTTAGATTTTTCTTGCAGAACGGTAATTATATGTTAGAATATAAGCAGGGTTTTTCCCCGCGGTTTGATGTATGTATTACTCCAGCGGTTAAATATTACAGTTTTTACTTGTCTAAATCCTGCGATATTTAACCGCCGGAGTAATATAAAAAATTTGTACAGCACACAGTTGGAAGGATATCGAATTGAGCGGAACAGTTAGGACTATCACGGAGGTATACCATATGAATTACCAGCCATTGCCAATTGGAATAGATGATTTTGGAACAATATTTGAAAAAGGATATTACTATGTAGACAAAACGCTTATGATCAAGGAACTGCTGGATAAAAAAGGTTATGTAAACCTGTNTCAAATATCAGATTTTGTGATTCTGAATTTGTCATGCACGGTAGGCCATGATGCAGTTTTAGAATCTTTTGTAACGGTTTATCCGGGAGTAAATATTTCTGGCTGTACGAGACTGGAACAAGGGACAGAGATAGGAACGGGAAGCAAGATTATTCAGGGAATTACGGTGGGAAGAGATACAATTGTAGGGGCCGGAGCAGTAGTAGTTCGTGATCTTCCATCAGGATGTGTGGCGACCGGAATTCCCGCAAAACCTTCAAAAATACGGGGGGGGGGGTACCTGAAACTTTTGATAGCCGGAATCAGCGGACATGGCAGGGTAATCCGCGACTTAGCATATCAATTGGGATGTTACCAGAGTATAGAATTTGTGGATGATAATCCGGGTCAAAAGGAGAGCAGTAAGGTAAAAGGAGGAACTCAGGATGTTTTTGCATATATGGACGAATATGATGTTATTGTTGCCATAGGAGACGCGGAGACACGAAAACGGCTGCAGGAAGCATACGAGGCCAGGGGAGTTTCCATGGTGTCATTGATACATCCCTGTGCCGTACTTCCGGAAGAGCCAATAGAGACAGGAGCCGGTACCGTTGTGATGGCAAATGCTGTAATTCAGCCTGGTACAGTTCTGGGCAAAGGCGTTATTGTAAATACAGATGTTTCCATAGATCATGACTGCAGAATTGGCGATTATGTGCATATTGCAGTGGGGGCGCATCTTGCCGGGAATGTAGAAATCGGAAATAACACATGGATTGGAGCCGGGGCAGTGGTAAGCAACAATATCCGTATTTGTGAAAATGTTGTCGTGGGAGCCGGAGCAGTGGTTGTGAAAGATCTCGTAGAGAGCGGCACTTATGTGGGAGTGCCGGCAAGAAAAATCAGGAGAGTTGAGTATGTATAAAAACTATATAAAAAGAATGATAGATATCGTATTGTCATTTGGGGCAATCATTCTGTTAAGTCCGGTATTTGCGGGAGTTGCTCTGTTAGTCAGGATGAAACTTGGAGGTCCGGTGATTTTTAAACAGGAGCGTCCGGGAAAAGATGAAAAGATTTTTTATATGTATAAGTTTCGCTCCATGACAGATGAAAAAGATGCAGAAGGAAATTTGCTTCCAGATGAAGTACGATTGACCGCTTTTGGCAAAAAACTCAGGAGCAGCAGTCTGGATGAGCTGCCGGAGCTGATTAACATTTTAAAAGGCGATATGACTATTGTAGGCCCCAGACCCCTTTTGGTACGCTATCTTCCGTTGTACAATGACAGACAGCGTCACAGACATGATGTAAGGCCGGGAATTACCGGACTTGCGCAGGTAAATGGAAGAAACAGCATTAGCTGGGAAGATAAATTTGAGTGGGATATAAAATATGTGGAGCATATAACTTTTTTGGGCGATTTGAAGATTATATTAAAAACAGTGTCAACCGTATTGGGACATAAGGGAATCAATAGCAAAACAGCCGCTACTATGGAGGAGTTCCGGGGGGAGGAGATTACATAGCTATGATTGGAAATTAAATAAACATTATGTACGTTGAAATTCATCCACTGTTGAAAAGAAGCTCTGCGACGCAGAAGTAAATCATTGTCTTTCATTCCAACAAGTGAGTGATGAATTAATCAAACAATATAATATTTTAGAAGGTGATTTTGATACAATTACCGGATGCAAATACAAAATTCCAGGATTTATGGATATTGGAATTTTGTACAGTATAATGATAGAGAATTGTGCAGAGTCTGGAAAAGAAGTGGATGAGCTGATAAATATTTTTTCTTCTTTTATTAGTGCTAAAATATCTGATTTTCAAACAGATATTTATTATCAAAATCCCAGTTATTTAGAATGCTCTTATAAAAGCGGATATTTGCTGGATTAAACAGGGAAATATCTTTAGAAATTAGATGCAAAAAGGCGGTTCAGCAGATAGAAAAGAAGAACTAAGCGAGGAAGGGTATAAGGATATTCTAGCGTATGGTATCTGTTTTTTCCAGAAAGAATGCATGGTATACGCAGCAAATAAGGAACCATAGCATAGGTCATATTATGTAATAGGTTCCATGGCAATAGTTCTTCCATAAACACGTCCCTTTTATTTTCCAGAACGGGACGTGTTTATAATTTATTGACTCATGCGTTTTCCGAAGTTAAATTCCGAGATTTTTCCCTCAAGAATATCTGCTATTCTTGAAGCGGCATGTCCATCGCCATATGGATTAGATGCATGGGACATTTTATCATATATTCTTCTGTCTGACAGCAGTTCAGAAAAACTTTTATAAATGGTTTCTTCATTTGTTCCTACCAGTTTTAAAGTTCCGGCGTTTATTCCCTCTGGTCGTTCCGTAGTATCTCTCATCACCAAAACAGGCTTGCCAAGAGAAGGAGCTTCCTCTTGAATTCCTCCTGAATCGGTAAGAATTAAATATGATCTGCTAAGAAAATTATGAAAATCCAAAACGTCTAACGGCTCAATCATGCGGATTCTATCACAGCGTGCTAATTCTTGATTGGCCATATCCCTTACAGAAGGATTCATATGTATTGGATAAATTGCCTTGATATCTGGATGCTCATTCAGAACCCGCCTGATCGCCTTAAACATATGCTGCATTGGCACACCGAGGTTTTCACGTCTGTGAGCGGTAATCATAATTAATCTCGAGTCCTTTGCCCAATCTAAATGTTCATTTTTATAATCCATTCTTACGGTAGTTTTTAACGCATCAATAGCCGTATTTCCTGTTACATAGATAGATTCTTCTTTTTTTCCTTCCCGCAGCAGATTCTTTTTTGATAATTCTGTAGGTGCAAAATTATATGTTGAAATAATGCTTACTGCCTGCCTGTTATATTCCTCAGGGTATGGAGAGTAAATATTATATGTACGCAGTCCGGCTTCAACATGTCCGACAGGTATCTGCATATAAAAACACGCTAAAGCAGCTGCGAATGTTGTAGTTGTATCTCCATGGACCAAAACCACATCCGGCCGAACCTTCTCAAGCACATTTTTGATGCTTCCTAAAATATTAATTGTCACATCGAATAATGTTTGCCTGTCCTTCATAATAGAAAGATCATAGTCTGGCACAACGTTAAAAGCCTCCAAAACCTGATCCAGCATTTCTCGATGCTGACCTGTGACACATACTATTGCACGGACATGTTCTCTCTTTTTTAATTCATTTACCAGCGGACACATTTTTATTGCTTCTGGCCGTGTACCAAATACAAGTAATATTTTTTTCATAAGATTCAGATTCCTTTCGTTTCCCTGCGTATAGACTATAATGAAAGCTGCTAATTGCTTTCATTTTTCTCTGAAGAAACAACATTTTTTACGCTTATAAATATAGAGTATGCCCTTACAGATGGATCTTTATAGATATGTAAATCCATCAACATGCGTTTCATTAACTGTTTAAAATATTTTGACGGTTTTGCCATACAGACAAGACGATTAAATTTTTTCCCTCGTTTCAATCCCTCCAAAAACATGTTACGAGCTTTTGGCATCCTTGACGGCATGACTAATTGCTGATTATATAAAATCGCTTGTTCTCTGTCTGCATCTTCAAGATGCAGATTTGCTTGTTCTAATAACTTCTGCCCTTTTTTGGTTTGGCACAACACAAGTGAGATGCCTTTTTTCTGTTCTGAAAGATCTAAAGCGCTTCCCCACGAATCACCAATGGTAATATCTGAGATTCTTTCCTTTTTCGCAAAGGAACAATGGTAACAATTTTCTGTATAGCAAAGTGCATACATAAATGCAATAGAATAACAATCCATAATTCCATTGCGTACAATCGGCTTATATTTTTCTGCTATCTGCCTCCTGTCTTTTATACGGAAGAGGATATCATGCAGATCTTTCAATGTATATCCATACTGCGCGAGAAAACGTTCCAGAACTTTTACAGAAGGCGTCCCATGACAAATCATGTCAACTGTATATAAATTTTTTTGCAAATCAGGCGTTATATATTTTTTTAAACCGGCAACCTGGCAAGGCAATCCTATAAACATTAATTTTTTCCCATTGCGCAATTCTGAAGCAATTTGTTTATATATCCCGTTCGGATTGCTTTTTACATATTTAGAACCTGCAAATTTCCCCAGATTTGCAGGTTGTGATTCAATGGAAAACAAAAACTTCCCATTTTTAAAAGAGCAGCTGCATACCTTCCCGCCAGTTCTGACAAAAGAAGCCATTAACTCTGAGGCAAGTCCGCCAGAAGATGCCGCACTTCTGGTTTCGACATTTTCTGCCCATCCCTGATACCAATTTTGCGCCTGCTGCAATTTTACCATGTTATTATTTTGGCAGACCCGATAACATGCCCCGCAATTTACGCATTTTTCTTCTTGAATCACAGCGTTAAACGCAGCTATATCGTCATGTATTGTAATTGCTTCTTTTGGGCAGATATCTACGCAGGCCATACATCCTGTACACTGATTTGCTCCACATACATATTTCATTCCAAAACCTCTTTCTTGTCAATTCCAAATTTAACGAAAGTCTGGTTCGCTAAAAATCTTTTATTTACAACCGATTCTTCTCTGATTAAACTTAAGTGCGTCTTCTGAATTTTTTCATAATAATCTGCAATTCATTTATTACGATTTCTTCCTTTCTTAATATTGCAGACACAACTACTCCCATTACGCTTAGCGCCACGGTAATCAATAGACGGACATAAATATTTGTAATTCCCCTGCAAAAAATACATAAACCAACAATCCAAGAAGAGGATAATACACAAGTGATAATTGAGTTCTTAATGATGCGGCTATCTAATTTTATTTCTGATTTAAACATAAAAGCAACGCAGACAGTCGCTTCCGAAATAAGTGTTGTCAATGCCGCCCCTCGAATTTCCAGCAAGGGTATTAGAATAAAATTGAACACGACATTTATCACTGCGCTTGTGACAGTAAAAGCCAGAACAGTCTTATCTTTTCTCCTGACAATAAGCCCATATGACGAAAAAAACGATCCGAATACCGCAAATATTATTGCAAACGATAAAATTTTTAATATACCTGCACTTGGCAAATAATCAGAACCAGCCAAAATCAAAATAATATCATCACTTACCATAAAAAGTCCGAGCATTGCAGGGAAACATAATAATATCAAAATTTGAGCCATCTTATTGACCAAGGCTTTATAATTTTCCTTTTGGCCGTTTAAAAACCAATAAGAAACACGCGGCATTACTCCCACAATTATTGCCGCCATTATATTTTTTACGATTGTATATATTTTTACGGCTGTACTATATAAACCAACCTCATACTCTCCAGTCATAAATCCAAGCATCGTAATGTCAGAATTTACATATATTGTAATGGCAAACAGATTCGCTGCTAAAACAGTCATTGTTTTCAGATGTTTTTTCAGCTCACAATGCCGAATCAAATGCGGCTGATAATACTTTCTGGCATGTGCAAAATTAAAAACAAAGGAGCCGCCGGCAGCAAACACAGTAATGGCTGTATATACCACATAATCGTCCGTAGTCCGCACGAATAAAAACATTAAAATTAACGATACCAACTGAGCCAAAAATGATCGTATTGTTATTTGTAAAAAATCTTCATATATATTAAAGATCCATTCTACTCCAATCCAGTTAAAAATAAGCGATAGTGACTGAATCAGCAAAAGCACAGAATAAGAACGTAATGCCGTATTCATGCCATTTACAATTAAAAGCAGAATAAACGAAATTAATGTTGAAATAAAATTTACCGTAAAAATTTCATTAAAAAGTCTGTTTCTCTCTTCTGTATCATCCCTTACTGCAGCCCCCTCCCTCAAACTATAGGTTGTAATTCCTAATGATGCAGCTAACGTAAAATAACTGATAACGGAGTTGGTAAAACTTATTTTTCCCACATGAACCGGTCCCAAAACTCTGCTGATATAAGGAAATGTAATTAATGGAAAAATCACATTCAATGCTGTTTTGATACAATTTAATACAATATTTGATTTTATTGATTTATTGGCATTCATATCTTTCATCCTTTGTCAAAGCCATTTTTTATCCATTCAATCATATAAATCTCTGCCAAAGCGATTTTTGCGATAAAACCAGCCAATAGCCTGCCAAAAAATGTTTTTATATAATATTTGTTTAATACATACAATCGGCTGTCCCACATAATTTTGGCCTGCTGGACTTTGCTTTTTATACTCTTATTTATACTGACAGAGTGATGATGCACAAACGTCTCGTCTGTCAGCAAATATGTTTTATAATTTGCCTGTTTCATTTTCAGGCCCAACGATGTTTCTTCACAATATAAGAAAATGTTTTCATCATACATCCCACAATTAAATAACTTTTCAGTATTTATAAGCAATAAGGAACCTGCGACACAACCTGTCTCTATATATTTTTTCTCATTCTTTTGCAGTTCATTTTCTTTATAATACATACCTTGGAAAAATCGGCCTGTAATAGGGAGAGAAAAAAACAGGTACTGGCAAAAGGTAGGAATTTTCCATATACATCTTGTGTTTAAACGATAATCTGAATCGAGCATTAGAGGCGCGGTAACACCACATTCATCATGTTCTGTCGCAAATTCCAGCAAATGTCCTATGGTATTTTCTGATACTTCTATATCAGGATTGCATATTAATACATATTCCGTCCCATATCTTTCAGAAGCATATCGAATCCCATAATTATTTCCATACCCATATCCTCCATTTTTATCTGTTTTTATCACATCAATTTTGAAAGACACAGCTTTTTTCATTGTCTCATAAGAATCATCTTGCGAACAATTATCTACTACTACCACGTGCTTAATTATGTCAAAACGGCTTATTTTTTTTGCCAGTTCCATTGTTAATTTTGAATCGTTATAATTCAGTATCACAGCACTTAACATATTATTTACGATGCTTATATCTGCACCGCGTCTCCTTTTACTTTATCTGTATTTTTACAAAATTTTTTAAGATAATCCAGTGAATTAGTTCGCTGTTCGGCTAGAATCCGATTCACATTAGAATAATCAATCTTATGTCTTATATCAAACTCACTTACTGAAGATACAAAATGGCCTTCTATTTCCATCATACGGAGCAGGCTCTGTATTCTTATGTTATAGTTTTCCTTTGCTACAGCACAAAACTGCTTATTAAAATTAACAGAAAAAGCTACTCCATGAAAAGAGTTAGTCACTACATATGATGCGTTCAAAAATAAATCCAAAAATTCCTGAGGATCAGCATAGATAAATTGTTTATCCACCCTTTTGTCCTTAATTCTTTTAAATGCAATCATATATATTTTGTAGTCAAACTGCTTTGATATCTTTTCAGCTATGTCGATCAAATCATGGTACAAATAATCCATGACATAAATCAATATATAGGAATCCTTATGTTTTCTCCTTTTTGCAAAATGATTCCATTCATGTTCTGACAGCAGTATTGTGGGATCCAAAACATGATTTGATTGGATTCCCATGGAATTTAATAATTCTGTACTGTAGTCTTCCCTCAAAGAAACCCCTGAAAATTCAGACAAATATTTCTTGATGCATTCTCTTTCATTATTACTCAACGATGTTTTACCAATACTGGCAGCATAAGAAATCTTACGCGAGGCCGATGGCAAGAAATCAAAGAAATATGTAAAATCTCCGCTTTCATTATAATCGAAATTCCATACCTGGTCGCTCCCAACAATGTATAGATCTGACTGGGGTGGTTCCGCTTTTAATTCTGCATTGGTATGATAAACTTTCGTAAGATTCAGATTTTTTCTTAAAAATTTTTCAAATATTTTCCTGTGCCTGTATTTTGAGGGGAATTTAAAAATGAAAGCTGCCGCAATGACAGCTAATGGATAGTTCCCTTTCTTATTACTGGAAAATTCATTCCAAATACCATATTTCAAGGGAATGTAATCAATCACTTCTGTCCGTACATTTAATTGTTCCAATATTCTGCTTAAAGCGTAAGACTGTAATGCCGAACCATAATTTACCCCGAAATGTATTGTCAATATATCCGCTTTCATTTAAGTTTTCTCATCTCCTTCTTGCCTGACGATATAGGCAAGCGCCAAATAAATGACTGCCATCTCTGTAAACAAATAAGAGGTTCCGACAATCAGCATAAGATAAAGTACAAAAAAAGCTTTCTCAATCATACTTTTTCTTGGAACAATTTTCATCAAAAATAAACAAAATATTATTGTTCCTATGATTCCCGTATATATAAAAGTTTGAGAAATCCCATTAAAGTATTCATAAGAACTTGTATCGGCATCATAAGGATTTACCAAATTGTTTTGTAATGCAAACTTCTCTGCATTAAAAAGTCCGATTCCCGTTACTTTATAGATCACAGGCAGTGAAAGGAAATAATAAATGCCCCTGTATATTCTATAATCGGCTTTTGAATTTTGATCTCCTGTTCCAGGAACAAATAAAGTATTAATTGTCTCCCTGATTCTTCCGCTTGATGCATACACAACCAGAACACCAGTAAATAAAATCAACGCGAGTACCGGAATCCACAGCGCTTTTTTTCTGTCTTTTGAATTTTTGAGCCAAATATATAAACCAACGCTAACACACGCCATTATTATCCCAACTCCGGAAGTTGACAAAAACAATGTTACAACTATGATACCGGCTACAACACTGTTTTTCTTTATATCTTTGGTCCCATACAGATATAGCAGCAATAACGGAGCCAGATAATCTGCATAGATTGACGGTTCTGAAAATGGTCCCGGAAATCTTGGAAAAAGAACGCCGATTGTTCTTGCCGTATTTAAATAATTGTATGCGCTGTTTAGATTTTCATTTAAGGCTAAAAAGGGAATCTGAAACATTATGGCCATGTGCAGAATATAATAAAATAAAACCTGAACAATAAAAAAAGCAAGGGCCATGTGCGCAAACACAACATAAAATTTTAAAAACAAATGAACATCTTTATCCTTTGACAAAGTGATAACTGTAATCACATATAAAACAAATGCAATTGCTCGATTAATGCTGGTAGAATATGCATCCACCACAATCAAATCCATAAACGTTGTCACAATGATACACCAGATAAAAAACAAAAATGGAGCTTTGGGTAATACTGTCCCTTTATAATATTCCAGCAGATTATATCCCAGTAACAGGATAATACTAAGATACACTATAAAAGAATTTGAGTAACTCCCAAGGAAAGGAGTAGCACAAATGTATAGAAACACTGACTTTTTAAATGTTTTAGCACTAACCTTTGCATACATTTGATTTTTCTCCCGTTATAATCTCTTTCAATACATCCTTATTGCAAATCTCATCGTAAAATAATTCTGCATTCCGGCTGTACATACTATAATTTTTTTTAATACATTTAATTGCCCCAATAATATCTTTTCTGCTAAATGATGGTAAACAAATCCCCATTTTATTATTTTGAACACTATACTGCAGACCAGGTATATCATTGCCCAGCATCGGTATCCCGAACATAGCATATTCATAGATCTTATTGGGCGCACAATATATGGCATTTAAAGGTGATGTCGCTGCATTTCTTACTGGAAAGTAAGATAAAATCCCAATATACGCCCAACTTGTAATCTCCAAGTGATGCGGCGGGTTTACAAATGGCAGCAGAAACAAATTATCACTTTTTGCAGATTTTACATTCTTGTAATCTCCGCTCATTATAACCATGGCATATTCTGCACCTAACTCATTCACTGCTTCAATGAATGGATTCAATGGACGTTCTTCATCAATAATTCCCTGATATAAAATAATTTTTCTATCTTTAATTTGTTCCATCACAGTTCTGCAATATTCATCTTCAATAAATGAGTATCTGTTTAATTTACTCATATAAGGCTTATTGGGCAATACATATGGTGTCTGGCTTAAACCAAACCAGGCTTGCGCAATATGGGCTCTATTATATTCACATTCAATTACAGCTATTGCATTCTTAAAGAGTTTTTCCAAATTTACGCACGGGTATCTGAACTTTTGATAATACCTTAATTCCTGTGACAGCTCATACATATACATTATGTAATTTTTCCCAAAAAGATTTTTACCTATATATTTTAAGGTAACGCTTGTCATCACCCAAATTATGGTATTTGTTGTATAATATTTCTTTAAATTCTTTTTTATCTGATAATTAATCAATGGAATTTTTATCAGCTTTTCTGCAGCAGGATTTTTAGTATCATACGTATACTTTAAATTAATCAAATTCACATTTTCATTAATGCAATTTTGCCTGACACGATCCGAAACCTCCGCTGAAAAAAAATAGACATCTTCCCCTAATTCATGCAACATTCTAATTAGTGATAATGAAGGGGGATATTTCATCAATGATTCTATCTGGATTATAATGTGCCTCATTTTCCTTCTCCATTTACATAAATGTCTGCCAATTCTTCTATTACAGCATTAATATCAAATATTGACTCTTTCATCATTTCTGCATAAATAGATCTGTCTTTTTGGTTTGCTCTATGTTGCATAACTTCTTTTGTCCATGTATCAATACTTTCCTTTAAACTTATATATTTAATAAGCCCAGTAATATTAACTTGTTTTGTAACATTGTTTGATGCTGCTACTGGAAGGCCGGAAGCCTGGGCTTCTACCAGAGTGAACGGCAGCCCTTCAAAAAAAGATGGAAAAAGCATCATATCAAATGCAGAATAATACATACTGCACTCTTGCGCTTCCCCAATAAATATAACAATTTCATCTAGTTTTTTTTGTTTTACATAGTCCCTTATGTCGTTAAACAAATCTCCAGTTCCCACGAGCACCAGTTTTACATTTGAGTAATTCGTATTTATCTGTTCGAAACAATCTATAATAAATTTATGGTTCTTTGCTTCTACAAAACGCCCAACATGTCCTATCACATAGCAGCTATCAGCTATACCATATTTTTTTCTCAGATGATCACGCGCAATAATATCAAATCTGTACGAATCAATATCAATAGCATTATTAACAATCGTAAATTTTTTATTACCGAACATCCAACATCCTGCTTCGTTTCCACATGCAATCCTGGTAATATTTAATTTTGAGATAATAAAACGATTAAAATAATGAAGGCATTTTCCTATATACCCGCCTAAATTATTATTACTATTGTGTGAGTGCAGTACTAACCGAATATTATTTTTTTTAGCGCATATAACCGGCACCATATTAATTAAAGAATTTGCATGATAATGGATGATATCATATGCGTTTTCTATTATGATGCCATTGAGTTCTTTTATACTTTTATAATAATTTTTTTCAAATGGCGCAACATAAAAGATTTTAATATCTTTTTCAGCACATAAATGAAGCAATTGTTTATTCTTATTTTCATGTGTTTGTATTACAATATCTATATGTATCTTTTGATTATCCAGTGATGATAAAACGTTATATATAAACGCTTCAGCGCCTCCTATATTTAAACTGCGCAAAAAAAATAAAACTTTCACTTTTCTACTCCATTGCATACGTATCTTCTTTAATTAAGCATTTATAATTGGCTCTCATTAATTCTCTTGTTTTGGTAATATCAAACTCATAAGCTTTTTTTTGCGCTTCCTTGCAGCATTTCATATAGTATTTGCGATCATCTACCATTTGTTCAATAGCGTCGCAAAACTCATTTTCATTTTTAGGATTACAACAAATCCCTGTCTGCCCATCAATAACATAGTCATTGATTCCATGAATTCCAGATGCAACCATAGGCTTGCCTGCTGCAAGCGTTTCTATCCCCGCCAATCCCAAACCTTCAATTAGAGATGGAAGGGCTCCCAGATCTATAGCATGTTCTAAACGTAATATTTGTTCATGAGGCTGCTGCCCTGCAAAAATAATTTTTTCACTAACATTCTTTTCCTTTGCCAGTCTCTCTAAATAATCACGTCTGTCACCAGTTCCGCAAATTAAATAGTAAATATTCTTTTTGTTAGATTTTGATATCGCATTAATAATCATTTCATGATTCTTCCTAACAGACAATTCTCCTACAGACATAACAACAAAAGCATCCTGCGGCAAGTTAAATTCTTTTCTTAACTCATTTTTATTTACCTTTAAATTTGCAATATGTTCAACATCAACTCCAACTCCTGGAATATAGCGTTTTTCTTTTGCTTTAAATTTTTGGATCACATGATAATCTTCTTTATTAATAGTAATTATCATGTCTGTAAAATAAGACATAATAAATTCGATAGGGTAAAATAATATCCAATTTTTTTTGGATGACGTTTTATGAAAATGAAATCCATGGCTTGTATAAACTATTTTTGTTCCACGTTTTC
Source organism: Lachnospiraceae bacterium (assembly GCA_910575155.1). Taxonomy (GTDB): domain Bacteria; phylum Bacillota; class Clostridia; order Lachnospirales; family Lachnospiraceae; genus Petralouisia. The sequence goes on from CAJTDX010000012.1 coordinate 93,201, forward strand.
TTGCTTTCCTGGCTGCTAATCTTGTAATTGTACCTGCTACTGGCGTATGACAATGAATTAATTCAAATTTTTCATGATTAATCAGTTTTTTCAACTGCTTGTATGCCATAATATTCCTCCGGGAAAACGGATTTCTCCCAAAATTTATTTGATGCTTTTGTAATTGCAGATAATCCAATTTACCGTCATCTCTAAGCCATTCTGACTCCTGCATATTTGTTGCTGTATGTATTTCATATCCCATATTCTTAAGTATGTTCATATCGCTTTCTTCAAAATTTAAAAACTTAAAAACAGTAGCAACAAACAATACCTTCTTCATTTAAATGGTCCTTTTCTTTTTATTTTGAATTATTGTAGGTTAAAATCGATTAATTCTTTAAGATATTTAAATCCAAAAAAGTGTACTTTTCTGGATTTCACGCTTGTATATCATTCTAACATATTATCTTTATT
>CAJTDX010000012.1:93692-94558 GCA_910575155.1 Lachnospiraceae bacterium
TTGTAATTGTACCTGCTACTGGCGTATGACAATGAATTAATTCAAATTTTTCATGATTAATCAGTTTTTTCAACTGCTTGTATGCCATAATATTCCTCCGGGAAAACGGATTTCTCCCAAAATTTATTTGATGCTTTTGTAATTGCAGATAATCCAATTTACCGTCATCTCTAAGCCATTCTGACTCCTGCATATTTGTTGCTGTATGTATTTCATATCCCATATTCTTAAGTATGTTCATATCGCTTTCTTCAAAATTTAAAAACTTAAAAACAGTAGCAACAAACAATACCTTCTTCATTTAAATGGTCCTTTTCTTTTTATTTTGAATTATTGTAGGTTAAAATCGATTAATTCTTTAAGATATTTAAATCCAAAAAAGTGTACTTTTCTGGATTTCACGCTTGTATATCATTCTAACATATTATCTTTATTTTGCAAGTGGTAAATTTTAAAAAAACTGTGCAAATTGCCTAAAATCATTTTTGTTTTATAAATTCTTAAAAAGTACGGAATTTTGACTAAAGATACTTTAAATCACAGGAACTGCAACCTCAAAACAATCCTTTGGATTCGCTATGCGGCTTACGTAATTTTGGGGGACAACGGTATCTTTATTCAATTCTAAAAGAACTTATTTAGAGAGGAAATGAGTATGTGAATATACTTGTTATATGTAATTCAGCTTTTGGGTTGGCAATTTTTAGAAGTATGCTGCTAAAGACATTAATTCAAAAAGGTAATAATATTTGCGTAATTCTCCCATCTGTCTTAAATAATGAGAAGACCGCGGAAGCAGAGTTAGAAAAAATCGGCTGTAAACTGCATCACATTCCAATGGAACGCAGAGGAATGAATCCGGTAAA
>CAJTDX010000012.1:94579-110332 GCA_910575155.1 Lachnospiraceae bacterium
CATCGGCTACGCCTTTCGGCCTCGCCTTAGGCCCCGACTTCCCCAGATCCAATGACTTAGAAACCGCCATAATGATATATTTTTTGAATATCCTGGTTCATGAAGCAGGGTAATTTTATAAGTACTTGCCAACATATTCCCATGGCGGTGTTGTTTAGACATATGATTAAAATCACTCGTGATAAGCTCCACATCGCAGTCTTTTTCCAAAATTGGAGCTAAATATACAAATCTGTTGTTATCACTGCCGTCTAAATTCCCGCAAAAATTTGCAATTATTACTATATCAATGCGCTTGTTTCCCTGTTCCATCTTTGTACTCATATCTCCAAATTTTCTGTTTCACTCTTTGCTGATATTTGAAAAGCAACTTATTAATAATGTAGTTTCTCATTGAATCAGCGTCCAAAAAAGTGTACTTTTTCAGACAGAAAATACATAGGCTATGGACAACTTGCATAAGCTTAGATTTTTCTTGCAGAACGGTAATTATATGTTAGAATATAAGCAGGGTTTTTCCCCGCGGTTTGATGTATGTATTACTCCAGCGGTTAAATATTACAGTTTTTACTTGTCTAAATCCTGCGATATTTAACCGCCGGAGTAATATAAAAAATTTGTACAGCACACAGTTGGAAGGATATCGAATTGAGCGGAACAGTTAGGACTATCACGGAGGTATACCATATGAATTACCAGCCATTGCCAATTGGAATAGATGATTTTGGAACAATATTTGAAAAAGGATATTACTATGTAGACAAAACGCTTATGATCAAGGAACTGCTGGATAAAAAAGGTTATGTAAACCTGTTTACCCGTCCCAGACGTTTTGGAAAAACGCTGGCCTTAAGCATGTTAAAATATTTTTTTGAGAATACAGGAGATGCAGAAAAAAATCAGAAAAATGCTGCGCTTTTTTCCGGGTTAGCCATAACGGAAGCAGGAGAACAATATACTAAGGAAATGGGACAGTATCCTGTGATTATACTGACTTTAAAATCCGCAAAACAAGGCAGCTATAAAATGGCATTTGCCTGCTTAAAAGAAGCAATATCGGCAGAATTTGCAAGACATGAGAAAGCCGTAGCCGGGAAATTGACACACAAGCAGGATGAAGAGAAATATAGAAACATGTGCCAAAGACTGGGAGAAGACAGTGATTATTTTACAAGTCTTGCCTTTCTGTCTGAGTGCCTTTATCAAGCTTACGGAAAAAAGAGTATCATATTACTGGATGAATATGACGTACCTTTGGAGAATGCATATTTTGCCGGATTCTATGATGAAATGGTACGGTTTATCCGTTCCCTGTTTGAATCAGCGCTTAAAACGAACCCCTGCTTAGAATTTGCAGTAATTACCGGCTGTCTGAGAATTTCAAGGGAATCTATTTTTACAGGTCTGAATAATCTTGAAATTATATCTATTATGAGGAATGATTACAGTGAATATTTTGGATTTGTGAAAACTGAAGTTGATACGATGCTGACATCATATGGCATGAAGGAGCATAGACAAATTGTACAGAAGTGGTATGACGGTTATCTGTTTGGCAATGCGGAAGTCTATAACCCCTGGAGTATCATAAACTTTGTAAAAGTGCATCTTTCGGATCAGGACGCGTTTGCCGCGCCCTATTGGGCCAATACCAGCTCTAACAGTATTGTAAGAAGTCTTGTAGAGCGGATCGATGATCAAAAAGGGCAGATAAAGGAACAATTAGAACATTTAATGAATGGCGGAACAATTGAGAAACCAGTCCATGAAGATATTGCATATGACAGCATATATGATTCTGAGGATAACTTATGGAATTTTTTGTTTTTCACAGGTTACCTGAAAAAAATTTCTGTGCGCGCAGAAGGACGGACCGTCTTAATCACGATGGCCATACCAAATGAAGAAGTTGCATATATATATGAAAATACTATTCATACATGGTTTGAAAAGAAACAGCAGGGATTTGATATGCTGCCATTGTTCAAGGCAATAGAAGAACATGATACCCGCCGGATGGAAGAAGAGATTTCTAACTTTCTTGCAAAGACAATCAGTTATTTTGACTATGGGGAAAGCTATTACCATGGATTTTTGTCCGGCTTACTGCAGATGAATCAGAAATACCGTGTATTGTCTAACCGTGAAGCCGGGTTGGGGCGTGCAGATATTATCTTAAAAACGCCGCGCATCCGTGATGGCAGAGCTATCGTAATAGAATTAAAAGCCGTAAAAAAATTTCACGATATGAAAACGGGATGTAAAGAAGCTGTCCGCCAGATAAAGACAATGAAGTACCGGGAAGAACTGATGGAAGAAGGGTACGAAGATATTTTATCATATGGAATTTGTTTCTTTCAAAAAGAATGTGCTGTAGAAACTTATGATATTGATAGAGGCTAATAAAGATATAATGTTTCTGGTTAATATTGATATCTGCGGAGGCTGTCACATTAAGCAAAACATATACAAGATATCGTATAGAAGAATGATTCAAACCAACTATATCCTGCACTATTTTTCATAATGCGACAGCACCAATTTTTTCATTTATCATTTTCTGAAAGAAATTGTTTTCCCTCCAGAATATCTGCAATTCTTTCACAGGCATGACCATCGCCATATGGATTAGCCGCATGCGCCATTTTGGAATACTCGTCATCATCATCAAGCAATTTTGTAAACCATTTATAAATAGTCTGTTCATTTGTACCAACTAATTTTAATGTCCCGGCTTCCACGCCTTCCGGCCGTTCTGTAGTATCTCTCATAACGAGAACGGGTTTTCCATAAGAGGGGCATTCTTCCTGAATCCCGCCAGAGTCGGTCAGGCATAGATAACATCTGGCTTCAAAATTATGACAGTCAAACACCTCAATTGGGTCAATAATATGTATCTGGTTACAGCCGCTTAATTCCTGATCTGCTGCTTTCCGTACCAATGGATTCATGTGGATTGGATAAATTGCTTTTACATCTGGATGCTCATCCAGAACGCGGCGGATCGCCCGAAACATACGATGCATTGGTTCTCCAAGGTTTTCGCGTCGGTGGGCTGTAATAAAAATCATTCGTCCCTCGCCAATCCAGTCAAGTTCAGGATGAGAATAATTTTCCATTACAGTATAACGCATAGCGTCAATAACCGTATTGCCGGTTATGTAAATAGTTGATGCATTTTTTCCTTCTTTTACCAGGTTTTCTTTAGCCAATTTTGTCGGGGCAAAGTGGTACTTACTGATAATACCCACAGCCTGGCGATTAAACTCCTCCGGATATGGAGAGTAAATATTATGTGTGCGGAGTCCTGCTTCCACATGTCCAACCGGAATATGTAAATAAAAACATGCAAGCGCAGTTACAAATGTAGTTGATGTGTCCCCATGGACAAGGACAACATCTGGTTTCACTTTCTCAAGAACAGCTTTAACAGCGTCTAAAATATTTGTTGTAATATCAAACAATGTCTGCTGTTCTTTCATTATAGATAAATCATAATCCGGAACCACATGAAATGTCGAAAGAACCTGATCCAGCATTTGACGGTGCTGACCGCTTACACAGACAATCGTTTCTATTGTATTCCGTCTCTTAAGTTCATTCACTAGCGGACACATTTTAATTGCTTCCGGTCTTGTACCAAAGACCAGCATAATTTTCTTTTTATTCATGACAGACTCCTTTAAAATAAATAAACTTCCCCTGTTTGCCGGCCGGATGGATCACTGGTTTTGCCCATATTACTCCGGCGGTTAAATATCACAGTTTTTACTTGCCTATATTTCCGCGATATTTAACCGCCGGAGTAATACAAAATTGATAGGCTTGATTTTTGTTACACGGAAAATTATTTATATTTTTTCTGTATTTTTATGTTCTATCTGTTTTAAAGCATTACACAGATAAGCTTCTGAGCGTTGTCTTTGCAGCATCAGACTTTCATTGATCCTCTTATAATCAATGGAATACAATCCTTCATCCATCGCAGCTCCAATTTCCAGCAGACGCTGTTCTTGATGAATTGATTGCAGTACAGATTCAAATCGCTTTTCAAACTGTGACCAATACAATTCTTTTTCTCTTCTTACAACAACAAATGGCTTTTCAAATATCAGAGAAAACATAAAACCATGATAAGAATTTGTAACCACAAATTCTGCGTTATAAATTAAATTCAGGAATTCTGCCGGACCATAGGAGGCGTCTGCAAAATGCAGTTCGTGAACTTGTTCTGTACGGTTCATTGGCATAAACCTTATTTTTACATTTAGATGTTCTGAAATTTCTTTTGCCAACTCTTTATACCAATCAGTAACGTCTTGTGATGCTGCAAATAAATAGCATAATATATAGTTCTCTTTGCTGCCTCTCTGCGCAAAAGTCTTTTCCCACATGTTTTTACTGATAAGCTGGGTGGGATCGAGGACTAATTCCGCCTTCCGGTCCGCAAGCTCACGGATTAATCTGACGCCGGAATCCTCGCGGCAGGAAATATATTTTATAGAACAAATGTATTTTTGATACTTCTTTTCTAACTCAGGAGGAATTTTATCGGCGCCAAAACTTGGGGCATATGCAATCCTTTTGTCAGGATCACAAAACTGTAAAAAATAAATCCTGTGGTCTATTTGAAAGGTAGGTGTCCAGATCATATCGCTCCCACATATAAAGGCGTCATAATCTTTGTTGCATTCCACAATTTGATTAAATTCCACATATTCTTCTGGAGAAATAGAAAGGTAAGCGTCTCGAAATCGTTGAAAATTTTGTTTTGTAATAAAATCAACATTTTTTAATTTTTTGTAATAAAAAATATTTCTATTACAATATGTTTTAATAATTCCTTTTATTTTATTGTTCAGACTCTTGTCTTTCTCTACAATATCCTGATGAGAATAATTTATAATTTCTACATGGTGTCCCAGCTCCTGCAGCTTTTTTTGTAAAGCAAAAGCCTGAAGGCATGTTCCAACATTATCATCCTGAAAAAAAGTTACTAAGCCTATCCTCATACGTTCATTCTCCCTTTTATCATTGCAAACGCTTCACTGATAAATGTTCTTTCCATATATAATACAGGTATAATCAGCAGAACTGCCAATACCTGAAAAACAAATTTTCCTGTCAGCATCATCATACCCTGGGTCAGAAGAATTGAATATTCCACATGATTCCTGAGAAGATGAACTTTTAAATTAAAAAATCTGTTAATATCAATCTGCCGGATTATCATAACAAGATAATAACTGGAGGCAGTAGCGATACATGCTCCCATGATTCCAAAATCAGGTATCAGCAATAAATTCAAAACAACATTACATACTGCCCCTGCCAGTGTTGTATAACAAGACGCCTTTGTCCTCATAGCGGCAGTATATACGGTTCCCTGAAATGATTCAATGGAATAGAAAATATTTGCAAGAAGCAGCACAAACACATATTTCCACGCTATATAAAAATCTTTAGCAAACATCAGTTTTGCAATAAGATTCACAAACGGTATCATAATTGTCGCAATTAACACTAAGATACCCTGATATTTTTTCAGCACACTGGAAAAAAATTTTTCAGATTCCTCTGAGCCAAAATTATCAACTGATGAGATCTGCCAGGCAGATATAAACAATGTCACAATTGTCATAAGTAAAGAAGGAATTTTCTGCGCTACAGAATATATTCCATTTATAGAAGTCCCATAAAAATGCAGTAATATATACTTATCTGACGAAATTACAACCCACCAGCTTATAGAATTAAATATCAATGGGATCGAATAAGATATCATTTTATTTATAACTACTTTATCAATCCCTTTTTTCAAAGATAAATGCTGAAACACTTCCAGCCGTATGATTAAATACATGACAGAAACCAGCAATGATATAATACTGGATAATAAATATCCTTTTAATCCAATTTTTAAAACCACAAGAAAAAATATATTAAGAAACAAAAACACAAATGTTGTTATAACTCCACTGATGGAATATACTTTCAGACATTCTGTTCCTCTGGCATATTGTCCCAAAATCGTACTTGCACTTGTCATTACAAAAACACCCAAAATGTAAAAATAATATTTTCCATTGAATAAAAATAAACTTAATATCCATGAACCAGGAATCATAAGTGCGCTTCCCATCAGAAAAATCAAAAGCGACGTCGTTAAATAGGCATCGTCATTCCCATCTTTTTCAAGCACAAACCTGACCAGCGCTTCTGAAATACTCAGAGTCACTATAGGATACATAAAAGATACTGAGGTGTTAATCAAATCTATAATTCCATAATCAGAGGTGGATAAAATAGATGTATATAAGGGTATCATCAGAAACGATAATATTTTGGAACCAAAACTTCCAAGAAGAATAACCCCAAAATCCTTGAACAATTTTTTACCTTTCGAGTACATTTAAAAACTTCCTTTTCACAAGACTTAACGTTTTATACACAGGTAAAGATACTAAAAGTTTTTTCGCCTGCTTTTTCTGAAAGATTAATTTATATGCTTTTACAAATGATTGGGATCGGGCATATCTTTTTTTAAATTTCTGTCGTTCTGGCGGAACTTTAACCGGATGATGAAGCTGATCATTATTTTCTATTGCATCTTCCACAATTTTTTCTTCATATATTAATTGCTCACAGATTTTTCTGAAAAAATTTTCTCCTTTATCTGTATTGAGCAATACCAAAGAATGATTCTTTTCTTTTTTCAAATTGTCATTTTGAAATATCTTTTTTCCATCATAATCACCAATTGTCAGATCTCCTGCTCTTTGTATACCTGCATATCTGCATTTATAACAGTCTTCCCTGTAACAGTTCCCGCTTAAATATGCATCAAAGTACATATCATCCTGGTAATTTTTAGTATATAATTCGCTACCCTCCCTCCCAGTTACTGTAAAGCAGAAGTTTATACCCCCCCCCCGGTACTCTAAAGATAATATTATCAATATTTTCTTTTTTTACGTTCAAACTCTCCAGATATTCTTGAAAATAGACTGCATTCATAACTCCGTGACATACTAAATCCACGTATAAAATATGCTCGTCATCTCCAAATTTCTTTTTCAAAGCTGCAATCTGACATGGCAGAGCAACAATAGCCGTTTTTCTGGAAGTTAAATCATAATCTGCAAGTTCTTTCAATAAATGTTCCAGTTTGCTGTATACATATTTGCTATTCTTAAAATATTCCAGTGTCTGTGTACATTCTGTACAATGCAGTTCAACCTCAAATTCACGGTTCCAAAGCGTTCCTGCACAAATGCCTCCCTCATTTAATGTCTGCTGGTATATGAGACTGGCGATCCCTCCTGATGATGATGGAAACAAACGATCCCCTGCATGTTTCTGATTTCTTACTGCAACATATGCTTTTAGAGGTTTTTTTAAGTCTAAAGGAGAATTTTCCGGACAACAGTTTTCACAAATGTGGCAATCTATACATTGGCTGTTATCAATTTCAGGATACATGCTTCCCAATTCATCCGGCTTTAAGGTAATGCAGGTTCTGGGACAATTGTGTACACACAGTCCACAGCCTGTACAAGCGCCTGATTTACTTATTTTTCTGATATTTTTCTGATGCATTTTTGATTTACTCTCCTTATACTCTTTCCATAAGTTAAAATCGGAAATTCCTGATGAAGCTTTGTTACATTTGCACTTGCCAAATCCCGCATCTGTTCTATGGTAAATTCTTCAAAAACCTCTATCCCATATGCACCTTTTTTAAGCGATTTCTTTGCGCATAACTCATTAAATAAAATCACCTTTTTGAAAGATTTTTCCATTACTTCCTGCGACTTATATAAGCCTAAACATTTTATTTTCTTCTTCAGTTCACATTCTGACATGGGGTAATAACAAGAGATCTTTTTAAGCGGCGTCTGAACAGAAAAAGAGAAAAATCTGGCGCCATTCAAATCGTCTCCGACACATGTTCCCAGACAGACCGCATTTTTAACATGATCCAAATTCCGGTCATATTCAGCCGGAAAAAAAATAAACTGAGGGGAAAATCTTAAAATTATTTGTAATAATTTTTTCTTTGCACAATCTATATCCCATTCCATGCTCTTGCCGTGCATAAAGCAAATATTAACATTGCTAAATTCCTGCCTGATCTGTTCTGCCTCTTTTACACGCTTTTTTTTCATCATTTCTTCATTGTAATGAGGATGATAACTCTTGCTTCCATCTGTTGTATATATAATTAAAATATCATTTCCATTCCCGTCAAGCGCTGTTAAGAGCCCACCCATTCCCAGGATCTCGTCATCAACATGAGGTACCACAATGCAGATTTTTTGCCGGAAAATTTCCGGGAAAATTTCCGCGCTCCTTAAATCTATGCGGAACAGACAACGGTCGTAATTTTCCATTAAAAAGTCTTTTATTCCCCTGATTATGCGCCAGATCCAGGAATAAATGTTAATTACAATTTTTTTCATTCAATACCTCTTGATATACTTTGTCGACTTTTTTTATAATCTCATTCCAGGAAAAATGTTCTTTCTGAAAAGCTCTTTTTCGTATATTCTGCGTATCATTTTTATATAATTTCTGAATATGTTTTTTTATTTCGAGATTGTTTCTCGGATTTATTTTTATCAGTCCATAAGGTTCCAAATCATTTCCAATCATACTGTTTTTTGTTACAAGAACCTGTGTATCACAAGCCAGGGCTTCCAGTACTGTTAATGGATAGGCTTCTCTGATACTGGGAAGCACAAACATGCTGGCGCCAGAATATATATCAACCAGTTGACCAGAGGCATTGGGGACTGGCTGTAAAAAAATCATATTGTCTTTTTTTAATTCCATACATTTCTGATAATATGTCCTGTCCGTAATCTGTCCGATACATACCAGTGGAACTTCCAGGTCCTGTAAAGCTCTGATTAAAGAAATCTGGTTTTTATTTTGATTAAACTGCCCAACATGAAGTACATAATTTTTTATTCCATATTCTTTTGTAAATCTATTGTCTTTTTGCGGATCTGACTGAATAAATAATTCATCAATTCCATTAGGAATTACTTCTATTTTTTCTTTTGGTATATTAAAAATTCTTGTGATCTGCTGTTTTTCAAAACCAGACAATGCGCAGAAATAATCCACCAGAGAAACCATTTGCCGCTGAACATATTTTACATAACAGATAGAAGGAGATAATCTGGAAAGCCAATGGGTTATCTTTTCTTTGGGATAATCCAAGGCAGAATTATATACGGTAGACATGACGATCTTTACGCCTCGTTCCTTTGCCCGGACCAATAACGGCAACACACTGATATCCCCCAAATAAAAACAATGAAAAATATCATAATCTTCCATTTTATCTTCCCATTGATTAAAATACTTGACTTCATATCCAATTTTTCTGAGATGAGTAACCGTATTATTAATCTGTATCTGCAATCCGCCGAAATTCTGACCAATTGATGGATAAGCGTAAATCAGAACTTTCCTCATCCTTGTTTCACATCCTTCATGCATTCCGTATTTTTATATCCCATATACCCCTTCCCAATGGCAGATATTTCTGGTATCAAGGACAATTTTACCCTGTAATTTTTCTAAATTATGTTTAATTTCATCATGACCGACAAGCAATACTACCAAATCAACTGCATCTAAAAATTGTTCAAGATTATGCATTTGATTTGGCACATAATCCTTTTCAATAAAAGGATCATATACCTTCACAAGATTCCCGCACAAATGCCGCTCCATAGATTCGAGCATCTGCAATGTTGGAGATTCCCGCATATCATCCACATTTTCTTTATAGGTAAGTCCGTACAAACCTACTCTGGATAAATCATGAAATTTATTTTCTTTCATAATTTCATATATTCTGTTTAAAACAAAATCCGGCATTCCATCATTTGTTTTCATAGACTCATCAATCACTTTTGCCAGGCTGGGATAATCTCCTACAAGAAACCAGGGATCTACGGAAATGCAGTGTCCGCCCACGCCCGGACCGGGCTGCAGGATATTTACCCGCGGATGCATATTACAAATTTTTATAATCTCATACACGTCCATTCCGTCATGACGGCAGATCTTTGCTAATTCATTGGCAAATGCAATATTTACGGCACGGTATGTATTTTCCACCACTTTTGTCATTTCTGCAGTGCGGATATCTGTAACGACAATTTCTCCCTGACAGAATGAGGCATACAGTTTTTGGATCTTTTCGCCAATCTCTCTGTCATCTGCGCCAATTGTTCGATTATTATGTAACAATTCGTATACCATATTTCCTGGAATAATACGTTCCGGGGCATGTACAATATTCAGGTCCTCACCTATTTTGAATCCTTTTGCTTCGATAACAGGTCTGATAAATTTGTCAATCGTACCTGGCGATACGGTAGACTCTATTACTACGACAGCGCCTTTAGGACACACTTCCATAATACGTGTCACCGCATCAACAACATAACAGGCGTCCACTTTTTTAGAAAATTTATCATAAGGAGTTGGCACAGAAACGATATAGGTATCTGTCATTTGATACTGGGTAGAAAATTTTATGCCTGCTTTTAAAGAGTTCTCAAATAATTCATCCAACCCCTCTTCTTTAAATGTTGTTTTTCCCGCTTGTAAGGTTTCCACGAGTTTTTCATTATAATCTGTTCCTATTACTTCCGCTCCATGCGTCGACAGCATTAACGCTGTTGGCAGTCCGATATAACCAAGTCCGATTACATTTATCATTTTTGTATTCTCCTAATCTCTACTAATTTCTGAGCAACATTTTTCGCACTGAAATCAATTACTGGTTCATTTGATACATTTTCCCTCAGCTCACATATTTTTTTCAAAACTTCTTTGATATCATCTTTGTTATTTTCAACAAAAATAAATCTCCCATATTCTGAAAACGTATTCTTCAGCGCCATTTTATCTCCGTCTAAAATAAACAAAATTGTTTTATCAGTAGAAATATACTGATAAATTTTGCCTGGAATCTGCGTACCAGAAAGATTTGACAAATGTATTAATACATCCGCCTCTTTTTCTATTTCTCTGACTTTAGACGCGGCCTGTCTTGGCAATACTTTAATTCTTCCGGTAGATTTCAAAGTCAGATCGCTCATGCCGCAAACTGTTAAATACATACCAGACTCCTTTGCCGCATCATAAAGCGGTTTCAAATTTCTGACCCGTGATCCATAATCGCCACAATAACACAATCGAACCTCCTGATCAGAAACAGGAAATTTCTTCTGCGTCCTTATCTGCTTATAGTATGGAATTGGAAGATAAAACATTTTCTCTTTATTTTGTGGATAACGCTGTTTCTGCGATTCACAGGTCATTTTGGATACATAAATAATTTTATCTGCTTTGAGCAGCAAACGATTTTCTTCTTGTTCAATTTTTTTAATATTTCCGTTTTTAGTTCTGGTAATATCATCTGCAAATGGATCACCCCAAATCTGAATCCAGGGCATGTTTTTGTCAGAAAATTCAAGCAATTTATCAACAAATAAATGTGATGATTTTGGATCAGAAGAAGATATCACTAAATCAAAATCTGTAAGATCTATTTGATGTGCAAAATCAACAATGACTTTCAAATTATCGTAGATCTCATTCCCATATAGTATTTGGTACACAATTGGCTTTACTTTATCCAGGATTTTGCATTTTCGTCCCAGTTTTGCAAAAGATTGAGCGCCGCCTAATTTAAAATAAATTTTTTTTGCACGGTTGATTGTCAGACTTTGATCAAATGCTGTATGATTTGCATCTGGTTCTGCAGACACAATGGTGACTTGATGTCCATTTTCAATTAAGCCCATTATTGTGGCATGATTTCTAATAGATGCAGATGTATTTATTTCAATTGCTCTCGATACTACATATAAAATATTCATACAATAATCTCCATAACTTAATTTCTGACTACAAACTTTTCAGGATACCCTGCTATGTTTTTTTTGCGCATTTCCTTATATTTTGATATTGTCCAGAAAAAATAGATCCAAAACTGCGGCAGCATCCAATACGTATTGCTGAAAAAGAGCGTTGGCATAGATATACAAAAGAGCAATAAGCCTAAAATTTTTGTTTGATTAATTTTCCCTTTCATCAAAGCTCTAAAATTGGCAATGATAATTACACTTGCTGACAACAAACCAAGAATTCCATATTCACAAAGAATCTCCAGAAAAATATTATGGACATACGTATTCTGCATTTTTTCAAAATAACCAATTCCATGTCCGATCATTGGTGATGTAAAAAAATACTGACTTGCAGATTCATACAACACATTTCTTCCATTATCCGCACCACTCGTTTTCAGCATCATAATCATCTTGTCCAACGCCACAATCTTAATACCCTGAGCCGTTAAAATGGAATGTATAAACTGTAATATTTCCCTGTAATAATTTATCAAAAGAAACGCTGCTATTGCTCCTCCAAATATTAATGCAATTCTCTTCGCATTTTTCTCTTTTGCGACTAACAGAATGAAAAAGGAAAATGCAACTGCTACAAGCGCACCTCTTGTTCCACAATCAAATGCGAGAAATATAAACGCCAGCAGACCCATAGCAATAATAGCTGTTTTTTCATAAATTCTTATATGAAAAAATTTTCTATATAAAATCATAACGAAAGCAACAATTATAATAGGTACGAAACCATATGCCCGTCCCATTTGCTCACTCCAATATGTTTCTGATGATAAAAATATTCTTCTAATAAACAGCAGATAAAAAACAAGATAAAAAATATATATTCGAATCAATGTTTTGAATATATATTCAATGTTGTATTTTGTTGATACAAAAAAAATAGACGTCACACCAAAACAAATAAAATAGACAAAATAAGTTGCAATACGATCCGTTCCATTTAAAAACATAGAAATTATTAAGAGCAGACTTACCGTAGCTGCCGCAAACATCGGAGGAATAATTCTTCCGGAAATAGTTCCATTGTTTAAAAATACTCCCAATAACAGCAATATTGAAACTATGACAGAAAGATTTGGTATTCTCACAATCCTTCCCACCATGGAACAGATCAGTGTTTCAGAAATAAAAACTGCAAATAAAATACTGTTGACTTTTTCACGCCTTGACAAACACCTGTTTATTTTTCCTCCGATTAAGTTATCTTTCATGACCAATCCCTCAATTACTTAAAATTGTAATTCATACCAATTAAATAAAACGTTCTTTTCCAGAGAGTTTATCTTTTGAGCAAATGTTCAATCCTGGGAACGATATATCTGAAAAGAAGATAGAATAAAAATGTAGAATTCCCTTTTATCAATTTGCAAACGACTCTCTTATATCTGTTCATTTTGGAATAATTCAACTCTTTTAAACCAGCCTGTACAGAATTCTCTGTAAAAAGATCTGTCAGATACATTTTTGCTTCTTTATAATCTGTCCCTGCCTCTTTCACACGAATAGCATTCCAAAACGCTATGCTTACCTGTCTGCATTGCAGTTGTACCTGAAACTCATCGGCTTCCTTTCTTTTTTCAAGCAAAACCATGATTTCCCTGTTGCAACTATCAAATCTCAGATCTTTTTGCAGTTTGTCCACATTTTGTTTTTTCCACTGCCGATAATGATAGCAAATTGTATGTATTACCTGGATTTTGTTACAGTAGTACAGTAAATTTAAATTAAATAGTCCATCTTCATTCACTTTTACGTTCTTTGAAAACTCTATATGATAATCCATAATATAGGATCGTTTATAAAAAGCACCGCATACACTTCCGAATAATATTCCGGAAAGCGTCCCATCATCCAAAAGCCGGGGCTTTAGCTCCTGATATGTATAAATTCCGTTCCTGATTCTGGGAAGCTTCGGTAATAATTTCCCATTATAATTATAGGAATATCCGGAGAATATGACATCAGCATCATGTATTGTCATTTCATCCATATAATTTTGAAGTGCATTCGGCGGCAGTGTGTCATCCGCATCAACAAAAACCAAAAATTCTCCCGTTGCCTGACGCATTCCAAAATTTCTTGTGTCTGAAACTCCCGAGTTTTCTTTTTTAAAATGCCTTATGTTCTGATAATTTTTGGCGTAGGCAGCACAAATGTCATCTGATGAATCTGTTGAACCATCATTTACAAGAATAAGTTCAAAATCTTGATAAGACTGATTCATGATACTTTCAATTGCTTCATGTAAGAATTTTTCTGCGTTATAAATGGGTATTATGATCGATATCATTGATCTGCTCCTTAAAAACGGCAAATGGTTTTTTCATTTCAAAAATGCTTTTATTGTCTCTGCCACAACTTTTCTTTTATCAAAGGTTTGTTCCATATGCTTTCTGCCTTCTATACCCATTTTTTTTTTTTAGCATAAGGTAATTCTATAAACTTTTTCATGGTATGATATAAGCTGTCTGCATTTCTGCTCTGGCACAGCAAACCTGATCTGCCATCTATAACCGCCTCCAGACATCCATTAATATTACTGGTAATTAATGGTCTTCCCATTGCGGCACATTCAAGATTTGTATTTGACATTCCTTCATGCCAGGAGGGTAGAACAAGGCAATGTGATTTTTCTATCAATGGCCGGACATCGCATTGATAACCGTGGTAATACAGCCATCCTTCCTGTTCGTATTGTTTCAGTCGTTCCTCATAGTCCTCTTCAAATCCGCCTACAACGTTTAAAAAACAATTCTTGCCATCCTTCTTAAGTCTCTGCATAGACAGGAATAATTCTTCAATTCCTTTTTCCCGCATTACTCTTCCAATGAATATGAAACTTATTTCTCCGGTCTCTTCTGGATATTCTTTATATCTGAATCGTTCTAAATCGACGCCTGCTCCCGGCAGAACACAACTCTTATTTCGCTTTACAATACCAAAATCTACCATGGTATTACAGTTTTCAATATTCTCAAAAAAAATGACATTTGCATTTTTTAGGGCGACCTTATACATAGATATGACCATTCTGCGTAATAACCCTTTATGTAAAAATGCCGTGCCAAGCCCGGTAATGTTCGCAACGTAGGGAATTTTTAATAACCTGCTTGCGATTCCGCCATATATATTTGGTTTAATAGTATAGGTGATCACATAGTCTGGCCGCTGTTTTATTAATGTACGCAAATAATTAAAGAACAGCTTTATATCTTTTACCGGATTCATTCCTCTGCGTTCCATTGGAATGTGATGCAGTTTACAGCCGATTTTTTCTAACTCTGCTTCCGCGGTCTTCTCATTATTTAAGACAGATGGGAGAATTACGCAAATATTATTACCTTTTTGAATTAATGTCTTTAGCAGCATACTTCTAAAAATTGCCAACCCAAAAGCTGAATTACATATAACAAGTATATTCACATACTCATTTCCTCTCTAAATAAGTTCTTTTAGAATTGAATAAAGATACCGTTGTCCCCCAAAATTACGTAAGCCGCATAGCGAATCCAAAGGATTGTTTTGAGGTTGCAGTTCCTGTGATTTAAAGTATCTTTAGTCAAAATTCCGTACTTTTCTGGATTTCACGCTTGTATATCATTCTAACATATTATCTTTATTTTGCAAGTGGTAAATTTTAAAAAAACTGTGCAAATTGCCTAAAATCATTTTTGTTTTATAAATTCTTAAAAAGTACACTTTTTTGGACGCTGATTCAATGAGAAACTACATTATTAATAAGTTGCTTTTCAAATATCAGCAAAGAGTGAAACAGAAAATTTGGAGATATGAGTAC
>CAJTDX010000013.1 GCA_910575155.1 Lachnospiraceae bacterium
CGAATTTGTTCCTTTGCTACTGGCATAAAAATACTCCTTTTCGATAAGAATTTCCATATCCTAATTCTTACCAAAAAGGAGCCATTTATTTCCAAAAACACAAACTAATTTACACTACCTTTTGCTTATAAATTTGGAAGTTCGTGGTTATCAGGCGGTCGATGTCTATATTTTTGTTGTATACACAGCTATGTTCCAAAAGGTATATCCATTTAATAATGGAGAATATTCCCCTCATCTCTGGGCTGATTTGCCTTTTCCCTGTATCTGTTTTTTTAGAAAGGAATGCATCTGTAGATTTGCGTTTTAAGAAAATTTCAGCAAAATCATCACAGTTTAACCGTTTCTCTGCCAGCTTATAAAATTGGTTAAAAAAGTTCCCAAAAGAATAAACCTTCCCTTTATAATTTAGAATTACTTTATCGTCGGCTGTGGATATGTCAACCTTGGCAAGCTCTGCCACAACGCGTTGGAAATGCTGTTGGGTAGATAGTATTTTTAGGAATAGAAAGTGTTTTTGCCTGCAAAATTCCAATGGCATACGGTTCATGAGCATAAGGGCATCGAACCATTTTGTATATTCATTGAGCATGAAAGAAGACAAGATAATATCCATTTTAGCATTGTAAATACAGAATTCATTTCGCATTTTATATGTTTCGTTAAAATAATCGAAACATGAATATGTGAAAGTGAAGCCATTGTCTTTCATGGCAAACAAATATTTTGCCAACTCTTTTACATCCGTATTGTTAATGGAATCGAGATAGCTGTTGAGTTCCTCGCAATAGTTATAGCGGTTCAGGATTTCATTTTCTCTCTTGCTAAAACGCGTTGGCATAGAGTATATGGAACGCTTGTCATAAAAGTCTACTTTTTCCAGAAGGATAAACTTTAGGAAAAGCGTGCTGGATGTTTCATTAATGTTTTGCATTTTGCGAATAATCTTTTTTGGGGCATTATTTTTTTCGCGGAGTTTTTTAAGGGATAGGTCCTTCTCCTTTTTTCCGTTTGGATTCATGGTATTTATGATAAAAGTAGTGACTGCAGGCATAAAGGTGAAAGCGGCGGAAGGGATTATTTTCATATAATCGATAAAATCAGCATATAAGCAATCATATGTTTGTGTGTGGGGTTTATAAAAAAAATAGTTGTACAGGGAAGCAGATGACGCCCGTTTTTCCCATATGTTATCTTCGTATGAATGGGGAATATCAATATATGTATTGCAGGAAGGCAGCAGCATATTTTTTTCTCTGTTAAATACTGTGCAGAAAAACACATATCTGTTATCCATAAATATAAAATAAAAATAATCCGGTCCGTTAAAGACAGGGCATTAAGATAATATTTAGTAGACGTTGCTTCTTTTAAATAAGATTCTAATTCAGAGTCAGGAATTGGCTTGCCTGCTACTGGCGTAACGTTTACATTTCGCACATATGGGATAATATAATCCAGAATATTGTTTTTTAGGGATCCTTTATAAGAAGCATAGGATAACTTCGCATAAAAGTATAGTAAAAAAGCGTATTCGGTTTGCTGTGAATGGATGGAATTTGGAATTTCCTCTAATGCATATTGGTAGATGCGCTTTTCATAGTCTTTGCTAGAGATATTGGCTGGTTCGGGATAAAGTTTTTTATAATTATTTTTTATAAGAGACTCAAGAAAAGTGGAATCTTTCTCGTATTTTTTTGCAATGATCCATCTAAGGAAATCTAAATCTGGATTTGAGGTATTAAAAAAGTCTAATGAAATTTTGTCTAAATAATTTATCATAACACATAGTCCTCTTATTATCAATGATCAGCGCCCGAAAAATAGAAAAATAGTTTGGGGTGGTACAAATGGTTCTTTTTATTTTTTTTATTATAATCTAAGTGTATCAAACAGGAAGAAAAAAATCACTAAAAAATTTGGAGGGAGGTAATGAACTGAGAAATTTTATCAGCGATTATTTTGATGAAGGGCGTTTATACAATCTTGAACCGGGACATCCCATATGCATTAATGCTCCGCCGGACAGTGGGAAGACGACCTTTGTTTTGCAAAAAATTTGTGATTGTGCACGAAGGAGTGGGGAAAATGTTCTTTTGTTTGTGAATCGGAAGGCATTGTTTGGAGAACTTCATTTCAAGATGTTGGAGGTGGAGCTGGAAAAGGAAATCTCAGACAGTGGTTTGCAGATTTTGGAAATTCAAAGAATAGAAGGAAGTGGCAAAAAGGCTCAAAAATTGCGGGAAAAGATTAAAGGATACAAGTACATCTGCGTGGACGAGTGCCATTATTTTGTACAGGATGCAAGGTTTAATCCACGCACACAGGTGTCTTTTGAAACTTTAACGGAGCTGTTACCTTCGCACATTTTCTTTTTTCTTTCGGCCACTCCCGGAGGATTCATTGATTTAATGAATAAGAAACTGGATTACATGTACCAGATGGCACTACAAAAATATGAGGGAGATGTTAGGTGTTATGAGGAAAGGTTGGATAAAAAAAGGCAAGAATTTGAGGATTTGCTTTTGGAGAACAACCCCCAAAAATATGGCCCGCTTTCTTGCTTAATGGAAGTGGATGAAGATTTTGAAAAATGGAAACAGGGAGAACAGATTTTTCCTCCTGAGAAACCGGTTCGGATAGAGTTGGAGATATTCAATGAGATTGCTCCTGATTATTCTAGCGTAGATATTTGGCATTTTCGGAATTTGGATGACTTGATTCCGCGTATTACGCAGGATAAAGGAAATTATCTAATCTTCGTCAATTCTAAGAAGGAGGGGAGGCGGATAAAAAAGCTTTTAAATAAAGAATTTAAGGAGCAAGCAGGCATCCAGAAATCTAAAAATAGAGCGGTTTTTGTTGACAGCAATTATCAATCTGAACAAAATGCAAAGAATGTTGTGAAAAAGATTATCGAACAGGGGAAGCTGAAGGTGAAGGTTTTGATTACAACAAGTGTGCTGGACAATGGAATCAATATTTTTGACCATAAGTTATCTAACCTGGTCCTGACGACGTTTGATGATATTGATGCGATTCAAATGATTGGAAGAAAACGGTTGCGAGATGGAGAGCGGCTGAACCTCTACTTGCCATATGGCGCAGCAAAGTTTTTTTCAAGACAGCTGAGGACTGTCATACATAATTATGAATGCGTCAGAACTATTGCAAATACGAGTTTTTCTGTAACTTCTGACTATTTGTTAGGTAGCAGGGAACTGTTAAAACTGAAAGATAACTTTTTCTATAAAAATTCAGAGGGTAGATGGAATCTGGGGAAAATTTCGTTTTTCAAGTTATACCGCCAGTATAGTTATGCAAAAAAAATTCTGGATGGATTGGAGAAAGACGAAAACTTCTTTTTGAAACACCAATATCATCTGCTCGGCTTAGAATTAACAGAGGATGATATTGTACAAAAAGATGTCAACAAGGGTGGCAAAAGGGCAAAAGTGGAAACTGAACTGCGGAAAATCAAGGAGCAGGATTTCCCGATAATCGGGAAAGAAAGGTTTAACATACTTGCAAATAGTATTATATCTGATTTTGGAGAAAAGAACAATGCGAAGCCATTTCGGCGTTTGAATAAATTGCTGCAGGAATTGGGACTGTCGGAGCAGTTTGAGAGTATGTTGCTTGGAAATAGGATGCTTTATTATTTGGCTGGTATGTCATTCCCATCTTTGCGAGATTCATGCGCAACGAAGGAGGTTATTGCAAGCAAGATCGAATTTGTACAAGGCGATTTTCAAGAAGTTTATCAGACCTTGTTTGTGGAAGATATTCCAGAAATTTTCATAAATAATGCAGATTCTCTTAGGAAATTTGTGAACGAAACATTGAAAAGAAGGGGATTGGGGATAACTATTCAACGGAAGAAAAATGGAAATTATGAAGTTAGGGAGAAATCAATAACAGCGAAAATTGAGTGATTGCAATGACATATTATTTTCCATAGCAGGATAGAAAGGAGTTGAATTTTTATGGAGAGACAGGTGTACATGGCATCTGATATCCAAAAGGCATTGGGGATCGGAAAGACAAAAACATACGAATTTTTAAATGAAGTTTATGAGCAGAAAGAGCCGCCTTTTCGTGTCATCAAGGTGGGAAATTCTGTGCGAGTACTTAAAAAGTCATTTGACAGTTGGGTGAATGCAGCAAATAACTGACAGGAAGTATTGGAAGGAGGTGAGCCTGGTGGCTGACAGAAAAGGTGTCGCATTCTTTGAAAGAGGCAGTTGGTATCATCGATTTAAGCTGTTCCAGGAGGATGGCACGACAAAGTATTCTAAAAAAGGCGGATTTAAAACTGCAAGGGAAGCGGAACAAAGTTACCGCAAATGTGAAGCGGAATACAAAAAAGCTTACCGGGCTTACCATGCCGCATCAATGAGGGAGCTTGATTTAAAAGAGTATTTGGTCTTTTGGTTGGATGAGATATATCGTGCAAGGATTGAAAATACAACGTATATGCTTGCGTCGTATGTGTTATATGATCTGCTTTTCCCGAATATGGAGCATGGCATCAAACTGAGGCATATGAACGTGGAGTATCTGGACTCGCTTTTGAAAAAAGCATCAAAGTCCTGCGGATCAGCTGGAAACAAGTGCAGGGAACTTTTGAATATTGCAATGAAAGATGCAGCAGCGGAAGGATTTATAAACCGCAATACGGTTCCGGATACAAAGCCTTACAAAAGGAAGAAACCCAAAATTGCCGTGCTTGGGAAGGAGAAAATGAAGCTGTTTCTTGAAAAAGCCTCAGGGAACAACTGGTATCTGGAAATTCTGCTTGGATTATTTATGGGGCTTAGGAAGGGGGAGATTAGCGGGTTGAAATTCAGTGATGTTGATGTGGAAAACCGGACACTTCGGATTGAGAGGCAGGTTACAGCGAATCCGTATGTGGAAAAGGGCGCTTCAAAAACCGTAAAGTATGGGCTGGTTGAGAAAGAGCCGAAAACCAGGAACAGTTATCGGGTGCTCCGGGTTCCAGAGGCTATCATGGATGAAATACTGAAACGGAAACGCCAGAATGATTTGAAATAAGGAACAGTTTGGAGAAAAGTATATGGATCATGATTACCTTTCCTGTGCAGAAAATGGCGCTCCACATTCTGCATCTGCATTGAATAATGCTTTGACAAAGCTATGTAGCAGAAATGGGTTTCCGCATCTGACGGTTCACAGCCTGCGGCATATGTATGCAACCATACTGACCGAGCAGGGCGTGCCGCTGGTGAAGGTCAGCGCACTCCTGGGGCATAGCTCCGTACATACTACGTTTGAATATTACTGTGAAGTCATGGATGAGAATGAAAAAATAATAGGGTTTATGAACGATTTGTTCGTGCCGGGAGGAGGGAATGAAAATGTTTGACATGGAGCTGCGGGATTATACCGACTGGGATGTGCAGTCGGTGTTCAAAAGAAGTGACAGAGGCAAATACGCTTACCGTGTCGTCCTATATTTTAAGGACGGCACGAAACGGAAGAAAATGTATTCTGGCTTTGCAACGAAGAAAGAAGCTGAGGATGCGAGAAAATTCACAATGGGCGAGCTTGCAAATGGGACATTTATTGTGAATGATAACATCAGGCTGAAGGATTTTCTGGAATATTGGCTTGAATATGACATCAGGAAAAGGGTGCAGAGCAGCAATACTTATGATTCCTATTCCAACATCGCCAAACATCATATCAGTCCGCTCATTGGCAGCAAAAAACTGACAGAGATTAACAAAGGAGACGTTCAGAAATTGTATCAAGACCGTGCCGGATATTCCAAATCCATTGCAAGGCTGGTCAAAACAGTGATGAACGTTTCTTTGCGCTATGCGCTGTCCTATAAGCTGATAAACACAAATCCGGCAGAAGGAATGGAACTGCCCAAAACAGTGGAGAGGAAACCTTATCATACGAGGAATATTGATACGGCAAAGACGCTGAACATGGATCAAATCCTGCTGCTGCTTGAGGAAAGCAAGAATACCCCTATCCATATGCAGGTGCTGTTCAATGTGCTTATGGGGCTTCGGAGGCAGGAGATCAATGCCGTCAAGTATTCTGATGTGGATTATGTGAACCGGACCCTTTCTGTGGAGCGGCAGCTTGGAAAAGAACTTGACCGCAGCCCAAGTGGCCAAAACAGGGGAAGGACGAAGTGTGAGCTTCCGCTTAAGACTCCATCCAGCAGGAGAATCCTTCCGATTCCGGACTATGTGTTTGAGATGATTCTGGAAGAACGTAAGAAATATGAGAAATGGAGAAGCCGCAGAAAGGCTGTTTTCCATGATGACGGCTATATCTGCTGTTCCAGCTACAGCGGCAAACCGAGAAGCAAGGACTTTCATTGGAGGCACTATAAGGAACTTCTGAAAAGGGCGGGACTTCCGGATATCCGCTGGCATGACCTCAGAAGCACCTACTGTAAACTGCTTTTGAACAATGACTTTAGCCCGGAAGCGGTATCAAGGCTTATGGGTCATGCTGGGGAACTGATTACGATTGATGTATATGGAGATAATACGAATATCATTCCAGAAGAGATGCCAGAGTTAATCTCATACATGGAAGAAGTCATGCCGAAAAAAACAGTGAAGGGCATTGCTGCGGAAATAAGTGAGGAGGAAGTTCTGGAAACGATGATTGATATGGAGGACTTTTTCGGGGAAAACCATAGAATCGGGCGCATAGACCAGAGAAAATGAACAGTCGTGAATTGAGACAGAAAAAGAGGTGTAAATTTGACTGCTTTCTGTTATAATACAAGTGAGCAGATGATTTGAGAAAGGGGCTGATTCCAATGGATGCTTCGCATAAGCCGATAAATTCAGAATCTTTGGGAATGGCGAAGAAACGCGATAAAAAGGTGTATATTACTGATATTGCAATCAACAAAGTGCCATTGGTCCAGTACAATGGATTTACAGACAATCAAAACCAATTAATGCAGAAATTGGCACAAGAGGTATTAACGGTTTCCAAAGAGCAAAATGATAGCAATGAAGTTGCAATAACCTGTGATCTTGGGGCTGATAATCCCCTTGAAGTGTATGGTGTTTCTTTTGGAACGGAACATGAGGTGGATGTCAGGGCAGATACATTGTCAAACCATATCCTTGTTTCTCAAAAATCAGTGGCAGTAGTCGTTTTGCATAATCATCCTTCTACACAGACATTTTCAATACAGGATATACGGTTTTTTATAGAGTTTTCTGTTTTAGAGGTTATGGTTGTGGTGTCAAATCAAGGAACAATCCACTACTTGAGGCGAGAGGAGAATTATAATTTGAAAAAGGCAGCAGCTTTATTTAATGAATGCGTGGAGAACTTAGAGAAGGATTCCCCGCTGACAGAAGTTTATCTTGCGTCATTGTCATTTTTGGCAAAGAGCAGCGAGGCAGGGATATACTACCGTTAGGAGGTTGATGGTATGGAGAGTTATGTTTTGAATGATATGGAATATGATTTTAAGCCATTGGAAATTTTTGTTCCAGATCCGAATTATGAAGTTGATGAAAAGGAACTGGAAAAAAGCATAGAAAAAAATAAAACTATTATAGCAAGGGCAAGGGAGAGTCGGAAAAAATCAATGCAAAACTGCAAATGAAAGTTTTGAAGACAGCTTCTTTTGAAAACAACAATAAAAGAGATGCAGGATAAGGGGAAGTATTTCCGCGAAAGATGGAGATACTTTCCTTTTGCGTAGAAAGGAGAATTTTAATGAACAAGCGTTCGTTTTTTGCATGGACAAATGGAAGGTATTATGCTACAATGAGCAGAACGGCGGCCGGACTTGACCGAACTGTCATTTTGTGGATGCCATCATTGAGAGGTTAGCCGGGATGTTAATAAAAGCTGTTATATCCCAAGTTTTCCGTTCGGTTTTATCTTGTCCGTATCGTTCCCAAAACCCGGCTGAGTAACCAAAATTCGTGTAATGGGGATTTTTTAAGAAATAGAATACTTAAACTGTACGAATTGCGGGCGAAATATCGAACTTTTTGATTATGACTTTTGGAGGTGGTATTTGTGCAGACTGCACAAAATAGATTTAAGCTTCACAGCAATTACAAGCCCACAGGCGACCAGCCGCAGGCAATCGAAGCCCTTGTAAAAGGCTTTAAAGAAGGCAACCAATTCCAGACTTTACTGGGGGTCACAGGCTCTGGCAAGACCTTCACGATGGCAAACGTCATCCAGCAGCTCAACAAACCGACTTTGGTAATAGCGCACAATAAAACCCTTGCGGCACAATTATACGGCGAGTTCAAGGAGTTCTTCCCGGAGAATGCAGTGGAGTATTTTGTGTCCTACTACGATTATTACCAGCCGGAAGCGTACGTTCCATCTACAGATACTTACATTGCCAAAGATTCATCTATCAACGATGAAATTGACAAACTGCGCCTCTCCGCCACTGCAGCTCTAGTGGAGCGGAAAGACGTAATTATCATTGCCAGCGTGTCCTGTATTTACGGTCTGGGAAGCCCCATAGACTATAAGAATATGATGCTCTCCCTGCGTCCGGGAATGGAGAAAGACAGAGATGAAGTCATTCGAAAATTAATCGACATCCAATATACCAGAAATGATATGGATTTTCAGAGGGGCACATTCCGGGTACGGGGAGACGTAGTGGAAATCTTTCCGGCAAACTTTGGAGAAACAGCAATCCGGGTGGAATTTTTTGGGGATGAGGTGGACAGAATAACGGAGATTGACGTACTGACTGGCGAAATTAAGAGTCAGTTGGAGCATATGGCGGTATTCCCGGCATCGCACTATGTAGTGGCACCGGAAAAAATCCGCCAGGCTGCGGCAGAGATTGAACAGGAAATGGAAGAGCGTGTAAAATACTTTAAAGGAGAAGACAAGCTGTTAGAGGCGCAGCGGATTGCAGAGCGTACTAATTTTGACATTGAGATGCTCAAAGAAACCGGATTTTGCAGCGGTATTGAGAACTATTCCCGTTTTCTTTCCGGTTTGAAGCCCGGGGAAGCGCCCAACACTCTGATCGATTATTTCCCGGACGAATTTCTGATTATTGTGGACGAATCTCATATCACCATTCCTCAGGTACGCGGCATGTATGCGGGCGACCAGTCCAGGAAGAGTACTCTGGTAGAATATGGGTTCCGTCTGCCCTCGGCCAAAGACAACCGTCCTTTGAATTTTGAAGAATTTGAGAGTAAAATAGACCAGATGCTCTTTGTATCTGCAACACCGAACGTTTATGAGAAAGAACATGAACTTCTGAGGACAGAACAGATTATCCGTCCGACAGGGCTGCTTGATCCGGAAGTAGACGTCCGCCCCGTGGAAGGGCAGATTGACGACCTGATTGGAGAAGTAAACAAAGAAATTTCCCAGAAACATAAGATCCTGATTACTACGCTTACCAAGAAGATGGCGGAAGATCTGACAGATTATATGCGCGAGGTGGGAATCCGCGTAAAATATCTCCATTCCGACATAGATACCCTGGAACGCGCCGAGATCATCCGGGATCTGCGTCTCGATGTTTTTGACGTGCTGGTGGGAATTAACCTGCTGCGTGAGGGACTGGATATCCCTGAAATTACCCTGGTGGCAATTCTGGATGCCGACAAAGAAGGATTCCTCAGATCTGAGACGTCTCTGATTCAGACGATCGGACGAGCCGCCCGCAATTCGGAAGGTCATGTGATTATGTATGCAGACAGTATCACAGACTCCATGCGTGTGGCAATTGATGAAACCAACCGCAGAAGAAGCAAACAGGAAGCTTATAACAAAGAACATGGA
Organism: Lachnospiraceae bacterium; assembly: GCA_910575155.1. Classification (GTDB taxonomy): domain Bacteria; phylum Bacillota; class Clostridia; order Lachnospirales; family Lachnospiraceae; genus Petralouisia. The sequence goes on from CAJTDX010000013.1 coordinate 9,796, forward strand.
ATTACCCCCAAGACGATCCAGAAATCAGTTCGGGAACTGATCAGCATTTCCAGGAAAGTCGCCAGAGAAGAATATCAGTTCCAGAAAGATCCGGAATCCATGAGCAAACAGGAGCTGGAAAAGCTGGTTGGAGAAATTCAAAAGAAGATGCAGGCGGCAGCGGCAGAGCTGAATTTCGAGGCGGCGGCAGAGCTGCGTGACAAGATGATCGAATTAAAAAAGAATCTCAGAGATATGTAACACGAAGTCCAAGCGGAACATGAAAGTTTTGAATTGTCTGCTCACAGCAGGAATAACGATTTAGAAAAAGGAGTTTACCACCTATGGCAAAATCAGAAAAAAATTTAATCAAAATACGGGGCGCCAACGAACATAATTTAAAAAATCTGGATGTGGACATTCCAAGAAATAAATTTGTGGTTCTGACCGGATTAAGCGGTTCCGGAAAATCATCCCTGGCATTTGATACCATTTATGCCGAGGGGCAGCGCAGATACATGGAGTCTTTGTCTTCGTATGCAAGACAGTTTTTGGGACAGATGGAAAAACCGGATGTAGAAAAAATTGAAGGTCTGTCTCCGGCAATTTCTATCGACCAGAAATCAACGAACCGCAATCCCAGGTCTACCGTGGGAACGGTAACAGAAATTTACGACTATTTTCGGCTGTTATATGCAAGGATCGGCATACCGCATTGTCCGAAATGCGGAAAAGAAATTAAAAAACAATCGGTAGACCAGATGGTAGACCAGATTATGTCCCTGCCAGAAGGAAGCAGGATACAGCTTTTGGCCCCGGTTGTGAGGGGACGAAAAGGAATGCATCAGAAGTTATTTGAACAGGCAAAGCGCAGCGGTTATGTCAGAGTTCAGGTAGACGGAAATATTTATGATCTGACAGAAGATATTTCTCTGGACAAAAATATCAAACATAATATTGAGATCGTGGTAGACCGTCTGGTGGTAAAACCAGGAATAGAAAAACGACTTACCGATTCCGTGGAAAATGTGTTGACATTGGCAGAAGGCTTAATGACCGTGGATGTGATTAATGGAGAGCTGATTAATTTTTCCCAGAGTTTTTCCTGTCCGGACTGCGGGATTAGCGTGGATGAAATTGAGCCAAGAAGTTTTTCCTTTAATAATCCTTTTGGTGCCTGCCCGGACTGTTTCGGACTGGGCTATAAAATGGAGTTTGATGTGGATCTGATGATTCCCGATAAGAGTTTAAGCCTTGCCCAGGGCGCAATTCAGGTAATGGGCTGGCAGTCCAGTACAGATAAAGGCAGTTTTACCAACGCTATATTAACAGCTCTGGCAAAAGAGTATGATTTTGACCTGGATACCCCGTATGAAGAGCTTCCTCCAAAAATTCAGAACGTGATTATCAATGGAACTGGCGGAAAGGAACTGAAGGTATATTATAAAGGGCAGCGCGGCGAAGGAGTCTATGACGTGGCCTTTGAAGGTCTGGTGAAAAATGTTCAGAGACGTTACCGGGAGACCAGTTCCGATACCATGAAACAGGAATACGAACAGTTTATGCGGGTTACGCCCTGTAAAACCTGCGGGGGACAGCGTTTGAAGCGGGAGTCGCTTGCCGTAACGGTTTCCGGAAAAAACATCAGTGAAGTGACTTCTGTGTCTATCCGTAAGCTTCAGGAATTTCTGACGCAAATGGAACTGACAGAACAGCAGAAATTGATTGGTGCCCAGGTGCTGAAAGAGATTCGCGCCAGAGTGGGATTTCTGGTGGACGTGGGTCTGGAATATCTGACGCTGTCCAGAGGTACAGGCACGCTTTCTGGCGGCGAAGCACAGCGGATCAGGCTTGCCACCCAGATCGGTTCCGGACTGGTTGGCGTGGCTTATATACTGGACGAGCCCAGTATCGGACTTCATCAGCGGGACAATGATAAATTGTTAAATACTTTGAAAAATTTAAAAGAACTGGGAAATACCCTGATTGTAGTGGAACATGACGAAGATACTATGCTGGCGGCGGACCATATTGTGGATATCGGCCCGGGAGCCGGAGAACATGGCGGAAGACTGGTGGCGCAGGGTACGGCCAGTGAAATTATGAAAAGTCCGGATTCCGTTACCGGAGCATATCTCAGCGGAAAAATCAAGATACCGGTACCGGAGGTCAGGAGGAAACCTACAGGTTTTCTTAAGGTTAAAGGAGCGCAGGAAAATAACCTTCAGAATATCACTGTGGAAATTCCTCTGGGCGTAATGACCTGCGTCACGGGGGTTTCCGGTTCCGGAAAATCTTCTCTGACGAATGAGATTCTCTATAAACGTCTGGCAAGAGATCTAAACCGTGCCAGGGTCATACCGGGAAAACACAGAGCCATAGAAGGCATGGATCAGCTTGACAAGGTAATAGACATCGACCAGTCTCCGATCGGCAGAACGCCCCGCTCGAATCCGGCAACATACACAGGAGTCTTTGACCAGATCCGGGATCTGTTTGCAGCAACTCCGGACGCCAAAGCAAAAGGCTATGCCAAAGGAAGATTCAGTTTTAATGTAAAAGGCGGAAGATGCGAGGCATGTTCCGGCGATGGTATTTTGAAAATTGAAATGCATTTCCTGCCGGATGTGTACGTTCCCTGTGAAGTCTGCGGAGGAAAACGTTATAATCGTGAGACGCTGGAAGTAAAATATAAAGGTAAAAATATTTATGACGTGCTGAATATGACGGTGGAGGAAGCGCTGGAATTTTTTGAACATGTGCCGTCTATCCGCAGGAAAATTGAGACTTTATATGACGTGGGACTTTCCTATATCAAGCTGGGGCAGCCGTCTACAACCTTATCCGGCGGAGAGGCGCAGAGAATTAAACTTGCCACTGAACTGAGCCGCCGCAGCACAGGAAAAACCATTTACATTCTGGATGAGCCTACCACAGGTCTGCATTTTGCGGATGTGCATAAGCTCACAGAGATTTTACAGCGCCTTGCAGAAGGAGGCAATACGGTTGTGGTTATTGAACACAATCTGGATGTAATTAAGACAGCCGATTATATTATTGATATGGGCCCGGAAGGCGGGGACGGCGGCGGCAGGGTGGTTGCCAAAGGAACGCCGGAAGAAGTGGCGCAGGTGGAGGATTCTTATACTGGAAAATATGTAAAAAAATATTTGCAGAAATAGGAATACCTGATAAAATATGGAAAAACAAAGGGAGAGAAAGGAAACAGTGGTTATGGGAAAGAAACGGAACATTAAGCAGATCATTGAGTTTTATGTGATGTCAGTGGCGATTATACTCGGCGTTCTGCTTGCTGTGGTCATGATTGTCAGCAGTTTTGTTTCTACAGATGCAATTTTGCTGGATAATCTTCAGCAGATGGCTAAGGCGTCTTCTCAGAATGTAGGCGCAAACCTGCATCTTCTCACAGACCGTATGGCAAATCTGGCGCTGGAGCCAGTCCTGACAGAGGAGGATAGTTCCAGTGCGCAGAAGCAGGAGATTCTCAATGAACGGGAGACGCGGATTGAATTTGTCTGGCTGGCGGGTTATGATCTGTCCGGGCAGAAACTATACGGGGATGAGGAATCTCCGGAACACATTGGAGATAAGAAATATTACAGTTATCTGACCCAGACGGGCAACATTGTCATTGATGAGCCATATTATGAAAATGGCATCTGGCAGCTCTGCGTCGCTCTGCCTATGAAGAAAAACGGGGAAGCAGACTCTTACCTGGTGGGAAGTTATAAATATGATATGCTGAATGATGTGCTGAGCAATATCAATATTGGCGTGACAGGCAGTTCTTACATAATTAACGAAGAAGGAACCGTTATTGCAGATAAAAATCTGGAAAATATGCAGAAACATGAAAGCATATATGAGATGCATGGCTCTGTCAGAAACAAAGAGGTTTTTGACAATATGATTAATTTCCAGACGGGATCGGAAGCCATGCGTCTGTATGGAGTAAGCCATTATGTAGCATATGCCCCTGTGCCGGGAACCAATTGGACGTTGATTATAGACGCGCCCCGCAGGGAATTTCAGGGCACGCTGTTTTTGTCCGTCTTTGTCTGTATAATCCTTGCCGTATTGCTGCTGCTGATTGCACGGTATGTAATTGTTAAAATGGCGGACAGTATCTCGCATTCTTTATCACTTGCCACAGGAAGGCTGACGTCCCTGTCAGAAGGGAATTTAAAGGATGAGGTGGTGCTTGCCCGGACCAATGAGGAAGCACAGATTCTTACGGGGGCCCTGGCGAAAACCATTACATGTATGGATGCTTATATCAATGATATCGAGTCGTCTCTGGGATGCCTGTCACAGGGGGATTATTCGAAAGAGATTCCGGATTCTTTTCATGGAGATTTTGCAGCCATCCGGGAGGCGCTGGTTTCCATAACGGAATCTTTGAATGACACCATGCGTAAAATCAATCATTCTTCACTGGCAGTGAATGAGAATTCTTCCGAGGTTTCCGGCTATGCCAAACGGCTGTATGATGGTTCCATAGAGCAAGAGGCCGCACTGGAGCGTCTGATCAGCAGTATTAAGCGGATTACGGAACAGATTGGACATATTACAGAAAATGCAGAACGGGTAAAACAATGTGCGGATGGAGCGCAGAGCCGCGTAGACCAGGGGCAGGAACAGATGGATGTTATGCTGAAAACGATGCATGATATATATGAGAATATGCAGGAGATTATAAAAATCAGCCAGTTAATTGAAGAGATCTCTTCTCAGACCAGCCTGCTGGCGCTGAATGCATCCATAGAGGCGGCGCGCGCCGGAGATTCCGGAAGAGGTTTTGCTGTGGTAGCGCAGCAGATCGGCGCTTTGTCAGAGCAGACGGCAAACGCATTAAAACAGACAGGAAATATTATTGAACAGGCCAATGCCTCCATTGAACAGGGGCTGCAGACGGCGGACGCCACAGCGGAGTCTTTTCAGGAGATCTATCACGCCACAGAGAAGTTTGCCGGGATTTCCAATAGCATGGCGGACGTGTCAGACCGGCAGAAAGCGGCTGTCGCTATGGTGACAGAGGAAGCGGACAGAGTCCTTGAAATTGCAAATACGAACCAGCAGCTTGCCAGAGAAGCAGATGAGACAGCCGCATTGTCGCTGACCCAGGCGGAAGAACTCAGAGAAGTTGTGGCGGCAGTAAAGTTAAGAGGAGGTGCTCTGGAATGAAACGAAAGACAATAGCTGTGCTTCTTCTGAGCGGCATTCTGCTGACAGGTTGCGGCGGCAGTAAAATGAAGGACGGATATTATACGGCGGAAATGGCGGACTTTTCTCATGGATGGAAAGAATATGTATGCATACAGGTGAAGGATGATACCATTGTATCAGCAGAATTTAATGCCAAGGACGCCAGCGGTTTTATCAAGGCATGGGATAATGAATATATGAGGAATATGAGCACGCAGACCGGAAATTATCCCAATCAGTACACCAGGGAGTATGTCCGGCAGCTCATTGAAGGACAGAAAGATATTAACGTAGATCTTATGACAGGGGCGACTCATTCCGGAGATAATTTTAAGAAACTTGTTCCGGCAGTGATAGAGCAGGCGCAAAAAGGGGATTCCACAATCGTACAGGTAAAATGATTTTGTATACAGATCAATTTCATCTGGGCGCTCCTGTACAATAGAAAAAGCTGTGCAGCATTGTCTGCACAGCTTGTACGTTCGGGGAGTACCTCCTGGACTCCGAAGAATCCAGGAAGCATGAGTTATGAAAAATTATATTAGCTTGGTAGCTAGTACGATACCTAGTATAACCGGACTTTGTGACAGTTATGTGAAAAAATGAAAAAGAATTTCAAAAAATTATAAAAAAAATATAAACTTTTTTATGGAATTCTTTGGAAAATATAAAAGGAAAGAGGTTTTTTTATATTTTGTAAAAAAATGCTTTGAAAATTGTTCATCATTGTATATAATGTAGGTATGTATGGAAAAATAGAGTTATTATGTTTAATGATGTTCAGATAGAGAAACGAAAGGGGACAAACAGGATGTCTACAGATATAGGAATCGATTTAGGAACAGCCAGTATCCTTGTATATATAAAGGGAAAAGGTGTCGTATTGAAGGAGCCGTCTGTGGTAGCCTTTGACAGAGATACCAACAAGATTAAAGCGATCGGAGAAGAAGCGCGTCTGATGCTGGGAAGGACGCCCGGCAACATTGTTGCGGTAAGACCTTTGCGTCAGGGGGTTATTTCTGACTACACAGTGACCGAAAAAATGTTAAAGTACTTTATTCAGAAAGCCCTTGGGAAAAAAAGTTTCCGCAAACCCCGGATCAGCGTATGCGTGCCCAGCGGCGTTACCGAGGTGGAGAAGAAAGCGGTTGAGGATGCGACCTATCAGGCGGGAGCCAGAGAGGTTTCTATCATTGAAGAGCCGATTGCAGCGGCAATTGGGGCTGGGGTCGATATCGGCAAGCCCTGCGGAAATATGATTGTGGATATTGGAGGAGGAACCGCGGATATTGCAGTGATTTCCTTAGGAGGCACAGTGGTAAGTACTTCCATTAAGATAGCGGGGGATGATTTTGACGAGGCAATTGTCCGATATATGAGAAAGAAGCATAATCTTCTCATTGGAGAGCGCACCGCAGAGGATATCAAGATTAAGATTGGAACCTGTTTTCCGCTGGCGCAGAATGACACTATGGATGTCAGAGGCCGGAATCTGGTGACTGGTCTTCCGAAAACAGTTTCCGTGTCTTCGGAAGAGACAGAAGAGGCGTTGCGGGAGGCGACCCTGCAGATCGTGGAAGCGGTTCACAATGTACTTGAGAAGACTCCCCCGGAATTGGCGGCAGACGTTGCAGACCGGGGCATTATCCTTACAGGAGGCGGGGCTTTGCTCCGGGGACTGGAGGAACTCATTGAAGACAGGACAGGAATCAATACCATGACGGCGGAGGAGCCGATGACCTGTGTGGCAATCGGTACAGGCAAATACGTCGAATTTCTCTCAGGAGCCGCTAAAAGAGAAGAGTAACAGATAACCAGCATATAAAGGAGCAGAAATTATGGTAAAAGGATTGTATACTGCTTACACGGGTATGATCAACCAGCAGAACCGCATGGACATACTCACCAATAACCTTGCCAATTCAGCTACCAATGGATTTAAAAAAGAGGGATCAACTTCCCAGTCCTTTGATGAACAATTGGCAATCAAGATAAAGGATACGTCGGCCTACAGACTTCCCAGAGGCATTGGAGATGTATCTTTGGGAGTTAAAATCGGCGAATGTTACACGGATTACGGTCAGGGTTCTTTTCGTGTGACCGATAATATTTATGATATGGCAATTGACGGAGACGGCTTTTTCGCTGTTTCCTATACCAATAAGGCGGGAGAAACCTCTGTGAAATATACCAGAGACGGCGCGTTTTCCGTGAATCGAGAAGGCTACCTGGTGACTAAGGACGGAGATTTCGTACTGAATCAGGCTGCAGCGGAGGCAGGGAATCCGGGGCAGGCTGGCTACATACAGGTAAATCCCAATCTGCCTCTGGTGGTAGATGAGAACGGAAATTATTATCAAAACGGCGCTCTGCTGGGGCAGGTTGGCGTTGTTGATTTTGCAGATTATAATTTTCTGGCAAAATACGGTGAGAATATGTATGACCTTGTGGAAGGCGGACAGGTACAGCCCTCCGAGGCCCAGGTGACGCAGGGCGCTTTGGAAATGTCCAATGTAAACGTAGTCTCTGAAATGGTGGAGATGATTAATCTCACCCGCGCCTATGAATCTAATCAGAAAATAATACAAACCATAGATGAAACACTTGATAAGGCAGTAAATAACATTGGCAAGGCATAGAAAGGGGTTGTTTAACAATGATGAGATCCTTATGGTCGGCAGCATCCGGCATGATTTCCCAACAGACAGCGGTAGATACCATTGCGAATAATCTGGCAAATGTAAATACGACTGGTTACAAAAATGAGAAGGCAGAATTTAAGTCCTTACTGTATCAGACATTACAGACGAGGACTACAACGGCAAACGGCGAGGAAAAGCCGATCTCGGCCCAGGTAGGACTGGGAACCAGGGTTGCGGCTATCACCTCTAATTTTACGCAGGGTCCGCATCTGGACAGCGAGAGTTATACGGCAATGGCGATAGATGGAGACGGATTCTTCGCAGTAAGAGGAGCCGACGGGAATACATATTATACCAGAAACGGTGATTTTAAACTGAGCGTTGGGAATGACGGAAATCTTACGCTGGTGACTTCCGACGGATTTCCTGTGCTGGACAGCAATGGAAATACCATAGAGGTTCCGGGCGGCGTAAATGCCAGCAAAATACAGGTTACTTCAGAAGGATCTTTTGGTTATCTGGACGGAAGCAGCACGTTTGTGGATTTAAATCAGACCATTGGTTTGTTTCAGTTTAACAATCCGGCGGGACTGGAGAAAATGTCAAACAGCCTCCTGAATGTTACCGATGCGTCCGGCCAGCCTTTGAATGAGGCTACAACCCCCAATCTGGTTTTGAGTACCGTGCGGCAGGGATATCTGGAAGGTTCCAATGTACAGGTGGCAGACGAAATGGTAAATCTGATTGTGGCGCAGAGAGCTTATGAGATGAATTCCAAGGCAATTCAGGCTTCTGATGACATGCTGAGTCAGGCGAATCAGTTGAAACGGTAATTTGATAAGAAATCAGAATGCCAGAGACATTTTTGACATTCTGTGAAAAGAAAGAAGGGTTTTTATGAGTCTTGCAATAGATGGTTTAAGTTCAATATATGATGCTCAAAAAAACAGCGGCACTGCCAACAAGCTGGAGGATACGCTCAATTCTGATTTATCCAAGGCCACAGAAGACGAACTGATGGAGGTCTGTAAAGATTTTGAAGCGTATTTTACAGAGCAGATGTTTAAGGCCATGCAGAAAATGATTCCTGAGTCTGAGAGTGTTTCTTCTTCCACCAGACAGCTTCAGGATTACTATAAGGAGCAGATGGTCCAGGGACTTGCGGAACAGTCTGCACAGGGAGAAGGACTGGGGCTTGCGCAGGTGCTTTATGAACAGATGAAGCGCAACTATGGTCTGGATTAAAAGTGGAAATTTTAAAAGGATATGTAGAGCATATCGTATATCAGAACAGTGAGAACGGATATACCGTATTAAATCTGGTGAGTGAGGAAGAAGAAATTACCTGCGTGGGCATTTTTCATGGAGTGGGAGAAGGCGAGACTCTGGAGCTGAGCGGAGAATATACGGATCATCCCTCATATGGAAGACAGTTTAAGATGGTATCTTTTCAGGTAAAACCTCCGGAAGATCTGTTATCCATGGAACGATATTTAGGCTCCGGCGCCATCAAAGGCATCGGAGCTGCTTTAGCGGCAAGGATCGTCCGTAAATTTAAACAGGATACGTTCCGCATAATTGAGGAAGAGCCGGAAAGACTTGCTGAAGTGAAAGGAATCAGCCAGCGGAAGGCAATGGAGATTGCTGAGCAGGCAGAAGGAAAACGGGAACAGCGCCAGGCAATGATTTTTCTGCAGCAATATGGTATTTCCCAGAGCCTTGCTGCTAAAATATATCAGACATACGGATCAGAACTATATGGTATTTTAAAAGAAAACCCATACCGCCTGGCAGATGATATCCGGGGTGTGGGTTTTCGTATTGCAGATGAACTTGCATTCAGGATTGGGATTCATACAGATTCTGATTTCCGGATCCGCAGCGGTATTTTGTATACCTTGATGCAGGCTTCCCAGGACGGGCATACCTGTCTGCCCAGACAGCTTCTGAGCCAGAAAGCCAGTGAACTGTTGAAACTTGAGCCGCAATATATTGAAAAGCATTATATGGATCTGGCCATTGACAAGAAGGTGGTTATCAAAGATACGGCGGACGTTGAGTATATTTATGCTTCCAGCTATTATTATATGGAAATGAATACGGCGGCAATGCTTAAAAGGCTGGATATTTCTTATGATGTGCCGCAGGCAGAAATGGAGAACCGTATCAGCAGTATAGAAAAAAGCAGTAAGATCGAGCTGGATGAACTGCAGGTGCAGGCGGTAAAAGAAGCGGTTTGTAATGGGCTGGCAGTGATAACCGGAGGGCCTGGAACAGGAAAAACCACCACCATCAATACCATTATCCGCTATTTTGAACTGGAAGGCATGGACATTTTTCTTGCCGCTCCTACCGGGCGTGCGGCAAAGCGTATGAGTGAGACTACAGGATTTGAGGCCCGGACCATTCACCGTATGCTGGAATTGAACGGAGGAATGGATGGCAATGCCGGCTTTGAACGAAATGAAGAAAATCCTCTGGAAACAGACGTTATTATTGTAGACGAAATGTCCATGGTGGATCTTTCCCTGATGCATGCCATGTTAAAGGCAGTGGCGGCGGGAACACGGCTGATTCTGGTTGGAGATGTGAATCAGCTTCCCAGCGTAGGCGCGGGAAGCGTGCTCAAGGACATGATAGACTCCGGGCAGTTTCATATTGTGCGTCTGACGCGGATTTTCCGGCAGGCGGCGCAGAGCGATATCATTGTCAATGCCCACAAGATTAACCGCGGGGAAGAAGTGCCGCTGGATAATAAAAGTATGGACTTCTTTTTTCTGAAACGCTTTGACGCAAATGTGATCATCAGTGTGGTAATTCAGCTCGTTCAGCAGAAACTGCCCAAATTTGTAGATGCAAAGCCTTTTGATATCCAGGTGCTCACGCCTATGCGCAAAGGGCTGCTGGGGGTAGAGCGGCTCAATAACATTTTACAGCAGTACCTGAACCCCAAAGATGAGGAGAAATCGGAGAAGGAGCACGGCGATCTGGTGTTCCGCGAAGGGGACAAGGTTATGCAGATTAAAAACAATTATCAGCTGGAGTGGGAAATCCGCAGTAAATACGGGCTTGTGATTGAAAAAGGTATGGGAGTGTTCAACGGGGATCTGGGAATCGTCAGAAGTATCAATACTTATCAGGAAACGATGACGGTGGAATTTGAAGAGCGTATGGTCGATTATTCCTTTAAACAACTGGATGAACTGGAACTTGCCTATGCCATTACCATACACAAATCTCAGGGCAGCGAGTATCCGGCCGTGGTAATACCTCTGCTGAACGGTCCCAGAATGCTGATGAACCGCAATCTCTTGTATACGGCGGTGACGCGGGCCAAAAAGTGCGTGACGCTGGTGGGAAACGATGTGGCTTTTGGGCAGATGATTGAAAATGCCAGTGAGCAGAAACGCTATACAGGGCTGAAAGAACGGTTACAGGAGACGGTTGCATTTTAAGAAATTTTAAGAAAAAATATATGGAAACCTGCCAGGAACTGTGTTAGTATAAGGGGGCTTGAGAGAGAATTTTCAGAAATTTGTCATGAACATTTATAAGGAAAATATTATTCATCTGCTGTTTCCTCCCAGATGCCCTTTTTGCGACCAGGTATTGTTTTCTTCTATAATGGCAAAGTTAGAGCTGGTCTGTCCTTCCTGCAGACGGAAACCGGAGTATATCAGAGAGCCTGTCTGCAAACAATGCGGGAAACCATTAGAAGATTCGCGTCAGGAATACTGTTACGATTGCAGCAGGCGCAGTTTTGTGTATAAACAGGGCAAGGCGCTGTGGGTCTATCAGACGGAAGTGAAGCAGTCTGTTTACCGGTTTAAATACCAGGGACGGCAGGAATATGCCAGGTATTATGGCAGAGAACTGGCGCGGGTTTATGGCGGCTGGATCAGACAATGCGGAATACAGGCTCTGGTACCCATACCATTGTATAAAAAAAGGCAGAGAAAGAGAGGGTTTAATCAGGCAGGGCTGATTGCCCGTGAGCTAAGCCGTCAGATCCAAATACCGGTATTTGAGGACCTGCTGGTGCGGGTGCATAATACCAGGGCACAGAAGGAATTAAATGATCTGGAACGCAAAAATAATTTGAAAAAGGCTTTTAAAACAAGTGTAAATAAGGTACAATTAAATCATATCTTATTAATAGATGATATATATACGACAGGAAGTACGATGAATGAGGCGGCAGGTGAACTGTTACACTCAGGGGTCAGTGAAGTTTACTGCCTGAGCCTCAGTATCGGAAGAGGTTATCAGGAGGGTTAATCTATGGAAGTTAGAAATTGCAAAGGCTGTGGAAGACTTTTTAATTATAATGGCGGAACGCCATTGTGTGCTGGCTGCATTGCCAAATTGGAAGATAAATTCCAGGCTGTGAAGGAATTTTTGAGGGATAATCCCAATGCGTCTTTAAAGACGGTATCTGAGGAGAATGACGTTTCCGTAAAACAGATTAAGCAGTGGGTAAGGGAAGAGCGTCTTTCCTTCACAGAAGAATCGCAGATTACCCTGGAATGTGAAAACTGCGGAGCAAAGATTTTAACCGGAAGGTTCTGTGAAAAGTGCAAAACGGTCCTTCACAATGATTTATCCGGAGCGATCAGAAAGCCGTCGGGAACCTTAACGGCCAAACCAAAAGACAATCATGGAAAGGACCGGATGAGATATCTGGATAATTAAAGAGTTTCAGAAGGTGTAGTTTATGCTGAACGAAGAACGGATTCGACTTATGACGAAGATGGTCTGTTACGAAGAAGGCGAAGGAAAAGAATATATACCAGTGAAACAGTATTACCGAAGGGACTATGTGGGGGTGGAAATGTTAAAGACATTTATTACCTCTACGATAGCCTTTGGTATTTTATGTTTGTGCTGGATACTGTACGAGATGGAGAATATTGCTGATATTTTAGGCGGAAGGGATCTGGTTGATTTTGGGATCTCTGTTCTGATAAAGTATGCGGTTTTTGCCGCAGTTTATCAGATCATTGCCTTTTTGGTGTATAACCGTCGTTATACCAGGGCGACAGCCAGTGTGAGAAAGTATTATTATACTCTGAGGAAAGTACAGAAACTTCAGGAAAAGGAAGAAAGAACACAGCCTTCGGAGGGGTGGAAATGACAGGTTTGTTGGAGATAAGAGAGAGACTGCGGGATGTTGTTGGAAAATATGAAATTTATTTTATAGCAGGTGTGAAATTTGCATTGGGGCTGATGATTTTTTTCCTGATCAACAGCCAGATGGGCTATATGGAGAGACTGACGCATCCGGCAGTGTCGCTGCTTTTGGCGTTAGTCTGTACTTTTTTGCCGGTAAATATCATGGTATTTTTTGCAGGAGTCCTGGTTTTGGCGCATCTGTCCGCCCTTTCACTGGAGGTCTGCGTGATTGGCCTTTGTTTGTTTTTATTATTGTTTTTTCTATATGGAAAATTTGCCTCTCATAATGGTTATCTGGTGATTCTTACGCCTGTTCTCTGTTTTTTTAAGGTACCCCAGGTGATGCCGGTGGCATCAGGGTTAATGCGGGAGCCAATATCATATCTTTCCCTGATCTGCGGTACGGTGGCTTACTATTATATAGAAGGTGTAAAGCAAAACATTGTAAACTTTACTTCTATGGAAGAGACGGAAGGCACAGCTAAGTTTACGGCTGCCTTGAAGATGCTTACAGGTAACAGGGAGATGTATCTGATAAGCGCCGCGTTTCTTGTCACTTCCCTGTTGGTGTATCTCATACGCAGACAATCTGTGAATTATGCCTGGCGTATTGCGCTGTTTATGGGGAATCTGGTGCAGATTATAATTTTGCTTACGGGATATGTACTGCTGGGAATGCCGGAAAAAATTTTCTGGGTAATTGTGGGGACTCTTGGTTCTGTCGCAATTTCCCTGATTTTGGAATTTTTTTTCTACAATCTGGATTATTCCAGGGTGGAACGGGTACAATTTGAAGATGATGAATATTATTACTTTGTGAAGGCGATTCCTAAAGTTTACGTGGCCAGGAAGGACAAACGGGTGAAGCAGATTACCCCCAGAAAGAAAACGACGGTGAACCGCAGGAAGCTGGCAGAGGAGCTGGACATTGACCAGGATATGCTGGATTGATTTTAAATAGAAAGGAATGAAATTATGCTGCAGGAATTGCTCGCAATTCTAAATTCTTTTGCGTCTAAATATCTCTTTTGGATTAACAGACCCCAAATAACAAAAATTGATATTGCAGAAATTATTATAATTTCATTTCTGATTTATAATATTCTGGTATGGTTTAAAAAGACAAGGGCATGGAATCTCTTAAAGGGAATCATTGTGGTTTTGATTTTTGTGATGATAGCGGCAATGTTCCAGATGAATACGATTCTGTGGATTGCAGGAAAAACGATTAATGTGGCGGTAATCGCCATTATCATCGTTTTCCAGCCGGAACTGCGGCGTGCATTGGAACAGTTGGGACAGAAGAATTTTATTACCTCCCTCTTTTCCTTTGATTCTCAGAAAGGGCAGGAGAGATTCAGTGAGCGGATGACCAATGAGCTGGTGAAAGCAACTTATGAGATGGCAAAGGTAAAGACAGGCGCGTTGATTGTTGTGGAACAGGACGTTGTCCTGGGAGAATATGAGAGAACAGGGATTGCGCTGGATTCACTGGTTTCCAGCCAGCTTCTGATTAATATATTCGAACATAATACGCCTCTGCATGACGGTGCGATTATTATTCGGGGAAACAGAGTGGTATCGGCGACCTGTTATCTCCCTCTTTCCGATAACATGGCATTGAGCAAGGAGCTGGGAACCCGCCACCGGGCGGCGGTTGGCATCAGTGAAGTATGCGATGCCCTCACGATTGTAGTATCTGAAGAAACAGGAAATGTATCGATCGCCATCGGCGGGGAATTATACCGGAATGTGGACGCAGAATATCTGAAAGGAAAACTGAATTTTATCCGCAAAGGCTCGATGGATGTGGCAAGGTTCCGGATATGGAAAAGGAGGATGAAGAATGTTCCGAAAAATGATGAAGCATCTGGCAGATAATCCGGGACTGAAGCTTTTATCGCTCCTGTTTTCCGTGGTACTCTGGCTGATGGTGGTGAATGTGGCTGACCCGGAGGCTACAAAGTTTTTTACCGTTCCCGTGGAAATTCTGAACAAAGACGTTATTACGGAGATGGGAAAGGTGCCTAATGTGGTGGGCGATTCGGATATTGCCGTGTTTTATATTACAGGTCCCAGAAGTTATGTCGAAGCTATGGTGTCGGATGATTTTAATGTGACGGCGGATTTAAGTCAGGTGGATTTGAGTCAGGAAGGGGAAGCAAAACTGGTTCCCATTGAAATTACCGTGAAGAAAAATGAAAGACGGATAGACGTTATACGAAGAACCGTAAATATGCAGATTACTTTGGAAGACCGTTCAGAGCAGAAGTTTATCATTTCTGCAGAGACTGCAGGAACCCCTGCCAAAGGAAGCGCAATCGGCAATGTGGAGGTGACGCCCAATCTGCTGAAGATTTCCGGTCCGGCGTCTGTTGTGTCCAGGATTCACAGAGTTTCGGCAACGATCAATGTAGACGGTATTTCAAGCGACGTATCAGATAACGTCATGCCGGTACTGTATGATGAGAATGGTTTGGTGATCTCTTCTGACCTGCTGGAAATAAATCAGTCTGTGGTAACCATACGGGCGAAGATTCTCAGTACCAAAAATATACCGGTGCGCTGCCAGGTCAGCGGTACGCCGGCGTCCGGCTATGAATACCGGGGTGTGGAATATGCTCCTGATTCTGTGCTGGTAAAAGGAGACGCCGCCGTGCTCAATGGAATCAGCGCCATTAATATTCCGGCAGATGTGATCAACATTGACGGCGCCAACAGCGATGTGGAGACTGCTATTGAAATTGTTCCTTATTTGCAGGAACTGGGAATTTCACTGGTAGATGAAAATGCCAATCAGATTGCTGTGAAAGCGATTATTGAACAGAAAACGACAAAAGTTTATAATATCCCCATCAAAGATCTCAAAATTACCGGGCTGAGCAGCGACTATGAACTTGAGTTTAGTACAGAAACTCTGCCAGTCAATGTCCGTGCTTTAGAAGAGGATATGCAAGGGTTAATGCAGGAAAATATAGAGGTGATCCTGGACGTGACGGAATTGCAGCCAGGTACTTATACCAGACAGCTTGTGATAAATCTGCCAGGGGAGAAATATGAACTTGTAAGCCAGCTGAATTTGCAGTTCAGTATTGTGGATAAAAATGCGCAGCAGGAAGATAATTCGGGTCTGGTACAGGAAGGGGATTCCGATGAGAATTCTTCTCAGAGGCCAGAAGAGAGAGAAGAAGACACAGAGGAAGATGAAGAGGAACCTGACCGTACGCAGAGTTAGCATCCTTACTGAAGGGTTCATAGCCCGCAGGAATAGAAAATAAGAATCAGAGGTAAATATTATGGCAAGAATGTTTGGAACAGATGGAGTAAGAGGAGTAGCAGGAACAGAACTCACCATTGAACTGGCAATGAAACTGGGCCAGGCGGGCGCATATGTTCTGACCCGGGAAAAAGCGCATCAGCCGACGATCATTGTGGGATGTGATACCAGAATATCCGGTGGAATGCTGGCAAACGCACTGATGGCAGGGATTTGTTCTGTGGGTGCAAACGCCGTGTATATGGGAGTAATGCCCACGCCGGCTATCGCCTATCTCACCAAAAAACATAAAGTAGATGCAGGCGTGGTGATTTCAGCTTCTCATAACCCGATGGAATTTAACGGTATTAAGTTTTTTAACGGTGAAGGCTATAAGCTTTCGGATGAGCTTGAAGATGAAATAGAACGTCTGATTAAAAATGGGATGAAAGATGTGCCTATGCCAATCGGGTCCGGAATCGGAAATATCAGTTATCGTTTTGACGCCAGAGAAGAATATGTCTTCTTCATGAAAAAGACAGTTCCGGTGGAGCTTAAGGGTCTGAAAATTGTGATTGACTGCGCCGAGGGAGCTTCCCATTATACAGCAGTTGAGACGTTGAAGGGGCTGGGAGCAAATCTGGTTGCGCTGCATACCAATCCGGACGGAACGAATATCAACGCAAATTGCGGATCAACGCATATGGATGAGCTGCGCGCAAGAGTGGTATACGAGAAAGCGGACGTGGGACTTGCGTTTGACGGGGATGCAGACCGTATGCTTGCCGTGGACGAGAAAGGAAACATCATAGACGGCGATCAGATTATGGCGATTATTGGAAATGATCTGAAACAGCAGGGCAGATTGAAAAAGGATACCATTGTGGGAACCGTTATGAGTAATCTGGGATTTACGATTATGGGTGAGAAATATGGGATTCATATTGAACAGACCAAAGTCGGGGATCGCTATGTGTTGGAAAATATGAGAGAAAATGGGTATAATATAGGAGGAGAGCAGTCCGGACATATTATTTTTCTGGATGAAAATACCACAGGAGACGGTTTGCTCAGCGCCCTTCACTTACTGGAAGTGATGGTTCATACGCAAAAACCCCTCTCAGAGCTTGCGCAGATTATGGAGGTACTGCCTCAGGCACTGGTAAATGCAAAAGTGCCCAATCATAAAAAAGAGCATTTTATGGATTATCCGGAGATTGCCCAGGCAGTCAGGAATCTCGAAGAGAAATTTGCAGGCGAGGGCAGAGTGCTGATTCGTCCCTCCGGCACAGAACCACTGGTCAGGGTAATGATCGAGGGGAAGAACCTGGAGGAGATTAAAGGGGATGCAAAACAGCTTGCGGATTTGATTCAGAAGAATATGCTGTAACAGAAGCGAAAGATGTAGATGTATTGGAGGACATATTATGGTTAGTCAGAAAGTAATAATCAAAAATCCTACTGGCCTGCATTTGCGTCCGGCAGGGATTTTATGTAAAGAAGCAGTAAAGTATAAGGCGCTGATTACCTTTAATTTTAAAGGCGGGACAGCGAACGCCAAAAGCGTTTTAAGCGTTTTGGGCGCCTGTATCAAGTCCGGGGATTCCATTGAATTTGTATGTGAGGGCGATGATGAACAAGAAGCGCTGCAGGCAGTGGTGTCGGCAGTAGAAAGCGGTTTGGGAGAATAATAAAATATCCTGCAGTAAAGCCGGATAGGAAGGAGCAAGATCGCAGTATGAAGAAAATTCTGATTACAGGAGCGAACGGGCAGCTTGGACGCGCCCTGGATATGGAATATAAGGAAGAGGATGTGCAGTTTATCCGCACAGATGTGGCGGAAAGCGAAGGGATAACGGCTCTGGACATTACACGTATCGAGGATGTCCTGTCTCTGGTTTCGTTAAAACAGCCGGATGTGATCATTAATTGCGCGGCGCATACCAATGTGGATAAATGTGAGACTCAGGAGGATCTGGCATACAAGATCAATGCGATCGGCGCAAGGAATTTAAGTATCGCCGCACAAAAGGCGGATGCAAAGCTTATTCAGGTCAGTACCGACTACGTTTTTTCCGGGGACGCCAGCGAGCCTATTACGGAATTTGATACGCCTGGTCCTGTGAGCGCATACGGCAGGACAAAATATGCGGGAGAAGAATTTGTGAAGGAATTTTCGAACAGACATTTTATTCTGCGCACAGCATGGCTGTACGGGGACGGTCATAATTTTGTAAAAACCATGCTGAAGCTGGCCGAGACGCACGATACCCTCAGCGTGGTAAAAGACCAGCTGGGATCTCCTACTTCTGCCACTGAGCTGGCGCGGCTGATTCATTATTTAGAGCCTACGGAAAATTACGGCACTTATCACGCTACCTGTGAAGGAATGTGCAGTTGGGCAGAGTTTGCGGATGCAATATTTGCAAGAGCAAAAAAGGATGTCAAAGTTACCCATGTAACCACGCAAGAGTACAGGAGCATGAATCCGCAGTCCGCGAAACGTCCGGCATATTCCGTGCTGGATAATTATATGCTGCGTCTGACCGGAGATTACCGCATGAGTTCCTGGCAGGCAGCTTTAGACGAATATATGGAAACACTGTTGGGATAATAACGGGGAAGCAGATGGAACGTATAGAAATATCGGTAGTTATTCCGGTCTATAATTCAGAAAAGTTCATTGTCAAATGCCTGGATTCTCTTGAGAGACAAAGCATGAAGGAAATAGAAGTTATTCTTATCAATGATGGAAGTACGGACCGTACAGAAGAATTGATTATGCAGTACCAGCAAGAGCATAGCCTGTATATTCGTCTTTTTACAAGAAAAAATGCCGGACAGGCTGCCGCGCGTAATTTTGGCATTCTTCAGGCGGCGGGCAAATATATCGCTTTTATGGACAGCGATGATTATGTGGAAGAAGATTATCTGCAGCAATTGTATCAGACGGCGCAGAACTGTCAGTCAGAGGTTGTAACCTGCGGTTATCGGAGCGTCAGGCCGGACGGGACGGTTTTACAGACTGTTTCAGTATCCTCTTTTGCAGATATTGCAGATTATGGACGTCCGGGCATGTTTGTGGTTTGGGCAAAATTGTTTTTAAGAGAGTTTCTTTTGAGGAATCAATTCCGCTTTCCGGAGGGAGGGATGATCTACGAAGACGTCCCGTTTTCTCTGGAAACGAAATTCAAAGGGAAAAATGTAAAGGCGATTGCCTATATTGGCTACAATTATGTGCAGCACAGCCTCAGCACTATGGCGTCTTCCAAAGTGACATGCAGCCGTTTTCCCTTTGATAAAATGGATGAGGTAATCCGCAGCACCCGGCCCGCTGATCCGGAAGCAAAGAACAGATTTGAATTTGAAATATTGCATTTTTTTGCAGGTTTTCTGTTTTTTTTCTGCAGAAAGGCCAGCAGAGAAGATATCAGACGGTTGTCTTCCTTTGCAGTAAAGGAGATTCGCACATACTTTCCGCAATATAAGAAGAATCCTTACCTGGGTTTGATAAAAGAAAAAGAATTGCCCCTGGTGCATCGGATTGCCATATGGATTTTTGTACAGACTGTCCGGCTGCGTATGCTGAACAGTTTTGCTTTTGCGGTTACGAGGTTGTAAGTTATGGGACAGTCAGGCAGCATGAAGAAAAACGTAATATGGAACACCTGCGGCAGCATTTTCTACAGTGTCTGCCAATGGCTGCTCACTTCTATTATCATCCGCACAGCCTCCTATGAGGCAGGCGGCATACTGTCTCTGGCAATGACTGCCAGCAGCAGCTTTTCTGCGATCTCCCTGTTCAGTATGCGTAATTACCAGGTTTCAGACATCAAAGGCGAGTACAGCGTCAATGAGTATGTTGGGAGCAGGGTGATTACCTGCGCCGCAGCTTTTGTCTGCTGCGCCGCAGCCGCGGTTTACAACAGCTCCGTAGAACAGATGCTCTGTATCGACGCTTTTATGCTGGTGCGGGTAGCAGAAGCATGGGTGGATGTTATGCACGGCGTGGACCAGAAGTATGAACGGTACGACTATATCGGCAAGTCTTACATTCTGCGGGGAATGATTACGCTGATTATATTTTGCGCAGGACTGTTCTTCACAGGGAATCTGACGCTTACTTTATGTGTGATGGCTTTGGGGAACCTGGCAGCGGCTGTATGTTACGACACAAGAATGACAGGCGCGCTGGAACAGATTACCCCGGTGTTTCAGAAGCGGGTGCTGCAGCTGTTGAAAACCTGTATTCCGATCGTTGTATTTACATTTTTGCTGAGCCTGGAGAATCTCATACCTAAAAAAATACTGGAGCAGCAGTACGGACAGGCGGATTTGGGAATTTATTCTGCCATGGCGAATCTGGCTGTTGTCGTGCAGGTATTTTCTTCCGTCGTGTTTAATCCGTTTCTTCCCCGGTTTACTCAACTTTATTACAGCGGCGATCTGGATGGTTTCAGGAAGGCGCTGCATAAATTGTATCTGATACTTGCGGGGATGTGCGCGGTGGTGAATGCCGGAGTTTTTATATTCGGCAAATTGGGGCTTAAAATCCTGTACGGGGAAGATATTTTGCAGTATTATGATTTGTTTTTACCTATAATATGGTGTACAATCTTTACAGCGCTGATATGGATTATTTCAGCAATATTAATTGCATTGCGTAAGATCAGGCTATTGGTAGCAGGAATGATCGTGGATTTTGCGCTTTGCCTGTTACTGGCGGAACCGTTGATAGAACGTTATAACAAGAACGGCGTAAGTATCGTGCAGATAGCAGTCATGGGGATTTACATATTATTTATGATAGTAGTGTGTGAAATATCCATCAACAAATCTAACATAAAAAGGCAAGTGGCAAAGGATGAAAAAATTAATAATAATACCGGCGTATAATGAGAGCGAATGCATTGAGCGGACGATAAAGGATATTGAGAAACATGCGCAGGGATTTGATTATCTCATTGTAAACGACTGTTCTACAGATCAGACCAGAGAAATATGTGAAAAAAACGGTTTTAACCTTATCAATCTTCCTATTAATCTGGGAATCGGCGGGGCTGTTCAGACCGGATATCAGTATGCATGGGAAAACGGCTACGATGTGGCGGTACAGATTGACGGGGATGGACAGCATGACGCTTCCTTTCTTCAGCGGATGTCGGAAACTATGGGCGAAGAAGGGGCGGATATGCTGATTGGTTCCCGGTTTATTGAAAAAGAAGGTTTCCAGTCTTCCTTTCTCAGACGGGTTGGCATTATCTATTTTACGGGACTGATTAAATTAATGACGGGGGCGACCATTACAGACCCTACTTCAGGTCTGCGCATGATAAACCGCAGTGTAATTGAAATTTTTGCAAAAGACTATCCCAAAGATTATCCGGAACCGGAGAGCGTGGTGGCTGTTCTGAGAAATAAAAAGCAGGTGAAGGAAATTCCGGTGGTCATGCGCGAGCGCCAGGGAGGCAGCTCTTCCATTGGCAGCATCCGTTCGATTTATTATATGATAAAGGTAACACTGGCGATTTTGGTAGAAAGTTTGCGGAGATATAAATAAGGAGCAGATATGAGTATAAGATTGCAGGTTATATTACTGGTTTTACTGATTTTTATATTAATAGGAATGGTAACTCAGATTAAACGTAAAAAACTGGATTTGAAATATACATTATCCTGGTTTGCATTGATTATAGCGTTAATTGTGTTAACGTGTTTTCCGAAACTTCTTATTGTTATCGCAGATTTTCTGGGCATTACAACACCTATCAATATGATATTTTTCTGTGGATTCTGCTTTTCCCTTATAATTATATATACACTGACGGTTGCGATCTCTAAGATGTCAGACAATATCCGCAGCCTTACACAGAAAATTGCACTTCTGGAAAAAGGAGAAACGGATCATGAATGACAGACAAATAAAGAGGAAAAACGGCCGCTATACAGAACGTGACCATACGTTTGTAATCTGTGCTTATAAAGAAAGCCCTTACCTTGAAGAAACGATATTATCGCTGAAAAAACAGACCGTGCCGGTGCAGATTATGATGTCCACCGCCACTCCCAATGAATTTCTTGAAAATATGTGCAGAAAATATGAGATCCCTTTGTATGTGAATCAGGGAGAAAAAGGTCTGGCGGCAGATTGGAACTACGGCTATCGGCAGGCGCAGACCAGACTGATTACCATAGCGCATCAGGACGATTTTTATGAGCCGGAATACGTAGAACAAATTATTCAACATGCGAATCTGAGGCAGGACGCAATAATCATTTATTCAGATTATTATGAATTTCGGATTGATGAGAAGGTCACAGGCAACAGGCTGCTGAAGATTAAGCGTCTTATGAATGTGCCAATGACGAAGAAAGTCTTTTATGGAAACCGTTTTCTCAGGCGTCTTATGCTGTCTATGGGAGATCCCATCTGCTGTCCCGCCGTTACTTACGTGAGAGAGAAAGTGGGAGAACGGCCATTTGACACGACTTATCAGAATAGCTGTGATTATAAGGCAATGGTGGAACTGGCGGAGAAGAAAGGGGCTTTTATCTGTATTCCCAGACAGCTTGTAGCGCATAGAATACATCCGGGTTCCACCACGACCTTCAATTTAAGTGAAAATATCCGGCAAAAAGAGGATCTTGAAATTTTCTGCAGATTCTGGCCGCGGCCTATTGCAAAGCTCATCAACAAAGTTTATGCTACAAGTGAGAGAAGCAACGAATTGTAAAACAGGAGAGAAGGGCATGACGCTTAAAGAAACATCGACAGACCGTAATAATAATCTGGATTTCATTCGTTTTCTGGCTGCGCTGCTGGTGATTTTATGCCATGCATATCCGATCAGCAGAGGACAGGAATACACGGATCTTTTGGGCAGGCTTACCAATGGGCAGATGCATTTTGGAAATCTTGCCGTCTGTATTTTCTTTTTGTACGGCGGATTTCTGATTGCCAAAAGTGCAGAGCGGCTTAAAACAGCGGGCGCATACTTTAAAGCGCGGGTTTTAAGGGTGTTTCCCTGTCTGATTGCAGTTACCTTCATTCTTACCTTTTTGGCGGGGCCGTGCCTGACAACCCTTTCCGCGGGAACTTATTTTTCACAGAAGGGCGCCTACCAATATCTGTTAAATTCTGTTATGATATTGACGCATAATCTGCCGGGAGTATTTGAGGGAAATATTTATGGGCAGACAGTCAATGGACCTTTATGGACGCTTCCGGTTGAATTTCTATGTTATATTATGTGCTTTCTGGTATGGAAAACAGGTTTTTTAAATGAAAAACGGATGAAATGGACGATTCCGTTCTTTGCGGCAGGTTATATTGGCTTAAAGATCATTTTGGGAACAAATGTTTTGCTTGCTTCCGCCCTGCGCCCGGTCGGTCTGTTTTATGCAGGTATGCTCTATTATGTATACCGCGGTAAAATAAAACTGAGCCGGGAAGCAGCGCTCTTATGTTCTGCGGCGCTGGTATTTTTTACATGGAGGGGTTTTCTGGATGTTGTGGTTTTTATATTTCTGCCCTATGTACTTTTGTATCTTGGGTATGGCACCAGACATAAATTGAGCAATTTTGCAAAACATGGCGAGGTGTCTTACGGCGTATATCTGTGCGGATGGCCCATTCAGCAGACGATTTGTATGCTCTTTGGCGGCCAGATGATTCCGGTTGTTAATTTTCTGCTGACGCTGCCTTTTGCTATTTGCGGAGGATATCTGCTGCACAGGTTTGTGGAACAACCGGCGGCGCGCATCCACAAATGATAAAACGCTTCCTGCTGACGTGCAGGAACGGAATGTACAGGAGGATTAAACAATGAGTGGTTCTATCATAGCTTCGCTTCTATATGTTACAGGTTTTTTATTATGCTATGCCGCGATTTTCCTGTTTCCCAAGAGTGATAAAAAGTTAGACGGCGTCATGTGGCTGCTGTTGTCCTTACTGACCGAAATGTGCTGGGGCGGTCTGGCGGCGGGCATAATCAATATCATACATATTCCAATTAATATTTACAGTATGGGAATTGTTTACGTATTGTCTGCCGTACTGCTGGGCGTTAAAATCCGCCGGGAGAAAAAGATACAGAAATACCGGTGGTCCTGGCTGGATGTGTTGTTTTCTCTGGCAGTGTTTTTGGCGGTTGCGTTTATGGTTCTGAAAAAGGCCGGACCGGATATGGAGCTTATTTTTATCAACAGCGACGCAGCGGTCCACCTCAAGAATGCGGTGTCCCTTGTATTGGGGCAGAAGCTTCCGGTCATGTATTTTGCGCCGTTCCAGCTTGGCATGATCTTGGAAGTAACGATGCCTGTTCTGCCAATCTATGAATTTTATAAGGTTTTTATTATAGTAGACGCAGCTTTTTTTGCGCTGGAAATTATATTCTTTTTCCAGTTCTGCCGCGCATATATGCAAAGCTGGCGTATGAAAGCCCTTGGTATAGCGATGTGCGTCCTCTATGCTGCCGGCTATCCTCTGCTGAGTTATCTGTTCAGTTTTTATTATTGGGCGATTGGCGTTATGCTGACCGGATTTGCGGCTCTGCTGCTGCGGATGTACAGAAGCCGGGAGATGAAACGGCAGTATCTTGTGTTTCTTCTGATGCTTTGCTGCAACGGGGTTGTCATGTGCTATATGCTGATTGCGCCTATGGCGTTTATTGCGGTGTTTCTTGGGCTTGCAGCAATTGTAAAGGATGAAGGAAAACTGTTGACAAAGAACAATGTGTT
Source organism: Lachnospiraceae bacterium (assembly GCA_910575155.1). Lineage (GTDB taxonomy): Bacteria > Bacillota > Clostridia > Lachnospirales > Lachnospiraceae > Petralouisia. Next base: position 34,810 of record CAJTDX010000013.1, read on the forward strand.
TCTGGGCCTTAAGGTATTTCTGCTCCCTACGCTGCTGGCGGTTTATTACTGCTATTTTGAATTTTTAAGCAAAGAAGGCATGTCAGCTACGGACGTGATATCCATTGACGGGGGAATCTACCGGGAACTATATGTGAATTTCCTGCTCCTGATACCAATTGTTGCATATATGGTGGTTCGTGCCGTACACAGGAAGAAAGCAGATGAAAACATGATTTTTTTCGGAACAATCTGTATCTTTGTGCTGGTATTGTTTATCTTTGCAGGACTGAAAAAAGTTTCCGGATATTATTTTTATAAATTCTATTACCCGCTGTGGTTTTTTGTCTTTGTGCTGGCAGTACAGGGCATAGCAAAATTGCTGGAGGAGCAGTGGGAAATGCTGGCAGGATACGGCGTCATGGTAGCATTTTTATTTGTGATGCATTATGGAAAGCTGGAACAGCTCGTAGTTCTCAGTAAGACAGGATTCCAGGAAGAGTACAGGGCGGAGCAATTTTTTTCGCTCTATGATTATAACATTTCCTATCTGAAACTGACGGGCAGCACCTTTCCCGATGATTATATGGACGTCTGCCGTTATGTAGTGGATGAATTGGGCGGGAAAGAAGAGATTCCTCTGATCGCTTTGCTTGACAATTATGAAAAATGTTTTTGGTATGAGGCGATAACCGGAAATGACTGTTCTGAATATTATGGATGGAAGCATAATTTTGAGCAGGTACGGAAAAAATTAGATAATCGGGAGACAGATTTTTTTGCAGTGTTTAAAGACTCGGAAGTATATGAGCAAAATGAAGCTTATTTTAACGGGTTTGAAGCAGTTTATCAAAATGAAACGGGAGTTGTTTACCGTACGAAGAAATCAGTGGATTAAGGAGGAAGTAAAAAATGAGAACTTATTTAGTAACCGGAGGAGCAGGATTTATCGGTTCCAATTATATTCATTACATGTTCCGCAAATATGGCAATGAGATCAGAATTATCAATGTGGACAAGCTGACCTATGCAGGGAATCTGGAAAATTTAAAAGAAGTGGAAGGCAGAGATAATTATACTTTTGTCAAAGCAGATATCTGTGATAAGGAAGCGATCAGTAAAATCTTTACAGAAAATGATATTGACCGGGTGGTGCATTTTGCGGCGGAGAGCCATGTGGACCGAAGCATTAAGAATCCCGAGGTGTTTGTGCAGACGAATGTGCTGGGAACAGCGGTGGTGTTAAACTGTGCCAGAGCCGCCTGGGAACTGGAAGACGGCAGCTACAGAGAAGGGAAGAGATTTCTGCACGTGTCTACGGATGAAGTGTACGGTTCATTAGAAGACGAAGGAGCGTATTTTTACGAAACTACTCCGTATGATCCCCATAGCCCTTACTCAGCAAGTAAGGCAAGTTCTGATTTCATTGTGAAATCTTATATTGATACCTATCATTTTCCGGCCAATATTACCAATTGTTCCAACAACTATGGGCCTTACCAGTTTCCGGAGAAGCTGATTCCTCTGATGATTAACAACGCCCTTCAGGGAAAGAAGCTCCCGGTCTATGGAGATGGAAAAAATGTCCGTGACTGGCTGTATGTGGACGATCATGCCAAAGGCATCGACATGGTACAGGAACAGGGAAAACTGGGCGAAACATACAATATTGGCGGACATAATGAGAAACAGAATATAGAGATTGTCAATACCATTATTGAGGTTCTGCAGGAAATGCTGCCGGAGGATGATCCCAGAAGAAAGCTGGTAAGCAAAGACCTGATTACGTATGTGGAAGACCGCAAAGGCCATGACAGAAGATACGCGATTGCGCCGGATAAGATCAGGGAGGATCTGGGCTGGGAGCCGGAAACGATGTTCCGCGAAGGAATACGCAAAACCATTACCTGGTTCTTTGAACATGAGGATTGGATGAAAAATGTCACCAGCGGCGATTATCAGAAATATTATGAGGATATGTACCGGAACAAATAGCGGAGGATGCAGATGGGGTTGTCAGGGTTAAAAATAATTGTGAGAGAAAGCCAAAAAAAATTCGGCGGCCATAAGGCGGCAAATTTATTCCTCGTGTTAGGTTTATGTTTTGGGATTGCCATGGCCTGTATCAATCCGCCATTTCAGGAGTGCGACGGCTGGATGCATTACCTATGGGCGACGGACGTATCGTTCGGAAACCTGGCAGGCCCTGTGTTAAATCTGTCTCATGAGGAAGGCGTGGTTCTGGTTCCGGAGAATCTGAAAGATTTTAAATACCGCATTGTGGAGCCGGATACAGGCGAGGGCGGGGAATATATCCAATATTTAAAGACGATAAAACCATCTGCGGTTTCCATGGAAAAGAAACTTATGAACGTGCCTTCTTCTCTGTTCTACTATCCCCAGGCTTTGGGTTTATTTGTGGGCAGGACGTTTCATCTGAGCGTCTACGGAGGCGTGGTATTATCCAGAATCTGTAATCTTCTGGTATTTTTGCTGCTGACTGGTCTGGCAGTCCGGATCACGCCTGTGTTTAAAAATACGATGGCAATTGTGGGACTTTTTCCTCTGACACTTTACCAGGCTGCCTCTGATTCCCCGGATGCAATGCTGAACGGTTTATGTTTCCTGTTTACCGCCATGTGCTTTTCATATGCATATGGGGAGAAAGAGCGGCTGGAATGGAAGTCTGTGCTGAAATTATCCGCGGTGCTGTCCGCCGTATTTCTGTGCAAATATGTGTATGTGTGCCTGGGACTGCTGGTATTTTTAATTCCGATGAAAAAATTCGGAGGGAAAAAAGAATACTGGAAATGTTTTGCAATTGGCCTGATTCCGCTGGCGCTGCTTGGAGCGGCGGCCCTGTCTTATGCCGTTCCCGTTGTGTCGGGCGGACAGGCTGCCGCCGGGGCAGGAGGCATAACGCAGACGCAGTATCTGCTGGAGCATCCTAAATTTATCATTCAGGTGCTGATTACTACATTCGGTCATGAGTTCAATGAATGGATGCTGCGATTAAATACGCTTGGCAGTCTCAATTATCCGTTAGGGCTGCTGATTTATATTCTGCCGATGTACGCTGTGTTTGTATGCAGTCTGGACCGCACTGAGGCGTGCGCAAAAATACGGATCAGGGACCAGATATTGTGCTTTGCAGCGTTTGCCGCCGTCAGTCTGGGCGTGATTATGGGGATTTATGTTGGGGATGGAAGTCTTAATAAAGTAGGGGCCCTGGTAGTTGAAGGAGTTCAGGGACGGTACTTTATCGCGGCGCTGCCTGTGTTTTTTGCAGCCGTAAGCCAAAGAGGAGTTCAGAATAAGGATCCATACTTTACGGAGAAGAGCATAGGAATGATGGGCGTTCTGCTGTTGTATGCCATTCATACGTTAAGAGAGCATTGTCTGTAAAAAGGTTTAAACGGAAATTTTGACAAGTTAACAGTTTACCACTGTGAAATAAATGAAAAACAAGTGAACGCATTTCTGCAATTTTTTGGTTTCACTTGTTTTTTTTGTGCAAATTTTCAGTGAAATTCAGCATTTTTACCAAAGGCAAAAATTGATTTGCACAAACCGATAAAAAAATATCCTCATAAATTCAAAAAAAATTATAGAAATTCGTGATTTCTTATGATATACTTACTGACGTAAATTATTTTTACATATTAAAAAAGGAGGATTTGTTATGTTGAGTAAGTATCAAAGAGGTTTACTGAAGATCGGCATGTCTCTGACACTTTCTCTTTCTCTTTTATTGGGAAGCGCCGTAACAGGAATGGATGCATTTACTGTGAAAGCTGCAACAGATAAAAAGGAAGAAAGTGAACGTGAAAAGAGGAATGCGCAGCTTTCCAGAAAAGCTGCGACCCAGGGAATGGTTCTTCTGGAGAACAAGGACAACGTACTTCCGATTTCCGCATCAACAGATAAGAACATTGCATTATTCGGACCTGGCGCGGAGAGACCGATTAAGGGCGGAACCGGATCTGGTGATGTAAACCAGAGATATGTTATTTCTGTTACAAAGGGATTGGAAAATGCAGGATTTACGATTACTTCAAAGACATTTTTAACTCGTTGGGAAGCTGCATATCAGGAAGGTCTTAAGAATAATGGCTCAGGAGACATTATGAGCGGCAGTTATGTGCATCCGGACGAGCTGATCACAGAAGCTGAGCTGACAGAGGCTGCAGCAGCAAAAACAGCCGTATATGTGCTGTCCAGAAGATCCGGAGAAGGATCTGACCGTAAAAATGAGGCAGGCGACTATCTGTTAAGCGAGACAGAAACGAAGAACCTGACGGCAATTGGAGCGAAGTTTGATAAAGTTATTGTTGTATTAAACGTCGGCGGCGTGATTGATACCAAATTCTTTAGTGAAATTAAAGGTCTGGACGCTATGCTTCTGATGTCTAACGCCGGAATGGAAAGCGGAAACGCATTGGCAGACGTTCTTACCGGAGCAGTAACGCCTTCTGGTAAATTAACTGACACATGGGCAAAAGATTATAAAGATTACCCATCTTCAGAGACATTTGCCGGAAATGACAACAATACAAAGCAGGAAGATTACACGGACGGCATCTATGTTGGATATCGTTATTTTGACAGCTTTAACAAAACTCCGGCTTATGAGTTTGGCTATGGAAAGTCTTATACCACATTTGATGTTAAGACGACTTCCGTTACAGCAGACGCTAAACAGGTAAAAGTTGTTGCAACTGTTAAAAATACCGGAACATGCAGCGGTAAGGAAGTGGTACAGGTATATTTCTCCGCACCGGACGGCACAATAGAAAAGCCGTATCAGGAGCTTGCCGGCTACGCTAAGACCGATGAATTAAAACCAGGGCAGAGCCAGGAGCTTACGATTACATATGCTACAACAGAAATGTCTTCCTACAACGAGGCAGCATCTGCTTATGTAATGGAAAAAGGCGACTATGTGATCCGTGTCGGCAATTCTTCCAGAAATACAAAAGCTGCCGCTGTGATCAGCCTGGATAAAGATAAGACAACAGAGCAGTTAAGCAAGCAGTTAAGCAGTGATAAAAAGATCACTGAGATCAGCAGCAAAGGACAGACATCATACCAGTCTCCGACAGAAAGCGCTGATTTGGCTGCTGCAGTGAAGATTTCTTTAAGCGCAGACACAATCACAACGCTGCAGAATGCTTCCAAGCTTGACGATGAGACAGTTACCGCCTATGTTCAGGAAGGCTCTACTTATGAGACAAGCGAGCTTCTTGAGGGCTATGAAGAAAAAATTGAAAAGGTAGCGACGAAAAAATCAAGTCTGGAGGACGTAGTAAATAAAAAGGCTACCATGCAGGAATTTGTGGCGCAGTTTACACAGGAAGAACTGGCAAAGCTGTGTAATGGTATCGGTATGGCAAGTTTCTTTGGTTCTGTAGAGCCGATCGTTGGCGCGCAGTCTGATACGGTGGATGGCGCTGCCGGAGAGACAACCAGCGATTTGCCCAAAGATTATAAAGTACCTGCAATTGTTTTGGCTGACGGTCCGGCCGGCGTACGTATCAATCAGGAGTATACAAGTTATCCTACAAAAGAGGATGCTGAAAATAAGACTAACGGCAAAACGATGTATCAATTTTGTACTGCATGGCCAATTGGAACCTTGCTGGCACAGAGCTGGGATGTCGACCTGATTGAAGAAGTAGGTAAGGCAATTGGCGAGGAACTGGTAGAAATGGGTGTGACCCTGCTGCTTGCGCCTGGTATGAACATTCACAGGAATCCATTGTGCGGACGTAACTTTGAGTATTACTCAGAAGACCCGTTTTTAACAGGTACAATCGCTGCTGCAGAAACATTTGGCGTACAGTCTAATCCTGGCGTAGGCGTGACATTAAAGCATTTTGCTGTAAACAATCAGGAATCTGACCGTAACAGTGAAAATAACAGCGTAACAGAGCGGACATTGCGTGAGATTTACTTAAAAGGATTTGAAATCGCAGTGAAATCTGCACAGCCTATGGCAATCATGACAAGCTACAATAAAATCAACAGCGAATGGGCTATGAACAGCTATGACCTGATTACGGATATGGCGCGTGAAGAATGGGGCTTTAAGGGACTGGTTATGACTGACTGGATGTGTGCTGGTGACGATACTGTTGCAATGCATGCAGGAAATGACCTGATTATGCCTGGTAATGGAACAAGCGCTATTCTCGGCGGTTTGAATCCGGTTCCTGTCTTTGATGAAAACGGACAGGTACAGTTGGTTGATAAATCAATGTGGACAATGACATACAAAGGAACCGACTGGTCTGCTTATACGCCAGATCCCAATGGAAAAGATACTTTAAAAGCAACCGTGAAGGATAAAGAGATTACAGTGACATCAGACGATGGCAAAGAGTACATTCTGGTGGATGGCGAGAAAATAATTTTGAACCAGACGGCTGGCTGGACTGGAATGCAGACGGATTATGTAACAACAGACTATGCACAGGTAGGCGAAGATGGAATTACATATAAGGTAACTCTGAATAAGAGAAAAGTAATGGCTCTGGGTGATGTGCAAAAATCAGCAATTAATATTTTGAATATAATCGCACAGTCTTATCAGATGGCAAAACAGATGACTGGCGATGGCAAGAATGCTGTTAAGTATTCTTCACAGTTTAAGGATCTTGCTGTTTATCTGTCATCAGTCAAAGGAGCGGTAAAGAATTCAGAAGAGCCGAAACCAGACGATTCTAAGCCGGGCGTTACAACCGTATCGATCTCAACTGCGAAGATTGATAAAGTAAAAGATCAGGCATATACTGGAAAGGCGCTTAAACCAAGTGTAAAAGTTACCTTAAATAATGCTGCGCTTAAGAAGGACACAGACTATACCGTTTCTTATAAAAACAATAAAAAGATTGGAAAAGCGACCATTACGGTTACAGGTAAAGGCAAATACACTGGAACAAAGAGCGTAACATTTAATATTGTGCCGAAGAAGACAGCTTCTCTGAAAGCGGTTTCCAAAGCTAAGAAACAGGTAAAATTAACATGGAAACGTGATAAGCAGGCAACAGGATACGAAATCTATGTTAAGAAACCAGGCAGTAAGAAATTTACTCTGGCAAAGAAAATTACCAAGAATAAGACAGTTTCCTTTACTGCTAAGAAGTTGAAATCAAAGAAACAGTATCAGTATAAAGTAAGAGCATACAAGAAAGTAGGCAAGACTACTTACCGTGGAGCATACTCTGCAGTTAAGAAAGTTAAAGTAAAATAATTGTGATATTGTTATAGCAGAAAGCAGGCATCTTGGAACAGATGCCTGTTTTTTACTGTGAAACATTAACTTCCGGGTGGCCAAAAAAGCGCAGACTACCCGGAAGTTAATGTTTCACAGTAATAAAAAACAATGATCGCACTGCGTCGGAAAAGAAATATGCGCACTCGCACAAGAGGTAAAATAACGCTTCGCAATTGTGCTCGGCGCGCAAAGTGTCCAGGCCCCTCATGATTGAGGGGGGTAGGGGAGTTGAAGTGGGCATGCCCACTTCGTTCCATCTTTGTAAAAAATTAACAATTTTTTTACATAAACTCGTGCAATTTATCCTTGTTTCCATCACAATGTAACGTTATAATGAAAACTGAATTTTTAATAACAGAAAGAGCAAAAGAAAAGGACGGGATATGAGAAAGAGGATCTTAACATTTTTATTGGTAATTGCCATGTTGATTCCAGGAGAGGGCATGGAATTTTTCGCCGCTGGAAATCAGATGGAACAAAAGCAGGAACTGGAGGATAATTCGCAGGAAAACCAGCAGCCCTCAGAAATACCAGGAGAAGAGAAGCCGCCGGAAACGCCGGGAGAAGAGGAAAAGCCGCCGGAAGTTCCGGGAGAAGAGGAACGGCAGGAATATACGATTTATTTCAATCTGGCAGGAGGTGTGACGCCGGAGGGAGAGAGCAGCGCTTCCATGCAGGTAAAGGAAGGAGATCTGCCGGATGCAGAGGCATTAATTATTCCGCTGAAAAATGGATATCTTTTTCAGGGATGGCTGGATGGAGATGGAAACTACTATGATTTTGACCAGCCCATTACAGAAAATATTTCCCTGCTTGCCTCATGGACGCCTGTTACCTACCGGGTGCAGTTTGATTTGAACGGCGGAAACGGAGAAGAAATACCGGAGCGTATATTTACCTATGATAAGGAAGAACTGCTTCCGGCAGACGCAGGAAAAAAGTCCGGCTATGTCTTTTCAGGATGGCAGATCGGAGAATCCCCTGTGTACGAGGGCGGTTCCTATGTGAAAAATCTTGCAGAGCAGCAGGATGCGGTAGTGGTTTTGCAGGCGGTCTGGACAGTCGGACGTTATAAAGTCCGGTTTGACGCCAACGGCGGAACAGGCACGATGAAAGAGGAAACGTTTACCTGTGGGAAAAGCCGGCTTTTGTACAAAAATAAGTATAAAAAAGAGGGATACACTTTTCAGGGATGGAACAGCCGTAAAGATGGATCGGGAGATTCCTATAAAGACAAAGAGAGCGTGGAATTTCAGAACCAGGAGGATGGCGATACGGTTGTGCTCTTTGCCATGTGGGAAGCAAATCCTTACAGAGTGAGATATGATGGCAATGGCGCAGACAGCGGTATTGTTATGGAAAGCAGTCATGTATATGGAAGTTCCGGCAGCCTGAGCGTAAATAGTTATAACCGCAAAGGGTATACGTTTGCAGGATGGAATACGCAGCAGGACGGCAAAGGAAAGACTTATAAAAGCGGCGGGCAGGTAAAGAATCTTACCACGGAGTTAAACGGCACAGTAACTCTTTATGCCAAATGGACAGCCATAAAATATAATATTACATATAATCTTAACGGGGGAAAACTGAAGTCATCAGCGAAAACCTCCTATACGATTGCCAGCAGTACTTTTGATCTTCCGGCTCCCACAAGGAGCGGTTACGATTTTGACGGCTGGTATAAGAATAAGAATTTAACAGGCCGCGTAGGCGAAATAAAGACAGGCACAACAGGAAATAAGACGTATTATGCAAAATGGGTGAGATGCACCCGAAGCCCCAAAAAGAATTCGGGAAAGCTTACGTCATGTAAAGCCACAGGGACAGGTAAGGTCAAAGTAAACGCGACCGTTAAGAACCGGGTTGTCAGCGACGACGACCGCTATTATCTGGTATATGTGAATCCAATCAATAACAGCCCTTACCGTATGGTGAAGAGCGTTTATAAAAAGAAAAAAATTTCTTTTTCACTGGCAACCAAAGAAAACCAGGGCTACGCCGTATCCCTGTATGGAATCGCCGTGAAAAAGAATGGGAAATATAAACTCATTACCAGTACGTCGTACGTAAAAAATCCGGAAAAAGCAGCGTCCAATAAGTCAAAATATAAGCTGGGGAAAACAAAAAAGGGAATGCAGTATTACAGCAGCATGAGGGAAATTGACGACTGCGGAGCAAAAAACACCTTTTTGAATGTAACAGTTTCCATGGTGTACAGCAATGCGTACGTACCATATCAGTATAATGGAAAAACATATTATTTCAGTCCTATGGATGAATATCGTCAGATTGTTTCAGAGTGCAACAAAAAGGGGATCAATGTTACGATGCAGATTATGCTGGACTGGACGGGCGGACATACAGATCTGATTCATCCCAATGCCCGTACGTCGGGCGCAGCCCCCTTCTATTCATGGAATGTATATTCCAGTGCGCCAAGGGAAGAGATGGAAGCCATATTCTCTTATCTGGGGAATGTGTTCGGAAAGAAAAGCTGTTATGTCTCTAACTGGGTTCTGGGTAATGAGGTAAATAATCCAAAATCATGGAACTATGCAGGAAGCATGACGGAACACGCGTATTTCAAAACGTATGCCTATGCGTTCCGCAGCCTGTACTGCGCTGTCCGCAGCCAGTATTCTAACGCCCGTATTTTTATTTGTACCGATAATTTCTGGAATACATCGGTGTCAAAGGGCTACAGCGCCAAGCATGTAATTTCTTCCTTTACCAGACATTTGAACGGTATGCAAAAAGGGCTGAAGTGGAATCTGGCTTACCATGCGTATTCCAGTCCCCTTACTTACACAAATTTCTGGGATGGGTACGGCGTTACCAATAATGAGAACACGCCTTACGTGACCATGAAAAATCTCAATGTTCTCACAAAATATCTTAAGAAGAAATATGGATCGTCGGTGCGTGTGATCTTATCAGAACAGGGATATTCTTCTACCTGGGGACAGGCAAATCAGGCGGCGGCCATTGCCTACAGTTATTACATTGCCGCATGTAATTCTATGGTGGATGCCTTTATTATACGAAGCTATTACGACCATCCGGTTGAGGTGGCGCAGGGACTTCGCATGGGAATTAAAGGAAAAGAGGCGTTTACCGCCTTCAAATATATGGATACTACAAAATTTCATCGTTATACAAAAAAATATTTGAAATTAATTGGAGGAAAATCCTGGAAAAAACTTGTTCCGAACTACAAAAAGAGCAGAATTTACAAAATGTACGCACGTTAAGGCGGCATCTCCAAAGTAACCAGACTTTATATTTGCCGGAGAGACTTACAATATTATAATGAACGACTTCTGCATACAGACTGCGCCTGAACACTGGTTTTCAGGATGCAGTCTGTATGTGATTTTCTGGGAAATTCCTTCGGAATCCCTATAAAATAAAAAACAATGATCGAACTGTGGCAGAAAAGACATGTTTCCATAAAATGGATCAAAACCAGCAGTTCAGATGTACAGCAGCCGGATATGCAAAATCTGGAATTGCAAAAGTGGATAAATTTGCAATTACTGTGAGAAAATGCTATAATAGAGCAAATTTGTACAAAGTATTAGGAGAGAGATTATGGTCCAGCCTGCATTGTGTTTACTGATAATTGTACTTTTGGGAATAGAATTTGGAATATTTGGAATTGGCGTTCGCAGGATTTTCTGCCTGAGATTGTCATCCTGTGAGACAGAACTTCTGGGATTTTTTGCATATTTTGGCTTGTTTCAAATGGCAGCGCTGCCGCTGATTTTATTGCAGAGGCCGTTTCATGAACTGGTATGGCTGTGGATTGTTATTGCGGCCGTCCTCAACCTGTCTGTGCTGTTTACATCAGGGAAAGACCTGGCAGGTTTTTTGCGCGGCGTCTTTGCAGGGGTGTGGCGGCTGAAGGGCTTCCTGCTGCCGGCAGTAATTTTACTGGTGCTGTTTGTCTGCTGGTTCCAGGCAACTCAGCAGTATATGGGCTGGGATACGACGGATTATATTGGAACGGTAAATACGACGGTATATACAGATACCATGTATGTCTATGAGGGAAATTCCGGCGTTAAAGCCAGTTTCCTCAATCTGAGATATGCCCTCTCCGCATTTTATATGCATTCGGCGTTTTTATGCAAAATGGCAGGTCTGGGCGGTATGATCATACAGAAATATGTGCTGGGGACTGTCTGTATTCTTATGCACGGACTGATTCTCTTTACCATAGGCAAGCGTTTGTTTCCAGAGGATGAGAAAAAGGCGCTGTTTATGACAGGTCTGGTATTTGTCATGCATCTTGGATTTCAGACGATCTACAGTACCTCCGATTTTCTGCTGATTCGGGCTTACGAGGCGAAGGGGTTTTGCGGCAATGTGGTAATTCCCGCTATGTTTTACGCCGTGCTCTGCTTTTGGGAGGAACAAAAGAAACGGGAACACTGGGCGTTATTGTTTGCAGTCTCTTTTTCCAGCGTGCCAGTGTCCATGTCTTCTCTTGTAGTTGTTCCCGCGCTGCTGGTAATTGCCGTGCTTGCACAGTGGTTTTGTGAACGGTCCTGGAAAATTTTGTGGCGTTGTTTCTGGTGCGCGGCGCCCAATGCCGTATATTTGATAATTTATTTTTTTTATACGCGGGGATTTCAAATTATGATTAAATAAAGAGGAAATGATATGTACGATGTAGAGAGTATACAGCAGATGTTCCAGAATTATGGGGGAATCACCATGTTTCTGCCCGCCTTCTGGGTCTGTGTAATCTATGTATTCTGTTATGGAAAAGAGTCTGGGCGGAAACGCATGTTAGCTGTGTTTTTGCTGAGTATCCTGTTTGTTTTTAACGACCTTTCCATGAAATTGGTGGGAAAAATAACAGGAGAAGGCACGTATTATCGTTTTATCTGGGCGCTGCCGATTTTGCCTTTGATTGCCTGGGCAGGAACCAAAGTAGTGATGGAACGGGAGAAGCGCTGGGAAAAGGCAGTGGTTTTTGGACTGCTGTTCTGTCTGTTCTGGGGCGGGAAGAGCAGCTTCATTACAGAAGGCAGTATCCGGATCCCGGAAAATCCCTATAATCTGTCGGGCGACGTAATACAGGTCTGCGACATCATTGCTGAGGATAAGGACAAGGAACGTCCGGTGGTGATTTTCGATTATGGCTGCCAATTGGAGGCAAGGCTTTACGACCCTTCTCTGGTATGGGGAATCAGCCGCAGGGCCTATCAGTTCCATAATGATGCAGAGGGATATGAACACGCCGGAAAATATAAGACCGAGAAAGCCCTGATCCATGCCGCAAATTTTGGCGTGAAGAGCGAGCCGGAAAGACTGGCGAAGGCTTTAAAGAAAAAAAAGGTGGATTATATTGTGACGCTTACCGCTTATGAGATGGACGATTATCTGGAGGGGGCGGGCTATAAGCTCAAAGCCCGGTCAGAAATGAGGAGCGTGTATGTCCGAACGGAATAAGAATCATATTTTGGCGAAAGTTTTAATGAGATAGAGAGAAGAATATTTAATTTTGGAGGTTGATCCATGAAAGGAATTATTTTAGCCGGAGGTTCCGGAACAAGATTATACCCGTTAACCAAAGCCATATCGAAGCAAATTATGCCAGTCTATGATAAGCCTATGATTTATTATCCCTTGTCTACACTGATGCTGGCAGGGATCCGGGAGATTCTGATTATTTCTACGCCCAGAGATCTTCCGGTGTTTGAACATCTTTTGGGGGACGGAAGCCAGCTTGGCATGAAATTTTCCTATGAAGTGCAGGAGGAACCCAGAGGACTTGCCGATGCCTTTATCATTGGTGAAGAATTTATAGGAAAGGACGCCGTAGCGCTGGTGCTGGGAGATAATATTTTCTACGGACAGAGCTTTTCCAGAGTGCTGGAGTCGGCGGCAAAGCGGACGGACAGCCAGCCAGGAGCAACTATTTTCGGCTATTATGTCAGAGATCCCAGAGAGTATGGGGTGGTGGAATTTGACAAAGATGGGACGGCGATTTCAATTGAAGAAAAGCCCGCACATCCCAAATCCAACTATGCCGTACCAGGTTTATATTTTTATGATAACGATGTGGTTGAGATTGCCAAAAACGTAAAGCCCTCGGCGCGTGGAGAGATCGAAATTACCAGCGTCAATAATGAATATCTGAAACGGGGCAGCCTCAAGGTGGAGACTTTGGGGCGGGGCTTTGCATGGCTGGATACAGGCAGCCATGATATGCTTCTGGCGGCGGCAGATTTCATATCAGCCGTGCAGAAACGGCAGGGACTTTATATTTCCTGTATAGAAGAGATTGCTTTTAACCGTGGATTTATAGATAAAGAACAGTTAAAGAAACTGGCAGAGCCTTTGATGAAGACCGAGTACGGACAGTATTTGATGGAAATCGCAGAGGGATTATAGAGAAGTTGTATTTGGCATAGCAGGAGGTTAAGTCAAAATGGGAAAAATTAAAGTAACGGACGACTGTAATGGAATCAAAGGGCTTAAAGTAATTGAGCCTGCCGTGTTCGGCGACGCCCGGGGTTATTTTATGGAAACTTATAACTATAATGATTTTAAAGAGGCAGGCATTGACTGTCAGTTTGTGCAGGATAACCAGTCGGCTTCTAAGAAGGGGGTTTTGCGCGGCCTGCATTTTCAGATTAATTATCCTCAGGATAAACTGGTGCGCGTGGTGAACGGAGAAGTATTCGACGTTGCCGTAGATTTGCGGGAAGGTTCAGATACTTTTGGCAAATGGTTTGGCGTAAGGCTTTCAGCGGAAAATAAGAAGCAGTTTTTTATCCCCAAAGGCTTTGCGCACGGCTTTGTGGTTCTTTCTGATTTTGCAGAATTCTGTTATAAGGTAACGGATTTCTATCACCCCAATGATGAAGGCGGTCTGTTGTGGAAGGACGAGGAAATTGGTGTGGAATGGCCTCTGCCGGAAGGTATGACAGAAGAAGATCTGATTATGTCGGATAAGGATAAGGTCTGGGGCGGTCTTCGGGAATACCTGAACAGCCGCAAATAGCAGGAAAGGGAGGATATTCTATGAGAAAGAGGATTTTAGCATTTGTATTATCGGGCCTGATGCTTTTGTCAGGGATTTCCGCAGACGCAGTCCTGGCGGCTCCTGTGCAGGAGGCGGTTTCTGCCGGAGAGGGAACACAACATTCAGAACAGCCTCTGGAACGCTCTTATCCCCGGGGCGGATACTTACAGCCGAAAGCCATAAAGATTACTGCGCAGGAGGCGGCGGAAGCGTTTCCGGAGGAAACGGATAACGGATTCAATTATTATGAAAAATCTTATGGTTCTCAGCAATATAGTTCATTCTGGGACAAATGCTCGTCCAATTATATTTATAATCAGCTAAGTGAGAAAGAACGGAAATTCTGGGATGCATTGGACAATATGTGCAGAGCTTATCTTACTTCAACCCGGAATGCAATTGCGCTAAGATATGACGGCGGAAGCGCCAACGTATTGGGGGAGATTATAAATGGGCAGATGGAGGTGCCGACTTACCAGGCAAAAAGTATTTATATTATATTTGTGTATTCAAATCCACAATATTATTTTTTGGACAACAGTTATGGATATGGAAAGAAAATAGTGTCAGGACAAGAAGAAGATGTATTCTATCCGGGAATTTATAATGAATTTGTCCGTGGAAGTGTGAGAAAAACGGAAACGGCAAAATTCAAAGCGCAGATTGACAATATGAAAAATAAGATATTACAGGGAACGGATGATGTAGAAAAAGCCAAAATTGCCAATGACCTGATTACCGCTAAAATCAAGTATGATTCGGGCTTTAGTTTTATACCGGAATTGTCCAATCCGTATACGCCGTTTCATCAAAGCGCTTACAGCGTATTTTGTGATAATTATACGGTATGTGCGGGGTATACAAAGGCATTTCAAATTCTGATGAATCTGGTTGGAATTGATACTTTGGGAGTAACCAGCATCGACCATGCCTGGAATCTGATATGTTTCAATGATTCCTGGTATTGTATGGATCTGACCTGGAATGATATGGATGGCAAAGAAGGCATGGTTACACAATACCTCTTTTTCGGGGTCAGTGAAGCCAGGCTTGGTGAACTTGATTCACAGAATTCTCATAAGAAAGAAGCGATGTATACCGGGCTGACGCCAAAATGTACCAAAGACTTTGGCTCTACGAAAACAAGCGTGGGAAACGTCTATGTGCCCACTCAGACTGCAGCGGCTCCTGTGATCAGCCAGAAGAAAAACGCAAATAATATTACGGTGACACTGAGGTCAGGAACGCCGGGCGCAGAAATTTATTATACCATGGATGGAAAAAATCCATCTTCTTCCTTTACGAGAAGTTATCGTTATACCGGAACGTTTAAAGTTACTTCTGATGTAAAGGTAAAAGCTGTCGCCGTACAGGATGGGATGTGGGACAGCCCGATTGCGGAGGCTGAAGTGAAGGGCCGCATGTATACCGTAAAGTTTGATACCAAAGGCGGGGGCAAAATATCTTCACAGAAAGTCTGGCCGCAGGGAATAGCGAAAAAGCCTTCCAATCCCAAACGGGCAAAGTATTCGTTTGAAGGATGGTATAAGGACAGCAAATGTAAGAATAAGTGGAACTTTAAGAATATAATTCAGAAAAATACAACCATTTATGCCAAATGGAATAAAGTAAAGGTGGCAAATACTTCCATTCAGAAGTTGAAAAATACTTCCTCAGGAAAGGTCACAGTTGCTGTGAAGAAGCTCAAAAAGGCAAAAGGCTATCAGATCCGGTATTCCACCAGTCCGAACATGACTGCGGCGAAGAAAAAAGAGATCAAAACTACCAGCAAAGTGCTCAGCGGCCTGCGAAAAGACGTCACGTACTATGTGCAGGTAAGGGCTTATCAGAAAGATTCTGCCGGAAAGAAGATTTATGGAAACTGGAGCAGGAGCAAATCCGTTACCATTCGAAAATAATCAAAGGAAGTCGGAACACATATGAATGCAAAATCCCAAAATATAATTGTAGAAGTGATAGCGAACCGCAAACTGGCATTAAGCCTGGCAAAAAATGACTTTAAAACCAAGTTTGCCGGCTCATATCTGGGCACCATCTGGGCATTCGTGCAGCCGGTAATTACAGTACTTATTTACTGGTTTGTATTTGAAAAGGCAATAGGCGCGACTGCCCGCATTCGCGGGGAGCTGCCATTGCCGTATGTTTTGTGGCTGGTGGCGGGGATTGTGCCCTGGTTTTTCTTTTCCGACTGTATCAGTGCAGGAACGGCTGTGCTGATGGAGTATAATTATCTGGTGAAGAAAGTAGTGTTCAATATTGACATTCTGCCGGTGGTAAAGGTGTTTTCTTCCATATTTGTGCATGTATTTTTTGTTGTGTTTATGCTGCTTTTGTTTGCGGTTTATGGATACATGCCGGATTTATATGTGCTGCAGGTGGTTTATTACAGTCTGGGCGTTCTGATTCTCGCGCTGGGCATAAGTTATCTTACCAGCGCAGTATCTGTTTTTTTTCCGGATATGCGCCAGATTGTAAACATCGCCCTGCAGATTGGCATATGGGCGACGCCTATTATGTGGAATATTGATGATATGAAACAGAAGATTCCGGACGCGGTGATGACAGTTTTAAGACTGAATCCGATGTACTATATTGTGCAGGGATACCGGGAGGCATTGATTGACAAACGCTGGTTTTTTGAGCATCCCGGTATGACGCTGTACTTTTGGTGTTTTACGGCGGCGGTATGCGTTCTGGGGGTAACGGTATTCAAACGGCTGAAGGTACATTTTGCAGATGTGCTGTAGAAAGGAAGCGTATGGGACAGACAGCAATCAAGATCAGGCAGGTCAGCAAGATCTATAAACTGTATGAAACTCCAACGGCGCGGCTGAAGGATGCGCTGGGGCTTTCCAGGAAAAAAAATTTCAGAGAGCATCCGGCGTTAAAGGAGATCAGCCTGGATATTCAAAAAGGGGAGACCGTGGGGATTATCGGAACGAATGGTTCCGGGAAATCCACGCTCCTTAAGATTATTACGGGCGTTATCCAGCAGACCAGCGGAGAAGTGGAGGTAGAAGGAAGGATTTCCGCACTTTTGGAGCTGGGAGCCGGTTTTAACATGGAATATACCGGGATTGAGAATGTGTATCTGCAGGGAACCATGATGGGGTTTTCCAGAGAAGAAATCAGCGGCAGAATGGAGGCAATCCTGGAATTTGCAGATATCGGGGCCTTTGTAAACCAGCCGGTGAAAACTTATTCCAGCGGCATGTTTGTACGTCTGGCCTTTGCGGTGGCAATCAATATCGAGCCGGAAATTCTGATTGTGGATGAAGCGCTTTCAGTGGGAGATGTGTTTTTCCAGGCAAAGTGCTACCGCAAATTTGAGGAATTTAAGGAGCTGGGCAAGACCATACTCTTTGTGAGCCATGATCTGAGCAGTATCACCAAATACTGCGACCGCGCTGTTTTGCTCAATAAGGGCGAAAAAGTGATGGAGGGCACGCCCAAAGAGGCGGTGGACCGCTTTAAGATGGCGCTGGTGAAGCAGGAGGAAGCGCAGCGCAGGGAACATACCGCTTTGTGGAATCCGGACAATGCCGGGGGCAATTGGAGAGACAGTCTCAGTGTGAATCCGGAAACGCTGGAATATGGAGACAAAAAGGCGGAGATTCTTGATTTTGCCATTGTGGATAAAACAGGGAAGATTACCAATGTGATTGAAAAGGGAGAGGCATGTACCATTAAGATGAAAGTATTGTTTCATCAGGATGTGGCAGAGCCGATTTTTGCATTTACCCTGAAAAATCTTATGGGTATTGAGCTGACAGGCACAAATACCATGCTGGAGAAGCAGGGGATATCCCCTAAGAAAAAAGGCGATCTGCAGGTGGTTAGCTTTACGCAGAAAATGCTCCTGCAGGGAGGGGAATACTTGTTATCCCTGGGATGTACCGGATATGAACAGGAAGAATTTAAGGTACACCACAGACTGTATGATGTGTGCAGCCTGGGGGTGATTTCAGAAAAAAATACAGTGGGTTATTTTGATATGGAATCGTCCATTGTGCTGGAATAAAATCAGAGGGACCGAAAATATGCTGGAAAAATTTAATGTGGTGAGAGTCAGATTTCACATAGAGGAAAAACAGATCCTGGTGATACAGGGATGGAAATATGAGATGTCCGCCGCGGACAGGCTTACAGTTACCCTCGATGGCAGGGAACTTCCGTGGAGCATGAAAAAATATGACGGCATGGAGGTACGCCAGCGTTATATGATTTATGATCTGGGCATTGAAGAAGAATATTTTCTGTATGTGGCGCTGCCGGATAATTTTGCGGACAGCCAGGAATTAACTTTGAGCGCAGGAGGGCGGCCCGTATTCCAGGCGAAAGTATCTGTTCTGCAAAAACAGCAGCGGGAACTCGATCTGTTTGTGGAACAGACTGTACTGGAAAAGGGAACATGTTATATCAAAGGATGGGCGGCGTCGCAATCTCCGGTGTCTGTGCGGGCTTTTGGAGCGGGAGGCAGAGAAATCTCCTGTGAGACTTCCTGGCATGAGCGTCGGGATGTGGCGCAGGTTTATCGGGAAACAGACCATTTCAGAGACGCGGGATTTGAGATTACCATGCCGCATCACGGTCTGTCCCAGGTGCGGCTGGAATTTTCCAATGGAATTCAGAGAAGCAGGGTAAAAGTGCCTGTGATGACGACTTTTCTCTTTGAAAATGTGATGGGGAGCAGCTATCTTGGCAAGGGGATGAGATTCTTACAGCGTCATGGGATGAAGGAATTTTGTACCCGTACTATGCAGGTGCTGATGCAGAAATCAGCGCCCCAGGGAGATTATGAGAAGTACCGCCGCGCCGTGATGCCCACCGCAGAAGAACTGGCAAGGCAGCGGCGGAAGAACTGGCGGCACAGGCCATTGTTTTCCATTGTGGTGCCTTTGTATAAGACGCCGGAAAAGTATCTGCAGCAATTAGTAGCATCCATTCAGGCGCAGACGTATGAGAACTGGGAACTGTGCCTGTCAGACGGCAGCGGCGCGCCGTCTCCTCTGGAACAGTATCTGAATAAACTGGAACAGAGCGAGAAGAGAGTAAAAGTAATCAGACATGAGATTCCTTTGAAAATTTCTGATAACACCAATGCAGCGATCCACAAAGCCTCCGGAGATTATATTGTGTTTGCAGATCATGACGATCTGCTGACGGAGGATGCTCTGTACGAATGTGCGCTTGCGCTGGAGAATCATCCGCAGACAGAACTGATTTATTCGGATGAAGACAAGGTTTCCATGAATGGGAAGCGATATTTTGAACCGCACTTTAAATCTGATTATAATCCCGATCTTTTGTGCAGTATGAATTATTTCTGCCATCTGGTGGCGGTAAAACGGTCGCTGCTCGATCGAACAGGTTTGCTCAACGGAGCGTTTGACGGAGCGCAGGATTATGATTTTGTGCTGCGCTGTACGGAGCATACCAGAAATATTTATCATATTCCCAAAGTTTTATACCATTGGCGGGCGCATGAACATTCCACGGCGGAAAATCCGGAGAGCAAACGCTATGCTTTTGAGGCTGGTAAACGGGCCATTGAGGCGCACTATGCCAGAAGAAACCTTCCGGCTGAGGTTGAGATGGGAGAATATCCGGGGCTTTACCGGACCGTTTGGCAATGGCAGGAACAGCCGTTGATTTCCATTTTGATCCCCAACAAGGATCATACGCAAGACCTGCACAAATGCATACAGTCCATAGAAAATCATTCCATCTATCGGAATTATGAATATATTATTATTGAAAATAACAGTGAGCTGCCGGAAACCTTTGCGTATTATAAGAAGCTGGAACAGGAAAACGAAAAAGCGCATGTCGTGTACTGGGAGGGCGGATTCAACTTTTCCGCCATCAATAATTTCGGCGCGGAGTATGCCAGAGGAGAATATCTTCTGCTTTTGAATAACGACACTGAGATTATAAATCCAGACTGCCTGTGGCAGCTTCTGGGCTACTGTATGCGGGAGGACGTGGGCGTTGTGGGCGCAAGACTCTATTATGAAGATCAGACCATTCAGCATGCGGGAGTGGTGATTGGCTTTGGAGGAATTGCGGGGCATACCTTTATCGGGTTTGACCGTCAGGCAAACGGGTATTTTTCCAGGATTATCTGCGCGCAGGATTACAGCGCGGTGACAGCAGCCTGTATGATGACGAAAAAATCTGTATATATGCAGGCGGGCGGATTGACAGAAGAGCTTGTGGTGGCGTTTAATGATATCGACTATTGTATGAAAGTGCGGGAATTGGGAAAACTGGTGGTTTATAATCCATACGCCCAGCTCTATCATTACGAATCAAAATCCAGAGGGCTGGAAGATTCTCCTGAGAAGCAGGAGCGTTACTATAAAGAAATGAAGTATTTTGTAACGAAATGGAAAGAATATATGGATCAGGGAGATCCTTATTATAATCCAAATCTTACCTTGTCAAAAGCAGATTTTTCACTGAAACAGGTGTAAGCCTCTTAAGGAAAGGCGGAAGTTACTATGGAAAAAATCGGAAATGTCGTTTTGGATGATACCCATTATCCGGGGGAGGACCTCTACAGTGACGGTGTGGTGGAGGACCATATTTTAGATCTGGTGCAGACGTATTCTCAGGAGGAATATCCGCAGGTGATTGCCAGGGAGCAGGACTGGGCGGTTCTGTACCATCTCGCCCATGAACGTGAAAATATTTTAAGCTGGTACCCTTTTACGCCGGGCGCAAAGGTGCTGGAGGTGGGTTCCGGGTGCGGCGCAGTTACCGGAGCTGTGGCAAAGGCCGCGGGAGAAGTCACCTGCATCGACCTTTCTAAGAAGCGCAGTATGATCAATGCGGCGCGCCATAAAGACAGCGGCAATATAAAAATATGCCTGGGCAATTTTCAGGATGTGGAAAAAGAGCTGCAAAAGGATTTTGATTATGCCACTCTGATTGGCGTATTTGAATATGGCAAAGCCTATATCGGCGGGGAGAAACCTTATCATGATTTCCTGACTGCGGTTATGGAACATGTGCGTCCGGGCGGAAAACTGCTGATTGCCATAGAAAATAAATTTGGATTAAAGTATTGGGCTGGCTGTAGAGAAGACCATGTGGGGACTTATTTTGAGGGCGTGGAAGGATACCCGCGCACGGAAGGAGTGCGGACGTTCACCAGGCCGGAACTGATTCGGATTATGGAGGAGTGCGGATATAAAAATTATAAATTTTATTATCCATATCCGGATTATAAGCTTCCCAGAGTGATCTATTCAGATGATTATCTGCCCCGTCTGGGAGAGCTGAATCAAAATATCTGTAATTTTGACAGGGAGCGTCTGGTATTGATGGACGAAGGCAGGGTTTATGACCAGATCATAAAAGACGGCCTGTTTTCCCTGTATGCCAACTCTTTTTTTGTAGAGATTATAAAAGAAGATCATGGCGGTGTTTTGCAGCAGGATTTTCCAATTTATACAAAATATTCCAGCGGCAGGGCGGCGCAGTTTTCCATACAGACCCGGATTGTACGGGACCTGGCAGGAAACAATATCATATATAAGACGGCTGAATATCAAAAAGGACGGCCGCATTTGGCCCATATGGCGGAAGCCGCAAAAAAATTAAAGGCCATATGGCAGGAAAAAGGGCTGCTTTCGGTCAATGCATGTGTACTCAAAGAGGACAGGGTGGAATTTGAATATCTGGAGGGCATTACTCTGGAGGAGGAGCTGGATGGGCTTTTAGAGCAAAATCATCTGGAACTGGCCGCTCAAAAGCTCAGGGAAGGGCTTGTAAGAATCAGGGACAGCGCTCCCACAGAAGCTTTTCAGATGACGCCGGAGTTTCAGCAGGTGTTCGGTGAGGTAAGCATTTCAGAAGAAGAGCAGGCGGTGTCTGTGGCAGACGTCGATCTGATTTTTTCAAATCTGCTTTGTACCAGTGACCGGCGCTTTCATGTATTGGATTATGAATGGACCTTTTTCTTTCCGGTCCCGGTTGCATTTATTTTGTACCGCGCCCTGCATTACTACCTGGAAGGGGCTTCTTCGCGCAGAAAGTTAAAAGAAGAATATAATTTTTATGAAGAATTCCATATTTCAAGGCAGCAGCAAAGCGTTTATCAGCAGATGGAACAACGATTCCAAAAATACATTGCGGGCGGCAGCGTTTCTTTGTCTGATCTCTACCATACCATGGGGAAGAAGGCGCTTCCTCTGGGAGAGTTAATGGCAGAGACGAACCGCAGAAGAGTGCAGGTGTATCTGGACTATGGGGAGGGATTTTCTGAGGAACAATCTTATTTTATTGAGACGGGCTGTGAAGAGTACCTTGCATATTCTGTGAAGATTCCGGACCAGGCAGTCGCAGTTTGGATTGATCCTGCATTAAGCGCCTGTATTTTAAAAGATGTAAAACTTTCCTGGCAGGGGGAACATACTTTTGTAAAGTACGATACTACAGGATTTGAACTGGAAAAAAACTGTTATTTATTTGACAATTCTGACCCAAAGATTATAATAGAAGAAATGCCGCAGAACAACCGCGAGGTGAAAGTTTCTTATTATATCAGTATTCTCGAAGAAGAGACGGCGGCGCTTCTTATGGATCAGACGAATACCAGGGCGCGGATGAAAAAGAAAATCCGCAGGCTGGTAAAAGGATAGAATTATGAGTAGAAGAGAACAGTATAAGCATTTATTGAATTTAGCGGCTGACTATCTTATGCTGGCCTGCGAGGCGTTCTTATTTGCCTGTATCTGGTACCAGTTGTACTATCCGATGCTGTCAAAGGCACATCGTTTCTGGAACCGCGGAAACTGGGCGATGATCGGCATGTATGTATTGATTATGTATTTTTTTACCAGAACCTTCGGAGGTTACCGGATTGGATATCTGCGTATGACGGACGTTTGCCTTTCCCAGATTCTGGCGATATTATGCGCCAATGTAATTGGATATTTTCAGGTGTGCCTGATCGCCAACGACTATATGCCAGTGACGCCGATGCTGATTTTGACAGGGCTGGATTTGCTGGTGATTTTTCCATGCATCTACCTTGTGAGAACCATTTATGTGAGACTCTATCCGCCCAGGAAGATGATTGTTATATATGGAAAGCATTCTCCGGATGAGCTGATTAACAAAATCAATTCCCGCAAAGATAAGTATAATGTCTGCGCCACGGCCAGCGTTTATATGGGTTACAAGGCATTGTATCAGAAGATTCTCGAATATGAGGCGGTGGTGCTCTGCGACCTGCCTACCAAGATGCGCAACCCTATTTTAAAGTTTTGTTTTGACCAGGGGAAGCGTACCTACATTACGCCTAAGATTTCAGATATTATCCTGACTGGCACAGAGAGAATTCATTTGTTTGATTCGCCTCTGATGCTGTCAAGAAACCGGGGCCTTACCATTGAACAGCGGTTTGTAAAGCGGGCCATGGATATCGTATTTTCACTGATTGCCATTGTGATCTCTTCTCCGGTGCTCCTTTTGATTGCCGCAGGTATTAAATTTTATGACAAGGGTCCGGTTTTTTATACACAGGAGCGGCTTACCAGGGACGGCGAAATTTTCAGAATCATTAAATTCCGCAGTATGTACACAGATTCGGAAAAGGGCGGCGCCCAGCTTGCCAGAAAGGATGACGACCGCATTACGCCGGTTGGACGCATAATCCGCAGGACGCATTTGGATGAGCTTCCCCAGATCTTTAATATTTTAAAGGGGGACATGTCCTTTGTCGGTCCCCGGCCGGAACGGGAAATTATCGCCAACGAATATGAACGCCTTATTCCCGAATTCAGTTTCCGCCTGAAGGTGAAGGCCGGATTAACCGGGTACGCCCAGGTATATGGGAAATATAATACTACGCCTTACGATAAACTGAAACTGGATCTGACCTATATTGAGACGTATTCTGTGTGGCTGGATTTAAAGCTGATGCTTATGACCTTTAAGATTATATTCCAGAAAGAGAATACAGAAGGAATTGACAAAGGACAGGTGACAGCCGTAAAGAAATAAGTTTGGAGGAATCTATGCAGGAGGAAGTACAGGTATCGGTAATTATGCCGGCATACAATGCAGAACAATATATTGCCGCCGCCATTGAATCTGTGTTATCCCAGGAGGTCTCACTGGAGCTTCTGGTAATCGACGACTGTTCTGCGGACCATACGGCAGAAATCGTGGAGAGCTATGCGGATGGAACGAACGTGATTCTTTTGCGCAATGAGCAAAATCAGGGTGTGGCAGAGAGCCGCAACCGCGGAATCCGCCGCGCGTCAGGCAAATATGTGGCGTTTTTGGATGCCGACGACTGGTGGGCGCAGGGGAAGCTTAAGGCACAGTGCAGGCTGTTGGAACAGAGCGGACGGGTACTTTGCTGTACCGGACGGGAACTGATGAATCCGGATGGGACAAGCCAGGGAAAAATCATAGGCGTACCGGAGAAAATCACCTATTCCATGCTGCTGAAAACCAACAGTATTCCCTGTTCTTCTGTGGTAATGAAAACCGAAGCGGCAAGAGAATTTTACATGTGCCATGACGAGCTTCATGAAGACTATATTCTATGGCTGCAGGTTCTTTCTGAATACGGTCCTGCATGCGGGCTGAATGAGCCGCTGCTGAAATCGAGGATGAGCCGGGGGGGCAAATCCAGGAATAAGCTGAAATCAGCGAAAATGCAGTTTGGCGTGTATCGTTACATGGGATTTGGAACCCTTAGATCCTGTTATTATTTCCTCATGTATATGTTCCATGGGGTTTTAAAATATCTGTAGAAGGAAAGGTGGAGAATGATTATGAAGGAGAGAATCCGGAATTTTTTCCGATATCGTTATCTTTTGTGGGAGTTAGTAAAAAAAGGAATTAAGCTGAAATACAGAAGGTCCTATCTGGGGATTTTCTGGTCTTTGCTGGAACCTCTGTTAACCATGGTTGTACTGACTGTCATATTCGGTACCTTATTGGGACATAACGAAAAAACGTTCGCCGTGTACGTGTTGTCCGGCCGTTTACTGTATTCCTTTTTTTCACAGTCCACAGGCGCGGCTCTGCGCTCAATCCGCGGAAATTCTGCCATGATCAAAAGGGTATACGTTCCCAAATACCTGTATCCTTTGTCCAGCGTAATGTTTAACTATGTGATTTTTGCGCTCTCACTGATCGTTCTGGCGGCGGTATCGCTTATCATGGGCGTTTATCCCAGCGTATATTCCTTACAGCTTATCATCCCTCTTGTTCTTCTGATGATATTTTCCTTTGGCGTGGGAATGATTCTGGCGACGGTCGGCGTGTTCTT
The DNA here is from genome assembly GCA_910575155.1 of Lachnospiraceae bacterium. GTDB lineage: Bacteria > Bacillota > Clostridia > Lachnospirales > Lachnospiraceae > Petralouisia. The sequence goes on from CAJTDX010000013.1 coordinate 60,421, forward strand.
CCGCGACATGGAATATCTGTGGAACGTTGTCTTAATGCTGGTAATGTATACCTGCGCTATATTTTACTATCCGGACAACCTGATCAAAAGCGGAAAGGGCTGGCTGTTGAAAATGAATCCCCTTTTCTGTATTATTGATAATTTCCGTTCCGGACTGTTTGGGGAACTTATGAATACGAAAATGCTGGCGTATTCAGCGTTTGCCAGCGTATTTGTATTAATATTCGGGTTATGGATTTTCTATAAAAAACAGGACGAATTTATTTTGCACATATAAGGAGATACAAATGGGGAAAGAAGTTGTAAAGGTAGACCATGTCGGCATGAAGTTTAATTTAAGCCAGGAAAAGATAGACAGCATCAAAGAATACTTTATCAAGTTTGTTAAAAGAGAAATTAAGTATGATGAATTTTGGGCTTTGAAAGATATTAATTTTACATTAAATAAAGGGGAACGGCTTGGGATTCTGGGGCTGAACGGAGCAGGTAAAAGCACGCTTTTAAAAGTGATTGCCGGCGTTTTCAAACCTACGGAAGGAAAAGTGACCCGCCGCGGCGTGCTCGCTCCCATGCTGGAATTGGGAGCCGGTTTCGATATGCAGTATACAGGAGCGGAAAATATTTATCTGTACGGATCGGTGCTGGGCTACAGCAAAGAGTTTATTGATGAAAGATATCAGGAAATTGTTGATTTTTCTGAGCTGAAAAAGTTTATTGACGTGCCGTTGAAAAATTATTCTTCCGGTATGCGGGCAAGACTGGGATTTTCGATTGCCACCGTTGTCGAGCCGGATATTCTGATTCTGGATGAAGTGCTGTCTGTCGGCGACGCCAAGTTCCGCAAGAAAAGTGAAAAAAAAGTAATGGATATGTTTGACAAGGGCGTTACAGTATTGTTCGTATCTCATTCTCTGGAGCAGGTGGAACGTCTGTGCAACAAGGCCATGATTTTGGAGCACGGCAGGATGCTGGAATATGGAGAGATTGAGAAAGTGGCAGAGGCTTATCGCAAAATTATAGATTAGAGAGATATCGTTATGGAACAGACTTTTTGGGAAAAGCTAAAGAGAGTAAAAGCAGCGGATATCTGCCATATATTTAAGTTTTTTATTGCCTGGGCGCTGCACTGGTTTTTAAAAAGCAGGCATAAGGACTTATGGCTGATCTGTGATACGGAACATGAGGCCAGGGACAATGGGTACTGGTTTTTTAAATATGTGCGGGAAAATCATCCCGGTCAGGAGGCGGTTTATGCCATAAACTATCATTCTCCCGATGTTCAGCGGGTATCGCGTCTTGGCAGAACCGTTGATTACGGCAGCTTAAAGCACTGGATTTATTATCTTCTGGCAAGCAAAAATATCAGCTCTCAGAAGATGGGAAAACCAAACGCCGCCATCTGCTATGTGCTGGAAGTCTATGGGATTTTGAAGAATGTAAGAGTGTTTTTGCAGCACGGAATCATCACCGCGGATCTGACATTTTTATATTATTCCCATACGAAAATGAGATTGTTTGTCTGCAGTACCCAGAAAGAATGGAACTATGTTAATGATCATTATGGCTATCCCAGCGGCTGGGTACAGAAACTGGGACTGTGCCGTTTTGACCAGCTCCATGATTTTCAGGTAAACAGGAAACAGATTTTGTTTATGCCTACCTGGAGAATGTATATCAGAAATGAGATTCACAGTTCAGATCCGCAGCGTGAATTGGAGAAATTTAAGGAGACGGAATATTTTCAATACTGGAACCGCTTGCTGAATCATAAAAAGCTCCATAAGCTTATGGAAGAAAAAAGATTGAAAATTATTTTTTATCCCCATCGGGAAATGCACCGTTTTCTGGAGGCGTTTCAGATCAGGCATCCACAAATTACAGTGGCCTCCTGGCCGGAATACGACGTACAGGAATTGCTGAAATCTTCCGCATGCCTGGTTACTGATTTTTCCAGTGTTGCCATGGACTTTGCCTATATGAAGAAACCCTTGGTATATTATCATTTTGATACTGAAAAATTCAGAGAAAGCCATCACGGAATCGGAGATTTTGATTTTGAAGCGGAAGGTTTCGGCCCGGTCTGCAGGCAGACGGACGAGGCGGCGGACAAAATCGCAGAGCTGGCGGAGCAGAATTTCGAGAATCCGGAAATCTATCTGAAGCGTCATGCAGCGTATTTTGATTTGTTTGACAGGGAAAACTGCCGGCGCACCTATGAAGCCATTAAGAATATAACCTAGCGGAGAAAATAATATGTCGGAAGATGCAAGAGAGATAAAAGTGAAGACCAGGAAGTTTTCCTTAAGAAAAGGAAAGCTGAGGATCTGTTTTTCACCTTTGGATGATCAGGTGAAAATACAGGAATTATTTTTAAAAAAGCGTCACGCGCTGGAAGAGATCCGCGTTCCATTTCATCTGGAGGCCGGCGGGAACGGTTATGAAGCGTGGATGGATCTGGAACGTGAGAAATTTGAATATGCATTTTGGGATATTGTGGCGGTGGCTGCGAATGGATCTGAAGTTTATCAGGCCATCTTGGGAGGGCAGAGCGTAAGCTTGAAGATGCGGCTGATTCTGTTTCCGCGCTGGTATAAAAAAGGCGGGGATTCCATTATTTATCCCTTTGTCAACGGTTCCCGGCAGTTCACCATTCAGTCCAGGAAATATAACAAAGGCTATGATTCCTGCGCGTTTATATGGAAAGAATACCTTGCTCTGCTGTGCTATGTTCTGCTAAAGCCTTACTGGGACCGCAAAAAACTGTGGCTGGTCTGTGAAAAATTCTGTACCATGGCGCAGGACAATGGACTTTATTTTTTCCGTTATTGCATGGAACATCTGCCGCAGCAGGAGAACAAACATATTCTTTATGTGATTGATAAAAAGGCGTCTGATTATCAGGCCGTCCAAAAATATGAGCAAAATGTCATTCAGTTTATGAGTTTCCGCTATATGATTTATCTGTGCGCGGCGCAGTATTTGATTTCTACGGACGCCATCCGGCATTTTTATATCTGGGATTCGCCCAACAGTGTCTTTAAAGTGCTCTATCAGGCAAGGAAAGATCTTATATTTTTGCAGCACGGGGTCATGGCGTTTAAGCAGTGCCACCGGACGTATCACAAATCCGGGGGCAACCGCATGAAATTGTTTGTAACTTCCTCAGAATATGAGCAGGATATTATTTATCATTATTTTGAATATGACAGAGAGGAAATTATCATTACCGGTCTGCCGCGATGGGATGTGCTGCACGATACTTCCACTCCTCAGCATAAAGAACTTCTCTTAATGCCCACCTGGAGAGGGTGGTTAGAGGACGCCTCGGAGGAAGAATTTTGCAGCAGCGATTATTTCACCAATTATGAGGCATTACTAAAAAATAAAGAACTGCACAGGCTTTTAGAACAGAATGAGATTACTTTGAATTTTTATATACATCCCAAATTCAGGGATTATATCGGACAGTTTCATGCCGGAAACGCCCGTATCCGTCTGATCCCTTTTGGAGAACAGCCTTTAAATGAGCTGCTTATGAGCTGCCAAATGCTGATTACAGATTATTCTTCTGTGGCGTGGGATGTGTATTATCAGGAAAAACCAATTGTGTTCTTCCCTTTTGATCTTGCCACGTATCAAAAGGTCCAGGGCAGCTATATGGATATAGAGAAAGAAGCGTTCGGAGATGTGGTGCATACCCTGCCGGAGCTGTTGAACACCGTCTGCAAATATGTGGAAAACGGATTTAAAGAGGAGGCTGTACACGCCCAGAGAAGAGCTTACCTGCTTCCGCTGCGCGATCACAGAAACAGTGAGAGGATTTATAAGTGCATAAAAGCGGCGAAACCGGGAAAGAAGCTGAATATCAGAGGTAAGCTTGGAATTTGACATGCTGCCTGCTGCAGAGGCAAATGAAAATTTATGAAGGGATTCAGTAGAGATATGAAAGAGAAAAAAAGCTATAAAGTATCAATAATAACAGCGGTATACAATGTGGAAGAATATCTGGAAGAAATGATCGAAAGCATAATCAGACAAACCATTGGCTTTCAGAATATACAGCTTATTCTGGTAAACGACGGTTCCCGGGACAAATCGGGAACTATTTGCGACCGTTATGCTTCCAGATATCCGGACAATGTGGTTGCAGTGCATAAGGAAAACGGCGGGGTATCTTCCGCCAGAAATGAAGGGCTCAAACATATCAGGGGAGAGTATGTGAATTTTACGGATTCCGATGATATGCTCGAAGACGACGCCCTGGAAAAAATGTATGCATTTCTGAAAAAAAATGAGAAATGGATTGATGTGGCCGCCATAAAAATGGTATATTTCGGCGGCAGAGAGGGAGGTCACTCTTTAAATTATAAATTCAATAAAACCCGTATTCTTGAGCTGAGAAGAGACTATATGCATATTCAGCTGTCCATGAGCAGCGCTATGATCAAGAGCAGCTGTTTTGAAAACAGACGTTTTGATTTGGGCTTATCTTATGCCGAGGACGCTCAGGTGCTGCTTGATATTCTGCTGGAAAAAATGCGGTATGGGGTGATCAGCGATACCAGTTATCTGTACCGTAAACGGGTGGAGGGAAGCTCAGCGATTGATACGGGAAGAGACAGGACCGCTTACTATATACCGTATATGGAACGATTTATCATGCATTCTCTGGAATATGCCAGGGAAAAGAAAGGATATATTCCCAAATTTATACAATATACCTGTATGTATGATTTACAGTGGAGGCTGAGGAGCAATCCTCTGGTAAAGCCTGATGTTCTTACAGAAGAAGAAGAACGGCGGTACAAGGAGCTTATGGTAAAGGCGCTTTCCTGTATTGACGACGATATTATCAATGAACAGAAGTTTCTCAGCGGCAGTTATAAAGCGGCGGTTACATTGGCAAAAGAACAGAACCGCGGGAAGAAAGAACTGGTGGCCTATACCCAGGATATCAAAATCTGCATCAGGGATATCACGTATACGGCGGCGGCGTTTTATACCGTATATTATGAGTTTTTATCGGTATCAGAAAAAGAGATTGTGCTGGAGGGGTATCTCAGATACTCAGCGGCGCTGGAACAGATAGAAGTTTTCATGAAAGGAACGGATAAAAAAGGTATTTTATGTGAAGCGGAACTTTTTGAACGGGAAGACAAACGTGAATATTGTATGGATGAGCTGATCACACAGGCAAAAGGCTTTCGATGTACAATAAACAGGGAAAATCTCTCAGATAAAACGGAACTGCAGATCTGCCTGCGCTATGAGGATTATGAAATTGTCTGGAAAAACATAGCTTTTGGAAAATTTTTCCCATTATCGTCAAAATTACTGTCCAGTTATCTGTATCAGGACAGATTATTGCTGACCTATTCAGATCATCTGCTAAATCTGGTCCAGACGGCAGATGCAGGCCAGGTAAGAAAATGCGAGCAGAAATTACAGCAGGAATTAAAAGAATTAGAAAAAAAAGCGCCGGGAACCATAGAAGAAAGCATACGTTTAAGAAAAATCTACCACCGCGGGAAACGTCTTAAGAAAAAAGAAATATGGCTGATTAGTGACCGCATAGGGAAAGCGGACGATAATGGAGAAGCTTTTTTTACTTACATGAACAGAGAACATAAAAATTCCGGAATAGAAACTTATTTTATTCTCGATAAAGACTCTGAGGATTATGGACGTTTGGAAAAGATTGGAAAAGTAGTGCCATATCTTTCTCAGGAACATAAAATACTGGCGCTTTTGTGTGATAAAGTAATCTCATCACAGGGAGAAGATTATGTATTCCATCCTTTTTTTGGAAAGTCTTCCTTATATAAAGACATTATGTATCGTCAGAAGTTTGTGTTTTTACAGCACGGTATTACCAAGGATGACCTGAGCGGATGGCTCAAAAAGACGAATAAGAATATCAGTATGTTTGTAACCGCTACAAATATGGAGTATCAGTCCATACTGGATTATGCTTATGGATATAGTGAAAAACAGGTAAAATGTACCGGATTTCCAAGATTCGATTATCTGTACGATCATTCAGAGGGGAAGAATGTGATTACATTTATGCCCACCTGGAGAGCGTATCTCGTCGGAAAATACGACGCTCAGAATAATTCCAGAGTGCTGCTGGAAGGAATTGAGGAGAACGCTTATTTCCAGATGTACCGCCAGGTATTTTCAGACAGCAGTTTATATGAAGCCGCCAGGAACTACGGTTACAAAATCAGGCTGATGATGCATCCTTCCATGCCGGAGGAATGTATTTCCTACTTTAATTGCGGGAAAAATGTGGAAGTAATTGACAGGAACACAAGATACCGGGAGCTTTTTGCAGACTCCAAACTGATTGTCACAGATTACTCTTCGGCAGTGTTTGATTTTGCTTATCTGAGAAAGCCAGTATTATATTTTCAGCAGGATGTAGAGGAATTTTTTTCAGGAAAGCATAATTATGAAAGGGGTTATTTTGATTATGAGAGGGACGGGTTTGGAGAAGTGGAATACACAGCAGAAGGCCTGATATCCAGATTAATTGAATATATGGAGCATGACTGCCAGTTGAAAGATCTTTACAGAGACAGGATCGACAAGACGTTTCCTTATAATGATACCGATAATTGCCAAAGAGTATATGAGGAAATACGAAAAGTGTAATGCGTATCACAAAACAGGTATTTTTTGATTTTGACGGACGAGGTAAAATTAGGAAAAGATGAGTTATGTAAATTTAGAATATTATATTTTAGTAGCAATTATTTTAACGGTATATTATTTGCTGCCCCGGAAGGTGAGATGGACGGCGATTCTGGCAGGGAGCGCATGGTTCTATGTCAGAGCGGCGGGAGACGTACCGCAGATGATGGTTTTCGTGTTCTCTATTGTCATCAGCTTTGCTGCGTCTCATCTTATCAACAGACAGGCAAACAAAAATATGAGGATTTTTTGGCTTTGGAGCGCTGTTTTGCTGTCTGCCGGGCCGCTGATTGTATTTAAGGGCAGCGAACTCTTTTTAAAAGAATCAGCGGGCAGCTTGCATTTGATTGTACCTGTCGGCTTGTCTTTTTATACCATGCAGATGATTGCCTATCTGGCAGACGTATATTACGGAAAAATCAGTCCGCAGAATAATTTATTAAAATACGCTTTATTTATCAGTTTTTTTCCGCAGATTATACAGGGTCCCATTCCCAGATATGAACAGTTGGGCGTGCAGTTATTCAAAGGCAGTAAATTTGAATTTACAAATCTTGTGAGAGGCGCACAGCTTCTTTTATGGGGCTTCTTCTTAAAAATGATGATCGCGGACAAAGCGGCAATTGCAGTCAACCAGATTTTTGACCATTACAGAATGTACGCAGGCGTGTATGTTCTTGTTGCCGGAGTTTTATACAGCATTCAGCTCTATACAGATTTTCTGGCATGTACCGTAATGGCGAAAGGAGCGGCGGAGCTTTTTGGAATAAGCGTGGCGGATAATTTTTCTCATCCTTATTTTTCAGTATCCATCCAGGAATTCTGGAGAAGATGGCATATGTCGCTGAGTTCCTGGCTGAAAGATTATATTTATATCCCTCTGGGCGGGAACAGAAAAGGGAAGTTCTCAAAATACGTTAATCTGATAATCACCTTTGGGGTCAGCGGTGTCTGGCATGGCGGGAGCTGGAAATTTGTATTTTGGGGGCTGCTCCATGCAGGATACCAGATTGCCGGAGGGCTTACCAGAACAACGAGAGACAGATTATATAAAATGGCGGGAATAGAAAAAGACAGTTTTGCCTGGAAGCTTTATCGGACTGTGGGAACATTTGTCTGGGTAATGTTTGCCTGGATTATTTTCAGGGCAGAATCATTAAAAACGGGACTGCTCATGATAAAGTCAGTATTTACCACCTTTAATCCATGGATTTTACTGAATGGATCTTTGAATGATCTGATGGATTACAGAGAATGGGAGATCCTGGGGATTTCTGTGTTCATACTCTTTTTTGTAAGCCGGATGCAGGAACGGATGGTTATTCGGGACTGGATTTTGAAGCAGCATATCAGCGTTCGATGGGGAATTTATGTGTGTACGGTCTTGTTTATCTGGCTTTGCGGGACTTATGGATTTGGCTTTGATGCACAGAACTTTATATATGGAGGGTTTTGAGCATGAAAAAGATAGCAAAAGATATTGTTAAATCAGCAGCGTTCATTTTATGTCTGGTTCTTCTATTGGGAGAAGTGAATAAGATTCTCCTGTTCAAAGCCGTTGAATACAGAAGATACAGTCCATATTCACAATATGAGAAATTTTATGAGATGGAAACAGACTCCATAGACGTGCTGTTTGCGGGAAGCAGCCATAGTTACTGTTCTTTTTCACCGCAGGATTTCTATGATCAGTTTAAAATCCGCAGTTATAATCTGGGAAGCAGCAGACAGGACGTCTGGATAAGTTACTATTGGATTCGGGAAGCGCTGAGGTTTCAGAAGCCCAAAGCTGTGATTTTGGAAACATTCTATATATTTGGAAAAGGCGGAGAGCCGTTTGTGAGAAGATCCCTGGACTATATGAAATGGTCTTCGGTAAAGAAGGAGGCAGTTTCAGCAGCGCGTCAGGAATATCCGGAAATTACCGCCGCAAGTTTTTATCTGCCGAATATTCGTTTTCATGAGCGGTGGAAAGAAGTTGGCGAGGATGATTTTTTGCACAGGGAACTGGCGGAAAATTATGAGCTGAAAGGATATTCTGCCATAGGAAAGAAATGTGGTGAAGAAACTTATCAGCCGTTTTCCTCAGACACAGAGGAAAAAGAAGAAATTTCAGAAGACGTCAGTAAATATCTTGATAAAATTGTCGGCTTATGCAAAGAAAATAATGTGGAACTTTTATTTGTCTCCAATCCCGCAAAGGACTGGTCTGTGCAGCAGCATAATGCCGTTGCGGAGTATGCCAGACAGCAGGGAATTGAGTATTATGATTTTAACACACAGGAGCTATATATAAAATCCGGATATAATTTTTCGGAAGATAATGGAGACGCGGGACATTCCAACATCTGGGGAGCGGAAAAAATTACGAGGGCGATGGGAGAGATCCTGCAGCAGTCATATCAGATTGAAGGAACAGAAGATAAGCAGTGGGAAGAGACAAAGGAATATTATGAAAATATAAAAAAGGATTATGCTTTGAAGTATGAAACGGATATCAATAAGTATCTTCCGTTGCTGTCAGATCCGCGCTATTCCGTATTGATATCTGCAAAAGACGAAGCTGTGAATGGACTGACGGAAGAGATCACAGGTAAGTTAAGAGCATTGGGCTTGCAGACAGATTTTAGCGGCAAAATACACAACAGCTATTATGCAGTTATCTTACCGGATCAAGTGATCGAAGAAATCAGCGCTGAAGCGCTGTCCACGGAGGGAACGCTGCGGGGCGGACTTAGCAGCTATTATGTATCCAGCGCAGGCTATTTGTGCGGAAATAACAGCTCCATCCTGATTGACGGCATAGAATATTCTGTAAATTCAAGAGGATTGAATGTGGTAGTTTACAACAATGAGAATAATGAAGTGATTGACGCGGTTTGTTTTGATACGTACGAAGGTTTAAAAGCCATGAGAAAGAACATACAATAATATGAAGGTACGTGTTCCATAAGAGAAAAGCAATGATGCGCACGCGTGCAAATGGACGACAGGTCGCTGTGTGACCGCACGCGGCGCAGCAAGCCGTCAGGGGGCTGTCAGTTCATAGATCGTCATGAACAGGGAGGCATGTGACTCGTCGAATCACATACCTCCCTGTAATTATCCCTATAAAAAGAAAAATACCTGTCTCCATGCTTTGATTTCACTTTCCATATATGACCTCGTCACTTCTTCCTGATCATACGGCTCCATCAACATGCTCAGCGCCTCCTGTTCCTTTCTTTCCAGATCCTCCTTCAATACATCCCTGTCTTTACATATTCTGATAGTTTCTTTCATTGCCTTCCCTGTCCTGCCATAAGCCTTCACCTGCTCATTGCACACTTTTGTAAATGATATTTATTTTCAATTTCAAAACCAGGCTGCTGCGTTTTTTATCTCGCATATACAGTTGTATTTCCAGGCTTGTTTTTGCCGACTTTAGTATAATGATTTTTTTTGATAAATGCTCGGATTTCTTTGTAACCAAAACACCCATCAGAGAGAACGATTACTTTGGGCAGATTTTGGGAAATTTCTTCATAATATTCTTCCGCCCTTTTCTCATCAATGGAAAGAGGCGGGGATTGATAAGCGTATTTGGTACAGGCAAAGCGTTCGCTTACATTGTATATGATATTCCAGTTGCCGCAGACCAGAATTTCATCTTCCGGCGAAGAGTGATCAGTCACAAATTTTGCAACCTGCAGAACATTCTCATCCATTTGGGCGGACTCCTGGCCGCCCAAATCCTTTAAAGCCGTACTTGCCGTGGTCAGCCAGTCCGGCACAGTCAGCGTAAGTATGACATAGATAAAGACAAAGGAAAGCCCTGTCTTGGGAGATTTCATTTTGATTTTATATCTGCTGCAGAAACTTGCAAAAGGATAGACCAGAGAAGGTATGATGATCATTCCGTAATGCGGAAATGAAAGTCCCGACAGCGACAGAAACACGATATTTACCAGGAAATAAACAATGTATAAAATATCAAAAAAACTTTTAATTTTTATGGTATGAAAGATTAATAGCGCAAGCGCAAGAATCGTAACAGTTTCATTTAAGAAATTTAAAAATACGGATCCTCTGAACGCAAGGGCTGCAAGCGGACTGTCAAAAGAGGAATATTGCTTATTGAATACAATGTAATTGTCGAAAAACAGTTCCAGAGAATCATGAACAGCCAGCCATATAAGGATGGGCAGAGTGATCAGCAAAAAGCCAGTCACAAAAAAGGCCAGGAAACCGAATATATTTTTGATCTGGCGTTTGCGTATGGAAGAAATCAGCACTCCAATGCACATTACAAGCCAGACCGGGATCATATTTACTCTGAGCATACATACGGCGCCAAAAGAAAAGCCGCAGCATAGCAGGCGCAATTTGGAAATCCGTTCGTTTAAAAAGTAATCCGCAAATATATAGATAGATGCGGAAATAAAAGGGAGCGCAAACTCTTCCGTTAAATTGCCCTCCTGAAAATATTGGAATAAGGGAGCGCAGGAGAGTAAGAGAATGCCAAAAGAGACGAGTCTGCCGCATTTGAGCCGGGAAATCTTATACATAATTGCAAAGCTGATGAATAAAGTAATTAACTCCACAATCCACAGTCCAATTTGTTTCGAAATGAACAGCCCGGCCGTATTGAAAAGATAAATCAGAGGACCTTTATGGTCAAATACATCCCGGTATGGCATTTTGCCGTCTAAAATCATTCTGGCGATATATTGAAAGACGGCGGAATCCGTGGAGGCGGCGTTGTTTTTCCAGATATGGCTGGAGCATTGCAGGGAAAACAAAAAGGCAAGGGCCGCGAGGGAGAGGAATGTGAACGTTTTGAACATGAATTCTTTTTTCTGGCTGATTTTTAATTTGATATCCATAAGATCCGTATTCTCCTTTATTGAAGGTGCTCAAAAATATAGAACGTAATTCTTGATTTTTGAGTTTAAGTATAATATATTATTATATAGTCAAATTTGTCTGTTAGCAAGATAACATATTTAATATGACATATTTCACGGTACAATGCAATCATACGAAGCATGAGAGATGAGAAAGCGGGCAGAGAATTTTGAAAATGCCTGAAACGGGAGGAAATTGGAAATGGACGATTCATTATATATTGTCGTTCCGGCTTATAATGAGGAAGAAAATATTACAAAATTAGTAGAAGACTGGTATCCGGTTGTAGAGCGGTATGGAAATGAGAAGTCGCGCCTTGTCATTGTGAATGATGGGAGTAAGGATGATACTTACAAAATTCTTTGTGAGTGTACGCAGAAAAGGCCGCTGCTTAAGGCGCTGGATAAAGAAAATGGAGGACACGGCGCGGCGGTTCTGTACGGCTACAGGTACGCGGTAAGTAAGAAAGCGGATTATATTTTTCAGACAGATTCGGACGGACAAACTGTGGCGGATGAGTTTGAGCAGTTTTGGCGGGCGAGAAAAACGTACGACGCTGTGATTGGGAAGCGTACGGTCCGGCAGGACGGTTTGTCAAGAAAATTTATAGAACAGACGTTGTGTTTTATTTTGCGAATGACGTTTGGGGTGAAAATAAAGGATGCCAACGCCCCGTTCCGTCTTATGAAAAGAGAACTGGTGGAAAAGTATATCAGGAAAATGCCGAAAGACTTCAATCTTCCGAACGTAATGCTGACTACATATTTCGTATATTTTCATGAGAAGATAAAATTTATTGAGATTACGTTTAAGCCGCGGCAGGCCGGATGCAATTCCATTAATATTAAGAAAATCATTAAAATCGGCTGGAAAGCGCTTGGAGATTTCCGCATTTTGAAGAAGCGTATGAACAATAACGGAGAGAAGCAGACGCGGAAAGAAGGAGTAAATGAATTATAAAAGAATCTGTAAAAAATATAAGGATTTTATCCTGTATGCAGTATTTGGTGTTCTGACAACGCTGGTCAATATGACAGTTTATTGGGTTTTGGCCCATATTTTTAAGGTCAGGGTAATGCCGAGTACAATATGCGCATGGGTGGCAGCCGTATTGTTCGCTTACGTTACCAACAGGAAATGGGTGTTTCACAGCAAGGCGCACGCCACAGGCGAAATTATCAGGGAAGTGGTTTCTTTTTTTACCTGCCGCATTCTCACAGGAATTGTGGATTGGGGATGTATGCTGCTTTTTGTGGCGCAGCTGCATATGGACGATGTGGTGATTAAATTTGCCGCGAATGTTCTTGTTATTATTCTCAATTATATTGCCAGCAAGCTGATTATTTTTAAACATCGCGGGCAAAAAAACGCTGAAAGCAAAAAAGCGGCGGAGAAAAAACATGCAGAACCAAAACGCCTTGTGATTACCAAAAGTGAAGATGATTTTACAGATATCATAAACGGCAACAGACTGATCGGTGAAAATCCGGTTATGAAAAATTCCAGGATTATTTTCAATGGAAAAAATAATATATTATTCTGTGAAGATCAGGTGTGTCTGTTCAACAGCACTTTGACGTTTCAGGGCGATAATTCAGTAATTTATCTGAGTAAAAACAGGTGCGACTATAAATTAAATATAACGATTCATCATAATTCTGTGTTTTTTTCAGGCAAAAACAACTATTTTAATGGGGTGTTAAATGCGGTACTGTCAGAATACCATCATGTTCTGATTGGATCTGAGGCACTGTTTTCCCATGGCATCTGGATTCGCAACGCAGATCCGCATCTGGTATATAGCTGTGAGACAATGGAACGGATTAACCCGACGCAGAGTATATTTATCGGACCGCATGTGTGGGTAGGGCAGTCAGCCATGATATTAAAAGGAAGCAGGATCGGAGCCGGAAGTATCATAGGCGCTATGAGCCTGGTAACAGGAAAGGAAATTCCGCCCAATACTTCCTGGGGCGGCAATCCGGCAAAACTGCTGAAAAGCGGAATTTTCTGGGAAGGTTCCTGCGTTCATGCATGGACAGAAGAAAAGACGGAAAAAGCGCGGACCTATCAGGATGACGAATTTATTTTTATAGATAAATCCGCAGAGTTTTCCTATGATGAAATAGACCAGAAACTTACCGACGCTGAGGATGTAAACGCGCGCCTTGCCTGTCTGCAGGAAGTGAAAAAATATTTTGAATAATATTGGCGCGTTATTTGTTCGGAATCATTTTTATGGAAATATTGTTATCAATACCGTAAAAAAGCTTAAACCGTGCAGACCAGGGTTCTTTTTCAACATCAGAACACCAGACGTAATCTTTGTACGGCAGTTCCTGAACCTGGATCGTATTCTCACCGCTCTGACTGTCTTTTACTGCAAGCGCGATACGTTCCGAATTATTTTTTGCAATACAGCCATAGATATAAAACAAATACAAAGCGCCTGCGATGGCGAAAATCATAAACGAGCCGGAAAACTCTGCAAATTGTTTCCTGTGAATCTCGTTAAAATTGCCGGATAATTCAAGCACAAAATAAATCAGAATCACATAAGGCGCAAAAAAGCAGCGGGGACCGATCGGAGTAACTAAAAATAATGGCGCAATCATAAATCCTGCGCTGAAAAGGATAAACGACAGTCGGATTTTCTCTGTTTTGTCAAAAGGCAGAATCCATATAAAGGCGATCAGCGACAAAACGTAGCATACGGTTGCAACAACTTCAAGGAGCAGCAGAATCCATGCTCTGTGCCAGTAAGTATTAATTTGGTTCATAAAACTGAGAGCCGTATAGGAAATGTTAATAAACATGCATACAGATCCTGTGAGTTTCAGTCTGCCTGTGAGTTCGTCCTTATGTTCAAGCCAGAGAATAAGACAGACAACCATCAGCAGGCCAAGGAGCACAAAGTTATTCAAAAATCCCTGTATGGAAATCTCTTTAAAATTTTCCGCAATCCGCTTAAAAATGCTGGAATTGGCTGAAATGGTCCGGTAAGTATCCGTTCCGGAAGCGGCGGCGTGGTAAGCGCCGTTGCTGAACATGATAATGGTACCGGCGATCGTACCTGCAAGGTATGACAAATGCTGGATGCATATTTTTTTATACTTAAAGAAAGTAAAAGCAACTGCATAGACGCCGAGCATCACATTGTATATGGTTAAATGTTCTACGATCAATGTGTTTGCCAGGCCAAGCGCGGCAAGAGGCACAGCGGCCATATATGAATTTTGGGGTTTATGAGTATAAATTGTTCTCAGCTCATAAATGTAAATCAGCGTCAGAAAAATGGATGTGACATAGTTGGAGAACCCGGAAGTCCAGACTACAGCTTGCCTCAGAAGCAAAACAGGCATAAATGTCAGACATACCATAATGATGCCCGCGCCCCAGGTTAACCTGCCCGTAATTTCATTTAAAATGACGATGATTCCCCCAATGCACAGACACATTGCCAGTGTTTTTAAAAGATTTGAACGCGTCAGAATTAATACAATCAAATTGCCCAGATAGCGGCCGTTGTAGTTTTCAAACCATGAACTCAGACGGTCAATGCCAAGCTGGCCTCCCCATGCCCAGTCGTCTCCGGTATATGGAAACAAAAAGCATAATAAAAATAAAGTCAAAAACAGTGCGATATAAAACCGGTTTCGTTTCAAAGCGACCCGCATCGTCAATTCTCCTTTCTGTTTACCATTTCTGTTTTGAAATCCCTGATTTTTTATTTATTGTTTTTAAAGACAATCAGTTTGGAAAAAACATAATTTAAAATAATAACAAGAACCGCAAACGCTGCCTTGGAATAAATTCCTTCCGTGTAAAATATTTTCATGGAAACACCAATTTTTCCGGCAATTTCAAAGAATAGATTATCAAACCCGGCGTATGATAATAAAGGGACTCCGAATATTTCAAGAATACCAGTGATAATTCTTGACGAAACGAAAGCAGTTCCTTCTTTGATCATTGTTTGTAATTTCCATGATTTTGATTCAAAGACCCAGATCTTATTTGTGATAAAGGCGAACGTTACGCCGCAGATCCAGCTTATCGTGTTGGAAACCAGAACAGAGAGGGAAAAAAGGTTGATAAGCAGAGCGTACATTCCCCAGCTGACTATGGTTGTTAATATTCCAAAAATAATATATAAAATGACTTCTTTTTTTTGTTTTGTTAATATTTTTTTCATAATTGTTATTATAATAGATTAGAAATTTTTTTCAAGGCTCATCTCAAAATCAGAAAAAACGCTTTTGCGGCGGATAGAAGCTGATTTTACATGGAATGTCATAAATATCCGCAAGGTTCCGGCGAGAAATTTGTCGAAAATTATAATATATTAGAACGCGGTTTTGTGATATAATATGCCCTGAGAAAGTTTACAGAAGATTTTTTGGAGAAATTCACCAGAATGCGTTCCATACGCGCTAAGATACAAGGAGACGAAGATGGATATATCATTTATTGTACCATGTTATAATGAAGAGGAAAATGTCGAATTATTTTTTAAAGAGACGGAAAAGGTCTTTCGGGCGGTGGGCGCTACTTATCAATATGTGTTTGTAAATGACGGCAGCCGCGATTCCACCAGAGAGGTGCTGATAAATTTATATGAACATAATCCGGACAGTAATATCACAGTCGTTAATTTTTCCAGGAATTTTGGAAAGGAATCTGCGATCTATGCCGGGCTTGAGCACGCAGACGGCAATACAATATGCGTCATTGACGCGGACTTGCAGCAGCGCCCCGAGGTTGCGCTGAACATGTACAGGCATTTAACGGAGCATCCGCACTGCGACTGCGTATGCGCGTTCCAGAAACAGAGGCGGGAAGGCAGGATTATGAGCGCCTGCAAACTTGCTTTTTATAAATTAATCAATCAGGTTGCCGAAATTGAATTTAAGAGCGGAGCCTCAGATTTTCGTTTTTTCAAAGCGAAAGTCAGGGACGCCATACTCTTAATGCCGGAGTACCACCGATTTTCCAAGGGTATTTTCAGCTGGGTGGGATTTCAGGTAGAATATATAGAATATGAAGCGGACGAGCGAAATGCGGGCGAGAGCAAATGGAGTCCCTTCAAGCTGTTTAAGTATGCAATCAGCGGGATTATTGCGTTTTCCACCGCGCCGCTGCATATTGCAACAGTGATTGGCGGGCTGTCCACCTTATTTTCTGTCGTATATTTTTTTATTACCCTGGTGCGAAAGCTTACCTATCACATTAACGTAGACGGATTTACGCAGCTTGCGCTGATTATCACGTTTTTCAGCGGGATCCTGTTATTTACCATTGGAATTATCGGCGAATATATATCCAGAATCTATCAGCAGGTAAAGAATCGCCCTATTTACATTGCAGATGAGATTCTTAAGAAAAAATAATGTTGTTTTTTGTCATTTCTCTGCTCCCGTTTTTCAGCGGTTTTGCAAAGTTTTTACGGAAGTTTTCATAAATGCATAAAGTTTCTAATTTTATCAAATATCCTGTTTTTCCTGAAATATCTCGTATATTACCAATTTTAGGTAGAAAATTAATCATAATATGTTATACTATTTAATGGTATACTATTCATATAAAAAACAGGAGCATAGAAAAATGACAAATTATTTTTTTACATTTATAATTTTCGCGGACAGATTAGAGAAACTGGAGCTTACTCTGGAAAGTATGAGCGCCTGTCTCCTGAAAAAAGCCATTGATGTACAGTTTGTCATTGTAGATGAATCAAATACGGCAAGAGAAAACAGCGTTGAAGGCAGATTAAGCCGGACGGGGATAAGATTTGATTACCTGGAACTGACAGAGCAGAACAGAGAGGAAATCTTAGAGCTTGCGCTGGAGCAGGTTCAGGGCGAATATGTAAATATTATCAAAGCCGGAGTGCTGTATCGGGAAGACAGTCTGTATAAAATATATAAATATGCCAGGAAGAGCCGGGAAGAGCGCTTCCTGGTTCCGCCTGTTTCCAGCAGAAATTCTGCCGTAATGAGGGAAGGTATTGCTTTTCAAAAGCAGTTTGGGGACAAGACCGATCTGGAGAATAATTATCATCTGGTTCATTGTAATTACTTCTGCTATTTTATTAAAAAGGAATCGTTCTCTCAGGAGAGATGCACAGATCCCTTCTGGACGTTTGCAGTAATGAAAAAGATCTTTTATACCATTACGCCCCACGCCCGGCTGGGCTTTGCCCAAAAAGGAAGAGTTTATATTCCTTCGCCTTCGGAAGTAACAAAGTTCTGGGAAGATCTGGTCAAAGAGGACTGCAGTCTGTTTACCAGAAATTTTTTGACGGAAATATTTGAGTTTTGTCAGAAGAATAATCATATTTGCATCAAAAACGCGAAATATAATCTGGTTTATTACTGCAGCAGAATCATTGAGGGAATCCAGCCCGAGCTGGAGACGCCGGAACATTTGCAGGAAGTCCGTAAGCTTACAGAAGAAGTTCTGGCATTTATCAAAGATGATGAGATTATCTTATATAACCAGTTTTTGAGAAGAGAGTATAAGTATTATCTTGAAAAGAAATTTCACTGGGAGAATAAAGACAATCCGCAGGTCGGCGTTCGCCGCAAAGATATTTTAAACAGAGCCAACGTCAGCATTTCCTATCAGTTTATGGAGGTTCAGGCAGATAAAGTTGTTCTGGAATGCAAAGCGCCGATGTATCTGGAACCGGAGTTTCAGGTTTCTTATAAAGTGAACGGCAGACTGCTGGAGGGAATACCGCAGAAAAGAGTGGATACCAGGGAATGGTTTGGAGAGCAGATTATGCTTGCCTCCTATGTAAAAGGTGAAATTCCCCTTACTGGCGCAAAGGAGCACAGGATCAGGGTCGTATGTGAAGCCAAAGGAAAAAAGACAGAAAATAAGTCCTATGAATTTGGCAAATTCATGCCGCTGGCCGATGGAGTGGATCTGTATGTCAGGGAACATGGATGGAATGTATTTTATGACAGAAAAAGCGGAGAACTTGTTTTTTCACCTGAAAACTGGAAGGATAATATCCGCCTGAGATGGAAGCGGTTTTGTTCCCTGCTGAAAGAAAATAACGCCGCAAGAAAAGCTGTTCTTGTGCGGATGCTCACGGCGGTTTTGCAGAAATTCAGGAAAAAAGAAATCTGGCTGATTTCCGACAGGATCAATCGGGGCGACGACAACGGAGAGATATTTTTCCGCTATGTGTGCGAGCAGCGGCCCGCGGGCGTAAAGCCGTATTTTGTCGTTTCTAAGGAAGCGCCGGATTATCAGCGCATGAAGCAATACGGGACCGTGGTAAACGTTTATTCCTGGCGTCACAAAATTCTGCATCTGCTCAGTGATTATATCATATCCTCTCAGGCAAACAAGCCGGTGATCAATCCTTTTGGAACTGTGGGGAAATATTATAATGATATGATAGCCGGCAAAAAAATTGTCTTTTTACAGCATGGCGTCACCAAGGACGACCAGTCGAAATGGCTGAACCGCTATAACCGTAATTTATATGGGCTGGTTGTCAACACAAGAGCGGAATACGATTCTATTTTAGAGTATGATTATTTTTACACGCCCAGAGAAGTGTGGCTGACAGGTATGCCCAGGTATGACGCGCTGACGCACGATGAAAAAGGGTATATTACCGTTATGCCCACCTGGAGGAAATCGTTAAGCGACGGGGTGGACGCGGCCGGCGTATGGAAAGTGGGAGATGATTTTGCACAAAGCGGTTATTTCAAATTTTACAATGCGCTGCTGAATCATGAGAAACTTCTTGCAAAGGCCAAAGAATATGGATATAAAATCTGCTTTATGCCGCATCCGAATATCAAGCCGGCGCTGGGACTGTTTCAGCGTCATCCGCAGGTGACGTTCTGGGATGAGGAAAAACCTTACCGGGAAGTGTTTGCAGAGTCAAATCTGCTGGTGACAGATTATTCTTCCGTTGTTTTTGACTTTGCATATTTGCAGAAACCGATTGTATACTGCCAGTTTGACCGGGATGAATTTTTCTCCGGAGGCCACTCTTATGTAGAGGGTTATTTTAACTATATGGAAGACGGTTTCGGAGAGGTTGAGGCAGATCTGGAATCGCTGGTGGACAGAGTCATAGAGTATATGGAACATGGATGCGTTTTGAAAGAAAAATATGCCAAACGTATCAAACAGACTTTCGCATACCATGACAGGGACTGCAGCAGGCGTGTAGTTGATAAGATTTCGGGGAACTCTCTTGATGTAGTAAAGGGGAGGTAAGATATGAGACGAAAAATATTGGCGTTGGTGATTATTGCAGTTCTTGGAATAAACGGCATGTCAGGAAACGCGGCCTGCGCCAGCCAGGAAGTAATGGAACAAGCAGGAACAGAACTGGACGATACAGAAATAGACGATACAGAACAGGAGGGAATGGAAGAGGATGATACAGATGATTCCGATTCAGACCAGACGGTAACGGGAGACTCGGGAACTCTGGAACAGGGCGTATTCCGCCAGAAATTCGGCAGCTCCAGCACCAGAAAAGACATTCAGAAAGCATTTGACAAAATCAAAGACGGAACGGCCAAAAAAGTAGAAGTTACTTTAGAAGGCAATATTCAGCTTCAGGGCAGATTGATTGTGTATTCCAATACCACCATTAATGCCCATGGCGCGGTAATTACACAGAAAAGCAAAAGCGGATCGATCATTAAGTCGGCCACGGCTGAAGACTATGGCGAAGTACCTTATAAGCAGGGGTATCAGAAAACGGAAAATATAAAAATATCCGGAGGAAGCTGGAATGGAGCTCAAATATCAGGACAGGTGATCCGGTTTGTGCATTCCACAAATGTTTTTCTGGATGAATTGACGGTTACGAACTGTACCAGCACAGGGCATTTAATTACATTTGAGGGCGTCAATACAGGGACGATCCAGAATTGTAAGCTGGTTGGGCATGAAGGTATGGGAAAAATAAAAGAAGCCATACATCTTGATATTGTACACAGCCCCAAAACCACGCCAGGGCTTATGGAGCATGAGTATGACGATCTGCCGGACAGAAATATTGTGATTAAGAATAACAAGATCATAAATTCTGCAAATGGAGTTGGTTCCCATGCAGCAGTTGATGGAATATACCATCAGAATATCAGTATTATAGGCAATGTGTTCGACGGTATTAAAAATACATCCATGAGATTATATAATTATAAAAATGTAATCGTGGCGCAGAACTCTGTGAGCAATTCCTCCATAGGGGTCCGGGTTTATACATTTTTGCCCAATGGTTACAAGGCGAACAGCGGAGCCGCCACAGAGTCTGTTCCCAGAGGGTACGATTATAATATCGTAGTCCGGGGGAATTGGTTTTCCACTATAAAAGGGACGTCCGCAATCTATGTTCTGGGGTCCGGAAGCTATCCTCTGCACAATTGTAAAATAGAAGGAAATGTCATAAATGGCGCGGCTTCCAGAGGTATATGGCTGTCTGATCACTGTATGAACGCGTCCGTCACGGGAAATACTGTCAATTATGCGGCCTCCAGCGGCATATGCGCGCAGGGAGTTTCCAATGGAGCAAAGATCGAGAATAATAGAATGATTGCTCCTGGAAAAAGCGGGATTACGGTTACTGAAAATATTGCGAATATAAGTATAAAAAATAATAGGATTCAGAACAGTAAAGGACATGGAATCTGGGTGTATGAGAAGACCTCTAATATTGTCGTGTCCGCAAATACAGTAAACGGAGCGGAAAAGAACGGCATTTATATTTCCCGGCAAAGCACCGGCGTAACCATTCAAAACAACAGAGTAAAAGGAAACGTGGGTCAGTATGGAATCTGCGTAAGTCAGAACAGTTCTGCTTTGTTAGAGCAGAATCGGATCTCAGCCGTAAAAAAACACGGGATTTATGTAAATGAGAAAAGCGTCAGCACCATAAAAAAAAATAAGATCAGTAATACGCAGCAGAGTGGAATTTATGTAAATGACAGCAGTTCAGCTCTGATGCAGAACAATACAATTTCCTCGGTAAAAGAGCATGGAATTTATGTGAATCAAAAGAGCGCCGGCAACATAGCGGACAACAAAATTAATAAATCTGAGAAAAATGGGATTTTTCTCAACCGCGAAAGTTCAGGAGCTGTGAAAAACAATACGGTGAGTAACGCCAAGGAACATGGTATTATCTTGAGTCAAAGCAATTGCGGCGGGATGGAAAAGAATAAAATCAAAGCAATCGGGAAAAATGGCATTACAGTTTCCTCATCAGGCTTAAGTGTTCTCAGGCAAAATACAATTACGGAAACCTCCATGAGGGGAATCCAGATCTCTTCGCTGAGAACGTCTGCCGTGGTGTCTAAGAATGTGGTCAATCATTCCGGAGATCATGGAATTAACATAAGCGGATCTGTAAAGACAGAGGTGAGCAATAACAAAGTGAGCGATGTAAAAGGAAGAGGCATCAATCTGGGAGAAGGATGCAAAAAATCTGAGATTATTGAGAACAGAGTTTCCGATACCAGACAGCAGGGGATTTCTTCGTTCAAAGTCGCTTATGTTGTCATTAAGGGGAATACCGTATCTAAGACGAGAAAAGAGGGTATTTCCGCAGGATGCGCCAAAAAATATCTGAAAATTTCCAAAAACAGAGTGGCAGAGGCAAAAGGTTCGGGAATTAATGTCTGGACAGTAAAAAAAGCTTTGATTCAAGATAATGTTTTAGAGAATGTTGGAAAAATAGCATTACAGGTGAACGAAACGAAATCTAAGGTAAAGACTACCGCGTCTACCAAAGTACACAGCGTTACGAAGAAGAAAAACCGGGTGTCCGGAAAAGCCCGCAAAGGTTCGAAGTACAGCGTTACAGTGGGAAAGAAAAAATACAAAGTAGGCGTAAAAAACGGAACCTTTAAGACACAGAAAATTAAAAAGCTGAAAAAAGGAACGAAAGTGAAGGTGGTGGAAAAAATCACAGGAGGCAATCTGATTCAGACTATTGTGGAGGTGAAAAAGTAAAACCTTGACGGAATCATGTAGATAGGATAAAATGTTCGTGGCATTAGAAAGGTGGAAAAAAATGCAAAAAAGCGTTTTGGATTATCTGGAAGAGTCTGCTGAGAGATTTCCGGATAAAATTGTATTTGCAGATGATAAAAATGAGGTAACTTATCGGGAGTTTCAGCATCAGGTAAAAGCAGTGGCAACGGGACTTGCAAAACAGATACCATCTGAAAGAAATCGTCCTGTGGCAGTGTTGATCGAGAGAAAAATTGAGAGTCTGACAGGTTTTTTTGGCATAGCTTACAGCGGCAATTTTTATGCGCCCATAGATTACCAGATGCCTGTAAAACGGATAGAGCTGATGCTTGAGACACTAAAGCCTGTGGCGGTGCTTGTAACGGCGTCTGCCGGAACCGTTATGGATCAGGTTGCGTACGATGGTCCTGTGTTGGATTTGCAGACGCTGCAGAACACTTCGGCAGACCAGGATTTATTGGACGAGATTGCCCGCAGAAGAATTGATACCGATCCTTTGTATGCCATCTTCACTTCCGGTTCCACAGGAGTACCAAAAGGAGTATTGGTGTCTCACAGGTCAGTGATCGATCTGATTGATAATTTTAAAGAAGAATTTGGCTTTGATGATACCATGGTTTTGGGAAATCAGGCCCCGTTTGACTTTGACGTTTCGGTAAAAGACATTTATTCCACCCTGAAAAACGGAGGAACCATGTATGTGATTCCCAAAATGATGTTTTCCATGGTGGCAAGACTGATCGATTATCTGAATGAGAAGAAAATCAATACTGTAATCTGGGCCACAAGCGCGCTGCGCATTGTGGAGAATCTGAATGTCTTTTCCAAAAAGCTGCCGGAATATCTGAAAACCGTAATGTTTTCAGGGGAAGTAATGCCCAACAAGGTGCTTAATTACTGGAGAAAATATTTGCCCGGAGTTATGTATGTAAATCTCTATGGGCCAACGGAGATTACATGTAACTGCACGTTTTATAAGGTGGACAGGCCCTTTGCAGATGAAGAGGCGCTTCCGATCGGCATTGCATTTCAGAACACGGATTTAGTTCTTTTGGATGACGAACGCAAAGCGGAGGCTGAGCCGGGACAGGTTGGAGAAATCTGTATCAGAGGAAGCTCTCTGGCTTTGGGTTATTATAATAATGAAGAAAAGACGCGCGAGGCGTTTATACAGAATCCGCTGAATCCCATGTATCCGGAAACTATTTACTGCACAGGCGATTTGGCGCAGTATGCAGAAGACGGGAACCTGATGTTCGTGTCCAGAAAAGATTACCAGATCAAACATATGGGGCACCGAATTGAACTGAGCGAGATAGAAATTGCCGTCAATGCGCTTCCGTTTGTGGAGGCGGCCTGCTGTATTTATGATACCGGTGAGGAGAAGATTGTCCTCTTTTATCAGGCTTCTGAGAAATGTGACAGGGAGCTGCTGAAGCAGTTGGGGAAAAATCTTCCCAAATATATGTTTCCCAACAGAATGGAGCATTTTGAGAAGCTTCCATTAAATAAAAACGCTAAAATTGACAGAACCTGGCTGAACGAGAATTATATTCTCAAATAATAGGTAAAAATGTAGCTGTAATAAAATTTACAGATGAACAGGCGGAATGTTCCGCCCAATATATGTTGAAAGGATGCAAGTGATAATCTTATGAAAGAACAATTATTAGATATTTTAAATGATTTAAGACCAGATGTTGAATTTGAAAAGGAAAAGAAACTGATTGACGACGGTGTTTTGGACTCTTTTGACATTGTTTCTCTGGTTTCAGAATTGAATTCTGAGTTTGATGTGGAAATTAATGTTATGGATTTGGAGCCGGATAACTTTAACACAGTGGAGGCTATGCTGGAGCTGATTGTTAAAATGCAGGAAGAAGGATAAGAATATTTGAACTGAAAGGGATAAAGAGATGGATTTTATTTCAGCTACATTTGTTGTTTTTGTAATACTATTATCAGCCGTATACTTTATCACGCCCCAAAAGGCAAAATGGTGTATTTTACTGCTTGGAAGTTATATTTTTTATATGGCTTCCAGTGTGAAGCTGCTGTTTTTTCTGGTTTTAACAACAGCCGTGACGTTTGTATGCGGTTTGATTTTGGGCAATATAAATGAAAAGCAGAAAACATATCTGAAGGAACATAAGAATGAAATGACGCGGGAAGAGAAGAAGGCGTTCAAAAGCCGCACGTCCGGGAAGAAGAAATGGATTGTGGCGGCGGCTGTTCTGATCAATCTGGGACTTCTGATATTTCTGAAGTATTTTAATTTTATCGGCGGAAATATCAACAGCCTTCTGGCAGGTATGGGGATTGAGGGGAAGATTCCGCATCTGAATTTATTGCTTCCCTTGGGAATTTCGTTTTATACATTACAGTCCATTGCTTATATTGTGGATTTATATCGTGGAAAATATCAGGCAGACAGGAATTTTTTCAAATTTTCCCTGTTTATGTCTTTTTTTCCGCAAATTGTGCAGGGACCGATCGCAAGGTACGACCAGCTTGCGCATCAGTTATACGAAGCGCATAAATTTGATTATTACAGAGTAACACAGGGCGTTCAGCTGATCTTATGGGGGTTTATGAAGAAGCTGATTCTTGCCGACCGTTTGGCGGTGGCTGTAAACTTTGTATTTGATAATCCGGACCCGCATGAAGGGTTTGTACTGTTTTTTGCGGCCGCAGGATATGGTTTGCAGGTATATGCGGATTTCTGCGGAGGTATGGATGTTGCCAGAGGCGTGGCGCAGATCCTTGGCATAGAGCTTGCGCTTAATTTTGAACGTCCGTATTTTGCGCTGTCCATTGAAGAATTCTGGCGCAGATGGCATATCACTCTCGGCGGCTGGATGCGTGATTATGTATTTTATCCATTATCCCTGTCGAAGGCATTTGCGACGCTGGGAAAATGGACGAGGAAGATATTTGGCAATTATATCGGGAAAAAGCTGCCTACATTTTTATCCATGTTCATTGTCTTTTTGCTGGTAGGCGTCTGGCATGGTTCGAGCTGGAAGTATGTGGCGTACGGTATATGGAACGGCACGATCATTGTGTCCAGTATTTTGCTGGAACCTGTTTATGAAAAGGTTTTAAAGAAATGCAGAGTCAATACAGACTGCTTTAGCTGGAGATTTTTCCAGATGATGCGGACGTTTGTGTTGTGCAGTTTCGGACGCTTTTTTTCACGAGGCATTTCCTGTATGACTTCACTGGATATGATGAAAAGAACCGTTACAAATTTCAACCCCTGGGTATTTTTTGACGGATCATTTTTAGAACTCGGTCTGGGGTATAAGGATTTTTACGTTATTTTCATTTTTATTCTTGTACTGCTGGTGGCAGGCGTCATGCAGGAGAGGGGAATACGTATCAGAGAAAAAATTGCAGAGCAGAATCTGTATTTCCGCTGGCTGCTGTACATAGGCGCCCTTGTGGTGTTACTGATTTATGGCAGTTATGGTCCGGAATATGCAGTAGGTGAGTTTATTTATCAGCAGTTTTAAGGAGAAGTGGAATAATGACAAAGAAACAGGGTTTACGATTAGTAGTATTTATAGTCCTGCTTGGTATCGTATTAAATACAATGATTGGAGTATTCGGTTTTCCGCCCAATGACGGTACGATCAGTATAAAAAAGCGTTTTGGCGAGTTTTATTCCGGAGCTGAAAACACATGGGACTGTGTAATGGTCGGGGCAAGCTGTGTGGACCGTGAGTGGGTTGCGCCGCTTGCATGGAACGATTATGGAATGGCGGTCTACCCGATGAACACGGCAAGACAGCCATTGGTATTGACTACGAATATCCTTGAGGAGGTCAGGGAAAAACAGGATGTGAAACTTGCAGTGGTAGATATCCGGGGAATCCAGATGTTTACCTTAAGACCTGAAGAGGCAAAGATTCGTAATTTGCTTGATAACATGAAAAACTCTAAAAACAGATATCAGGCTGTGAAGAAAATAATAAAGTTTTATAAGGAATATTTTTCGCGTGAAGATGTGAAAGATGGGCAGGAAATGTTAGAAAAACTGGATGAAGCATCCTTGTATCTTCCGTTTATAAAATACCATTCCAGATGGAAGACCGGATTGTACGATTCTGATTTTGAGGGTATCACCAGCGATATGAAAGGGGTATATGAGGAACAGGCATTTGTGGTAAAAGAGGTGGAACCCACAAAGATGGTTGATGAAACCATGGAATTAAATGAGCTTCAGAAAAGTATTTTAGATGAAATTGTGAATTATGGCAAAGATACAGGACTGGAAATATTGTTTATTACCTCTCCGACACATTTATCGAAGAGAGAAGTAATTGAAACGAAAGCTGCGGTTCGATATTTGGAAGAACAGGGCGAGAAGGTCATAGATTATAATACGGAAGAAAAATATCAGGAGATTGGTATTGATTTTTCAAAAGATTTGTATAATGAACATCATTTGAATTCAAGGGGAGCGGTGAAGTTTACAAATTATTTTGCCAAGTATCTGCATGACAATTACCAGTTTGAGGACAAACGTGGAAAAGACGAATATAAAGACTGGGACGATGCGTATGTCCGATATTTAGAGTTCTATGAAAAAGGCTGGAAAGATGCAGAAAAAGAAAAATAAAACAGGAACATCAGAGCTTTACTTGTGATCAGCAAACAAGTAATGTATATCTGCTGTTTGTCTATTTGGAGCAAATCAGCATATGGAGTTTTATCTGCCGGCACAGAGAAGAATGATTCTGGTGCTGGCAGTCTGTCTTTTGCTTATTGCATCATTGTTATGGAAAAGAACTGGCAAACCCTTTGGTTTCTGCCCGGATGGTCTCATGGCTTATGAGCGTCGTCTCAGAATTTGTGATCCACAAAGAGGTTCGCAATCTTGAGATCTTTATGCTGCAGGCCATGAGGCTGTTTTCTATGGGGGAAGCATGAAAACGCCAAAGCGTTTGAGCAGAGATCTTCCGGGGCGTTACGCGTTAGTGATTGGGCAGTATGTATATTCTGCTTTTTTTCGTCGTTCCATGCCGGGAATCCGCTATTCTGGAGTATATGACACGCCCAGTCTCTGTGCCGGATTTCTTAAGCTGCCGGAGAGTATGATTTCTCTGGCGGCATATATGTTGGAATGGATTGTGTTTCTTACAGAATTTGCAAGGAATAGATCAGGAACTGGAATTTGTTTTGGCAAAAGAACGAAGCATGCCCATAATGTACTATTGCAGATGATGCACGATTATGGTATCTTTATGTGTGTAGTATATCTTATTATGTTGTATAATAGCTTATAATAAAGAATAAAGGCGATTCTTAGCGGAAATCAGATGCTCGTAATAATGTGTTTAGGAGGAAGCGTGAATTATCAGGATATGGCCAGTTATCATGGAATATATATCCTGTTGCCATATATGGTTTTTCAGATTACTATGGTTTGTGGAGGGATGCAGTGAGCCTTTCGCAGAGAAGGAAAAGATCTAATTGAGGAAAAGAGGAGTAAAGAATGAAGGTACTGATAGAAAATAACCAGTTTTTGCTGAAAAAACTTATGTTAGTATTATACGACATTGTTGCAGTGATCGCGGCAAGTATTCTGGCCTTGTTTCTGCGTTTTGAGGGACGGTATCATGCCATTCCCAGAGGATATCTGGATAAAATCCAGCAGTATGTTCCAGTTGTAATCGTAATTACTATCGTTATATTTTATGTGCTGCGGCTCTATGGAAGCCTCTGGAGTTATGCAGGAGCCACGGAGCTGATTAATATTCTGGGGGCGAGTATTGTGTCTGCGGGGGTGCAGATGGCAGTATTCGTATTGATGGATGTGCGTATGCCCAGAAGTTATTATGTATTTTACGGAGCCGGACTGTTTGTATTTGTTACAGCCAGCCGCTATTCGTACCGTGTGGTGCGTACCCTGATTAAGAGGCAAAAAAGCGACAGGCCCTGCAGCAATGTGCTGATTGTCGGCGCAGGGGGAGCCGGAAATATGCTGGTGCGGGAGATCAGCAACAGCAGCCATATTAATAAAAAAGTGGTATGTATCGTTGATGATTTAAAGGCAAAACAGGGCAGCTATCTGCACGGCGTTAAGATTATGGGAGGCCGTGCGGATATTCCAGAACTTGTAAAAAAGTATGGAGTGGATGAAATCATGATTGCCCTTCCCTCAGCTCCGGCAAAAGAGATCAAAGAGATTCTGGATCTTTGTAAGGAAACGGGATGCGAGTTAAAGAGGCTTCCGGGCGTGTATCAGTTGGTCAACGGAGAAGTGAGCATCAGCGCTTTGAAAGAAGTAGACGTTAACGACCTTTTGGGACGCGAGCCAGTGAAGGTGGATTTGTCTTCTATCTTAGATTATGTTTCCGGAAAGACAGTTCTGGTGACCGGAGGAGGGGGATCTATTGGAAGCGAAATCTGCCGCCAGGTGGCAGGACATAATCCGAGAAGGCTGATAATTGTGGATATTTACGAGAATACCACTTATGATATCCAGAATGAGCTGAAACGAAGATTTCCGAATTTAGAGCTTGTGGTATTGATTGCTTCTGTGCGGAATACGAAACGAATAGATATGATATTTGAGAAATACCGTCCGGATATTGTATACCATGCCGCTGCTCATAAGCAT
This sequence comes from Lachnospiraceae bacterium, assembly GCA_910575155.1. Classification (GTDB taxonomy): domain Bacteria; phylum Bacillota; class Clostridia; order Lachnospirales; family Lachnospiraceae; genus Petralouisia. Next base: position 89,648 of record CAJTDX010000013.1, read on the forward strand.
GTGCCGCTGATGGAGGACAGTCCCAATGAAGCGGTGAAGAACAATGTGCTGGGCACTTTGAAGGTGGTACAGGCGGCGGACCGCTGGAAGGTGAGACGTTTTGTGATGATTTCTACGGATAAAGCGGTAAATCCTACCAATATTATGGGAGCTACAAAACGGATCTGCGAGATGATTATACAAACATACAATAATCGTTCCCAAACAGAATTTGTAGCAGTGCGTTTTGGAAATGTACTGGGAAGCAACGGAAGCGTGATACCGCTTTTTAAAAAGCAGATTGCCCAGGGAGGGCCGGTAACAGTTACACATCCGGACATTATCCGCTATTTCATGACAATCCCCGAGGCGGTATCTTTGGTATTGCAGGCAGGCGTATATGCCCGGGGCGGTGAAATTTTTGTGCTGGATATGGGAGAGCCGGTCAGGATTGCGGATCTTGCCAGGAATCTTATTCTTTTATCCGGACATAAGCCGGACGAGGATATTCCGATTGTCTATACAGGGTTAAGACCGGGGGAAAAGCTTTATGAAGAAATGCTTATGGAAGAGGAAGGTATGCAGGATACAAAGAATAAACTGATACATATTGGAAAGCCGATTAAACTGGAAGAGGAAAACTTTCTGATGCAGTTAGAGAATCTTGCAGAACATGTGGTACAGGAGCCGGAAGATATCCGTAAATGGGTAAAAGAAATTGTGCCGACCTACCATCCGGACAGTTCAGGAAATTAAAAATAGAGCAAAAGTATCAGGAGGAAGAGATGAAGCAGCATATTTTTTTGTCTTCGCCCCATATGAGTGAGGAAGGTTATGAAAAAAAGTTTATTGAGGAGGCGTTTGAGACAAACTGGATTGCGCCTCTTGGAAAAAATGTGACAGAGTTTGAGAAGGAGATGACGGAAAAGCTGGGAGCGGGAAAGGCAGTGGCTCTTTCGGCAGGAACCGCCGCTATCCATATGGCGTTAAAATCAATTGGCGTAAGTCAGGGAGATGTGGTATTTTGTCAGTCGCTGACTTTTTCTGCTACGGCAAATCCAATTGTATATGAGAAGGCGACGCCCGTGTTTATTGACAGTGAGAACGATACCTGGAATATGAGTCCGCAGGCGTTAGAGCAGGCTTTTCAAAAGTATGAAAGAATACAGAAGAAACCGAAGGCGGTAATCGTGGTGCATCTCTATGGGATCTGTGCCCGCATAGGCGAAATTGCAGAGATCTGCCGCAGATATCAGGTGCCATTGATTGAGGATGCCGCAGAGAGCCTGGGAAGTATTTATTGCGGAAAATATACAGGAACTTTTGGTGATTATGGAATAATCAGCTTTAACGGGAATAAAATAATTACATCCTCAGGCGGCGGAATGCTTCTGGTGAATACACAGGATGCCGCAGAAAAAGCGGAAAAGGTTCTTTATTGGGCCACTCAGGCGAGAGAGCCGGCGCGCTGGTACCAGCATACAGAAATCGGCTATAATTATCGGATGAGCAATATTGTGGCGGGAATCGGCCGGGGACAGCTGAAAGTCTTAGATCAACGTGTGGAAAAGAAACGTTATATTTTGGACTATTATAAGAAGCATTTGGGCGATTTGCAGGGAATGCATTTTATGCCGGAGCCGAACGATACGTACTGTAACTGCTGGCTGTCTGTGATTCAGTTGGACGGGGACTGCGCGGTGAAACCTCTGGATATTATGAAAGCGTTGGAAGAGGAGGATGCTGAGAGCCGTCCGGTGTGGAAGCCTATGCATTTGCAGCCTGTGTTTGCCGATTGCGACTTTATCTCGCAGATTGATGATTTACATATTGTAAACGGCGAAACAGGGGCGGATCACAGCGTCAGCGGGCAGTTATTTGAGCATGGCGTCTGTCTGCCAAGCGACAGTAAGATGACAGATGAAGATTTAAACAGAATCTGCAGTGCAGTGAGGAGGCTGTGGGAAAAACCCATATAAGAAATTTTCAAAACAAAAAGAAACCACGAACAAAACAGTTTATCTTATGTAAAAATAAAGTATTCTTGCTGCTTTGAATGCGGTTTCTTCGTCTAATATTATAGCTCAAACTATTAAAACGTTCAAGGCATAAAGTTAAAAATTTAGAAATAATTATGATAGTAATTGCCTTTTTCAGGGAGACGATGCGGCAGGGAAGGGATAAAAATTTATGAAAAAGATTTTAATATTTGGAGCAGGCGGATTTGGAAGAGAGGTACAATGGCTGATTGAGCGCATAAATCATAAGGAACCAAGATGGCAGATTGAAGGTTATCTGGATGACGGAGTGGAGCCGGGAACCAGGATCAACGGTTATTCTGTTTTGGGGGGAATGGAAAGACTGAAAGAATATGAAGGTTCTGCGGCAGTGGTGTGTGCTGTTGGATCGGCAGCGACAAGAAAAAAGATAATATCAATGATAAAGGAAAAGGGAAATTTTGAATTTCCAAATCTTATCGATCCGGATGTACAGATGTCCTCTGCAAGCTCTATGGGGGAGGGGAATATTATCTGTGCAGGAAATATTTTGACAGTGAATATTCAAATATCAGATTTTGTGATTCTGAATTTGTCATGCACGGTAGGCCATGATGCAGTTTTAGAATCTTTTGTAACGGTTTATCCGGGAGTAAATATTTCTGGCTGTACGAGACTGGAACAAGGGACAGAGATAGGAACGGGAAGCAAGATTATTCAGGGAATTACGGTGGGAAGAGATACAATTGTAGGGGCCGGAGCAGTAGTAGTTCGTGATCTTCCATCAGGATGTGTGGCGACCGGAATTCCCGCAAAACCTTCAAAAATACGGGGGGGGGGGTACCTGAAACTTTTGATAGCCGGAATCAGCGGACATGGCAGGGTAATCCGCGACTTAGCATATCAATTGGGATGTTACCAGAGTATAGAATTTGTGGATGATAATCCGGGTCAAAAGGAGAGCAGTAAGGTAAAAGGAGGAACTCAGGATGTTTTTGCATATATGGACGAATATGATGTTATTGTTGCCATAGGA
>CAJTDX010000014.1 GCA_910575155.1 Lachnospiraceae bacterium
GACAGATTCATCTGTCCCGGAGGAAAAACACTTCCGCTGCACCGGCTCAATAGAACAATAAATACTGTAACAAAAGAGTACCGCTGTCCAAAGGCTGAATGTAAAGGCTGCCCATTCCATAACAGGTGCATAGGAGAAAAAGGTTCTGATAAAAGAATTAAGTAAATATTTTTGAAGGCGTTGTAAAAAAGAATCATGAAAAAGATGGTACGGAAACACACGCCAAGGTTTTGCTTCTGCGACAGATATGGAGCGAAGGCAGCTTTGCGGCGCAAAAGTCAAGACATAACTTGAAATTCTTATATAGAAGAGGATTAGAGGCGGCTGAACAGCAGTGCCTCTTATCGTCAACGGCATTAAATCTTAAAAGGATGATAAAGGCCATGGCATAGAGAACCATGACTTTTTTCTTTGGAATATTTCTGTTATTTTTGCTAGATTTTTATCATGATATCTTGTGACATTTACGAATTAGGAGGTTTGTCAACAGCTCGATTTTGTCTCAAAGTTACTATGCGATAATTCAGACTTTACGGGTGGAATGGCCGGGGTCTGCTGGGGGCCGCCTTGATAACCAAAACAGGGCGGCCCCCAGTGGACTCTGGCCATATCGCGCAGAAAACCGCCCCATTTTCAAGGACGGCTTTCTGCGTAATGTGATAGTTTCAATCTGTTTTCTTGTGTTTTCGTCAAAAACCTTGCGTTTTCGTGTTCCTAATAAGAGTTAATCATATCATTCGTATATACTTTATCTATAAACATAATGTCCGTTCTTTTTCTACAGCTTTTCGAAAATCATTTAATCTGCCATCGTCAAAATATCTATCATCAAAATCAAAAAAACAAGCCCTATGCAAAACAAATTACAATACTAAAATTTTCTGAAAACCGCTCCTGCACTGACAGCAATCACCAGCGACACAATACCGGAACATAAAACTACAGCGTATTCAAACCCTTTACAAAGTTCAAACAAGACGCCATATAACGCATTGCCCAACGGCTGTGAACACATAGCGACGGTAAAAATGACAGAAATTACCTTTCCAATTAAATGCTGCGGCGTTTCGGCCTGAACAAAGGACATCATCTGCACAGTAAAAATCGTGGAACACACCATAATAAGAAAACAACATGCGGTAATCACAAGATAGTTTATCATCCCAGATGAAAACAAGATCAATGACACGCTCATAGGAAACACACATAATGCACAAAATCTTACCAGATTACCAGATTTACGAATTTCCAGCTTCTTAGCAAATACTCCTGCTCCTATACCGCCCAGCAGTCCCCCCGCCGCCAATATTCCCTGTGCAAAACCGTAAAGTCTGTTCGCCTGCGCCGCTTCGATATCTAAAACTTCTGTGATCAGATATGGCAATGCAACCATAATCATCGCGGACAAAAACAGATTAATCCCACAGACGACAAGCAGCGCTTTTCCAATTACAGGTTTCTTTGTGCGAATAAATCGAATACTTTCCGTAAAGTCTGTTCTTACCGTCTTCCAGATCCCGCCATCCAAAGCCTGTCTCTGAAACGGTATTTTAATAAAAATCTCCATAACCGCCGATATTAGAAAACATACCACGCAAACCGATAATACCGGCTTCAAACCGTAAGCGCTGTACAAAATGCCGCCAAGTACCGGCCCCGTTAAGGAAGCAAAAGAACTGATCGTATTGATAATAGAATTTGCCGCCATAAAATGATCCTGGCTGACCAATGCGGGAATGCTCGCCTGCACAGACGGCTGATATGCGCCGGCAATACCATATAAAAGCATCAGCGTAACCGTCAAAAGCAGGATGAGATTGACTTCATTCATAAGCAGCGCAAAAGCCAGAATGACTGCCGCCGTAAAAAAATCCAAAATTACCATAACATTTCTTTTATTTACCCTGTCTGCAACAATACCTCCCACAGGGGACAATAATATGGCGGGAATAAAAGCGCACGCTGTGACAGTTCCATATAGCGCCGATGAACCTGTCAGATTTAATAAATATAAGGGCAGGGCAAATCTTATTGCAGCGTTGCCAAACAAAGATATAATCTGACCAATGACAACCAATATAAAATCTTTGGAACATAACTTTTGATTCATTTTTTACCTCTACTTTCTTCATACCTTTAGTCGGTATGTATTTGAATTAAAATATACTGCCCATATTACCGGGCAGGTTTGCTTTATTGATCACAAAGCGGATAATCCCGCTTCCACTCCCTGAAGCCCTCATTCTTGAGAGACTTGGCTGCTTTGCCGCGCCGCGTGCGGTCAAGCGGCATGTTCCATTCGCACGCGTACATATATTATCTTTTATTCTATAAAAAAGACTCTTTCACGCTTTATCGTGACGAAGTCTTTCTTATAGAATAAATAGATGTCAGCTCCTTGAGTCTCGCCAGCATTTCTTCATCTACGACATTCAGCCCAAATCCCTGCATCATCTGGCTAAATACCATAAACTTACGATGAGACTCTTCCTCAGAACTGTCAAATATCATAGGATTCAACCAAACATTTGCCGCCAGTAAAATCAGTTCTGCCAATTGCTCCGGATAATCCGTTTCAATAGATCCATCTGAAATCCCCTGTTCAATAATCGGCAGAATATATTTTGGCGCCGCGTGATCTATGGTGTCATGCAAAAGACTGAAAAGAAGTCTGGGGTTATTATGAAAATCCGGAGCCACTGTAAAAATATCGTTCTGCACAGGTCTGTTGATGGATTCTTTAAAAATTGCTTTCAGCTTTTCCTTCCCGTTGAGATCGGAACGGTCGCGGATCACAGCGAGCATTTGATTCGATTCCGCCGTCATTCTGTCTGTGACAGCAACTAAAATATCCTCTTTCGACTTAAAATGATGATAGATCGCTCCTTTACTAAGTCCGCCCAACTGATCAATAATATCCTGAACGGAGGTATGCTCATACCCTTTTTTCATAAATAAGCGAAAAGCAGTTGATAAAATTAAATTCACCGTTTCTTCAGGATGCTTATTTCTTGCCACTTCCTTTTCACCGCCTTATCATGGTTGATAGATTTACATTAACATACCATCAGTCGGTTTGTCAAGTTGTTTGCCTAAAAAATGAAACGCATTTTCAGACATATTTAAATATCTCAGGCTTTTGGAACTCCTTCCAAAAGCCTGATTAAAATTACTTCTTTGTACGCACTGTCTTTATTCCAGACCAGTCGGAATAAAGCTTTTTGCTTTTTCCATTTACTTTCACGTTCTTATAAGTTCTTATGCGGACGAAATATTTCTTTTTCCCTTTCAAACCAGAAATATTCTTTACGGTAACGCTCTTTTTAGCTGTAGATTTTTTTAAGGTCCTGCCTTTAAAATTCTTGCTTGTGCAGCATTGAATCTCATATCCGTCTGTCTGCGACGTCTGCTTCTTCCAGGTCGCGCGGATGCCTTTGGACTTCGCCGTAACCTTCTTCAAACTGGTTTTCTTTGGCCTTATGGTGTAGCTTTCACTTATTGTTCCACTGTACTTTCCCTGAAACTCAATCGTTACCGTATAGATTCCCGGATTTTTGCTTCCTTTGGGATAGAATACTTTATAATCTGTTCCTGCTGTCAGAATCTTGCCCTTACTGTCCTTCACCGCTGCCGCTGGCTTTTTCACTTTTCCATCGTAAGTGAAATCTGTTTTGTTCCAGACCGCTTTCTGTGGGCTGTCAATCACAGAGACATTCCTGATCTCTGAACATACACGGCAAACCTGCTGCATTTTTCCGCTGCTATTCACGGTTGCCGGAATACATTCCTCCACATACTGATGCTCCAATACCGCAATCTGTTCCGTATATGTTTCTCCGCATTCACAGGTGTATGTTCTGACTCCTGCTTCCTTACAGGTTGCCTCTTTCGTCACCTGGCTCTCATAACTGTGCTGGTGCTCTCCCGGCTTCCCTGTGGCCGGAATCGTTTCCTGTGCTTTGAGCACTTCACCGCAGACTCCGCAGTGGCTTCCTTCTGTTTTTCCTGCTTCCGTCTCTGTCGGTTCCACTCCTGGATCTGTCACTTCTGTATGACCAAACGCTTCGATTTCTTCTGTGTACGTTTCTCCGCATTCACAGGTGTACGTTCTCTCTCCTGCTTCCGTACAGGTCGCCTCTTTCGTCACCTGGCTCTCATAACTGTGCTGGTGCTCTCCTGGCTTCCCTGTGGCCGGAATCGTTTCCTGCTCTTTGAGCACTTCACCGCAGACTCCGCAGTGGCTTCCTTCTGTTTTTCCTGTTTCCGTCTCTGTCGGTTCCACTCTTGGGTCTGTCACTTCTGTATGACCAAACGCTGCAATTTCTTCTGTGTAATTTTCTCCGCATTCACACGTGTACGTTCTCTCTCCTGTTTCCGTACAGGTCGCCTCTTTTGTCACCTGGCTCTCATAGCTGTGCTGGTGCTCTCCTGGCTTCCCTGTGGCTGGAATCGTTTCCTGCGCTTTCAGCACTTCACCGCAGACTCCGCAGTGGCTTCCTTCTGTTTTTCCTGCTTCCGTCTCTGTCGGTTCCACTCCTGGGTCTGTCACTTCTGTATGGCCAAGCGCTGCAATCTCCTCTGTGTATGTTTCTCCGCATTCACACGTGTACGTTCTCTCTCCTGTTTCCGTACAGGTCGCCTCTTTTGTCACCTGGCTCTCATAGCTGTGCTGATGCTCTCCAGGTATACCTGTGGCCGGAATCGTTTCCTGCGCTTTCAGCACTTCACCGCAGACTTCGCAGTGGCTTCCTTCTGTTTTTCCTGCTTCCGTCTCTGTCGGTTCCACTCTTGGGTCTGTCACTTCTGTATGGCCAAGCGCTGCAATTTTTTCTGTGTATTTCTCTCCGCAATTACAGGTAAAGGTTCTGATTCCCGCTTCCGTACAGGCAGGCTCTCTGGTTATCGTACTCTGATACGTATGCGTATGATCCGGCTCTTGTGGTTCCTGCTGATCCTCGTTGTAAAAAATGACACGTTTCTCCGCCATCACCGTGCCTTTCAATGCTTTCACATCTCCTACTGTAGCCAAATCGTCAAAAGGTTCTGAACAGAACAAAAAAGTATAGTCTCCCGGCGTCGCACCATCAAATGCCTGCAGAAAGTATTTGCCCGGATGTTCTTCAGACGCCAAAAGCGAAACGGATTGGTACCAGTCTGTCTTATCAAGCAGGTCCTCCGCGTCACTTTGCCAGTAATCCGTCCGAATCCGTATTACATAGTCCACCTCATAGAAACCATGATACTCAAGGATATCTGCATCGCTGAATTTCTCTCCCTTTAAATCATACCAATTAACTTCAAAAAATACATTTTCATCGGGAACTGACCCGTCTTCCTGGTATGGAATTTTTCTCAAATCTGCTTTGAACGGTGCAGAAACAATCTCTATACGCCCGATTTCATCGACAATTATCGGCTGACCATATACCTTCCATGCGCCGTTCTCATATTTCAGCTCATATCCATTGTCTATGTTTTTCTGCGCCAACAGGAAATTCGGTTCTGCCCCGCCGCTGTCTCTGGCAAAAATATATGATTTTTCTGACAAAAGATAACCCGGAAATAAGCGATGCCCCGTCTGAAACTGCGTAGTTCCGGTAACTTTACCTTCAATCGTCAGGGAACCTTCTGCATTCAATACAAGGATTCCTCTCTGAGCTGCTGCATCCGCCGCCCCGGTAAAATCTCCGCTTATCCGCGCGTTCCCGGCTTTACTGAGATCCAGGCACGCCCCATTCACCAGCGTAATATTTTTAAACTGCTGTGTAAGGGGAGTTATACTGGCTTTGTCTTTCAGCACAATATTTCCCACGCCATCCAACTCTGCATCTTCCATAGACGCCTGATTCAGCGTCAGAGTCGTATTATCATTTCCATAAAACTTTTTTGTTTTGATTACTTTATTTTCTTCTGCGGTAATATTAATCTCCGCCTGGCTGTTTAAAGCAGTATCAACACCGTCCCGCACAATCGGTTTGGCGTCCAGATTCAAAACGGCGTTTCCATAATAAGGTACCTTATTGTCTGTTCCTTTGCCATTTCCCATGCAAATTTCCTGAAACATGGTCTTATCATTGGAATTTATCACCGTCAGAGATGCATTATCTCCAACGGCTGTATTGGAATATCCTCCGGCATAAACAGTTGGAAGCAGTTCATCCTCAGTATCTCCCATGCCGATCTGTCCTCCATGATAGGTGTCTACATTGTCCATCGTAAGACTGTGGCCTGCAAGAAAAATTTCCCGATGAGGGACGCTGCCCAGAGCGGTACTGGATTCAAACATCATTTTAATATTCTGAAAACAGACCCCGTCTCCTTCCAGCTGAATAGGACTGCGGGCAGATATGCTGCTGTTTTCCGTTCCCCGGATCAATGTGTTTCCCGGGATCTTAACAGGAAGCATTCTCTTATCCGTATCCACATCCTGGCCGATCGTGATATGCGTCGCTACCGTAATCGGGCTTTGATGTTGTTTGAGAGCGTTCATAAAATCCTCTCTTGTATACACAGTTACCCCCTCGTCTTCTGCATGAGGGCTGATCCCCTGTTGATACCCGCCTTCCTGTGCCAGCGCTGCCTCCGGCTGCTGTATTCCGCCAATCGCTACTGCCGCAGCCGTCAGAATACAGCAAATTTTTCTGATAATTTTTTTCATCCGCATTTCTCCTTCTCTGATCATTGCTAATCGTTTGCATAAGATATTAATATCGACAAATCAATTGTAACAGAAAACTGAAGCTTCAACAACATTTTCTATTTAATTGCCATATTCTCCGGATCTGAATACGATATTATTTTTGTTTCAAAACTCATCGCCTTGTTATAAAAGGTCGATCTGGACAAGCCGCACAAGCCGGCCGCCTCGGTGCCGCTGATCTCCTTATTTTTCCATCTATGATAAATATCAGCAAAATTTTCCGGCAGCGGGATCATTGGCCTTCCAAACTTGACACCTCTCGCTTTTGCCGCCGCAATCCCCTGCGCCTGGCGCTGTTTAATATTATGACGTTCATTTTCCGCTACAAAGCTTAACACCTGCAGCACGATATCGCTTAAAAATGTCCCCATCAGATCTTTCCCCCGTCTGGTATCCAGCAAAGGCATGTCCAGCACTACAATATCTGACTTTTTCACCTTGGAAATGTAATGCCATTGCTCCTGTATCTCTTTATAGTTCCTGCCCAGGCGGTCAATTGAGGAAATATAAAGTACCGTATTTTCATTGAGCTTTCTGATCAGCCTTTTATACTGCGGCCGGTTAAAATCTTTTCCACTCTGCTTGTCCACATAAATGTTTTCTGTCGGTATTTTCTTCTCTTCCATAGCTATGATCTGCCTGTCCTCATTCTGTCCCACAGTACTGACGCGGCAATATCCGTAAAATATCTGCTGTTTCATCCTTTCTTTTCCTTCTCCTTTACCTTCAGGTTTTATCTTTTGTATTTTCTCCCCTCAAAAAAAACCTGTGAAGTCCGCACAATGCGAATCCCACAGGTTCTTTCTCTGGCTGTCATGGAAAATACGTTCCAGCAGACCATATTATGAAATTATTGTAACTGTTTTATTTTCTTCCGCAGCACTGTTTATATTTCTTGCCGCTGCCGCAGGGACATGGATCATTGGGGTACACCTTCGCGCTTTCCCGCTTCTTGGGACCCTTTTGCAAAGACTCGTCCCGGTTGGTTCCAGTCACCTTAGCCACCTGCTCGCGTTCCACTTTCTGTTCAATTCTCACATGGAACAACAGCCGTACCGTATCTTCCTGGATATTGGCAATCATACTGTCGAACATATCATAACCGCTCATTTTGTACTCAACCAGAGGATCTCGCTGTCCATATGCCTGCAGACCAATTCCCTGACGAAGCTGATCCATATCGTCAATATGATCCATCCATTTCCGGTCAATGACTTTCAACAGTACCACCCGCTCCAGCTCGCGGACTGCCTCCGGCTCAGGAAATTCCGCTTCTTTCATCTCATAAGCTTTTACCGCCTGCTCCTTCAAACGGTGTTTCAGTTCATTGGAGTGGATGTCTTTCACATCCTCCGGCGTTACCGCTTCCAATGGAATAATCGGCAGAAGAAGCTGGTTCAGTTCGTTCAGATCCCACTCTTCACTTTCCTGATCTGCTGAAATACAGGTATCCACAGTATTTTCCACCCGGTCCGTAATCATCTTATATATTACATCACGCATACTCTCACCGTCCAGTACGCGGCGGCGTTCCGCATAGATAATTTCTCTCTGTTCATTCATTACCTGGTCATATTCCAGCAGGTTCTTACGAATTCCAAAGTTATTGCTCTCAATCTTCATCTGCGCCTTCTCTATGGCGCTGGTCAGCATCTTATGCTGGATCTGTTCATTTTCCGGAACCCCCAGAGCATTAAACATACTCATCAGCTTCTCAGAACCAAACAAACGCATCAAATCATCTTCCAGCGAAATAAAGAACTGGGATTCTCCCGGATCTCCCTGACGACCGGAACGGCCGCGGAGCTGATTGTCAATTCGTCTGGACTCGTGACGCTCTGTACCGATAATCTTAAGACCTCCGGCTGCCTTGGCATTATCGTCCAGCTTGATATCGGTACCACGGCCCGCCATATTGGTAGCAATCGTAACCGCCCCATGTACGCCGGCCTCCGCCACAATTTCCGCCTCAATTTCATGGAACTTTGCATTCAGTACCTTATGCTGGATACCACGGCGTTTCAGCATACCGCTGAGCAGTTCCGAAGTCTCGATGGTTATGGTACCCACCAGCACAGGCTGTCCCTTTTCATGAGCTTTTTCAATCTCATCCACCACCGCGCGGAACTTTTCCTGCTTGGTCTTGTAAACGGCATCCTGCAGATCTTCACGCTGTACAGGCTTGTTGGTGGGAATCTCGATAACGTCCATCCCGTAAATATCCCGGAACTCCTTCTCCTCCGTCAGCGCGGTACCCGTCATACCGGACTTCTTCTGATACTTATTAAAAAAATTCTGGAATGTGATGGTGGCAAGCGTTTTGCTCTCCCGCTTCACCTTCACATGCTCTTTTGCCTCAATAGCCTGATGAAGACCGTCAGAATAGCGGCGTCCCGGCATGATACGTCCGGTAAATTCATCTACAATCACTACCTTATCATCCTGTACCACATAATCCTGATCACGGAACATCAGATTATGGGCGCGCAATGCTAAAATGACATTGTGCTGGATTTCCAGATTCTCCGCATCCGCAAGATTCTCGATGTGGAAGAATTTTTCCACCTTCTTCACGCCTTCTTCGGTAAGATTTACCACCTTGTCTTTCTCATTGACAATGAAATCCCCCGTCTCTTTCTGCTCCACACCCATAAGGGCGTCCATTTTGCTGAACTCCGGCATGTCCTCGCCCCGAACCATCTGTCTCGCCAAAATATCGCACGCTTCATACAGGCTTGTGGATTTGCCGCTCTGCCCGGAAATAATCAGAGGCGTTCTTGCCTCGTCAATCAAAACCGAGTCCACCTCGTCAATGATGGCATAACTCAAATCACGCTGCACAAGCTGTTCTTTATAAATTACCATATTATCTCGCAGGTAATCAAAGCCCAGCTCATTATTGGTTACATAGGTAATATCACAGTTATAAGCCTCCCGGCGCTGGTCATTATCCATGGAATTCAATACCACGCCTACCGTCAGTCCCAGGAATTTATGAACTTCTCCCATCCATTCCGCATCACGCTTTGCCAGGTAATCATTGACCGTGACAATGTGAACGCCTTTTCCTTCCAGAGCATTCAGATATGCCGGAAGGGTAGATACCAGGGTTTTACCTTCACCAGTCTTCATTTCCGCGATACGTCCCTGATGCAGGATAATACCTCCAATCAGCTGTACACGGTAGTGCTCCATCGAAAGCGCTCTTCTTGCCGCTTCACGAACAGCGGCGTAAGCTTCCGGAAGAATCTGGTCTAAAGTCTCGCCCTCGCCCAGTCTCTTCTTAAACTCCCTGGTCTTGTCTTTTAACTGCTCATCAGTCAGCTCCATCATAGCAGGACGGTACGATTCAATTTTATCCACAATTGGATAAACCCTTTTCAGTTCCCGTTCGCTGTGCGTGCCAAACATTTTACTTACAATACTCATATACAATGCTCCTATAATTTACCGGCAAGATCTGCCTCACTTCTTCCGCTTATGCGGACAACTTCCTATATTGTAACACTTTCCCCTTCTATTAACAATACTTAATACCATGAACGAATTATGAATTTTCTATGAAATCCTCTTCTATATAAAAAATTTTCGTGATATAATCTTTGAAGCAGGATAAGCTGAAACTCATTGCCAGTTCAGCATAAACCTGGTTATAAAGCAGCGGGAACCACAATAAGAAAGGAGCTAATTTATGAGTTATCTGTACAAAACCAAAGGAACTTGTTCCACAATGATTGAGGTAGAATTGGATGGAAACATTGTAAAACATGTAAAATTTACCGGAGGATGCAATGGAAATCTGCAGGCTATTCCGCGGCTCGTGCAGGGATTAACGGTAGATCAGGTAGAACAAAAGATCAGCGGTATCTCCTGTAACGGCAGAGGAACCTCCTGTGGAGACCAGCTTGCCAAAGCATGCCGCGCCGCCTATGAAGCGTCTCTGTAAATTGTCAGAATATTCTCATACTTATTTATCTTGTTTCAGTTATAAGTATGTTTAATGCAGAAAATTTAAAAAAGTAGTTGACTTTCTGCTTTTTGTTAGATATAATAAACTCATCAAAACAAACAAAACAAATCTTACAGAACAGGAGGTACAGACCAAAGGGAACGAAACGTAATACCTTATAATCTAAGAAAGAGAGGTACGGTCCACCAAAAAGTTAAGTTATTTTTCCCTCTGACATAGAAACAGAGGTACAAGCAAAGTTTCCAATATAGATTCTGAAAGAAGATTTACAAACGCAGGTAAGAGTAACTTAATTCCTGACTCGGAAGCATTTGACTAATAGTAAATAGAAACCAGATTTCTGGAAGGGGAAATTGCAATAAGGTTCTTCTCCCGTCAGACAATATAAGAACTGAGACATTTCAGATCGGACAGGAACGATTCATCCAGAGAGATAATTGTCACATTCATTTGAAAAAGAATGGCAGATTGTATTATCAACGCAGAAGCATCCGACCTTGTATTTTCGGAATGGAGAGATCGGCAGAATATTTCAAAAATGTCAGATATTCAGAACAGAAACGAGTACATTATTTGCAAATGTAACATTTTCAAAAAGAATTTATTAACCTTACAGAAGAGATCCAAAGATTTTCAGATGAAGCCCTGAATCAGATATCATAAAAAAACAGGTATGACTATCCAGCCGAAAACATTCAGATATGGATACATACAAAAATATTCAGAGGTAACAAAATTTCAGAAAAAATACTTTAGATTTCGGAAAGAATGAGGTAAAGTCCCATGGACAGCATAGTTTAGAAGGCTGCATCTGATACATAATATCGATGCAGCCTTCTTAATTTGGGAATTTCTCCTGAATCATTCTCAGGAAGAGAGGGCAGGCATGCTTCAGCTCCCCTGCCCTCTCTTCCTGAGAAAATCTGAAATCTTAGTAAGCTTTTCCCCAGTATATCAGCTTATGCGCCGGTTTTCCACAACATACGCAGACATCTGCAATTGCTTCCTGATCTTCGAGCGGCATACAGCGGGAAGTAGCTGTTGTCTCTTCTTTGATTTTATTCTCACATTCTACGTTGCCGCACCACATAGCGCGAATAAATCCTGGTTTATGTTCGACGGCATCCTTAAACTCCTCATAAGATTTAATATCACATATATGGGAATCACGATGCGCTCTGGCGCGCTCATACAGATCTCTCTGAATTTCTTCCAGCATCCCCTTAACCGTCTCTGCCACCTGATCCAACGCACATTCTGTTTTCTTTCTGGTGTCGCGGCGAACCAAAACGCATTTTCCAGCTTCGATATCCTTTGGCCCCAGCTCCACCCGGATTGGAATGCCCCGCATCTCCTGCTCAGAAAATTTCCAGCCCGGGCTTTTCTCGCTGTCATCCATTTTTACACGAATACCTGCCCGCCCAAGAACATCTTTTACTTCTGCTGCACGCTCTAATACGCCGTCTTTGTGTTGCTGAATTGGAATGACCATTACCTGGACGGGAGCAATCCTGGGGGGAAGTACTAACCCGGAATCATCGCCATGCACCATAATGATTGCTCCAATAAGGCGTGTTGTCATGCCCCAGGAGGTCTGGTGTACATATTGCAGCTTATTGTCCCGGTCTGTATACTGAATCCCAAAAGCCTTTGCAAAACCATCGCCGAAATTATGGCTGGTTCCGGACTGCAGCGCCTTACCGTCATGCATCAATGCCTCGATGGTATAGGTTGATTCTGCTCCTGCAAATTTTTCTTTTTCCGTCTTCTTTCCCCGAATTACCGGCATTGCCAGAACTTCTTCACAAAAATCAGCATACAGATTGAGCATCTGAATTGTACGTTCCTCCGCTTCCTCCGCCGTCGCATGGGCAGTATGTCCCTCCTGCCACAGAAATTCTCTGGAACGCAAGAATGGCCTGGTCTCTTTCTCCCAGCGGACCACGGAACACCATTGATTATAACATTTTGGCAGATCCCGGTAAGACTGAATATCATTTGCATAAAAATCACAGAACAAAGTTTCCGAGGTAGGTCTTACGCACATTCTTTCCTGTAAGGGATTTAAGCCGCCATGAGTCACCCATGCCACTTCCGGCGCAAAGCCTTCTACATGGTCTTTTTCTTTTTGAAGCAGGCTTTCCGGGATAAACATAGGCATATATACATTTTCCACACCTGTTTCTTTAAATCTTCTGTCCAGCTCATTCTGAATACCTTCCCAGATTGCATAGCCTGCCGGTTTAATTACCATGCAGCCCTTTACGCTGGAATAATCAATTAATTCTGCTTTTTTTACTACGTCTGTGTACCATTGCGCGAAATCTTCGTCCATAGACGTAATGGCTTCTACTAATTTCTTGTCTTTCGCCATAATTTTACTCCTTTCCTGAACAAAATGAATAATGCAAAAACGCCGGGAAGCAGATCCCCAAAGGGACCGGATTCCCGGCGGTACCACCCTGATTAATGTACATTTGTCATTCTCTCAAAACCTTAACGCGGCAAGACGGCGTACATTCCTACGCAGCTCCGAGGCGGGTTCCGAATACTGGTATGGAAAATCTTTCAGCTGCGATTTTCTCTCTGTGCATCTTCCTATCCGTACTGTTCCTCTTCATCACTTCATATCTTATTTTATCATTTTTCTGGTAATGGTTATTTTATGATAAATGTTTCAAATTGTCAAGTAAATTTCTGCACTGCTTTCTGCACTGTGCTGCGTATATTTGAACATACTTCAGCATGATTCCATATTGTTTCTTAATTGTTTTCAGGCAAAAATATCATTACAGAACTGTTCAAGAAAAATATTTTTTTCAATCGTATAGATTTCTTTATAAAAAACACCCTTATAAATATCCAGATCAAATAATATTCTTTTTTTATCTCCGGCCAGATGTCCAACTTGTTCTTTAAATGCCTGAAAATGCCTGCTCTCCTGTTCTTTTTCCATCATTTCTTCATCATTAAATACCACAACCAGATAAAGCCGCTCTTTCAGTTCCTCGAACGATAAATCCTGGTAAAATGCAAACAGCAGGGTCCAGACACTGTCATAAGCTTTCTGTTTAAAAAAATTTTTTCCAATCCTGCTTCTTCTGGCATTTTTAAATTCAATCAAATAAATATGATTATCATCTTTCCTATACAACGCATCGCAGGAAGCGGTCGGTCTTTTATTGCGGTATACATCCGCTATTTCCTGTGTGATTTCATCAAAATCCAGGACTTCCTGCAAGCTTTCGATGAAAGGTACGCCGTTATCATCTTCTGATCTCTTCTCCAAGGTGCTGTATATCTTAGTTTTATCAAACTGCATGTCTTCTCCCCTACGACAAATACTGCAAAGGCTTATATAAAAGTTCATAAATCCGGTCTGTTTCTTCCGTTACGTCCTGCACTCGAAACCAGTTTTTCTCTGCTTCCTCCATCACATAATAATGCCCTTTTTTCTTAATTCCATGATCTGCCATTTTCACTTCAAGCGCCCTGATAAAATATGGACTATGAGAGTTTACGATAGAGCGGACTCCCATATGCTTGTACATCAAAACAAGAATTTCCGCAAACTTTATATGCCACTCAGGATGCAGATTGGTTTCAGGTTCGTCTATCAGTAATACGCTGTTTCTTTTCAATTTTCCTTTTTCCACAAGCGTCTGGATCATGAGGAAATTCTTCATTCCGGAAGCCACATTTGCAATGCTCACAGATTCATTCAAACTCTCATCTTTAAAAACAATACTTCCGGAAGAACGCCTTTCCAGCTTTCCCTGGAGTACCTCTTCCAAAATCTTCCCTATAATTGTTACGTTATCCTCAATCTCCTGGTATTCTTCCAATGTTGGCTCCTGTTTCTCTGACGAGAGCGCAGATTTTATATCGTATTCCGGAGAATAGATTTTCCGCGCTAAAGCAGGACGGTCAATGGCGTCCAATAAGTTATATGCGGGAAGATAAAATACATCTGCCTCCGTATTTACAGAATACTCCATTTCTACAATCTTATTTTCTTTTACAGACATAAAGTAATATTCCGTATCAGAATCAATAGCTACTGTCGCCGTACTTGTACGATGCAGACTGTTCATCTGCCCTTTCATTACATTGCGAATATACATTTCACCGATATATTTCAAATCATCTTTCTTATCCCTCGTGCAAATCTCCTTTACTTTTTTATACATTGGCATAAGAAACTTATCTGAATATATCGGATCTGCCTGCAGATCATCAGGCCAAAATTCTTTATATTCTTCCACACTATCTTTAATAATCATACGGAACAGCTTATAATCATCTTTACTTTCATTCATGAAAACGCCGATATAAGCATCCACATGGTCTGCTATGGTATGCAGTAAATCATGGGGAAAGTATCCGTATCCATTATTCTCGAAATACGAATCCAAATTCAAAAAATAAGAGTATATGCTTTGTCCGCGTACAATACTTATTTTACGATTTAAATTGCGAAACGTATTTAACACAATATATGCAGCTTTTAAAACCGTACTTTTTCCCATATTATTATAACCGGCTATCACTGACACGCCGTCTAAGACCAGTTCAGCCTCCAGTACTTTCGCAACATTATTAATATTTATCTGCATCTTTATCCCTTCCGTATCCATACATGTCCCATGTAATAGCCTCATCATACACCAATTTATGCCAAAAATCAATTTTCTCAACTAAATTGTTAACGCTTCTATCGTTTAACATTATAATATATGCAGCCATCATGCATTTTAGAACAACTTACATTATGACTGCACAGTGAGGTTAACTCTTTTATTCTATTTTTTAAATTGTCAGGTAAATTTCCTTGATCAGGATATAGGAAAGCGGTCCCAGGGCAAATCCCCATAAGCCATAAATTCCAATCCCCACATACATACTGACGATCACGGAAAGCGGATGCATACCAAGTTTATTGCCCACAAGCTTCGGCTCTAAAATTTCCCTCATCAGAGTGCATATCGTATAGATCACCGTATAAATGGCCGCCAGCATATACTTTCCCTGCAATAGCTCAATCAACGCCCATGGCACAAAGACGGTTCCCGTTCCCAGAAAAGGCATGGCGTCGCAGATTCCGATCCCGCAGCCTGTCAGCAGCGCATACTTGTTGCCGGAAAAGTAAAGGCCGATTACGCACACTGCCGTGATAATAAACATGATGATGATCTGCGCCTTAATATAGGCGCCTCCCGCTTCATAAGTTTTGCGGCAGACCTTAAGGCTTATCTGGCCCACGGGATGACGTTCCATGGCTGCACGTATTTTTTTGTAGTCCTTCAAAATCAAAACCGTACTGATAATCACTACAAAGCAGATTCCAATACAGACAAACGCAGTTCTTGCAGAAGAAATTGTTCCATTCATCAGCAGCGGAACCATGTTGGTCTTTACATGCCGCATCAATCCCGGAAGCTGCTTTTGTACGCCGTCCTGTATGGTCTGCGCCTGTATGCCGGTCATCACTTCCATCTGACCGCAGCATTCATCAAAAAATAACTGCGCCTGCCGCTTATATTCTTCAAAGTTTTCCGCCACATTTACAAACTGTTCAAACAATGTTTTCAGGAAATAAATCAGCAGCGTTCCCAGAAGAAGAAACAGCAGACCTACCAGCAATGAGGACCATATGCTTCTTTTCCCTCTTAACTTTTTTTCTAATTTTTCAATCAGCGGATTCATCAGTTTTGCCAGCAAAAAAGAAAGAAAAAAGGGAACTACTAATGGCAGCAGCCAGCGGATGCAAATATAAACCGCTATTGTAATTCCCAGAATTTTTCCAATTTTGCGCCCGCTCTCTTTCACTTCACTCTTCATGAAAACAGTATGTGCGGATTTTCTTTTATTATACGGAATTCCTCAGATCAAATTCCATCGTTCTGCCGTCTTTGGGATGAGAAAATGCAAGTTTTACCGAACACAATGCCACTGGAAGATAACCGCAGAGGCAATTGGGATTATATTTCTTATCTCCTGCCAGCGGGTGTCCTGCGTAAGCCATCTGCACACGAATCTGATGATGCCGCCCGGTTTCCAGTTTGATCTCAAGCAGGCTTACGTCATTCTCTCTCTGCATCTTCCAATAAGCAGAAAATATCCTTCTTCCCTGCTGCTGCATCCCGCTCAGCCCAGAGTCCGGTTCCTCTGTCAGCGCCTGGTTCCTCTGCCATACTTCTATCACTTCATAAAACAGTTTTGCCCGTTTGGCTCCCGGCGTACCCTGGGGAACCACACGGGAAGTATTGCTCTTTCCATCCCGAAGAAGATCATTCTCCAGAATGCCGGATGAGTCCTGAAATCTTCCTTCTGCCAGCGCCATATAACATTTATTCATACGTTTTTCTCTGGACTGGCTGCTTAAATCTGCAGCCGCTTGCTTATTTCTGGCAAACACCATAAGTCCTTCCACGGGCTGATCCAGACGATGCACCACATAAACCCGGGTGTTCTCTCCCCGTTCCGCATAATAATTCCGCAGAAGGCTCACCAGATCCTGCTGCCCCGCCCTGGACGTCTGCACCGGAATACCGGCTGCCTTGTGACAGACCGCCAGATCTTGATCCTCATAAATTACCTGTATATTCTTCCTCATAACTTAAACCTTAAACCGGTAGCCTACCCCCCAGATCGTCTCAATGTACTGGGGCTTGGCTGTATTCATTTCAATCTTCTCCCGGATCTTCTTAATGTGTACGGTTACGGTAGCAATATCTCCCACAGATTCCAAATCCCAAATTCTGCTGAACAATTCCTCTTTACTGAATACACGGTTGGGATTCTGGGCGAGAAATGCCAAAAGATCAAATTCTTTGGTTGTAAACTGCTTTTCTTCTTCGTTAATCCACACGCGGCGCGCCGTCTTGTCTATTTTCAGACCCCGGATCTCAATGATATCATTTTCCTGAACACTGCTGTTGATGAGCCGTTCATATCTGGAAAGATGCGCCTTGACTCTCGCTACCAGTTCACTGGGAGAAAAAGGTTTGGTAATATAGTCGTCCGCCCCCAGTCCCAGTCCCCGGATTTTGTCAATATCGTCTTTCTTTGCTGATACCATTAAAATCGGGGTGTTTTTATTCTCCCGGATGCTTTTGCAGATTTCAAACCCATCCACGCCCGGCAGCATCAGATCCAGGATAAACATGTCAAACTCTTCGCTCAATGCTCTTGCAAGCCCCTGATTGCCGTTATTCTCGATTTCCACAGAAAAACCGCTGAGTTCCAGATAATCCTTCTCCAAATCGGCGATTGCCACTTCATCCTCAATAATCAATACTTTACTCAATTTACTACCTCCTGATATTTCCGAATCACAAAATACATGATAGTTCCGGTTCCCTCTTTGCTGTTTGCCCAAATTTTGCCGCCGTGATCTTCTATAATCTTCTTGACAATGGACAGGCCGATTCCGCTGCCTCCGGTGGAAGAATTGCGGGAGGCGTCCGTACGGTAAAAACGGTCGAAAATGTAAGGCAGATCCTTGGCGGCAATTCCCTTGCCGTTATCCTCAATCTCCACCTGAATAAAATCTCCCACATCCCGGATGCGGATATTGATAAACCCCTGTTCCTTGTCCAGATATTTCATCGAGTTGCCGATGATATTATTGATGACGCGGCGAAGCTGTTCCGGATCTGCAATAATCAGCACGTCCTTATCTGCATAATCAATATAATTCAGGCGGATATTCTTCGCTTCCAGGTCGAGTCCCACTTCCTCGACACAATCGTCAAAATAATCCGCCACATTGATACGGTTAAAATTATACGGAACCCGGTTGGTATCAATTCTGGAATACAGGGTCAGCTCATTAATCAGAGTATCCATTTCATTCGCCTTATTATAAATGGTCCTGATATATTTGTCCTGCTTTTGCGGCGTATCTGCCACACCGTCCATTATGCCTTCCACGTAGCCTTTAATCGCTGTAATCGGCGTCTTCAAATCATGAGAAATATTACTGATCAAAACTTTATTCTCCTTCTCACCCGCCAGCATCTCCTCCTCTGATTCCTTCAGACGCACGCGCATTTCTTCAAAATTGCGGCACAATTCTCCGATCTCATCTCTGCCGTCCGTTTCCACCGTAAAATCCAGATTGCCCGCCTTAATGTTCTGGGCCGCCGTCTGAAGCTTATGGATGGGATTAATAATTCCCTGGTAAATCCACATGGTCAGCATTCCCGCCGTAAACAGTAAAATCAGCAGAATCGAAATCATCAGATCCAACAAGATCCCTTTGATATCAGGCAGCAGCCGTTCCATGGAGGTAATAATAAAGATGCTGCCTTTATCCCCGTTGGGAAACTGAAAATCAATCTGTTTAATCAGGGCCTGTTCCTCCCCTTCCATATAAAAACCGGAACCCGCGCTCTGCAAAACATCACTGTCATATTCGGGCAGACTGTCTCTGAGGGAATCTTCTGAACTCTTATTCCCTTCATATACCAGTTCTTCTCCCCGCCGCACAATCAGATAGGAATATTTCTGTTCCAGCTCCCGATTAATTTCATCTAAGTAACGCTGTTCTTCCATATTCTCAGGATTCTCGGCTGCAGTTTTTTGCAGCTTCACATAAATGGATCTGGTGAAATGGCTCAGTACTTTGAACGAATTGACAAAATAATCGTAGGCGTTTCCATCTATATTATAAATCTGGCGGACCGCCTTTCTCTGGTACTGCCCGAACCCCCACATAGTTGCGCCCGCTAAAAGCACCGGAACCAATATTATTATAAAAAAGGAAATAATCAGTCTTGTCCGTAATTTCATAAAGAATCCTTCCGCAATTCACTCAATAATAATTTATATTATATCAATGTTGCAGACAAAATCCTATGGAATTTTTCTAAATTTTCTAAATTTTGTCTAAACTGCTGCCTGCCAGACTTTTTATAATACCTCCAAAGCCCTGCGCTTTTATTTCTTTGTTGACAAACGCCCACATTATTTTTATACTAGAAGATAATAGGTTTTTTATTTCTTAAATTTTGATCAGAGACTGAAAATTATACCAACTTATTAACTTGCAGCCAGAAACTTTACTTGTCTTTTTTTGTTAAGAGGGAGATATGAGATGAAAGCTTTACCGATTAAAGATTTGCGACCAGGCATGGTTGTTACCGAACCCATATACACCAATAGCGGGCAGAGAATTCTGGATGCCGATTCCGTACTGACAGGCGAATCCATCTATCGCCTGTCTTTTTACAATATTTCCAGTGTAAAGGTCAAAAAAGCCGATGAAAATGGCAGTGGGGAACAGTACACGGCAATGATCCCCAATCCCAGCCGCGTTTCGAATCCCTCCTATTCTCAGAAGGTAAAAGCGCAGCCGGAGTTTATGAAATATCAGATAGAATATATCAAATTAATAAATTCTATCCGTGAGGTGTTTGATACCATCATCCGCCACCCGGAGGCTCCTATAGATACGTCGCATTTTTTAAAAGATTTTTCCTCTTTGATTTCTATCTGCCGGAACACCGTAGATCTGTTGGATAAACTGCACAACATGCGTCTGGATGACGACAGCGTCTATACCCACTGTCTGAATGTAGCTTTGATTTCGCGCGTCATCGGAAAATGGCTCCGATTCACTTCCGAAGAACGGGACGTACTGACGCTGTGCGGATTATTCCATGATATAGGAAAAACATCCATTCCCGATGAGATCCTGAACAAGCCGGATAAATATACAGATGAAGAATTTACGCTCATCAAGCAGCATCCACTGTTTGGATATAAAATTTTAAAAAAGCTTCCCATTGATAAACGGATCAAAAAAGCGGCGCTGCATCATCACGAACGCTATGACGGCACTGGTTATCCCCAGGGTCTGCAGGGCGCCGACATTGACGACTATGCAGGAATTATCGCCATTGCAGACGTATACGACGCCACCACCTCCGCCCGTTCCTACCGTTCGCCCCTGTGCCCGTTCCAGGCAATCGCCATGTTTGAAAATGACGGGCTGCAAAAATACAGCCCTCAGTATATTCTGACTTTCTTAGACCGCATTGCCAGCACTTACCAGAATAACCGGGTGCTGTTAAACAATGGACAGAGCGCAACTGTCGTCATGATCAATCCAAATCATCTGGCAAAACCCATGATTCAGATGGACGACGGTTCCGTCATTGATATGCAGACGAACTCTGATCTTGAAATTGTAAAAATTATTTGATGTTTTTTTGTTTTTCATTATAAATTGTAATCATTATTTTAACGTATGATGCAGGGGAATAAACCGTTTTTCGCATTTACTATTTTTTATAATTAAAATCGGGAATCTCCTGCCAGCGCTGGCGGAAGTAATGAGCCGCCAGCTTGGGTTTCCGGTCTCTGGTAAAAATTCCCTTTTTATTTCCCTGCACGCGCAGCAGGCTCTGGCTGGTGGCAAAATCTGCAAAATTCCATACCTGCTCTCCCACCACCATATCGAACTCATCAAACACTTTATGATTCATCTTATAATAATCCACCTGATACTCTTCCGTATACATTACCGGAGTGGTATCGTGAAATCCCAGAACGGTATCTGCGCCGTATTCCGTAAACATTACCGGTTTCCCCAGTTTTTTCCAATAATTCAGCTCTTTGCGCAGCGCAATCTCCGGCCTCTCCAGATCCGGGCCTCCGAAATACCAGCCATAATAGCGGTTCAGGCAGATCACATCGCTTAATTTCCCGGAACAGTCTTTTTCCGGCTCCGCCATCTGCACGCTGACCAGCGTACAGGGACGCTTCTGTTTATCCAGCTCTCTTGCCAGATCATACAGGGGTTTAAAATACTCGTAAGCGCCTTCTGACGCGGAATCCGGCTCATTGGCAATACTCCACATAACCACGCAGGCATAATTCTTATCTCTGGCAATCAGATCGCGCACCACTTCTTTGTGATGTTCCTGCGTTTTTACCCCATGTTTGGGATCAAACGTGCTGATTTTAGTTCCCCCGAAATTCGCTCCTCCTCCAAACTGAAGATTCACGCCCACTGCAGTCGTCTCATCAATGACTACGATTCCCTCCTCATCGCATAAGCGCATCATTTCCTCACTGTACGGATAATGGCTGGTACGGAAACTATTGGCGCCCTGCCACTTCATAAGAGAAATATCCTTGGTATTCATAGGCAGGTGAATCCCTCTTCCATTGGGAAAGGTATCTTCATGTTTCCCATAGCCTTTGAAATAAAAAGGTTTCTCATTGATCAGGAATTTTTCTCCTTCCACACGTACCGTACGCACCCCGTAAGGCAGCGTATATTCGTCTGTGCCGTAAGTTACTTTCACCTGGTAGAGATAGGCGTTCAAAGGCTGCCAGAGATGAACCTGGTCAATATTTAAAATCCCTTTCGCGCCTGTGCTTTCCGCCGTAAGATTTCCCTCCCGGTCGTAAATCTCCACTTTACATTCTTCCTGCACGCCAGGCTGATCCATTTCATTTGCCGTCTCGATCTCATAGCAGATCTCCGCCCTGCTTCCTTCCACGCGCGGAACCAGCGTAACATCTTTAATATACGATTTCGGCGTAGTGTAAATGCGCACAGGACGGGTAATGCCGCAATAATTAAAAAAGTCAAAATTAGGATGGTTCTGCGGCCTGGCATCGCCGCTTTCCGCCATGCCTCCCATCAGACCGCCCAGCATATCGTTCTTGCCGCCCACCGGGAGCGTCGTGTAATCTATCACGTTATCTACAGCAATCGTAAGCAGGTGCTCTCCAGCCGTCGTCTTGTCTGCAATTTCCACTTCAAAAGGTAAAAAGCCTCCCCGGTGCTCACAGATCATATCTCCATCCAGATAAATTTTAGCATGATGCGTCACAGCGTCACAGCGCAGCACCACGCGCTGGCCGGTAATCATTTCCGGAAGTGATATACACCTTTGATAAAAAACCCAGCCATAATGATCGCGAAAATCAATGCCCTCCTTCAAATCGTTATAAGAAGCGGGAACCGGCATTGTCATCGCGTCCTCTAACGGTTTTTCAAACCACTTTTCTTCAAATCCTGTTCCATTGTCCAGTTTAAACTTCCAGATACCGCTCAGATCGCATAAAAAACGGGATGGCGTCAAAATTGGGTATAACATATATTGTCCTCCTTCACATAGCCTGCTTCAAATTTGCTTTTTTAATTACCATTCCCTCAGCAAATGTTTTTTATGCATTTTGTATATAAACATCTTTACACGCAAAAAGGGAAGCATCCGGAATATTCCTTAATGCTTCCTGTTTCTCTATTGATTTGTCTATCCTGCCCGGAACTGGAATTTCTGAATCTCTTTTTCTGTCTCTACTCTTCGAATCTGCGCCCCCAGTCCGACCAGTTTCTCTTCAAACGCCTCGTATCCCCGCTGGATATAATGAATATCATCTACGATGGTGACACCCTCGGCAGACAGTCCCGCAATCACAAGCGCAGCTCCGGCCCTTAAGTCCGGCGCGCTGACTCTTGCGCCCGTATATCCCTTCACGCCATTAATAATGGCAATATTGCTCTCTACCTTGATGTCCGCACCCATACGGGTCAGTTCATCCACATATTTGAAACGATTTTCAAAGATACTCTCCGTCACTGTGCTGGTTCCATTGGCAATCCCCAAAACCACAGACATCTGAGGCTGCATATCTGTAGGAAAGCCCGGATAGGGAAGCGTAGTTACCTGTGTATGGGTCAAAGGCTTTGAAGCCACCACCCGCACGGCAACGTCAAATTCCTCCACCTCACAGCCTGCTTCCAGCAGTTTTGCCGTAGTGGCTTCCAGGTGCTTTGGAATTACATTCTTTACCGTCACGTCGCCTTTGGTAGCCGCCGCCGCAAACATAAAGGTGCCCGCCTCGATCTGGTCCGGAATCACAGAATATTCTGTCTTATGAAGCTTTTCCACGCCTACAATACGAATCACATCCGTTCCGGCTCCTCTGATATTGGCTCCCATACTGTTTAAAAAGTTAGCCACATCCACGACATGAGGCTCTTTTGCCGCATTCTCAATGGTAGTCTTTCCCTCTGCCATAGCCGCGGCCATCATGATATTGATGGTAGCTCCCACAGAAACTTTATCCAGATAAATATGGCTGCCCTTAAGCGTTTCCGCTTCCGCCGCCACCGCGCCGTTGCGTATCTCCACATGAGCGCCAAGCGCGCGGAACCCCTTAATATGGAGATCCATAGGACGGCTGCCAATATTACAGCCTCCCGGCAGGGTAACTTCTGCATGTTTATATTTTCCCAAAAGAGAACCCAGCAGATAATAGGAAGCGCGGATTTTCTTCATAGAATCGTAATCCACTGGAATATCTTTCACGAAAGAACCATTAATTTTCACTGTGTGCGCATCTACTCTGTCTATCTTTGCCCCAATGTCGCCCATTGCCTGGAGCAAAGCATTAATATCCCGAACATCGGGTAAATTATCTATCGTTACGGTCTCATCCGTCATAATTGCCGCAGCCAGAATTGCCAGCGCCGCATTCTTTGCGCCGCCGATTTCCACTTCGCCAACTAACGGAATACCACCTCTAATCACATACTGTTCCATATCGCACCTCTATGCTCTGTTTTCGTACAAGAAGTTATTATAGTAACATATCACTTCTTTTGTCAAGCTTCTGACAAAAATACCATGTACTATTATAACACACTTTATCAATTTGTAAATGGTTTCCCTGTTAGCTTATTTTATGCCGTATTCCGTTTTCTGTGCCTGCCCAACCCAGGGATTCTTCAATTTTATTATGAGCATTTTCGGTGAAATCATACTCTCAGCACGCCCTAAAAGGCATTCCTTTTTCCTGCGGTAACTGCAATAATCCTCTGTCGTTTATGTTTTTCCTATTCAAAGACAACGCTTTTTTCAGAATATTTTGTTTTAATTACCAGATATGGATAAGATTTCGCCTGACTGACCTGTTCCCCTTTGGAAGGGCCAATCAGAGTAGTGTCGAAATAAATGGCGTTTTTCGTCAGATAACACTGATTGACAGCAATACTGTAACCCCCCGTCTGCTGCGCCCCGTATCCCGCGGCTATGTAGAGATTTTCCTGGTCCGTATAGGTCAGTTTAAAAATCTCTTCTTTTTTTTCCTCAATAACAGATAAAAATTCCTGAGGAATCTCCTTTTCCTCTAAAATAGTATAAGGCAAATCTTCCAGCTTTTGACTGTCTGTCTCTTCCAGCCCGCAGCCCGCAAATAAAACAGTGCAGAACAGAACCGCAGACAGTAAAGCGCATAATTTTCTCAGAAAAGAAGTATTTTTTTTCATTGTCGCTCCTTTGCAATTAATACGTTCTCTTCATATTGTATATGACTTTCCTCACATTTATGATTGTATTTTTTCAACTACCTTTGTATAATAGATTAGAGTAAATTTTGTCGGCGTTTTTTCTTAAAAACGGACAACATTCACAATAATATTTTCGGGACTGAAAGGTAATTGACATGATACGATTAATTCTGGTTTCTGTATTCTTAATTCTGTTTCTGATAATTAGTATCCCTATCATGCTGATCGAGCGGGTTATTAAAAAATTCAACCGGCCTCTGGCGGATCTCAGCTGCCTGCGCATCGTACAGTGGGCCTTTAAGGTGATATTGTTCTTTACCGGGGTAAAACTGACTGTCATCGGTGAAGACCGGATTCCCAGGGGGCAGGCGGTGTTGTACGTCCCCAATCATCAGAGCTATTTCGACATTGTAATTACGTACTCCCGATGTCCGGGACTTACTGGTTACGTTTCCAAAGACTTTATGCAAAAAGTGCCCCTGCTCTCGAACTGGATGAAGCATCTCTACTGTCTGTTCCTGAACCGTTCAGACATGAAGGCCGGCATGAAAATGATTCTCACTGGTATCGAATATATCAACAAAGGGATTTCCATTTGTATTTTTCCTGAGGGAACCAGAAATCCCAACCCGGAACAGGGACTGCTTCCATTTAAGGAAGGCAGTCTGAAAATGGCTGAAAAAACCGGATGCCCGGTTATTCCCATTGCGATTTCAGGAAGCCAGAATATCTGGGAAAAACACCTTCCCTTTATACGAAAATGCGAGGTAATTGTAGAATATGGGGAGCCTGTTTATCTGAATCATCTGGATAAGGAACAGCGGAAGTTTTCCGGAGCCTACACCCAGTCCAAAGTAGAAGAAATGCTCAGGCAGCACAAATCTATGACTGTATAAATG
The DNA here is from genome assembly GCA_910575155.1 of Lachnospiraceae bacterium. GTDB lineage: Bacteria > Bacillota > Clostridia > Lachnospirales > Lachnospiraceae > Petralouisia. The sequence continues at coordinate 25,887 of CAJTDX010000014.1, forward strand.
CCGCAAAACATTGCTGCTTTGCGGCATTTATACATACGGAATCTTTAAGAATCCGTATCCGGCAATCAGTTCCTGCCGGATACGGGTATGAATTTTTCTTTTACAGCTTCTACCACCTTCGGATAATCCATAAAATGAGACGCTTTGACCAGTACGGTATCGTGTTCTTTTAAATACTCAAGAAGGTGTTCTGTCATTTTCTCTCTGTCTGTATCGTGAAATACCTGAATATTACCAGTGTCTTTTGCCCCCTGCGCCATCTGCTCTGAAAGTTCTCCGGCACAAAAGAGGGCCGTGATCTGTTTTTGCGCCGCGTAAGCGCCCACCTCATAATGAAGCTGTTTTTCATGTTCACCCAGCTCTCCCATATCCCCTAATACTGCAATCGTCCGTCCGGATCCCTGGCTGAGTACATCCAGAGACGCCCGCATAGATACGGGATTGGCATTGTAGCAATCGTCAAGCATCAGGATTCCTCCCGCTTCTATCAGATTACTGCGCCCTCCGATCGTCTTTGCCTGATTGATTCCCGCCCGGATCTCTGACAGCTCCATGTCAAGCGCAAGCCCCACCGCAGCAGCAGCCATCGCGTTGGTCACATTGTGTTCCCCAGGAATCGGAATATTTACCGCAATCGTCCCTTTAGGGGTATGAATATCTGCTTTTACGCCTCTTAAACCGCAATTTTCGATGCGGTCCGCATAAATTTCCCGTCCCGCGCCGTAAAAGACGGGGCGGATCCCTTTTACTTCCTCAATCGTGGCAAGCTTGTCGTCATCTCCATTTAATATGATATGCCCTTCCGGCCTGATAAAATCGAAGATTTCACTTTTTGCCTGAAGGATGCCGTCTCTGGTCTTTAAATTTTCCAGATGGCAGACGCCGATGTTCGTAATCACGCAAAGATCCGGACGCGCCATTTCTGCAAGGCGGTGCATTTCCCCAAAATCAGAAATCCCCATTTCCACCACCGCCGCCTGATGCTCCTTACGGATGCGCAGCAGCGTCAGCGGAAGCCCGATTTCATTATTAAAATTTCCCGCTGTTTTCAGTACCCGATACTTCTGTGAGAGTACAGAGGCAATCATTTCCTTTGTGCTGGTCTTTCCCACGCTGCCTGTGATTCCCACAACAGGAATGGAAAGCTGGCTGCGGTAATACGCCGCAAGATCTTTTAACGCCTGTTCGCTGGACGCTACCTGAATGCAGGGTACCGGACAGTCGCGTAACTCCCGCTCAGACAGCACCGCCGCCGCGCCTTTCTTTGCCACATCGGGAATAAAGTCGTGTCCGTCCACCCTTGCTCCCTTTAGGGGAATAAACAGATAGCCCTCCTTTACCTGCCGGCTGTCTGTGACGGCTCCTCTGATTGAGATCCGGGACTGTTCCCGGTCTCCAGTACAGACTCCATGACAGGCTTTCGCAATATGCGCCAAGGTCATATTCTTCATAACATCCTCCATTTTCTCGTTTTTATGCTTCATACTTTTTCAGTGAAATCTGTATAATACGCTCGCATAGCTGCTGAAAATCCATTCCCTCCGCCATTGCTTCCTGCGGCAGCAGACTGGTAGAAGTCATGCCCGGCAAAGTATTGGCCTCCAGACAGTAGATCCTGTTTTGCTCATCAAGCAGGAAATCCATTCTGGAATATGTGTACAGATCCAGAGCTTTGGCCGCTTCTATGGCATACTGCTGCATGTTTTGTGCGATCTCTTCCGGCAGGACAGCCGGACAGGTCTCCACGCTGCTGCCGCTGGCATATTTATTTTTATAATCATAAAACCCTTCTTTGGGCGCAATCTCAATAACGGGCAGCGCCTGAAAATCAATGACGCCCACGGAAAATTCCCGGCCTTTGATATATGCTTCCACTACCACCTCGTCTTCCAGCTGAAAAGCATCTTCCAGCGCCTTCTCAAATGTTTCTTCCGTATATACAATCGACACGCCCACGCTGGAGCCTCCCCGGCAGGGCTTTACCACAACGGGAACCGAAAGTCCTGTCTCTTTTAATTCCCGCTTTCGTTCTTCTTTTCTCAGCGTGATTCCTGCAGGCGTTGGTATATGATTTGCAGCAAACAGCCGTTTGGCGAGCCCTTTATCCATGGCAAGGGCGCTGCTCAGATAACCCGTTCCCGTATATTTAATACCGTACAAATCGAAGGCCGCCTGGACTCTTCCGTCTTCCCCATTTTCCCCATGAAGGGCCAGAAAAACGATATCCGCCATGCGGCACATGGCAATGACGTTTGGTCCAAAGAGACAGGGACTCTGGTCTTTTCTGCTCTTTTTTACCTGCTCAAGATCCGGCGCGGCTGCCTGAATCCCCGTCACCTGTGCGCTGACTGCAAGAGAACGCTCAAAGATCCCCTTAAGATCTTCCTCCCGGTCACTGTAACCCATAAAAAGATCTAATAAAATCACCTGATGTCCATTTTTGCGCAGCGCCTTTGTCACTTCGTTCCCGGTCACAAACGACACATCCCGTTCTGTGCTTAAGCCTCCCGCCAATACTACAATATTCATAAGAAACCTCCTGCATTTTCAAATTACCAATCACAAATATCTTATACCATTTTATCTTTTGTGGCAAGTAAATACAAGTTTGAGTTTCCATAGTTCCGCCAGAATATGCGCATAGCGGTTGTATACCTCATGATATTCCCACTCAGGATCTAATTTTTCCATAATTCTTTATTTGGTTTAGAATAGCAACTGCTATACAAAGAACAAAGTGGGCATGCCCACTTCAACTCCCCTACCCCCTCAATCATGAGGGGCCTGGACACTTTGCGCGCCGAGCACAATTGCGAAGCAATATTTTACCTCTTGTGCGAGTGTACATATTTCTTTTCCGCCGCAGTGCGATCATTGTTTTTTTATTTTATAGGGTATCCGAAGGAATTTCCTATAAAAAACGGACAGCGAAATCATTCCGCTGTCCTGTGTTTATCCTACTGTTTTAATGATCAATATCTTATCGCCGCCGCGAATCTGCTCTGAAGCAAGCTGGTTGGTCTTTACGATTTCTGAAATCGTGGTAAAATTCTCCTTGGCAATATCCCAGAGCTGATCGCCTTCTTTGGCAATGTACCCAATAATACCGGGACTTTCCTGTAATTGCGCCAGATCCAGCGGCTCCTGCTGCACTTCTGTAATCTTTTTCACCTGCTGCTGCAAAAATACAATGCAGTTAAGACTCAGCACGGCTTTTACCTCCACCTGGCTGCTGTCGGTCATCACTGTGGTAAGCTGGTCAATGCCAGTCTGCAGATGGTAACGGCAATTATCATTAATTCCCGGAACTTCAATCAGATAGTGGAACGGCAGCACGTCTTTTACAGAAGCGACCGGCATCCGGTCGTCGGCCGTTACGTAGAGGATCGTTACCTGCAGCGTACCTTCGACCTGAATGCCGCCTTCTACAATTTCCGCCCGTTCTGCCACAGCATACCCCTCGCTGGCGCAAATCTGCAGGATCGGCTCCTGATTTTTGTCAATACTCATTTTCTCTGATATTTTGCATTTGGAAGCATTTCTCAGCAGCAGTTTTTCAAATATGGCATCCTGGTATACTGGCGTTAATTTCTGATTCACGGCATAGAGATCCGCCACAATCTGATTTTCTTCCTCTGTAAAAATCTGAATCTCCAGATCCAGCACCAGCTCTAAGTGCAGCATCCGTTCTTCTCCGTCGTAATCCGGCTTGACTTCCAGCTCCACTCCCGATACGTCATAGGAGACGTCGGCAATCATTTCCTCCGTACAGCCATTGCAGTCGATCGCTCCGGTAAATGGAAGCGCGGTTTCCATCCACTGTAAATGTTCTTCCTCTTCTTCTCCTTCATAGAGCACAAATACCAGCGCTTCTCCCTTAAGATTCAGCTGCTGGTCCATCAGACGTGTTTCTACGCCCCGAAGCTGTACGCTTTTCCATAAAACCTGCCGGATATTGGGCTTATTGGAAGGCAGAAGGATTTCTTCTTTAAAACGGAACGTATCTTTTTTGGCAAGAAACAAAGCCATTGCCGCCAGATTCTGGTTCAAAAGCTGTACGCCGCTCTCCTGTTCCACGCCGGTAAGCAGCTCTTCGTCGTAAATCTCATCAATGACCGCTTTCAGTACCACCAGGGCCTTGACGCTCAATTTTCTGGAATTGATAATCCCAATCGAAAGATCTTCCATTTCCCACTTTAGCTTAGCCGTATCGTATTCATTGGCGCCATCTATGGCAAGGCTTTCCTGAAATGGAATCTCACCCGTCATATTGCTGATTTTCCCTTCCTCCTGGTCGCTGCGGTACAGAAGCGAGAATTTCAGCACGCCTTTGAGCCATACATGGTCCTGAGTGATGGTAGTTTCATCCAGCATCAGTTCTCCTTTGTCCTGTATAATCCGAATCAAATCCGGTTTCATATCTGGCACGTTAAAATCATCATCCAACGTAATCTGGGTCATAGCTTTTCCCTTTTCACGGTTCATATGTATGTATCTTTTCGCTAACTCCACAATAAAAACGCTCCTATTCTGAATATTGGTACATTCTATTCAGAATCGAAGCGTTTTATTCATTCCTGTTTAACACAATTTCATTCTGACATCTCTTGTCAGCACGTCAGCATAACTGAACGAAAGAAGCTGAGGTGGATTCTTCTCATTCTCATCGTCAACCAAAATGGTAAATACGGAAGGGTAGGCTCCCTGAATCACGCCTTCTTGAATGTCAACTCTGTTACGGCCTCTGTCGAGCTGGATCATCACCCGGTTCCCCAGTTGTCCTGATACAGATGCTCGTACTTTATTGATATCTGCTTGCTTTATTGTCATTCTTTCCACCTCATTTCAAAAATTTGAGAAGCTTCTGTTCTGACTAAACACTCTTATATCAAGCCTTACAGGCCTCCCTTGACAACCTTATATCTCTTTTAGTATATCACTGCGCTAAATTTCTGTCAAAGGGAAATATGTCTCATAGTTCGACACGATTTGCCGCTTACTCAAAAATAGCCCTTCCAACTAAAATTGTTATCTGCTAAAATTGTGGTATACAAGGAGGTGGCATACAAATGTCTGAACGGCTGATTTTTCATATTGATGTAAATTCCGCCTACCTGTCCTGGACGGCGGCAGAACAGTTAAAACAGGGATCTTCCCTGGATCTTCGCACCATCCCCTCCATTATCGGAGGCGATATGGCAAGCCGCCGCGGCGTGGTGCTGGCAAAGTCCGGCCCTGCCAAAACGTACGGCATCATAACGGGAGAGCCTGTGGCTCATGCTTTGCAAAAATGCCCCAATCTGCATTTAGAATCCCCGGATCATCGTTTGTATTCCCAGTACAGCCGCCGACTGATGGATCTGCTGATTTCTTTCTGTCCTTCCATTGAACAGGTCAGTATTGACGAGTGCTATATGGATTTTACAGAGAACAAACATTGTTACAAAAACCCCCGCGACGCCGCTGTCCAGATCAAAGACACGGTAAAAGAATCTCTGGGATTTACGGTAAATATCGGAATTTCCACCAACAAACTGCTGGCAAAAATGGCGTCAGACTTCCAGAAGCCGGATAAAGTGCATACCCTGTTTCCGGAAGAAATACCGGAAAAAATGTGGCCTCTTCCCGTACGGGAGCTGTTTATGGTGGGAAAAGCCTCAGCCGCCGCTTTGGCAAAGCTGGAAATTTGTACCATCGGCGATCTTGCGCACATAGATCCTCAAATATTGGAACAGCACATGAAAAGCCATGGGCGGCTGATTTGGAAGTTTGCCAACGGCGTTGATGATTCCCCGGTAAATACGCAGGAAAGCGAATTAAAATGCGTTGGAAATTCCACTACCCTTGCCAGAAATGCACAGACGGCGGCAGAAGCCAAAAAAACACTGCATTCTCTGTGCCGGCAGGTCTCTTCCCGACTGCAGAACTACGGACAATATGCAGGGATGGTGAGTACCGAAATACGCTATGCTTCCTTTGTCAGAGTGTCCCATCAAATGCAGCTCCCCTCATCCACCTTTGACGAACAGATCCTCTGTCACCATGCATGTCTTTTGTTTGACGAGCTATGGAACGGCGAACCTGTGCGCCTTCTGGGAGTGCATACTTCCAAACTTACAGACGAACCGCAGCCCGTACAGCTGAATCTGTTTGACCTGCCCAAAACCCAGAAAGAACAAAAAGCGCAGCAGGCGGCGAAAGCGCTGCAGGATAAGTATGGGAAAAATATCATCCGCAAAGGCTTCTGACCCCGTCTTACCGTCTGCGTTTTGGAACGCTATACGGCAAACTGGCTGTTATAAAGTTCCGAATAAAAGCCTTTTTTATCAAGCAGTTGGGCATGGCTTCCCTGTTCAATGATGTGCCCTTCCTTCATCACCAGGATTATATCCGCTTCCTGAATCGTGGAAAGGCGATGCGCTACGATAAAGCTGGTACGTCCTTTCATCATCGTGGCAAAAGCGTTCTGTATTTTCATTTCTGTTCTGGTATCTATGGAGGAAGTCGCCTCGTCCAATATGAGCATGGGCGGCAGACACAGCATCACCCTGGCAATGCACAAAAGCTGTTTTTGTCCTACAGACAGGCTTCCGCCGTCCTCGCCGATTACGGTATCATACCCTTTTGGCAGACGCTTGATAAAGCTGTGCGCATGGGCGGCTTTGGCAGCCGTTAAAATCTCTTCTTCTGATGCATCCGGTTTTCCCATAATAAGGTTTTCGCGAATGGTTCCCGCCTTGAGCCATGTTTCCTGAAGCACCATGCCATAGCTTTCCCGCAGACTTTTGCGGGTAACGTCCCGAATGTCCGTTCCTTCCACCTCAATGCTGCCGCTGTCCACATCATAGAAACGCATCAGCAGATTGATCATGGTGGTCTTTCCGCATCCGGTGGGACCGACAATCGCCACGCGCTCTCCGGGTTTTACCTTAAGGTTGAAATCCTCAATCAGTTTCCGTTCCGGCACATAGGAAAAACAAACATGCGACAACTCCACATTTCCTTTTACATCCGTCAATTTCTTCACGTTTTGCGGTTCCGCAATCTGCGGTTCCTCCTCAATCAGCGCAAAAATCCGCTCCGCACATGCAAGCGCATTCTGCAGCTCAGTCACCACGCCGGAAATCTCATTAAAGGGTTTGGTATACTGATTGGCATAACTCAGAAAACAGGAAAGCTGGCCTACAGTAAAGGCTGCGCCGCCAGCCATGGCAAACAGCGCTCCCACAAGCGTCACTCCTGTATATACCAGGCTGTTTACAAAACGGGTTCCGGGGTTGGTCAGGGAAGAGAAAAACGTGGCATTCAAAGAAGCCTGTTCCAGCCTTCTGTTAATCTCATCGAATTTCTCCAGCACATCCTCCTCTTTGGAAAACGCCTGCACCACTTTCTGGTTTTCGATCATTTCATTGATCAGAGCGGTCTGTTCTCCCCTGGTGGAAGACTGGAGCATAAACATGGAAAACGTCCTCCGCGCAATAAATGCCGCCACAAAAAGGGACACCGGCGTTACCAGCACCACCACCAGCGTAATCTTGAAATTTATACTGATCATAAATAACAGTGTTCCCAAAATAGTGACTACCCCTGTAAATAACTGGGAAAATCCCATCAAAAGCCCGTCTGCAAACTGGTCCACATCTGCAATTACTCTGCTCACCAGCTCTCCATGGGAATGTCCGTCAATATACTTTAAGGGAAGAATTTCCAGTCTGGCAAAGGCTTCCCGCCGCACGTCCCGCACCACTTCATAGGTAATCTTATTGTTGCACACGTTCATCAGCCATTGCGCCAGCGCCGCCAACAGAATCACAACCGCCATCCGCACCAGCAATTCTGTGATTACCGGAAACTCCACCTGTCCCGGAGCAATCACATGGTCAATAACCTGTCCGGTAAGCACCGGAATATATAAGGTGGAGGCTACCGTCACCACGGCAAAGATTAATGATAGCGCCAGATAAATCCGGTATGCCTGAATATAGCTCAAAACTTTTTTCAGGGTTTCCGGCTGATATTTTTTATCGTTCTTCTTCATCACACACCTCCTGCTCTACTGGTTCTTAAACTGAGACTCATGGATTTCCTGATAAACCTGGCAATGCTGTAAAAGCTCTTCATGAGTTCCCATGCCTGCAATCTCTCCGTCATCCAGCACAATAATTTTATCGGCGTGCTGAATGGAAGAGGTGCGCTGAGATACAATAAATACCGTAGGAGTTCCCTCCATTTCACGAATCGCTTTGCGCAGCCTGGCGTCCGTCGCATAATCCAGAGCGGACGCGCTGTCGTCAAGAATGAGAATTTCCGGTTTCCGCACCAGCGCGCGGGCAATGGTAAGACGCTGCCTTTGCCCGCCGGAAAAATTCTTTCCTCCCTGCTCCACGGGTGCGTCCAGCTTTCCTTCCTTTCCTTCTACCACTTCTCTTGCCTGCGCTGTATCCAGCGCCTGAAACAGTTCCTGATCTGTGGCGTCAGCCTTGCCCCAGCAGAGATTTTCGCGGATGGTTCCCTGAAACAGCACCGCCTTTTGCATAACAATTCCCACTTTCTGCCGCAGCTCCTCCAGAGAAAATTCTTTTACATTTTTTCCCTGAATCAGCACTTCTCCGGCAGTGGCATCATAAAAACGGGGAATCAGATGTACCAATGTAGTTTTTCCCGAACCGGTGCCGCCAATGACGCCGACGGTTTCCCCCTTTTCTACTGAAAAATCAATATCCGACAAGCTTTCCGCCCCGGCCCCCTGATAAGCCATTCCCACATGGGAAAACTGCACCATGGGACTTCGCCTGTTCACAGGCTGGAACGCTTTACCGCCCGTCTGCTCTGCGGGCATACTGCTTTTCATTTCTAATATGGATGAAATCCGCTTTCCACACGCCGCTGCCTTGGTAATGGTAATAATCAGGTTTGCAAGCTTAATAAGCTCCACGAGAATCTGGGACATATAATTTACCAGAGCCACCACTTCTCCCTGCGTGAGACTGCCGATATTTACCTGAACGGCTCCGGTATAGAGCAGAACAATAGTCGCCGCATTGATCATGATAAACGTTAGCGGATTCAAAAATGCGCTGATTTTTCCCACGTAATTCTGCATGGACGTCAGGCTTTCCAGACCTTCCTCAAACCTTCTCTTTTCCTCCTCCTCTTTATGGAAGGCGCGGATTACCCTGGCTCCGGTAAGATTTTCCCTGGTGATTCCCAGTACCTTATCCAGACGTTCCTGTACTTTGCGGTACAAAGGAATGCTCACCGCCATAATGCCGAACACCACCAGCGAGAGAAGCGGGATTGTCACTGCAAAAATCAGCGCCGCCTTCACATCAATGGTAAACGCCATAACCATCGCTCCAAACACAATAAAGGGGGAACGCAGAAACAGCCGCAGCACCATATTCACTCCGGACTGTACCTGATTGATATCGCTGGTCATACGGGTAATCAGCGTTGCCGTACCTGCCCTGTCGATTTCGGAAAAGGAAAAAGTCTGGATATGGGCAAACAATGCATGGCGTACCCCCGTTCCAAAGCCTGCCGCCGCCTTTGCCGCAAAATACTGCGCCGTCACTGAGCAGAGCAGCCCAATCAGTCCCAGCGCCACCATCAGCAGAGACATCTTCCATATAAAATTTCTGTCCTGCTCCGCAATCCCCACATCAATTACCGCTGACACCGCCAGAGGTACAATCAGCTCAAAAGTTGCCTCCAGCATTTTAAACAGAGGCGCTAAGACGCACTCTTTTTTGTAATTTTTTAAATACGCCAGTAATTTTTTCATAAAGATTCCTTTCACTCTTTATTCTTATATTTTACTTATGTTCCGGGTATTCTTTTATTTTATCCATTTCCCGGTAAAAGAAATTATACATAATTTTCCATAAAAATTCAAATAGCAAAACAGAGACGCCGAAGCGTCTCTGTTATACTTATCCCTGATAATTAATGCGTTCCACCAAAGATTCCCGGCGCAGATTCCTGCTGAGCAAAAAGGAAAGCGTACCCTGCAGCAGAAGGATCGTTAGAATCATAATGCCAATCTCAGGCCACGGAACATGATATTCATTGATTCCGAAAATGTGAATCTCTTTGGCATAGCAGAAAAGAGCATATCCCATTGGACTTCCAACCGCCAGAGAAACCGCCACGGTTCCTGCAGAAAATAAAATCCCCTCCAATTGCAGCATCAGATTGAGCTGGCGGTTCGTCATTCCCACTGCCTGCAGCACTCCCAGTTCCCGTTTCCTGGTTACTACTCCGGTAATAATTGTGTTAGCCATATTCATAAAGCCAATAACTCCTAAAAACCCCAGAACTATATAGATTCCCCACTGCATGATATGCGTGCTCGCCTTTACAGTTGTCATCACGCTGTCATAAGAATCTGTCTTTACATGCGTCACTCCTGTCAAAAGTTCCTGTATGGCCGCTTCCACATTCTCTTTATCCTGCTTACGGCAGTCAATCCAAATCTTTTCCGTAACGTCTTCTGTAATGCCGAGTTTCTGGAAGGTCTCCTCTGTGATCACCCAGGAAGCCGGAGCGCTTCCAAAAGCTCCCATAAGCGCTCCCTGGTATACCGCCTGGCCTCCGGTCAAATCTCTCAGAATCATCTCCTGCCCCAGCTCGTAGCCATAATCTTCCATAAATACAGAATATCCGTAAATAATGCCATTTTCCGCGCTTACTTTATCATAATCCACCGTTCCCAGAGCAGATCCTTTGCCAAAACGTTCAAATTCCTCCCGGTTCATCACACAGATACTTGTACGGCTTCCTTCTTCATCCATGTTGTCCCGGCTTAAATTTTCCCCGCAAAAAAGTTTGCGGCTTCTGACCTCCGTGACGCCCGGAATCTTTCTTAACTGCTCCTGCAGTTTTGTTCCCAACGGATTTTCCTTCTGTATCGAAAAGAGATTATTTTCCGGATATGCCTCATCGTTCAAAGACGCGTCCAATTCGATAGAGAACTGCCCGTATTCCATGCTGCGCCGGACTTCAAACTCGTTATCTATGTTCCCTGCAAAATTTGCCAGCGTCACAAACAGCACACAGGATAATCCCATAGTAATTATGGTAATTACGGTTCTGCTGCGGTTCGCGGCCAAACCGGACAGCGTCATGCTCCATACTGAAATTTTTCTGCGTCCTTTCCGCAGGCTGTTCCTGCGGCTGGTACTTTCCTGATAACGGATCGCTTCCACCGGTGAAATTTTTGCCGCCGCCCGCATAGGACGGGCCAAAGCCAGACGGACTGTCATAAGAACTGCCAGCGTTACCAGCAACAGCAGCGGCAGGGACAGTATTGATACATTCGTCAGTTGCGTATCTGTTATTCTTTCACTGATTTTTAAAATCATTTGATGAAACAAGACAGCCGCAGCGCCGCAGCCTGCCAGCAATCCCAGAGGAATCGCTGCTGCGGACAAAAGCATTCCTTCTCTGAGAATCATTTTTCTCATCTGCTTTCTGGTCGCTCCCAAAGCTCTGATTTTGCCATATTCCTGAACTTTCTGCACCATTCCAACCTGAAAAATATTATAAATAACCACAACGGATACCAGAATTACTACGAATGCAATCACGATACAGGTCGTAACCGTCTCCGTCCCCGGATTGTACGTCCACATCAGATACATGGAATTGAGAGAAATATTGTTCTGTTCAATTCCGCAGCGTTCTCCCAATTCCTGGATAAACTCCTCACAATTATCCCCGTTTAATGCCAAAGATTCATTTAAGCGAAACGTTACCCCATAAGAGCGTATGTCTTCCGGATACAAAGACTCATAAAATTCCTGGGAAACGTAACCCTGAAATGCTTTCTGAACCGTTCCCATTTTCTGTGATTTTACCACGCCGCTGACAACAAACTCTTTTTCTTCAAATTTGCTGCGATTATCTATGCGAAATGGAATTGTCACACGATCTCCCTGTCTGGCGTTCTCAAGCCCCAGATGTGCAAAAAATTCTGCCGGCGCCGCTATTTCGTTTTCTTTTTGAGGCAATGTACCCTCTTGCAGGGAGTGGACAAAATTTATATTTTCTGCGGCATTGAGATCCATAAACGACAGTCCCATATCAATATTACGATCGCCTGAATTAATCTGGGCCGCGTAGGCTGTTTTTCCCACGTGGGTAAACTCACTGCGCAGTTTGATGGTCTCATACTGTTTTTCTGTAACCCTGTTGAAGGCCGCTGTATAATTTCCATAAAGATTGCCCGCATTGCGGCGGTTATGCTCTGCCATTCCGTATCCAAAGCCGGCCACCGCCGTAAGGAGCAGGGTGGTCAGGAAAATGGAAAGTATAATTAAAATACTTCTAAAGCGATTCTGGCGTACATTGGCGAGCGCCAGTCCATGAATCGTATGTTTCATCTCTGCTCCACCACCTTTCCGTCCTCAATCACCAGAATACGGTCTGCAATCTGTGCAATATCCTGATCATGGGTAATCATCACCAGTGTCTGCCCGTATTTTTGCGCCGACAGTTTTAAAAGTCCCACTACCTCGCCGCTGGTCCTGGAATCCAGATTTCCGGTGGGTTCGTCGGCAAGAATCACATCCGGTTTCGAGGCAAGCGCCCGCGCAATCGCCACTCTTTGCTGCTGGCCTCCGGAAAGGGTATGGGGGAGATTGTGTATCTTGTCCTGAATCCCCAGCGTCTGTATAATATCCGATACAAAGCTTTCGTCCGCTTCTCTTCCATCCAGTCCGATGGGAAGCACAATGTTTTCCCATACATTGATGGAAGATACCAGATTAAATGCCTGAAAGATAAAACCTATTTTTCTTCTGCGGAATACCGCAAGTTCTTCTTCTTTTAAGGCGAATATATTCTTTCCCTTCATCCACACGGTTCCGCTTGTGGGAACGTCAAGTCCCCCCAGAAGATGCAGCAGGGTGCTTTTCCCAGACCCGGATTTTCCCACAATCGCTGCAAATTCACCTTTCTGAATGGCAATCTCAGCGTTTTTCACTGCCTGTACCTGGCTGTCTCCTGTTCCATAATATTTGCATAACTGTTCTGTTCTTACTATTGTTTCCATGATATCCTCCCTGCAAACTGATTTGATATCATACAGTTTACCCGAAGTTTCTTTCAGTTTGCTTGCAAAACAGGAAAAAATACTTACAGTTTTGTAAGACTCCTGCAGATGCCTTGAAGACATCAGATCTTTCGTATGCAAAAAAGAACCTGGCAATTGCCAGGCTCTTTTTTGCAGGACGCGCTCAAAATTACGCTCCTCTGATATCTTCGGGAACAGAACCGTTTAACGGACCTTTACGCTGTTTACTTTACTGTAAGCTCCGTAAACCGTCATGCTTCCCACTTTCTTATATGCGCGTACGCGGATAAAATATTTCTTCTTGCTCTTTAACTTCTTAACGGTAAGTTTTGTCTTTCCCGCACTCACTGTTTTTGTCACAGCGTTCTTCATGTTTTTCTTTAACGCATATTGAACTTCGTAGCCAGATGCGCCTGTTTCTGCTTTCCAGGAAATCTGAAGCTGTTTTTTCTTTTTACTTGCAGGCTTCTTCTGTGTCACTTTCTTTACATTTACCTGCTGTTTCTTCGCCTCATTTAATTCCTTCTGTTTCGCATCTAACTCTTCCTGTTTCGCATTTAACTCGTTCTGCTTTGCATCCAGTTCTTCCTGTTTCGCATTTAACTCGTTTTGCTTTGTTTCCAGCTCTTCCTGCGCATTCTTTAAGTTCGTAACCGCCTCATTCATATCCTTTGTGGCGTCTTCCAAATCTTTTTTAGCTTCTTTTTATTGTATTTAGAATATCTTAACTTTAACACTGTCATACGCCCGTCTCAATGGCTTTGTCGCAAACGGCAGATATAAGCGCAAGCAGAGAAAATATGTCGTAAACTGCATTTATTCCGGCGTGAAAATTGTCAAACGGAACAAAGCGGACAAGCCCGCTTCCACTTCCCTGAGTCCTCAATCCCCCCAAAGATTGCACTCTTTGAGGCGCCGCGTGCAGTCACTTTAGCGATATCATACCTTTCATAGAAAAAGCGGCTCCCCGGCAGAATATTTTCTGCCAAAGAGCCGCTCAATTACTTATTCATGTTCCAATACGATCGGTATGGATCGTTCTTTCATATCCTCATATGTCGAGAGCTGTGAAACGTTTGTTTTACTCTGCCGCAGGCGTATTCGCCGCATAGGCAATCACATAGATGCGCTCCACTCCGTTTGACGCTTTCACGCTTACACGGTCTGTGTAATAGTATGTGTCGCTTACCCAATTGTCTTCCTCATCATAGTAGGAATGAGATGTTGACTCCCCACTGTACTTCCAGCCTGCCTCTCCCTTGCGGGTTACTGTAGTCTGGCTCCCCTCCGGCAGCGTCAATTTGTAACTCTCTCCTAATTCCTGATTGTTTCCCTTTACATAGATCACATACACACTTTCAGAAGTCGGCGCAGTTTCTTCTCCTTCTTCGGTCGTCAGATACATGGTTTTGGTATACTCAGAAATTTCCGTATGCACATATTCATTTCCCGCATCTGAGATTCCGCTTACTGTTGCTCCACTTTCGTCCTGAACATAGGCAATCACATAAATGCGCTCTGCTCCATTTGACGCTTTTACGCTTACACGATCTGTGTAATAGTACGTGTCGCTTATCGAATTGTTTTCCTCGTCATAGTAGTAATGATACGTTGACTCCCCACTGTACTTCCAGCCTGCCTCTCCCTTGTGGATTACTGTAGTCTGGCTTCCCTCTGGCAGTGTCAATTGGTAGCTCTCTCCTAATTCCTGATTGTTTCCTTTTACAAATATCATATATACACTTTCAGAAGTTGGCGCAGTTTCTTCTCCTTCTTCGGTCGTCAGATACATGGTTTGGGTATACTCGGAAATTTGCGTATGCACATATTCATTTCCTGCATCCGAAATCTCACTTATCTTCGTTCCGCTTTCATCCTGCGTATAGGCAATCACATAGATGCGCTCCGCTCCATTTGATGCTTTCACACTTACACGATCTGAATAATAATAATCATCATATATGTATGTATCATTATCATTATATCCATGGTTCTCAGAATCTCTGACGTAGTTCCAGCCAGCTTCTCCTTTGCGGATCGTACTGGTGATTTGCGCCCCGTCCGGTAAAGACAATTGATAACTGCTTCCTAAGGTCTTATTATTTCCTTTTACATAAATCATATGTACGCTTTCATAAGCAGATGCATTTTCCTCCCCTTCTGTCACATTTAACTGCAGATTGCGGATTACACTGTAAACGGTGTGATACACGTATGTGTTTTGCTCATCTGTAATATCGCTTACAACAGCGCCCCTCTCATCCTGCGCATAGGCAACCAGATAAATTCTTCTTGCTCCATTTGATGCTTCTACCGTAACACGGTCTTCGTAAGTATAGGTACAGTATACATATTCACCTGATTCTTCATCATAATAATCATTTTCTTCCGAATCCTCCTCGTAATTCCAGCCAGCTTCCCCTTTGTGGATCGTACTGGTAATTTTACTTCCCTCCGGAATCTCCAGGTGATAACTGCTTCCTAAGGTCTTGTTCGCTCCATTGATGTAAATCATATACACCTTTTCTGTAGGATATTCCTCTTCCTCCGTAGGTTTCAAGGATATATTATTGGAACTGTCAGCTATGTTCACTTTTTGATACGTATTTCCAGTATCTGTAACTCCTTTTACAATCGTTCCTCTTTCATCCTGTGCATAGGCAATCAGATAAATTCTCTTTGCTCCATTTGATGCCTCTACCGTAACACGGTCTTCATAAGTATAGGTACAATATACATATTCATCTGATTCTTCATCATAATAATCATTTTCTTCCGAATCCTCTTCGTAATTCCAGCCAGCTTCCCCTTTGTGGATCGTACTGGTAATTTTACTTCTTTCCGGAATCTCCAGGCGATAACTGCTTCCCAATGTCTTGCTCGCTCCACTGATGTAAATCATATACACCTCTTCCGCAGGATATTCCTCTTCCTCCGTAGGCTTCAATGATATTTTACGGGAATAATTAGATATACTCACATTATGATACGTATTTGCTGTGTCTGTAATTCCTTTTACAACAGCGCCGCTCTCATCCTGCTGATAAGCTACTAAATACATAACTGTGTTCGCATCCCTGGTCACTGTAATCTTAGCGGTAAATTCCGACGCATAACTCCAGTTTCCATCCGCATATGTTACAGACGCCGACGCGCCTGCTGGTACGTCTACCTTCAGATCCTGCGGACATTTTGCTGCTTCACCTGTCAAATCTACTCTGTAATATTTCTCGTTTGTCTCACTGGATGTGGACAATCTGCTTGAGATATCCACAGAACAAATTTTGCTCTGTACACTGGTAATGTCACGGATTCGCAGACCACTGATATCCTGTTTGTAAATTACCGGATACGCCTGTCTGTCTTCCGTTGTATCGTCTGTAACAATAATTGTGCCGACTTCACCGTACTCACCCTCTTCAACGGTGTTGAATGAAGCTGTATAGCCCGGATTCGTTTTGATATTCAGAGAACTGCCCGCTCCCAGCTCCGTTTCACTTCCTGTAATATAAATGCAGTCATCATAATCTGTATCCAGATATACTTTCTTTAACTGATTTTCTGTACTGCTGATGCCGCGGATATTGCAGGATAAATTCGATTTTCCATATACAATATAATAAATCCGCTCTTTCCCATTGGCTGCCGTAACCGTGATCCTGGCATTGGAAGACTGATAATCCCAGCTCTCAGAACCAGTGGTATACTCTATTTTGGCTGAAGCTCCTGCTTTTGTATGTATCTGCAGATTCTCTCCCAGCTCAGAATTCATTCCCTGCAGTTCAATCGTATAATACGTGTTGGAATTGTATGTTTCCATATCTTCATAATACGCAGTATACATATTATCCGGATCATAAATGCCTATGATCTCTGCATCCGAAGTATCTTCATAATAATAGATATTATATACCTGTCTGGCACCATTGGTATTGGTCACGATCATGACTGTTTCCGGTTTATTACTATAATAATCCTCACCGTAATATTCATCCGGACTCATTAACTCATAGGAAGCTCCCGGAGAAACCTCCGCTGTCCAGTTTGTTCCCATTTCCTTATTTTCACCAAACACACGATAGGAAGCTGAATAATCCTCATCATACCAATTCCAGTAGCCAGTTTCTTCCTGCTCTATAATGTGGTTCGTTGTATCTGTAATCTTAAGCAGTTCCGCTCCGAAAGGCTTGTAGTATACCTTATAATCTTTTGTAGCTCCCGTGGCGTCTTTCTTCAAATGCAGCACCAGATCTACTCTATCTCCATAAGTCCAGGTTCCTTCTTCTGCATCTGCGGCATACTCACGGGAAGTAATGCTGATTCCATCCATCAGTTTGATCTCAAGCTCTCTGCCAATATCGGAATTGTACCCTCCAGTATATCCACAACTGGAATTATCACGTACTTCTGTCTTCCAGCCTGTATTACCAGGATCTTTAATATCTTCTACCCAGTATTCTTTGTTTTCAGACTGGTAATAACGGAAATAATAATTCGTGGACACTCCTAACGCCGCATTCTGCAGAACCAAACGATAGTCATGGTTATAATAATAGTAATCATCACTATCATTATCCTCTAATTTTTCCAATTGATACGAGGTATTTGCATCCTTCATGACAGCTTCAAAATCAGTCAGGCTTTCCGCACTTCCCGAGATACTGTACAGGTCATGATCTGATTCGAAATAGCCATAACTATTCTTAACTTCGCCTTCCGCCTTGATCTGATCTATAATAAAACAATTCTGCAGCTTTTCAAGCAGCGCCTGCAGTCTTGTATGGTAATCCTCAAGCTGCGCGGCAGTTGTCTTCTTTAACAGATAATTTCCGGCCGCTTCATCAATAAGCTGCTGATCCTTCGAAAATGCCGCTGCATCAATCACTTCAAACTGTATAAGCTGATTCAGAATTTTGCCAATCTCTGCACGCACTGATGTATTAGGCTTCCCGTTGTAAACCTCGTCTGCCACCGTAAATGATCCGGTAACGTTATTATAACTTCCCACAAACCATACGCCGCCTGTCTGCTGCGGCATTTTAACGGTATCAACCAGGCGGCTGCCTTTATAGATTTTAACTACCGGATTGGATGTATAGAGCTGGCTTCCGGTTCCTCCGTTGGTATAATCCTGCACAAATACCTTATACTGTCCCGGTGTGAGCGTTTTGACCGTAATCGTTTCCGGTCCCTCATATGCCTTATCATCAACGTCAAGATTTGCAAAACGTGAAACATATCTTCCGTCCATCAGATAACCCGACCATGTATTCTGAGATGAAAAATACACGCCGTATTCTGTATTTTCAAACGGATTCGGTCCATAAAGGTGAATATCCAAATCGGCACTGACGCCCTCTTTCTCTGCATCCCAGGTAAGCACAAAACGCACTTCATCAGAATCCAGTCTCTTAGATACGGTCAGATTGCGTGTGACTGTCGCTTCCGCCTGGACAGAAACGTTCTCGTAGGAAGACATATATTCTGGTTCCTCTGACGGATCACGAACCTGTATCGTATACTGGCCCGGTGTGAGATCAGAAAAACGATAGGCCCCTTCTTCATCAGAAAGCATCCTGCCCACTTCATTCGTGGTAATATTGTTAATTCCTTTACGCAGAATAACAGTTAAGCCTTTTTCTATGGGTTCTCCCGTCGAGGCGTCAATCAGCACACCTGTGACTGACCCTGCTTTACCGGCCTCATCCATTAAAATAATATCGCTCACTTCATATGATCTGTCTTCATTGTAATTATAATCAATATAAATATTCTGTGTGATAAGCTGATATCCTTCTGCTTCCACCACTACCACATAGTTTCCGATCATAACGGACTCAAATGTATAATTGCCCGCATCGTCTGTATCTGTTTTTTTGGTACTGCTGCCGTCCAGATAAACAGATATATTATCATTGGTAATATTCATGGAATAACGCACCAGATATACGGTCGCTTCTATCGTGTTTTCCGTGTCCGCTGCATCTTTGTAAATCTTACCTGTCACGGTTGTCTTCGGCAAATCTGTTAAATCTTCGCTGTTTTCTGCGATTACCGTCCTGTTTTCGCCTGTGCTGTCAATCGTAACGCTGATCGTGCCAAGGCCGCAGATTTCCGGAATATCATTTTCACCGCTGACTTTTACAGCCGTCTGTTCCCCGCCTGGTCCCACTACCAGTTTATATTTGGTGGTAGAATAAATATCAAGCGGAACGTACGTCGTAATTTGCCCATAGTCCTCTCTGCCATTATAATACTCGCACTTAATAGGGCTTGCTGCGGAATCGCCCTTCACCAGCACTTTTGCAGCAGAGGCAATTAAAAGCTCCTGAAGATTTCCATTATTATCTACGGTAATGGATTCTGTGCTGTCCAGAAGATATACATTCGGTCTGCCCTGCCCATCTACCGTTAAATGGCCTGAGGCGCTGTCGATAAAAATTTTGTTGCCGCTCTTTTCACACCAGGTATCTTCTGCAATTTCTCTGATTAACACCTGTTTAAACTGAGCGCTGTTGTCAATAGTAGCTTTGGGCGCATCCACCACAAGCGTCACATTCTCATACGTTCCTTCCGGAATCGTGATCTGACTCTCCTGGCTTTTCAGGGTAAGTAATACTTCTTTCCCAGCCGACGCGCTCAGCGCTTCTGTCAGTTCCTGTTGGGAAGATACTTCCTGAGACTCAATTCCTTCTTCTGAGACAGTGACCTTCATGGAGGCTGATACCCTTCCGTCCTGCTGTGAAACTGCAGTAATTGTAGCGGTTCCAGGCGTGAGCGCCATAATTTCGCCCTGTGCAGATACCACTGCTGCAATACTGTCATCCGTACTGCTCCACACAATATCCTGATCTGTTACCTCAGTCAGCGGCGTAAACGTAACCTTACACTTATGCTGTTCTCCCAGTTGCAGCGCGATCTCCTGCTGGTCCAAGGCAATGGAAAACTTGGGTTCATCCACCGGAACGTCCGGATTAGGCGGTTCTGGTTTGGGATCTGGATCCGGTTTGGGATCTGGCTTAGGATCCGGCGTGGGAGTTGGAGTAGGTGTAGGCGTCGGCGTGGGAGTTGGGGTCGGTGCGGGTGGTTTTGAGTTTTTCTTCGCACTTGCCACACGGATAATCTTTTTTACCCTGGAGCGGTCCGCCGCCAAAATTGTAATTTTGGCATTTCCCGGTTTTAATGCTTTCACCTTGCCTTTATTGCTTACAGAAACAACCGACGGCTTACTACTTTTATAAATCAGCCGCTTAACAGTTGCCTTCTTAGGAGAAACTGAGGCTGAGATCTGAGCGGTCTGTCCTACTGTGAGTTTCATGTTGGAAGCCATAATTTTCTTAACAGGCGTTCCCACCGTAATCTTGCAGACTGCTCTTTTTTTGCCCGCTGTCACAGTAATCACAGCTTTCCCTTTGGATGCCTTAGCCTGGACTACGCCCTTATTATTCACTGCCGCAACTTTGGGATTGCTTGTTTTCCAGGTAATTTTGGCTTTTGCAGATTTCGGCGTTACCGTGGCCTTTAATCTCAGCTTCTCTCCTTTTTTTAATACATATTCCTTATACTTTAACGTAACCTTTTTGACGGCAGGTTTTTTTGCCGCCTGTGCCTGGGCTGGCATAAGACCGACAACTAAAACCAATGTCAGCAAAAACGCCAGCAGCCTTTTTCCTTTTTTTAACATAAATATCCTCCTTTTGTTCTTCTCCGGAATGAAATCTGTCTGTTTTCAAACAACATTTACAATCCGGGCCCTTCCTTGTCTATACTACCATAGCACATATTTACATGTTGTCAATCTATTTAATTCAAAACAGCGAGGCGGTTTGCCCAAATTTTCAGCCATTTCGCACTTTTGATACAGCATTGCATAAGATAGCCGCCTGCAAAACAGACAGCTCTCAACGTCTGACTGCCGACCAAATGGAGCGTCAATACGCATAAGGTATCTGCACTACAAAAACACTCCCCTGACGCTTTTCTCCATACTGCGAAGATACGGTTATGTTGCCTCCATGCCGTTCTAAAATCTCTCTGGTAAGATACAGTCCCACACCGGATCCTTCTGTCTGGCGGACCTGCTCTGCTTCTCCTCTGTAAAACCGCTGAAAAATCTTGTGAAGGGCGTCCCTGGGAATACCAATGCCCTGATCCTCGATCTCGATCCGCAGAAAGGTAATAAGTCTGATCATACGAATACGGATTTTCGTATTTTGCGGACTGTACTTTACCGCATTTTCCAGAATATTAATAAAAGCCTCACAAAGCCATTTCACATCGTGAGGAATTATCATTTCTGCCAAATCTTCTGTTTTCTCAAATTCTATATCTATCTGTTTTTCCTCTGCTTTCAGTAACACACGGTTGACTGCAGACACCAATGTTTCTAAAATATCCGCCGGTTCTCTGCGGATTTGAATCATCCCGGTTTCCATGCGGGAAATATTTACCAAAGCTCCCACCAGCTCCTCCAGACCCGTAAGCTGCCTGGTACACTGTTGCAAAAATTCCCGTTCTTCCGCCTGGGTGAGATCCTCCTGACTCAAAATTTCAAAACATGCTTTCAGACCGGCAACCGGCGTTTTCAATTGATGGGAAATATCTGTCACCAGGCTTCTGGTTTCTTCCTTCTCCTTCCCCAGCCTTTCTTCATTATAACGAAGCTGCTCGCTCAAGGCCGCAAGCTGCCCCGCAATCCGTTCCAGTTCCGTTTCTTTTTCACTGAGCCGTTCTATAAAATCCGTTTCATAAACGTGACCGGAAAACTGTTCCAACACCCGGGACAATTCTTCCAGTTCCTGCCGGTGCTGTTTCTTCCACTGTTCTGCCAGCCAATACAGGGAGAAAAGATACAACAGATAAACGAAACCAGAACACATAACAATCGTTCGCACCGTTCTCTTTCTTTCGAGACTAAAACTATTTTCCTGTCCTTCCAGATAGCCATAAGCTTTCAGTTTTTCCGCCCCTGCTTTCCCCTGACGATCTTCCGCTCCTTTTAACAGCTCTGACGCTGCCTGAAGACTGTCCCTGCCTTTTTGCTGTTCTTCTATCATAACGGTAAGAATCCGAATCTTTTCCTGATAGCTGTGATTCGCACTGCCGATCAAATACCAGTCCGTAAACATCAGCAACAACGCTCCCACAATTGCCGGAAACAAAAATTTTCTCATCTTCTGCACTCCTTGTCCCATAAATAACCAATTCCACGGACATTTTTAATATACTCCGGTCTGGAACAGTCCGGTTCGATTTTCTCCCGCAGCCTGCGGATATTGACAGCAATGGTATTTTCATCCACAAAATCCCCTTCCGCATCAAAAAGCTGTTCCAGAAGCTGGTTTTTAGACAAAATCTGTTTGGGATGTTCCATAAAAACCTGCAGCATTTTCCATTCATTTCTGGTAAGCGAAATCTCTCTGCCCGCTGCCACTACCCGCATTTCTTTCACAAAAAAACAGATCGTACCGGACTCAATCCGCTCCTGCGCCGTCCCCTGCCGCTTCTTAAAAAATGCCTGCACCTTAAGTCTTAACACTGACAGACTGAAGGGTTTGGTAATGTAATCGTCTGCGCCCGCCTCATATCCCATTACCTGGTCCACTTCCTGGTCCAACGCGGTCAGAACTATAATATGTACCCCGCTTTCTCTGCGCACTTCTCTGACAAACTCCAGCCCGCTCCCATCGGGAAGCGTAATATCACAGATTATAAGCTGTATTTCCTGCTGGTGAAACATCGTTCTCGCCTGTGCGACTGACTTACAGGAATATACCTGACAGCCGTCTTTCTCTAACACAAAAGTAATTCCGCGATTGATACTCTCATCATCTTCTACTATTAATATTGAATTCAAAGTCTCCATCTCCATTTTTTATATTACAGGTCTAATTCTGCATATCATTGATTAATTTTGTTAAGCGCTGAATTAATATAGATGAAAGAATGCCGATTAATACGCCCGAAATTGTACCTGATAAAATCAGCACAGGAAGATAATATAAAAGTCCTGCTGTCTCCACCACCAGCGCGGCAGCTATTATCTGTCCCAGATTGTGAAATACCCCTCCCAGTACACTGACCCCGGTAACTGAAAACAGATTGCTCCGCTTTACCAAAATCATTATAATAAGACTTAACATCCCACCTGCCAGGCTGTAAATCATCATTGACAGATTTGCAAAGGTAAATCCCGTCAGCAAAATCCGTACCAGGGACAACGTAAATGCCGCCCTCGCACTGATGATATACAACGTCACCATTACCGCCAGATTTGCCAGGCCCAGCTTAATGCCGGGAATCCCCAGATTGACCGGCAACAGAAACTCTATGTAGGAGAACACCAGGGCCAGCGCTGTGAGCATTCCCATGTAAGCTGTTTTCTTCGCCATATTTTTCTCCGTTTCACAATATTTATACTAAAAGTAAAATTTATCATTAATTTGTTTCAGCATCTATGTCTAACTTCTCTCCATTTTCGATTTCCACCACCACCCGGTTTGGCAGGCAGACCAGGCTCTCTCCCTGGCCGCTGACCGGACGGTGATTCACACATACCTTATCCGGACAAGACGCCTCTGTGATCTTTGCTTTTCCATTCTTTATCTCAAAAATATTATATGCTCCATGATCCTGGCGTATCTCAAGAGTGATATTATGCGATAAAGAATACCGCCCTTTCTCTTCACCGTCCAGATAAATCACCGCCTCCGGCTCTCTGGTACTGAATCCGGAATATAATTTTATTCCGCCAAAAACGGCCAGTGAAAGCAACGCCAGCGCCACAACTAATATTACATCATTTTTTTTCATTATATTCAAATCCGCTGGAACAGCGGATTTCTCCATCCTTTCCAATCCACATTGCTTCCACGCCCGGAAGACCTTCCACCAGCGTTCGCCCCGCCTCATACTCCATATTGAACAGAGACGTGGAAAGAGCGTCCGCCATGCCTGAATCATCGGTTTTCACAGTCACAGAGGAAAAATATTCAGGAGGCATATTGGTATCCGGATCTATAATATGGCAATACCGTGTATGATCCACCTCATAATACCGCTGGTAATCTCCGCTGGTCACCGCCGACTGATTGGCAAGCTCGATCACGCAGACATAAGGCTCGCTGCTGTCTAAATCCGGGTTTTCCACTCCCACCAGCCAGGGCGTCTGATCTGCTTTCGTCCCCACTGCGCACACATTTCCTCCCACACTGATCAATACATGCTCCATGCCTATTTCCCTGGCATATTCCGCCAGCCGCTGAACCGCATAGCCTTTGCCGATACTCCCCACATCCAGAGACATTTCTTCATCTGCAAGATAAACGGTAGACGCCTGCTCGTTCAGAATCAGCTTCCCTATATCTGTATGCCCGGCGCGCCTGATCAATTCCTCTTTCGGCGGAAGCTGCGCCTGTTTTGGATTTTCCATTCCGCGTTCCCGGTACTCATGCCACAGAGAAAGTACGCTTCCATATACAATCTGCAGTTTTCCATCTGTTTTTTCATACATTTCTTTTCCTATTTTTAATAACTCTATAATTTCTTTATCTACCTTTACCGGATTCTTCCCGGCAGCATCATTAATACTTTTGATATTATTGATGCCCTCATACGTATGATAAATATCGTAAAGCTGGTGATAATGCATCAGCTTTTGCCGGAGCAGTTCCATTTTCTGAGAAAAGTCCTCCTGGCTCCCTGCATATCCGGTAATGGCAGTTACTGTGTCAAAACAGTCGAAAAACTGTCCCTGATACTGTTTCAAATTATTTTTCTGCAATTGTATTAATGAAAAACTTCCCAAAATCAATACTCCTGCCAAAAGAATTATAACACGATATATTTTTTTCAAACTTTCTCCATTCTTCATACTATACAAATACTTTCCTAAAAGATAAAAATCACAGGCTGTCCTCTTTATACTGATAGAGAACAGCCTGTGATCCGTGGTTCGTTAAACTTATAGAAATTACGCAATCAGGTTTAAACCCCAAAAGTAAAATCATCATGTTATATATGTTTTGCTGTATTAAGGATTATTCACTATCAGAAGCATCCGCATCTTTTTCACCATCGGCAGAATCCTCTGTATCTGCGGAGTCCTCTGTACCAGAAGAATCCTCTGTTGCGGATGCGTCCTGTGCATCGTCAGATTCCGTCTGCTTGATGGTAAACCGGTCTTCGAACCTGACCTTCGCCCACTCGTCTTCATTCAATTCAAAGGTCACGCCTTCCTTATAGCCGTCGCAGACTTCTTTAAAATGATCATCCTTACGCTGCTGTACAATTGATTTCTTTTTTTCTGCAGTCTTTTCTTCATCAAAGGTACTGTCCATACGCACCACATAATAACTGTCTTCCGTGCTAATCACTTTGCTGAGCTTTCCGTCCTTGAGCTTATCTGCCGCTTCCATCACTGCCGCGTCCAGGGTGTTGCTCTCATCGTTTTTCCCATAAGAATACGGAGTAACCGTATAACCTGCGGCTTCTGCGGCGGCATTAAAATCATCCTTTGCCGCTTTCCGGAAATCCTTCACATTCTGTTCTATTTCTGCCTTCTGTTCTTCTGTATATTCCTGAGTATTGCCTTCCTCATCCGTGGTAGAATTCTTATTCACACTTACGTAACTGATGGTTTTCTGCGCCGCTTCTTCATCCGTAACCTCCGTATCTACCTCTTTATCCATCTCCGCCCGCATTTTTGCCTGAATGGTATTCAGCCGGAGCATCTCCTTAACATACTCTTCTGTGGCGCCAATCTGTTTGATTGCCTGTTTGCTGTTGTCCTCCATAAACTTTTTGGCAGCCTCATCCATTGCCTTCATTTCATCATCAGTGAGTTCCACCTTATAATCTGCCATATGCTTTTCCAGCAGATAAAATTGTTCTACGCTCTCCGTCACATTTTTCTTGACGGAAGTCTCCATATCCGTTCCATCTCCCGCCATATCCTGCGACCAAATATCAGCGTCGCCGAACATCGCTGAAAACTGTCCGTCATAAATCGCCTGCTGGTATTTTGCCATAAAATTCATAAACCCAAGAGAAATCTCCTGTCCATCAAGAGTTGCTCCTGTCTTTTTTGCATCAATGCCCGTTCCGCATCCGGTTAAAATGGAGACTCCCAATACTGCCGTCAGTAACAGAGCCGCTAATCTCTTTGCCTTCATATATATCCTCCTGTGTATTCCCTTTATTTCTGTAATATTATAGTTCTTTTCTCTGATACAAGCAACTGTTTTTCTCTGAATTTCACGGATTTTTCATCTTTTGCAGACATGTTCTCCTGGTCTGTTACGCCTGTTCCAGTTCAGGCTCCACCAAAAGCTCTTCCGTATCCTTCAAAACCGCTTCCACCTGCTCCAGCGTACCTTTGGCTTTCTGTCTTATGTTATAACCCTTATCATACTCAAAATAAGGCGCCTTGGCGTCTCTCACAAACTGCAGCGCGCCGCCATAAGTTTCTGCCATCTGCATAATGTTCGCCGGATTAATCTTTGCCTTAAAATAAAATACAAATTTAATTTTATCTTTATTCTCTTTGATTTCACTGTAATAACAGCGATGTGCTTTTGCTTTCAACTGGGCGATTGCAAGAAGGTTTTCCACAGCCCTGGGCGGTTCCCCAAAGCGGTCAATCAGCTCCTCCAACATCTCCTCGCTCTCTTCCTGGTTCTCAATCACCGCAATCCTCTTATAAATATCCAGCTTCTGAAATTCATTGGGAATATATGACGGCGGAATAAAAGCATCCACATCCAGTTCCAGCGTAGTCTCAAACTGTTCCGGCGCCGCTTCGCCCTTAAGGGATTTCACCGCTTCATTCAGCATCTTACAGTAGAGGTCGTATCCTACAGCCTCCATATGCCCGTGCTGCTGGGCGCCCAGTAAATTTCCGGCCCCCCGGATTTCCAGATCCCGCATGGCAATTTTAAAACCGCTGCCCAGTTCCGTAAATTCCCGGATTGCAGACAAACGTTTTTCCGCAACCTCTTTCAACATTTTGTTCCTGCGATACATCAGAAACGCATAAGACGTCCGGTTCGACCGCCCCACGCGCCCCCGGAGCTGATACAGCTGAGACAACCCCAGATTATCCGCATCATGAATAATCATTGTATTCACGTTGGAAATATCAAGTCCTGTTTCAATAATCGTTGTGCTTACCAGCACGTCAATCTCTCCATTGATAAACTGATACATAATATTTTCCAGCTCGCGCTCCTTCATCTGCCCATGGGCAAATTCCACTCTGGCTTCCGGCACCAGTTCCGCAATCCGGGAAGTAATGTCTATAATCTGATTGACCCGGTTGAACACGTAATATACCTGTCCGTTTCTTGCCAGCTCCCGATTAATTGCCTCTCTGACAATTTCTTCGTTATACTCCATCACATAGGTCTGAATGGGAAGACGGTCCATAGGCGGTTCTTCCAGCACACTCATATCGCGGATTCCAATAAGGCTCATATGAAGCGTTCTGGGAATCGGGGTAGCCGTCAGGGTCAGCACATCCACGTTTTTCTTCAGCTGCTTAATCTTCTCTTTGTGGCTTACTCCAAACCGCTGTTCTTCATCTATAATCAGAAGTCCCAGATCTTTAAACTCCACATCCTTAGATAAGACCCGGTGCGTTCCAATCACGATATCCACCATTCCCCGTTTCAGATCTTCCACCGTTTTTTTCATCTGGGCGTTTGTGCAGAAACGGCACATTAATTCCACCCGCACCGGAAAATCCTTCATACGCTGGGCAAAATTATTATAATGCTGCTGGGCGAGGATGGTGGTCGGCACCAGATAGACCACCTGCTTATTCTCCTGTACGGCTTTAAATGCTGCGCGGATGGCAATCTCCGTTTTGCCATAGCCAACGTCTCCGCAAATTAAGCGGTCCATAATCTTTTTGCTCTCCATGTCCCGTTTGGTCGCTTCAATGGCAAGCTCCTGGTCTTCTGTCTCCTCAAAGGGAAACAGCTCCTCAAATTCCCTCTGCCACACCGTATCCGGCCCGTACACAAAACCTTCTGTCTCCCGCCTTGCCGCATACAGCTCCACCAGTTCTTTTGCAATCTCTTTGACTGCTCCTTTGACGCGGTTCTTGGTCTTTTTCCACTCCTGCCCGTCCAAACGGTTGATTTTTGGTTTCTTCGCCTCCGCTCCGGCATACTTTTGTATCGCCTCTAACTGAGTGGCAAGCACATATAAGATACTGCCTTTATCATATTCAATTTTTACATAATCCTTCGCCGTCTTTTGAATCTCAATTTTCTCAATGCCACGGTAAATGCCTACGCCATAGCGTTCATGCACCACATAATCTCCCACGCTCAGATCTGTGAAACTCTGAATCTTCTCTCCCTCATAAATCCTGCGTTTCTTCTTGCGCTTCTGCTCACCCCCGAAAATATCACTCTCCGAAATTACCACAAACTTCAAATCCGGGTACTCAAATCCCCGCTTCAGCTTGCCGTAGGCAACCATCACTTCCCCAGGCTGCACCAGATGGTCATAATCTTCACTGTAAAAACAGTTCAGCCCTTCCGTCTGCAGATCCTCACACAGGTGCCTGGCCCTGGTCCTGGAACCAGACAGGAGAATCACCTGGTACTTTTTCCTGCGGTACTGCTGCAAATCCTTCAGCAATAATTCGAAACTGCGGTTATACGGATTCACCGTTCTGGAGGAAATATGATATCTCGACTTTATTTCTACATCATTGGGCCTCATATCCAGAGTTGTCACCGAAACACATTTTCGTCCCTGTATTCTGGAAAAAATTTCGTTTTCAGAATATAAGGCTTTCATCTGTCCCGGCAATATATAACCTTTTTCCAGACGATGCTGCATACTCTCAGAAAATTCCTGCTCCACCACTCTGCCTTTTTCAGCAAGTCTCGCCGGTTCATCCAAAAATACAATCGTACTTTTATTATCAAAATAATCCAGAAAAGATACGGTATCTTCTGCGAAATATGTGAGATAGCTGTCAATCCCGGCGCTTTGGCCAAGCTCAGTAATCTCTTCCTTCAGCGTCTCTACGGCAGTCTTAATTCTGTGCGCCTCCTCTGTCTTCATATCCTTGCGAAAGGTCTCGCAGAGCTGCGTTTTTTCCTGCTCCAACGCTTTCAGGCCGTTAGCCAGACGCTCCGGCGACAGGATCGTCTCGCTTGCAGGAAAGACGCGCACCTGTTCCAGATTTTCGATGGAACGCTGGCTCTCCACGTCAAAGCTGCGCATAGAATCAATTTCATCTCCCCAAAGCTCCAGTCGGTAAGGATTTTCTTCCGTCAGAGGAAAAATATCCAGAATCCCGCCCCGCACAGCAAACTGCCCTGCGCGTTCCACCTGGTAATTTCTTTCATATCCCAGCCGCACCAGCCGCTGTTTCACCTGTTCTATATTGAGGCTGTCTCCCAGAGTAAAATTCAGGATCCCTTCCCGGATGCAGGAAAGAGGCATCACCCGGTCCATCAATGCATCAAACGTAGTAATAACTGTCACCCTTTTGCCTTCCAGCAACGCCTTTATTGCCGTCAAACGCTCTGCTGTCAGTAAGTTTCCCCGAAGATCAGACTGGTAAAACAATACGTCTCTCGCCGGATAATACAGCACGCTCCGATCAAAAAAACGGTAACTTTCACAGAGTTCTCTTGCCTTTTGCTCCTGAAAGGTTACGATCAGCCCGTTATATTTTTTCTCCAGCAGACTATACATGAAATGAGGCTTCTGAGTGTCAATACACCCGGAAACCTGTGCAATTCCGTTCAAACTTATTAATTCTTCCTTTAACTTATTGTATTCATTCAGCCCCAGCAACGGTTCTGTAAAGCTCTTCATACTTCCTCCTGTCCTCAGTTAAATTGATTCATTGCCTGTTCGGTCTTGCCCTGCACCATGAGCGCCACAGCGTCGCATGCCTGCTCAAATGCATCCTTTACCTGTTTTCTCTCTTCTCTGGAAAAACGTCCCAGCACATAATCTGCAAGATCCCAGCCTTCCGGTTTTTCTCCTACGCCTATCTTAATACGCTGAAACTCCTGGGTTCCCACATGGCTGATAATGCTCTTGATACCGTTATGCCCTCCGGCGCTTCCCTTTTTCCTGATTCTGAGCCTTCCCGGAGCCAGACTGACATCGTCATAGATCACAATCAGTTCCGATTCCGGCTTAAGCTTGTAGAAATTCAAAATCGCCCCGATACTTTCCCCGCTGAGGTTCATAAACGTCTGGGGCTTTACCAGCAGCGCTTTCTGTCCTTCGATGACCGCCGCTGCACACAGAGCTTTATGCTTTTTTTCCCTGATCCGGACATTATATTTGTCTGCCAGCAGATCAATCACATCGAACCCAACATTGTGACGCGTCCCTTCGTACCTGAAAGAGGGATTTCCAAGTCCTGCAATTACAAACATCGTTCTTCTTCCTTTCCTGTCGTCTTATGTATCAGCTGAGAACACCAAAATACAGTATTACCAGTCCTCCCAAAATAATGCGGTAAACGCCGAACGCCTTGAAATCATGCTTTCTGATATATCCCATCAGGAAACGTATCACTACCACAGAAACAGCAAAAGAAACCGCCATTCCTATCAGCAGTATGCTCAGTTCCTGTCTGGTAAATGCAAGGCCAAAACTCAAAAGCTTTAAAAAGCTGGCTCCGAACATTACCGGAATTGCAAGATAAAAAGTAAATTCCGCCGCTACCGATCTGGAAACGCCGATCAGCAAAGCTCCGATAATGGTAGCGCCGGATCTCGAAGTTCCGGGAAATACAGCCGCCACAAGCTGAAACAATCCGATCACAAAAGCAATCTGCCAGGTCAGTTCCCCAGTGCTTCGAATCACAGGCTTCGTTCCGCGATTCATATTTTCTACGAGAATAAAAATCAGCCCCACGGCAATCAGCATCACTGCCACAACCCAATAATTATACAGATGCTCATCCAGCCAGTCTCCAAACACGACTCCTACGACTCCAGCCGGAATACATGCGACCAGTATTTTACCCCAAAGCTCCATAATACTCCAGTCGACTATTTCCTGCCTGTTCAGACGAAATGGAAAAATCCTTTCCCAGAACATCAGTACTACAGCAAGAATCGCTCCCAACTGCACTACGACCAGAAACATGTTCCAAAATTCCTCTGATACGTTCATAGGCATAAACTTTTCCAGTAAAATCATGTGTCCGGTACTGCTTACCGGAAGCCATTCCGTAATGCCTTCCACAATTCCATATATTACGGCTTTTAAAATCTCTGACATAACTTTATAATTTCCTTTCTATGTAATTGCAGCTTCATCCCTGCAAGACGGCGTCAGGTCTGCATCCATTCCCTGCCCACACTCTATAACAGTATATCACAATGCAGAGAAATTTAGGAGTAATTGTAATTAATTTTTTTATTTTGATTTTATTAATGCTTTCTCTGTAATTTCTTAAAAATAAATGAATTTCTGTTTTTATATTGACTTTTCCTGTTTTTTCCTCATTAATTAATCTATACGTATTTGTATTACTCCGGCATTCGTCCCTAATTGTATATAATTTTTCATTCATATGCCAGATTCGCGATTGCTTAAGAGTAAACGCACAGGAAAAGGAGCGTGTGTTATGAAATCAAAACCATCTTTCAAAAAATATCTTTTTTCATCGCTGTTATTGTTTTTTGCATTCCTTTGTATTCCCCAGACTGCGTTCGCCGCCAGAAAACCGGCGATGGTGCGGGGCATGAAATGCAAAACCACCACCGCTGGCAGCATCAATATCTCCTGGAAGCCTCAGAACGGCGTTTCCGGCTATCAGGTCTTTCGCTCTGCTTCCTATGACGGACCTTATGAAAAACTGAAAGAAGTCACATCCGATAATACTGCATTCTGCAATACTAAACTGCAAAACGGCAGAGAGTATTACTACCGGGTCCGCGCCTATAAGACGAAA
Source organism: Lachnospiraceae bacterium (assembly GCA_910575155.1). Lineage (GTDB taxonomy): Bacteria > Bacillota > Clostridia > Lachnospirales > Lachnospiraceae > Petralouisia. The sequence continues at coordinate 57,908 of CAJTDX010000014.1, forward strand.
GGAAATTCTCTGATCACCGGCAACTTTTCCAACGTTCTCTCCGCACACACCAGATGCGCCTCCCGCGCCGCCATTTTACGTTCCCGTTCCAATGTAAGAAAACATGCCGGGATCAACCATCCCGTTCTTACAACCTTAAATGCCGGCAGTAACGTCACCGTCATCTGTACTGCAAGCGATAAATCGGGAACTCCCTGGAGCCGCATTTCTTTTCAGGCAGGCGGTAAGAAGAGAACCGGCTACATCAGGTCCGATCTGTTGTCCATCGGTCAGCGCCCTCAGAAGAAAAAGATCACAGGCGTCGTAATCGCCAACAGCGGACTGCATCTTCGCAGGTCTGCCAGCGTCAGCGCCGGGATTTACACCGCCTTGCCCAGAGGCACAAAGGTTACTGTCCTTGGGCAGGTAACCGGAAGGGACGGACAAAAATGGTATCAGATCAGCGTCAAACAGGGCCGGAAAACGTTCAAAGGCTATGTATTGGCCCGTTATATTCGTATTTCCTGAATATCAGATATCAGGGGACAAAAAAAGAGTGCTGCAATATTGTAATAACACTCTTTTTTGTCTAAACCGTGTATCAATTTTGGTTTTGGCGCTCTTTATTTTTCATAACTTATGCTTCCACATTAATCTCTTCCTGATACTTATCCAAAATCGTCTTTTGAATATTCTCCCTAGTCTGTGAATTGATGGGATGAGCAATATCACGATATTCCCCATCTGTCGCTCTTCTGCTGGGCATAGCGATAAAAAGACCTTTTTCCCCTTCAATTACCTTAATATCATGCACTACAAATTCTTCGTCAATGGTAATAGACACTACTGCCCGCATCTTGCCTTCCTTCTCTACCTTACGGATTCTCACGTCTGTTATCTGCATAAATCTCTGCCCCCTTTATATATCTTCCTATTTCTTAAGAACAGGTTTTATCCACTGTAAATATGCAGGTTTATTATAATACCGCTACAGTCCGGACGGCATAATCTCCTCCGGTATTATGCCAGATCCGCTTCGCGTATATTCTTTGGCATATCTTGCCTCACTGCGCCCGGACGGTATAATATCTCACAATATTATACCGCAACCAGACAATCGCTGCCTGTGTTCACCGAATGCGCAGATTTCTTCTTCACAATTGCAGTCATTAAATCACATATCTTTCATTATGCTCATACACAACCTTAATTCCATCACCACCGCTGAAATACGTATTGGCGCGGAGCGTATCCCGGCTTTCCACGATACAATTCTCAATATGTGTATTGTCACCGATATAAACATCATTTAAAATGATGGAATTCTTAATGACACAGTTCTTTCCTACGAAAGCTTTTTTAAACAAAATAGAATTTTCCACTTTACTGTTGACAATACATCCACTGGAAACAAGACTGTTGCGGACATCGGAACCAACGTTATATTTTGCAGGCGGGAGATCGTCAACCTTAGAATAAATTCTCGGTTCATCCCTGAAGTATTTCCTTATTTCCGGTTTCAGGAAATCCATATTTGTCTTATAGTAAGATTCCACAGTAGAAATATTATTCCAATATGACTCCAGCTTATAACCGAAGATCCGTTTCATATTCTTGTAACGAATCAGAATATCTGTTACAAAATCATAACGGTTCTCTTCTGCACAGCGCTCCAGCATCTCTATAAGCTGTCTTCTGCGGAGTACATAAATACCTGCCGAAATTGTATTGGACTGCGCTACCATTGGTTTTTCTTCAAACTCTACAATTCTGGAATCCTCATTCATCCGTACCACGCCGAAACGGCTTACATCCTCGCCCACCGGCATGTCCTTGCAGACAATCGTGATATCTGCTTTTTTCTCAATATGATATTCCAGCAGCTTATTATAGTCCATCTTGTATACGCAGTCGCCCGCCGCAATGATAACGTAAGGCTCATGGCTCTGCTTTAAGAACGTAATGTTTCGAAACATTGCGTCCGCTGTTCCCCTGTACCACCATGCATTGTCGGAGGTAACTGTCGGATTGAACACAAACAGGCCTCCCTGCTTTCTGCCGAAGTCCCACCATTTCGAAGAGCTGAGGTGCTCGTTCAGGCTTCTTGCGTTATACTGTGTTAAAACTGCTACCTTCTGAATATGCGAATTACTCATGTTGCTGAGCGCAAAATCAATACAGCGAAAACATCCGCCCACTGGCATGGCTGCGATGGCTCTCTTATTAGAAAGCTCCTGCATCTTGCTGTTATTTCCGCCTGCTAATATAATACCTAATGCCTTCATACTCTGTCACCTGCCTTAATGATTGATTCACCGCCGGCCAAAACGCCATCCGGATAATCTTCCTTATCAGTCTTACCGGATATCGCTGTATTCTTACCGATCTTAACACCTGACGGTATTACAGAATTCTCTCCAATAGTCACCAGACCAAAAGAGTATACGCTCTTATTGAGCTTGTTCTCTGCTTCTTCCCCTACACCCAGCTCTACATTATTTCCAATTGTAACATTCTCCGCCACAATCGCCTTTGTGATATTCACATTATCGCCAATCACGGTGTCCTGCATGATAATGGAATCACGTACCACCGTATCTTTGCCAATGACAACGCCAGCTCCAATGACCGAGCCGTAAACCTTGCCGTAAATCTCGCAGCCTTCTCCGATGATACACCGCTCTGTCACTGCGTCTTCTGCAATAAACTGCGGCTCAATAATCTCGCTCTTGGTGTAAATCTTCCAGTACTCTTCATAGAGGTTGAATTCCGGAATCAGGTCAATCAGCTCCATGTTCGCCTCCCAATAAGAGCCGAGTGTTCCAACATCCTTCCAGTATCCATTGTACTCATAGGCAAATAAGCGCCTGCCATTCTCTCTGCAGTATGGAATAATATGTTTGCCAAAGTCACAGTTGCTCTGCTCTGACATGGTCACCAGAGCTTCCCTTAAGACACTCCAGTTGAAAATGTAAATACCCATAGATGCAAGATTACTTCTGGGATTCGCCGGCTTCTCCTCGAAATCCATAATCTGCTTATTCTCATCTGTAATTACCAGACCAAAACGGCTGGCTTCTTCCCATGGCACCGGCATGGCTGCAATCGTAACATCAGCGTTATTTTCCTTATGGAAGTCCAGCATCACCTCATAATTCATCTTATAAATATGGTCGCCTGACAGAATCAGCACATATTCAGGATGATAACTGTCGATGTAATTCAGATTCTGGTAAATTGCATTTGCCGTACCTGTATACCATTCACTGTTGTCACTTTTCTCATACGGGGGCAGTACTGTGACGCCGCCATTGTTGCGGTCCAGATCCCACGGAATACCAATTCCGATATGGGTATTCAGACGCAGCGGCTGATACTGTGTCAACACGCCTACGGTATCTATTCCCGAATTTACACAGTTACTCAACGGAAAATCAATAATTCGATATTTACCGCCAAATGCTACAGCCGGTTTTGCAACGTTAGAGGTTAATACTCCAAGTCTGCTGCCCTGACCCCCTGCCAAAAGCATGGCTATCATTTCTTTACGAATCATGTCTCTCACCTCTCGTCAATTAATTTCTTGTTACTTACATCCTATATTATAGCACATCAAAATCATTTAGTACACATATTTCACAATTTTTTTGCCTGAAAATAAGTAATTTTGTCATATCGCACAACAGATTTTACCTGATTGTTACAGATTTATACTCTGTTTTTATTTTTCTTTCACAATTTTTAATTTGCAAAATGCAAACCGTTGGTATAAAATGAAATTAATTTAATATTTAATAAAGGAAAGACTGGTTAGCGTATCAAGAGGGTACAGCCTTACAGCCGTCCAGGCGCTTTTGGCACTCTAAACAAGGCCAGACAGGTAAACTATATGTGCAAAAATGTATACAAAATTAACTTCAAACAGCCAATTCATCTTCATTTTATCGGTATCGGCGGGATCAGCATGAGCGGCCTGGCCGAAATTTTACTGCAGGAAGGATTCCATATTTCCGGCTCGGACTCCCGCAAATCCCCATTAACAGAAAAACTGACGTCGCTCGGCGCCGTAATCTATTATGGACAGCGCGCTTCGAATATACAGGAAGGGACTGCGGCCGTCGTCTATACCGCTGCCATTCATCCCGATAATCCTGAACTGAAAGCGGCGATGGAGCAGCGGATTCCCACTCTGACCCGCGCCCAGCTTTTAGGACAGATTATGGAGAATTACCGACAGTCTGCGGCTGTCTCCGGCACCCATGGCAAGACTACTACTTCCTCTATGGCGGCCGATATCCTGCTGGAATCCTGCTGTGACCCCACAGTCTCCATAGGCGGCATATTAAAATCTATCGACGGTAATATCCGGGTTGGCAAATCCGATTTTTTCCTGACCGAAGCATGTGAATATACCAACAGTTTTTTAAATTTTTATCCGAAATATGCATTAATATTAAATATAGAAGAAGACCACATGGACTTTTTCAAAAATCTTGCTCAGATCCGCCGTTCGTTCCGGCAGTTTGCGCAAAACGTGCCCGCGGACGGCACTCTCATCATCAATGGAGAAATTGAAAATTACCAGGAAATCACCGAGGACCTCGCATGTAAAATTGTCACCTACGGCTTGACCCCTTCTAATTCATATTATGCAGACAACATTACTTTTAATACAGAAGGCTGCGGCGTCTTTTCGCTCATGTCCGACGGCGTCTCACTGGGCAGTATCCATATGCGTGTGCCCGGGATGCATAACGTCAGCAACGCCGTTGCCGCATGCGCCCTTGCGCTGGAAATGAAGCTGCCCTTTGAATCTGCCCGGACAGCGCTTGCACATTTTGGCGGAACCGCCAGACGTTTTGAACATAAAGGAGACCTGGGCGGTATCGCCATTGTGGACGATTATGCGCACCACCCCACAGAAATCGCAGCCACGCTCAAAGCGGCTGAAAGCTGCGGCAGAAACCGCATTGTCTGCGTTTTCCAGCCTCATACCTATACCCGTACCAAAGCATTCCTGTCAGAGTTTGCTCAGGCGCTTTCCGCCGCCGATTTGATTGTGCTCGCAGATATTTATGCGGCCAGAGAACAGAATACCATCGGCATTTCTTCGCAGGATCTCCAGAAAGAGTTACAAAATCTGGGCAAAGAATGCTACTATTTTCCATCTTTCGACGAAATTGAAAATTTTTTATTAAAAAAATGTATAAACGGCGATTTGTTGATAACTATGGGCGCGGGGGACATTGTACAAGTAGGCGAACACCTTCTGGGGAACTAATTATCCACATTATCCACATTCCAATTGGGGAAAACTTTCCTTTTGGGATGTGGATTTTTAAGTTAACATAATATATTTTTCAAACTTTTCCCTTTCCTGACAAAATTTCTGCATTTATGAGGGTTTTCACTCGTTACCATAATATTTTTCCACCGGATTATCCACATTATCCACAAACTCCACATTTCCCCAATCCCTTGATTTTACTGGCATTGCAGGAAAAATTATGCTTCTCATTTTGGATTAAATGTGCTATACTTTAAGCCACATAAAAATGTTCGATTTTTTCAGATATCTGATCCTAACAACGTCAAGAAGATTCAACCTGGAGGGTATTATGGCTGATATTACATTACACAAAGACGATCATACGACTACAACTGTTGACAACCTTTTTATTGATCAATACATGACAGACGCGAACGGAGAATTTGTAAAAATCTACCTTTATCTCCTTCGCTGTATGAATTCCCCTGACTGCTGCTTTTCTATTTCCAGAACCGCAGACAAGTTCAACCACACAGAAAAGGATATCCAGCGCGCTTTAAAATACTGGGAAAAAATGAACCTCCTTCAGCTTGAATACGCGCAGGACGATTCCATTTCCGGCATTTATTTCCTGGAAACCCAGACGGCTGCCAGAGACGATGATTCCGTTCCCTTGAAAAAGACTTCCGCACCGGCCAGGAAAAGTTCCTACACAGCCGGCGAATTAAAGGCTTTTCGGGAAAAAGAAGAAGTGCAGGAGCTGATGTTCGTGGCTGAAAGCTATCTGGCAAGGCCCCTGACCTCTACAGATATCCAGAAACTGCTTTTCTGGTATGACGGTTTGTCATTTTCGGTCGATTTAATTGTATATCTTATGGAATACTGCATTGCAGGTGGACATTCCAGCCTTCATTATATGGATAAAGTAGCCTTAAACTGGAAGGATGAGCAGATTAAGACCGTGGAACAGGCAAAGCGCAGCTCCCAGACGCACAGCAAGCTTCACTACGCAGTACTCAAAGCCCTCGGCATCCAGAAGCGCAGTCTGGTTCCTGCTGAATTATCCTTTATCAACAAATGGAACCGGGAATATGGTTTCGGACAGGATATCATTACAGAAGCATGCAACCGCACCATCCTCGCCATCCATCAGCCCAGTTTCGAATACACTGACCGCATTCTCACCAGTTGGAAACGGCAGAACGTCAGGACTTCCGCTGATATTCACAAAGCCGACGAGGCATACCAGGCGGCCAAAGCGGCAGAACGCACCCGTACGGTTACTTCCAGAAGCATAACCGGAAAATCATTAGCCGCCAACCGCTTTAACAGCTTTCCCCAGCGCACATATAATATGGAACAACTGGAAGCAAAATTATTAAATACCACAGGCTAAGGAGGCATTTATGGCTCTCAGCAATACTCAATATAACGCTCTGCTGCGCCGCTATGAAGCAAAGCAGCTGGAAAACCAGCATATTGTTATGGAGCGTATAAAGTCCGTATACCAGGAACTTCCCCGGCTTCTGGAAATTGACAACACCATTTCCTCACTCTCTGTCGCACAGGCCAAAAAACTGATTGACGGAGACAATAATGCTCTGCCGGAACTGCGCCGGCAGCTTCACCAGCTAATCCGGGAGAAGAAACAGCTCCTAACATCTCACGGCTATCCGGAACATTATTTTGATCCGCCGTATGGCTGCCCCGACTGTAAGGACACCGGCTATATCGGCGGACAAAAATGCCATTGTTTCCAGCAGGCTGCGATCGACCTGATCTATACGCAGTCCAATATCCGTCAGATTCTGAATACAGAGAATTTTCAGAACTTTTCTTATGATTATTATTCCAGGGAACAGACGAACCCTGCCACCGGACTGTCCAGCCTTGACACGGCAAAACATGCCGTCCGCGAATGCCTGGATTTCGTCAAAACCTTTGACACAGAGTTTAAAAATCTCTTTTTCTACGGAGACACCGGCATCGGCAAAACCTATCTCTCCAACTGCGTGGCGAAAGAGCTTCTGGATTCCGGACATTCGGCAATTTATTTTACGGCTTCCTCCCTGTTCCATATTTTCGAAAAAAATGTCTTCGACAGAGAACGGGACGCCGGCAGAGATTACCAGAACATTTTCCAATGCGACCTTCTGATTATCGACGATCTGGGTACAGAACTTTCTAATACGTTTACCGTTTCTCAGCTTTTTCTATGTCTCAATGAACGGATTTTACGGAGAAAATCAACGATAATCTCTACAAACCTTACCCTGAGGCAATTAGCCGACACTTATTCAGAACGCACATTTTCAAGAATTTCCAGCAATTATACCATGATCAAATTATTCGGCGACGACATCCGCATCCAGAAAAAACTTAAAAGACAGCCTTGTAAAGATTCCTGAGTAATGGTATAATCGTTTTGTTTTTTAATCTTTAGTTTTCAGAACACCAAAACATTTTCACTATATATGGAGGACAATATGCAGCGCAATGAAAAAAATTATGAAACAATCCCTGCCGGTTCTTTAGGCGTGGTTTCCATGGCGGGATGCCAGGAACTGGGAAAAAAAGTGGACAAGTATCTGGTGACGTTCCGCGAAGAACGCGAACACCGGCATGTCAATGATATTGCTTTTCAGGGATATCATAAAAGCACTTACCTGGTGGACTGCTCCACTCCCCGTTTTGGAACCGGAGAGGCAAAGGGAATTATCAACGAATCCGTCCGCGGCTTTGATCTGTATCTGATGGCGGATGTTACCAACTACAGCCTGACTTATACCGTCTGCGGCCATGAAAATCATATGTCCCCGGACGATCACTATCAGGACCTCAAGCGCATCATTGCCGCAGTGGGAGGCAAGGCGAGACGAATTACCGTGATTATGCCGTTCCTCTATGAAAGCCGCCAGCACAAACGTACTTCAAGAGAATCTCTCGATTGTGCTCTTGCTCTGCAGGAACTGACGAATATGGGCGTGGACAATATCATTACCTTTGACGCGCATGATCCCCGTGTCCAGAACGCAATCCCCCTTCACGGATTTGAGACCGTTCAGCCAGCCTACCAGTTTATCAAAAGCATCCTCAACGAAGTCGACGACCTGCAGATTGACAGCGATCATATGATGGTAATCAGCCCTGACGAAGGCGGAACCAACCGGGCTGTTTATCTTGCCAATGTACTGGGACTGGACATGGGTATGTTCTACAAACGCCGGGATTACAGCAAAATTGTGGATGGACGCAATCCTATTGTGGCGCACGAATTTCTGGGCGCCTCTGTGGAAGGCAAAGACGTGCTGATTATCGACGATATGATCTCCTCCGGAGACAGCATGATCGATGTTGCCACAGAACTGAAAAAGCGAAAGGCGGCGCGTATTTTCGTAGTATCTACCTTCGGACTGTTTACGAACGGACTGGAAAAATTTGACAAGGCTGTGGAAGAAGGCATGATCTACAAAGTAGTATCCACCAACCTTACTTACCAGACGCCGGAACTTCTGAGTAAACCTTATTACATCAACTGCGATATGAGCAAATATATCGCTTACATTATTGACACGCTCAACCATGATCTTTCCATCAGCGATCTCCTGGATCCCTATGAGCGTATTGAATCTCTGGTGAAAAAATATAAGGCGGACAGAAACGGCAAATAATCAGAGAAGCCATCACACGTATTCCTCATGTGATGGCTTCTTATTATGTTATGTTTTATTCCACAATCCTGTAGTAAGATTTTGCCGTAATTCCATATACAACTGCGTAAATCACTGCAAAGATCCCTACCGTTCCCACGGTACAAACAGCGAACAACGGCATATCCGCCATGCCAAACAGCAGAATCAGACGGTTGATCATTGGAAATGCTGCCAGAAGATGAACACATGCCATCAACAGCGGGAAGAAAAACACTTTCAGGATCTGACTTCGAATGGACGCGCGCACTTCTTTCTTGCTCATGCCGACCTTTTGCATAATCTCAAATCTTGTTTTATCCTCATATCCTTCTGATACCTGTTTATAATAAATAATCAAAGTAGTTGCCATAAGGAATACAAAGCCTAAGAACACTCCCAAAAACAGAAATCCGCCGCAGAAAATCATAAAATCTTCTCTGTTTTGCACTCTGGTTTCCACCCTGACTATCATCTCATTTTCTGCATCGCCTGCTTTAATCAATTCAGAAATACGATTTGCACAGGCAATTTCCTGCTCTTCTGTTCCATCTATATCCACGCCAACGTTATATACAATCTGGCTGGCGCGTTCTCCATAGACAGATTTCTGAATCTCATACAGGTCCATCAATACCTTCTCATCTTTCACCACCAGAAAATATATGTCGCAAACCGCTTCCATTTTCATATCCGTCAAAAACAGTTCTGATAAATATTCTTTAATCTGAAATGTCTGATCTTTGAAATGATATTGCCGCTCCTCTTTATCTCCATTCGACGTAAAAACCAGTACCTCATCTTCCTCAAGCTCTGCTTCTTTTCCGCCCATGCGCTGATAATCTTCCAGAGTGATCCACTCGACTATACTTATTTTTCCCTTCGGAGTATTCATTCCATCAGCTTTTTCAATATTGAGATTTTCTTTATCCTTATAAACAGTACAGGATAAATCTGTATAATAAAGCATCTCTTCGATATCAATGCTCAAATCAGCGGCTGCCTGCACGATTTTTTCTTTTACACTATTTTTTTCATTCTCTTCCAAATCATATCCTGTAATATTAATTTCCATAGGATAACGGTTTTTCATAGAAGCGTCCACTCCCATATACAGAGAAATCGTTCCAGACACCATCACCAGCACCATGGTACTCAGAATACAAATATTACTTAATCCCACCGCATTCTGCTTCATACGGTAAATCATGCCGGATACTGACGTAAAATGCCTGGTCTTATAATAATAATTTTTATTCCTGCGCAGCAGTTTTAAAATGGCAATGCTGCCTGCTGTAAACAGACAATATGTTCCCAGAATTACAAGGAGTACCGCCACAAAAAACAGCAGCAGCGTGCCCACGGGGTCTTCAACAAAAATGGCGATGCCATATCCGCCTCCCAGCGCAAGTATACCGATCACCGTAAGCAGCCAGCGGGTTTTGGGTTCTTTTTCTCCATGATTTGCACTTTGCAGCAATTCTATCGGCTTGGCCTTCTGTACCTGAAACAGGTTGTAAATCAGCGTCACGCCGAAAATACATAAAAATAAAATAACTGTACTTACTATTGCGTCTGTCGAAATATAGAATCCAAAAGGCACTTCCAATTTTACCAGACGCAAAAGTACCATAGTCACCAGCTTATTCAGCAGCAATCCCGCCGCAACTCCCAGAAAAATACTGGTACACGCCACCATTATGCTTTCCCAGAACATCATTTTTCCAATATGACGTTTTTCCATGCCCAATATATTAAACAAACCAAATTCTTTCTTACGCCGCTTCATCAGAAAACTGTTGGTATAAAATAAAAAGATTACGGCAAAAATTGCAATCACTCCGCAGCCCAGGCCCAGAATAAGCTCCAGATCACCGCTGCCAGGCATTTCCTTAATTCCTTCATCCCTGGAAATAGCCCCCATAATGTAGTACATGGCACTGGTTCCTATGACCGCCAGAACATAAGGCAGATACAGCCTTGCATTTTTCTTTAAATTGCTGAAGGCAAGCCTTCCATAAAAAAATCTATTCATGTTTACCACCGCCTGTCGTAATTACTGTAAGGGTATCAGAAATTTTCTGATACATATCCTCGTCGCTGCCAGATCCCTTATATATCTGGTGGAATACCTGGCCGTCCTTGATAAACAGCACCCTTTTGGCACAGCTTGCCGCCTTAATGGAGTGCGTGACCATCAAAATCGTCTGTCCTTCCTCATTGATACTCTGAAACATGGATAGAAGGCTCTCGGACGCTTTGGAATCCAACGCTCCGGTAGGTTCATCTGCAAGGATGATCTGGGGATTGGTTATCAAGGCCCGCGCTACTGCTGCGCGCTGCTTTTGTCCTCCGGACACTTCGTAGGGATATTTGCCGAGAATTTCGTTGATCCCCAGCTTTCCGGCAATTGGCATTAAGCGGCTGCGCATCTCATTGTAGCTCTTCCCGGCAAGTACCAGCGGAAGGAAAATATTATCCTGAACACTGAAGGTATCTAAGAGATTAAAATCCTGAAATACAAAGCCCAGATTCTGTCTCCGGAATGCAGACAATTCCCGTTCCCGGATTGCAGAGAGATTTTTTCCATTTAAAAGCACCTGCCCGGCAGTTACTTTATCCAGCGCCGCCAGAATGTTCAAAAGCGTCGTCTTGCCTGATCCGGACTCTCCCATAATCGCCACATATTCGCCCTTTTCCACGGAAAATGTCACGTCTGATAACGCCTGTACCTGGTTTCCCCCAAATCGGGTGGTATATACTTTTTTTACATTGTTTACTTCCAATATTGCCATAATGTCCTCCTTTTCAGCTCTGTCTGCTGCCCGCCAGATGTTTTCACTAAAATATCATATAAGACTCTGATTTACAACAATCAGGCAGGGCAATTTCTGTTTCTGAAACCAGTATAACGAAACAGACTTTGCCCTGCCTTAACTTTGACTTACATTTTGGAGTTTTTTCTTACGATTTTGTAAGAATTGCCGTTACATCACCGCCAATCGGGAAATCTACTGGACTGTTAACAGCTCTTTCGGCGATTTTCGAAATATTTTCATCAGGGACGCCACCGTTACCAGAGCCGTCAACATTGTTCCGGCTGCGCCCACAAGCGCAAAACTGCCCGCTGCAAGCTGAATCTCCCCTATTGCCGAAACACTTTTTATCACCTGGCATGAAAGCTGCACCGCTAACGCTGCAACCATATAGCCTGTGACAAACAGTACCTCGTTCTCAAAAAACAACTGCAAAAATATATCCTTTTTGGAACAGCCAATCGAGAGCAGTATGGCCATTTCATGTATTCTCTCATGATTCCACATAGTCAGAAGCACGATAAGAATCGACACGCAAATAACAACCACAATCAGCATAAATACAAGAACTATTTTCTCCATGCGCGTCATTGGCTGCGCTGATTGTTCGTATTCTGCAGCATTGGTATTAATAAAAAAGTTCTCCCAATGATAACCGGGTAATGAAATGATCTTATCATACATATCAGAAAGCTGTGCCGGATCAGAAACTCTCAGTGTAATGCCATTCGTATACTGAGGTTCCCTCAGATGGATATCCTCCAAAATTTCAAGACCGCTCTGTTCATCCACAAAAAGACAGTTTTCCACCATCTCACACTCTGCACGCTGACTGGAGCCTGTTTCACCTTCGCCGCCTTCCAATGTAAATATGCCCACAATCTCATACTCATATGCGGCGCCGATTCCCTGTTTTGCAGATATAAGAAGATGGTCTGTGACAATGCCGGACACTTTATCCCCCAGAGACAGACCATTATACTCAGCGAGCGCTTCCGAAACAATCACCTTTTTTTCATCTTCTCTGGTCAGATGACGTCCTTCTTTGATGCGGTAATTCTCTATGGAAAATTCACGTACAAACCTGCTGTCGCCGCATGAAATAAATTTTGCAATCTGAGCTGCCTCATCTCCCTGCGAAACAAGCAGTCCCGGAACAAGCATAATATTTTCCATCGACAAATAAAACACATTTTTACCTGTCCAGCCCGTCGGCTTTACTTCCTCTGTCACATACTCTGCAAGCTGCGTCGACACAACAGACTCCTCGGAAAGTGTCCGCTCAATGGTAAGACACGCGAAAAACTGTTCCCGGAGTTCTTTCAAAGAACTGTTTACCCCTTCTTCAAGAACAATTCCTGTCAATGTCAACAGCGAGAGTGTAAAAAAAGCCATTGCCAAAACTACTGCCTTTTTCCGTTCCCTATTAAGCCGAATGCTTATTCTTCTCCAGAGCGTCATACGCTGGATCTTATTTTGCATACTTTACACCACCCCGTCGTTTTTATCAAAGGTATAAATCTCATCTGCATGTTCTGCCAGTTCAGATGAATGAGTAACCATGATTACACAGCGGCCCTCCTCATGCGCGCTTCTTTTTAAAAGTTCCACAATATCTTTTGCCGATTCTTCATCGAGATTTCCGGTCGGTTCATCGGCAAGAAGAATTGGTTTATCACTGGCAATTGCTCTGGCAATCGCCACCCGCTGCTGCTGCCCGCCGGAAAGTTTCAAAACATTTCTGTTCCAGAATTCTTCACCCAGATTCACCTTAGACAGAGATTCCTCCGGAGAGAGCTTTGCTGTCAGTTCCACATTTTCTTTTACTGTCATATATTCAATCAGATTATATCCCTGAAAAATAAAAGCAGCCTGTTCCTGACGATGCCTGCCGAGCCCATACTCGCTGATGTCCTTTCCCTCATACAGAATCTTTCCCTCGCTTGGATTGTCCAGACCTCCAATCAATGAAAGCAGCGTGGTCTTTCCGCAGCCGGAAGGACCTAAAATAGCATATAGATTTCCTTTGTGAAAATTCAGATTTACATGCTCCAACACATTGTATTTGCCTGAATATGAATATGATACCTCCTGAACCTCAATCATAGCGTACCCTCCTTTGATATTTCATATAAATTATGTCCCTTTATCTCATAAACCCTATCAAAAAAACCCAGATATTCCATACGGTGCGTAACAAAAATAATCATTCTGTCTCTCAATTGTTCCAGGCCCTCTGCAAATAACCATTCCTCTGATTCCTGATCAAAATTTGATGTGCTTTCGTCAAAAATCAGAATCGGAGCTTTTCTCAATACGGCTCGCAAAAGTGCGATCTTCTGTCGTTCGCCGCCTGAAAGATTTGTTCCTTCAACACCGATTACGGTATCCAGTCCCTGTGGAAAATGCTCCAGCAGCGCATCCATCTTCATCCAATGCATTACTTCCATAATCTCTTTATCCGTATAGTTCCTGAAAGGATCTATATTTTCTCTGATTGTCTCCTGGAATAAGTAAGGCGACTGCGTGACGACTGCGAATAAGGAACGATATTCTTTCAAATTTAATTTATCAGCCTTCTGCCCATTTAAAAACAGATCACCTCCATCCGGCAGGTACAGTTTTAATAAAATCTGAAGCAGCGTACTTTTTCCACTGCCATTTTCTCCTATAATGGCTATGCATTCTCCTTTCTGTATGGTTAATGATATGTTTTCTAATATTTTACGTCCTTCATATCCAAAAGATAAGTTCTCTATACGAATCTCCTCCGGCTGGCCGACCGTAAGTATCGAATCATAACAAGGCTCTTCTTCCAGTTGAAAAAACTGTTCCAGACGCACAAAAGAAGGTTTGATTTGCGCCAGAATCATTTTTATATTCATTACCATTGAAATCGGCGTAGTTACGCTTCCGCTGTATGATATAAAAGCGAGAACGCTTCCCAGGCTCATTTCACCTTTACATGCATAATATCCGCCCAGTATGTAGTAAATCGCAGTTAATATCCCCTGTATGAAAGTTTCAGCAGAACTGTTTCCCATATCAATGATGTCTGATTTTTGTTCAAGTTCCAGAAGCTTTGTCTTTTTTATGGAAAACTGTGCGCATTCTTTTTCATATCTGTTCAAAAGTTTAATTTCTCTGACTCCCGAAATCCGGTCAGCCATCCATGAATGAAAATTTTGACTTGCCTCAATAGAATTATTTGTTATTTCTTCTTTGCGGTTACTGAAAAAGATTAAAAGCAAAAACTTTATGGGAATGCATACAATAATGCAGACCGCCATCTTCCAGTTAATATAAAACAAACCAGCCAGTCCTGTAAAAATTTTTAATACGTACAGAAACATATTTAAAAAACCCTGATCCAATATTATACTGGCGCAGTTAATATCCGTATTCAATTGATTGATGATCTGCGCATTGTTATTGCTGGTAAAATAGCTGATCTTCAATTTGAGAAGCTTATCAAATGCGCTTAAATGCAGATGATGCAGCGTTTCTTTCCTTATATTCAGCAGTATAATATTCTGTATCATTTCGATCATCTGCTCAAAGAAGATAATGATTACCAGAACAGCGGAAAACATCAAAACCAACCCATAATTCTGCCTCAAAATCCCCTGATCCGTAAGACTTTGAATCACCAGAGGCTGAAAAAAAGAACCCGCCATGCCAAGAATGGAACATAATACAATAAATAAAATACTTATTTTATATGGTTTTATCATTTTAAATACCCGAAAAACAGTTTTTTTCATACCAATCTCCCCTTACTCTGGCGCCGTTCCATCTTCAGCTCAGGACCTGAACCAATGTGCCGCACAGCCGTTCCTGCCAGCCCGGATTCTTATCTAATTCGAAATATCCCGCGTCTTCTGTACAGATCACCACCTTTTTCTCATGCGATACCACTTCAATATCATAAACGTAATCATCTGTTTCATCTTCCAGATTGTATAATGAAAATATCAGAGAGCAGTCCACACATTTATCCACCGCTTCTATCATGGAAGATCTGGATATCATATTATCCTGATGTACTATCATTCTCAAATCATCTGTACCTGCCTGTTCAAAAATTGCAACAGATTCCAATTCTTCTGCTTCCCTGAGGATATCCATTATCGTACAGACCTCCCCGGGCGCATTTGCCGAATAGTAGGCCACAACCGGATTCTCATTCGCTGCCGCACAGTTATATTTATCAAATTCTCCTGCAGCAGAAAATATTTTTTCAGGATGCCTCAGTAACTGCCCGACTACTACAGGCGTAGCAAAACTATTTCCTTCCCAATATTCAGATATAAAATTCAAGCGGGTATTCGCCGCTGTCACCTCTCCCAAAACAGGATGCTGATATATCTTACATTCTCCTGGCAGTAATTGCCCCTTCCAGTCCTGTACTGTACAGATCACATTTTCGCAGGCAGCCGGCAAAGTCATATAACCCTGATTACTTAATGACGCCGCTATTTTAATTCCCAAAAGCGAGAGTTTTTTTATAATCGGATTCAGTACTCTCCCATTCGAAAGACAGGTCGTTCCAATGCTCAGACAGATTATGTCAATATGTTCTGTCATACATAATTCAAGCGCCGCTGTCATTCTCTTTATGGAAACCGGCTCTTTCCAGTCATCCGTTATTCTGATGTCCACAAGTTCATAACTGCTGGCACATTCCTCCAGTATACATGCGCAGCAGGTTGCATGTCTTCCTCTGACTTCGTCTGCAAAAGGCTGATTCTCCCATGTAATTTGCTTTACAACTCTCTCTGGATATTTTAATTTTGAAACTTGTATTCCTTCATCTATGATTGCTATACGCATACCAAACCTCAGCGGATCATTCTGTATCTCACATATTAGTACATGGTTCGACAAATAACTGGATCAATCACTCAGAAAAGCAGGCAAGTGGTTGGCGTAGTTATCTGCGCAACGATGTACCAGCTGCACTATACTCGTACAGTACACTACTGCTCCATCCGGCCAGTAATCAGGCTGCCCGTGCCGAATATTGTCAGTCTGCAAGGCGAAGTAATGAGGTGATTCAGCAGCATCATTGACTGACGACAATACGGCTGATGGCAAAACAGACGGTTCTGAACGTCTAATTACTGACCGGATGAAGCGCTTTCCTGATTTTCTAAAAACATGCATTGATACCATACTATTTCTACTTGAAACCTTTTGATAAAAATAGTATCCTTTATATAGTTTGTAAATTAGTTTAATTATAACTCAACATGCTTGATTGGTCAACAAAATATATGGACTGATCAAGCAATTTTATTCTGTTTTCCCCTCAATATACGCATACCAAACCTCAGCGAATCATGATTAAAACATCCATCGGCTTTCGGCTCAATGTACTGTCCAACGCTTCACTTATAAAGAACATTACTGCCGCAAGCTCTGCTCCTGCTACAACCAGCGCCGTTAAAAAATGAAACTGTATTTCAAGCTCTTCCGGCAGGATATGATCTTGAAGCAGATGCTGGTCCTGGCTCATCTGCTGCGCCAGTCCATGCTCTCCCCGTGCAATGGCTGCATTGATTTCTTCCTCTGTGTATTCCTTCACTTCATTTCCTCCTCCCATCCCTTTATATATACCATTCCCAAGGACAGGCGTAAGAAGCATGCACGTAATGAATGCAGCCAGAAAAGCAGTCAATGTGATAAAAAGGTATTCTTTTTTCACCAGGCTGCGGATTTCCTTTACCGGCACTCCCATTGCCAGAAAGATTCCCCATTCCCTTCTTCTCTTTTTCGCATTATGCGTCATAAGAAGCGAGATCAGAACCAGTGTCAGAATTCCCGAGATGATAACGGTCCAAAACAGTATTAGTTTCATATTCGTCAGAGGTTTTATGGCCTCGCTGTATTGCGAATCATCCTCGCACACTTCAAAGTACCTCCAGTCTATCCAGTCCAATGCACGGACTTTTTCCATCACTTTTTCAACCTCATCCGGATGTTCAACATAGAAGCGTCCAATTTCTAATTGATCTGGCTCGCCGTATAATTCGTCTAACACTTCACCCGTCTTTTGGTCCACCACAATCCAGTTTTCTAAAATATCATGTTCTAAAGTCATTGAAGATACAGACTGTTCATACGTCAGTTGATAAAAACCGACAATTTCTGTATCAACTCCGCCCAGAGAATAGATTGGATAATCCACACCTATATCTAAAGAACTTGTTTCAATCCGGAAGGGATCTCCCACCTTCAGATGATTTTTTTCCGCCAGTTTTTTGGAAATGATTACTTTATAGGCATCGTCCTGTTTAATATGCCTCCCTTCTGTTAACGCAAAAGATCCATTCTTAAAGTACTTCTCATGCTGACTGTTGCAGGCTGTACGGGCCAGAGTCTTATACATGAGATTCTTTGTTTCTTCTGCTGTATACATATAACCAGAACTTGGATGCGCGACCTGTTCTATGTAGTCATAATAAAAAAATCCTTCTATTAACTGGTAGTCTAACAACAAAACAGGCCGGGGTCTTCCAGCATTATACTCTGTAATATCTTCCACTTCATCCTGCACTCGGTCCAGCATCTCAAAGCTCACATCGGGGCCGCAATACATCCGGTAAACCCGCCCTGATGCCTCTACTTCTTTGAAAAATTCGGGTTTGCTTTCATCTTTCACTACCCGCAGCTTAAAACTGCTTCCATAACTTTTTTTAATTTCTTCAATGGTATGATCCGCGGACTGGTAGATCATAAAAATACTTAGAAACAAAAGTGAAAGGCCTGCCAATACAAGAAATATAAGAAAATTGGCTTTCCTGCGGCACAAGGATAAATATAATTTTTTCCAATTTTTCATTTTCCACCCCCTAAAAAGATAATAACAGCGGCATTAACTTACAATAAGTTGTAAACATCATCATTCTGATAAATGCTTCATTCTGCGCTCTATGATATGTAATAACAATTTTTTGATTGATATATTTTCTGATAAAAAGTCTATCGTTAGTTAATGTTTTAACTTACTATTAAGTATAACTCTTATTAATTGATAAATCAACTATTTCTATTGATAAATCAATTTATATTCATAAAAATATTTCAATCCCATTTCTGTATTAAAAAATCCGCACATCCATCCTCAAAACAGACGCCAATATTACAATACATTATCGTTCAAAGAGTTTCGTTATCTTTGTAAAAAGGTAAATGTCCACAGATACCGTAACACCCTTTCGCGTTCCGGGATTCCTTCTGCGATAAGCCCAACAATCTCTGTCTGCGCAAAAACAGCACATATTGACGAAAGTTTCTTTTCGGGTTCCTTCAACTCTTCCACATTAAGGCTGTCAAAGGAAATTTCCAACCTGTTTAAAACATTTGTCAGAAATTGTCCCCATCCTGCAGCGCATTTATCATTCAGAAAAAATCCTTTGAGTTTACCCTGCTGCTCCACTATCAGTTTTGTGTCCTGTCCTCCTATATCAAGCACATATGTATCCCCGCCACAAATACGGTATGTCCCAAGTGCAAGCGACTTAAGTTCATTGACCTGTTTCATGGAAGAAATACTTGCTTTGCCATATCCACAGGAAAATATATTACAGTCGCCATATTCGGTGGACTTTTTAATCAAATTCACAGAAAATTTATATTTCAGAGCAAAAAATAAGGCCAGGAACCTGTTTTTTAGATTCCCGGCCTATGGTCTTTACTATGCTGTCTGTTCTGCTTTCAGTTTTTTCACTTCGTCAAGTGGAAGTCCTGCGTATTCCGCAATTTTTTCAAGTGTTAAAATCCCATCTGCCAACATTCTCTTTGCGGAATTGATTGCTCCCTCTTTCAATGTCTGATTCCTCATATCTTCCATAGCCCGGCACATAATTTCGATTCCCTCCTTGCTCTCTTTGAAAAATCTCACCCTGTCCGCCAGTGTCCCATAGTACATATCCGCTGCGTCTGTGCAGGAGAAGTCATGCATTAACTTTCCGATTGGCGTATCTCCACGGTAAGCGCCATTTACATACAGTATGTGCGAACCGTCCTCAAATCTTTCCCCGGTTCCTAAAAAGCACCTCTCGATCGGATAGAGCGGCAGCCCTTTTCCAATTACGTCATTCTCTGTGATAAAGATTACCCACGTTTCCGGAAGCTTATCGAAGTCCTCACCTTTCTTCAAAAGGTTTGCGTCCATCATGCTGCTGTTGTACCTGGCTCTTTTTCTCCCTGCCCCTTTGTCGGAACGCTGTACTTCCACATTCAATTTTGCCCCTGTGCTGTCCGTAGCCAGAATATCCAACCTCACTGAACGGTTCAGCAGATTTTCCACAAATACCTGTGTACGAACGTCCAGCACTTTTAAATCTGGCTTTTCCAGTACAATCTGCAATACCAGTTCTATGCTTGCCGTATCTCCCTCAAAACACTTTGTGAGGAACTCATCATCAAGCAGGCGAAAACCTCTTAGCCTCTGTAAATCTTCCTGATGTTTCTGGTCTATTTGTTCCGTCACTGTCAATTTTCCCACCTGCTTTCCCTTCTATTCTCGTATCTCCATACTACCATAAACATCCTGATTTTACAAGCCGGGAGCCAACGCATTTCTGAATCCCGGCTTCTTGCCATTATCGTTTTTTCACATCTGCTGTATCTCATTTTTCAGCATACGCTTGATTTTGTCGCTCATGGTTTCCTTGCTGAAATGAACCCGCACAATGTAAGTAGTCCGGCCAATCTTCCTCACCAGTGCGGGAGCGTCCTTAGCCGGCGCTGTGGTGATAGTGTCCTCCACAGTTTTGCAGTAACATGTGTTCGATTTTAGCTTGAAAGCCTTTTATAATCTTGCTTCCAAGCTTTTTTTATTTCCTAATTTACTCATTTTACTATGGTAATATATGATATACTATAACAGTCATTAAGATAGAAAGCCGCATTTGCCTATACCAAGAATAGGCAGGTAAAACAGACCATCAAGAGGATATCTATTATGCATCTCAAAAGAGCCAAAACTTCCAGCGTCCACATTTATTTATCTATCGCTGATTTTTATTATGACAAAGAGAAGAAAATGTCCCGCTCCAAAACGATCCAATCGTTGGGATATCTTGATGATTTGGAAAAACAATATGACGATCCGATTGCTCATTTTCAAAAAAGAGTAGAACGGCTCAAGATGGAAAAGAAAGCAGGACAGGCCCCCATTAACTTTACTTTTTATGATTCCGACAGGCTGTGTGCTTCCGATACCAGTCTCCGTAAAAACTTTGGCTATGCTCCCCTCAGCCAGATCTACCACGAACTCGCGATCCATATATTCCTGATTAACCGTCAGCGACACTCCAAAGAAGGGTATGATGCGAATTCGATCATGAAACTGCTGGTTTACTCACGGCTTCTTCAGCCTTCTTCCATTGAGCGGTTTTTTGAAAAAACCAACTACTCTTTGGATGACATATACCGTTGTCTTGACCTGTTCTATAAACACCGGGAAAACATACAGGTCTGGCTAAACGATAAGATCCGCAAAACTACGGCAGGGATGCCAGTCTCATCTATTATTATGATGTGACGAACTATTATTTTGAATCCGATATTCCGGATGATTTTAAAAGAAAAGGCGTCTCGAAAGAACATCGTCCCAATCCGATTATACAAATGGGGCAGTTTATGGATCATAATGGAATCCCTATTACCTATGAGTTTTTTCCTGGAAATTCCAATGACTGCCTTATTTACCGTCCAAACTTCGGGAGAATCAAAAAACACTTTGATCTTGACAGGGTAATCTCTGTTGCAGACAAAGGCATGACTACCGGCGACAACATCTGGTATACCATCAACACGCCAACCGAAGATGGATAAAACCGTAGACGAAAAACAGGTCGTGTTCTGGAGTGAAAAGTATGCCAAACGCGCCAAAGCCGACCGTGCCGCTGCACTGGCCAAAGCAGCGGATCTGACCAAAAATCCCGGGAATTACACCAGGGCGACTTCCTATGGCGCTGCAAAATATGTGAAAAAAGTGGATTTTGATAAAGACAGCGGCGAAATACTTACCGCTTCTTCCGTTCTTGAACTTGATGAAGAATTGATCCGTCAGGAAGAACGTTTCGATGGCTATTATGTCCCGCTTACCAGCGAAATGGAAGAGCCGGATGACAAGAATGATCTGTTCGATTATTGTGATGAAACATTAAAATATCTTGGAGACGCAACCGGTATTGATTTTAGCAAACGTATCCGGACACTTGGAGAAATTAAAAAAATTTTAGCAGACACA
Source organism: Lachnospiraceae bacterium (assembly GCA_910575155.1). Lineage (GTDB taxonomy): Bacteria > Bacillota > Clostridia > Lachnospirales > Lachnospiraceae > Petralouisia. Next base: position 79,925 of record CAJTDX010000014.1, read on the forward strand.
AAAAAGCAGAAAATTCCCCATGAAAAAATGACAAAACGACAATCCCGCCTAAACACCGAAATTGAGGGGATTTTTAAGCTGTTTTTACTGCAAAAGTCAGGTATTGAGCAGTCAATTACTTCTATTGATAAATCAATTAAATATTTTTAAAGTATATGTTTCAATATAAATAATTGCGTGATTTAATGTGAAAGTTTAAAAAGTACTCTGTCTTTTTGTATGGTCATTTTCAAAATTGCCCCATACATATAATTTTCGCAAGATCATTTGAAATATTTCAATCCTATTTTTGATTCTGCTTCCAATATCCCTTCAAACCATACCGTCAGATAATTTCTTTTACCAGGTGCAAACCTGCTGTGAAAAACAAAGCGCCTTCGCTTTCTATTAAAATTTATTTTCATTCATTTTATAGTTTTTTAAAACTGTGCCATTCACAATAACACAGGGACTTCTTCTTTGTTATCATTCCTGGAGAAAATATCTGAATTTTAACAAATCTGAAGTCCCTGTTTTTTGAAATTTGTTTTACTTATTGCGTAAAGTCTAAATACTATCATTATATGGTGTACTGCATAACTTCTTGAAATAATTCGTCTTAAACTATATAGTTCAGCGGATCATAGTTAAAACATCCATCGGCTTTCGGCTCAATGTACTGTCCAACGCTTCACTTATAAAGAACATTACTGCCGCAAGCTCTGCCCCTGCTACAACCAGCGCCGTTAAAAAATGATACTGTATTTCAAGCTCTTCCGGCAGGATATGATCCTCAAGCAGGTGCTGGTCCTGGCTCATCTGCTGCGCCAGTCCATGCTCTCCCCGTGCAATGGCTGCATTGATTTCTTCCTCTGTGTATTCCTTCACTTCATTTCCTCCTCCTATCCCTTTATATATACCATTCCCAAGGACAGGCGTAAGAAGCATGCACGTAATGAATGCAGTCAGAAAAGCAGTCAATGTGATAAAAAGGTATTCTTTTTTCACCAGGCTGCGGATTTCCTTTACCGGCACTCCCATTGCCAGAAAGATTCCCCATTCCCTTCTTCTCTTTTTCGCATTATGCGTCATAAGAAGCGAGATCAGAACCAGTGTCAGAATTCCCGAGATGATAACGGTCCAAAACAGTATTAGTTTCATATTCGTCAGAGGTCTTATGGCGTCGCTGTATTGCGAATCATCCTCGCACACTTCAAAGTACCTCCAGTCTATCCAGTCCAATGCACGGACTTTTTCCATCACTTTTTCAACCTCATCCGGATGTTCAACATAGAAGCGTCCAATTTCTAATTGATCTGGCTCGCCGTATAATTCGTCTAACACTTCACCCGTCTTTCGGTCCACCACAATCCAGTTTTCTAAAATATCCTCTTCTAAAGTCATTGAGGATACAGACTGTTCATACGTCAGTTGATAAAAACCGACAATTTCTGTATCAACTCCGCCCAGAGAATAGATTGGATAATCCACACCTATATCTAAAGAACTTGTTTCAATCCGGAAGGGATCTCCCACCTTCAGATGATTTTTTTCCGCCAGTTTTTTGGAAATGATTACTTTATAGGCATCGTCCTGCTTAATATGCCTTCCTTCTGTTAACGCAAAAGATCCATTCTGAAAGTTCTTCTCATGTTGACTGTTGCAGGCAACACGGGCCAGAGTCCTATATAACAGATTCTTTACTTCTTCTGCTGTATGTATATAACCAGGGCTTGGATGCGCAAGCTGTTCAATATAGCCATAATAAAAAGATCCCTCCAGCAACTGGTAGTCTAACAACAAAACAGACTGGGGTCTTCCGGCATTATACTCTGTAATATCTTCGACTTCATCCTGTACCCGTTCTAACATCTCAAAGTTCACATTGGGGCCGCAATAGAACTGGTAAACCCGCCCTGATACTTCCACTTCTTTGAAAAATTCGGGTTTGCTTTCATCTTTCACTACCCGCAGCTTAAAACTGCTTCCATAACTTTTTTTTATTTCTTCAATGGCATGATCCGCAGACTGGTAGATCATAAAAATGCTTAGAAACAAAAGTGAAAGGCCTGCCAATACAAGAAATATAAGAAAATTGATTTTCCTGCGGCACAAGGATAAATATAATTTTTTCCAATTTTTCATTTTCCACCCCCTAAAAATATAATAACAGCGGTATTAACTTACCATACAGTTGAAAATATTATTCTTTGTTAGTGTTTTTAAAACAGTAAACCTCAGCGGATCATAGTTAAAACATCCATCGGCTTTCGGCTCAATGTACTGTCCAACGCTTCACTTATAAAGAACATTACTGCCGCAAGCTCTGCCCCTGCTACAACCAGCGCCGTTAAAAAATTGAACTGTATTTCAAGCTCTTCCGGCAGGATATGATCTTGAAGCAGGTGCTGGTCCTGGCTCATCTGCTGCGCCAGTCCATGCTCTCCCCGTGCAATGGCTGCATTGATTTCTTCCTCTGTGTATTCCTTCACTTCATTTCCTCCTCCCATCCCTTTATATATACCATTCCCAAGGACAGGCGTAAGAAGCATGCACGTAATGAATGCAGTCAGAAAAGCAGTCAATGTGATAAAAAGGTATTCTTTTTTCACCAGGCTGCGGATTTCCTTTACCGGCACTCCCATTGCCAGAAAGATTCCCCATTCCCTTCTTCTCTTTTTCGCATTATGCGTCATAAGAAGCGAGATCAGAACCAGTGTCAGAATTCCCGAGATGATAACGGTCCAAAACAGTATTAGTTTCATATTTGTCAGAGGTTTTATGGCCTCGCTGTATTGCGAATCATCCTCGCACACTTCAAAGTACCTCCAGTCTATCCAATCCAATGCACGGACTTTTTCCATCACTTTTTCAACCTCATCCGGATGTTCAACATAGAAGATTCCGGATCCCAGCTGGTCTGGCTCGCCATATAATTCGTCTAACACTTCACCCGTCTTCCGGTCCACCACAATCCAGTTTTCTAAAATATCCTCTTCTAAAGTCATTGAGGATACAGACTGTTCATACGTCAGTTGATAAAAACCGACAATTTCTGTATCAACTCCGCCCAGAGAATAGATTGGATAATCCACACCTATATCTAAAGAACTTGTTTCA
>CAJTDX010000015.1 GCA_910575155.1 Lachnospiraceae bacterium
ATTTGTTCCTTTGCTACTGGCATAAAAATACTCCTTTTCGATAAGAATTTCCATATCCTAATTCTTACCAAAAAGGAGCCATTTATTTCCAAAAACACAAACTAATTTACACTACCTGTATTCAATGCCTGAAACAAGTCCGTAGATTAGCAGAAATTCCAGTTTATCTACTAACTGCCTTAACTTTCCTTAATTTTCAAGGCTTTGTGGTATGCTAAGCCTCAAAATATGTATCCTTTTCCCTTGTTTTTGCGGTAGTGTAAATTAGTTTGGCTCTTTGTCAAGTTAGTTGAATTATCCATCTTTCTATGTCATAATCCCGTCTTTGACAGTTAGCAAAAGAAAAAATCGCTGTATCCCTTGTATTTTCTGGGCTACAGCGATTATTGTCGTTGTTACGAATTATAGTAATTTATTCTTTCCCTTTACTTTTTTTCTGAATGGTTCTCATGCTGCTTTTGGTTATGAATTGATAATCCGTTCGGAAACCACAGACTTCATGGAGCGCATCCGTGATAAGCTCCCGCCTGTATAGTGGGATAAATCCCTGTTCCTGTATTTCGGCGAAATTTATTGCTTTTAGCGTATCTAATACTTCTTTGCAGGTATACTTATAATCCAGTTTTTTCTCAAGAAAACGGTAGAGTGTTAATGCGAGAAAACAAATCAGAAAATGTGCTTTGATCCGGTTTTCATCCTGTAAATAAACCGGCCTTGCACAAAAATCTGTTTTCATGATCTGGAAACATTCCTCGATCTGCCATCTGCCCTCACTTACTTTTAGGATATCACTGACCTCATCATCCAAAAGGTCTGTGCATACTGCATAGAGTCCGTCGTACCCAGCTTCGTCAGAAATCTTCTTTTCATCCAGATAATGTTGGATATCAGCCGCTTCCCCTTCTTCTGTAACTGCTGTTTTTCCAATAAAACGGGCCGGGTCATTGGGATTTTTCCGGTTCTTTTTGGACTTCCCTGAATCCAGCATCTTCTGTGCCCTCTCTACCTGTTTGTCACGGATCGATTTCTGATAAAGGGCATATTTAGGGGAATACGTAATGATCAGGCGCTGATGCAGTTTCTTTGTGGTATAGGGTTCGTCTTTGTAATAAAGCCCTTTGTCATCCGCAGAAAGCTTTGTGATATCGACAGGGGTATCATCAGATATTCTTTTAAAGCCCTGCGGATTTAAAGCCCATTCTTTTTCTTCTTTCTTCAGCTTTTTGATGGACTGCGTTACGATATAAGCTCGTTCTCCCATGTGATTGTATTCCCTGATGGATTCAGAACCCAGTCCGGCATCACTGCAATAAATGAATTTCTGGCATCCGAAATCCCCAAGGACTTTCTTTTCTAATGGCTTTAGGGATGTCTGTTCATTTGCATTTCCCGGAAAGAGTGAGAAAGCAAGGGGGATTCCATCCCCGTCCATAAACAGCCCCATTTGAATGATAGGGTTTGGTCTGTGTTCTTTACTTTTTCCGTATTTTTTGGTGCCATCTTCCTGTTCAATTTCGAAGTAATAATTCGAGCAGTCATAATAAAGGATCTTGTCATTTCTCTTTCCAAGATAATAGCTGTTTTTATAGACTTCTGCCTGGATGAGGTCACATTCAGCGCCAAGGACATCCAATGCCCGGTACACATCATGGAGTTCGTAAGAAGGTTTCTCTAAAAACGCAGATGCTGCCTTGTAAGAAGAACGCTTGCTGCAAGGCTCCAAAATCCTTGTGTAGATCAAGTCAGACAGGATTGCGTTGATATCATACTTGAAATGATATTTCTGTTTTAACTTCCGGCAGATCTTATTCATTTGCAGCTGATAATAAACGGATTGGAGAAAAAGATAGCCGCCGCGGAAGAAGGCCTGTTTCCCATAATCTAATTGCTTGTCAGCGTGGAATGGGATCAATACTGTTTTTGCTTGTTTTTCCTTTTTATATTTTTCAGTTTCTATTTTCGCTTCATTTCTTGCCCATGCAACAACATCATCTCTTGTAGGGCCATGCTCGGGAAGAAGTTGTTCTAAAGTTCCCAGCTTGCGGACAATTGTAGAAGTAGTGCTTCCATTTGCTTTTACATAAGATTTGCAGATATAAAAAGACTCTGCATTTTTAGATTTTGTTATGTGAAGATTCATATATCATCCCTCCTTCTGTTATTATACAATACAATAACATAAAATAACATATATAAAAACAAATAAACTGACACAAAAAAAGCAGGTTTTGTGCTACCTGCGAGAACTTTTTGGATTATTCAATTGTCAAACTCCCGTGTTGCCAGAGGAAAATACACATCTTTAAAATTTGAGTGGGCAAATAAGTAGTTTTAAACTTACTTGCCCTGATTTCTATAAGGCTGTCATTCCATTTCTTGTCTGTTCTTTTTCATAATCCCCAAATTTTTTATAGTTGCGCCCCTACAGTCACAGATAAATTAATTCAGCTTGCTACAATCAATATAAGGGTTTTGGTTAGTCGCAGGCAAAAGGGGTGCTGTTATGCAATGGTTTCTACAAGATATAAGTATAGGAGAAAATTTAAAAATTCTAAGAGAAAGATTTGGTTACTCGCAATCAGAATTAGTGGCGAAATTACATCTTATGGGAAGCAATATGTCACGCAGCACTTATTCCAAAATCGAAACTGGCACTCGGAATATACGGATTAGCGACTTTCTCGCATTGAAACAAATTTATGGCGTGGATTTTTCGGAATTTTTTATTGGATTGTTACCAGATAGTGAAAAATAAAAAGGCAAGTAGAGCAATTCATCAGCTTACTTGCCTTTTTGCTGGGTATCTGTCAGCAATGTCCTATGGTATCCAGAAGTTTGGGAGATAAAGAAGTCATTTCTTTCAGTTGTTCCTTGTTATAATCAGAAAATTGCGACACTGTGGATATTTCGTATTTCTGCCATATCAAGAAAGTTTTTTTCTTCGGAAGAATCTCAAATAGATACTTGTCCTCCCAACCTTCAAACATGACTCCATTTTTCTTTAGTGTGTAGTATGTTTTCATTGTCAGGGTATAATCACGCTGGCAAATGACATATAAATCATGGGCTGTCTTGTGTTTAAAGTCGTCCATACAGAATATATTGTTCTGAAAAAAGATAGTGTGCAGTGCAACAGGAAAATGGCAACTGTCAAATGCCTGCTTAATAGAAGCAAGAGAACATATCTGAATGTCATGCTTCTGGCATATGTTGTCAAGTTCCGGCATTGTAGCTTCGCCCAAATTACGGAACTTCAATATTTCCTTTCTGGGATGTATTGATAACTGTGAGAGGTATAAAACGTTATTCCGCATAAGGATATTCTGTAGCCGTTTTAACATGGGAATATCATTAACAAATATTTCATTTTCCAGCGGGTACAAGTATCCTAATGCGTTCAGTTCATTGGCAATAGCAAGTGTATTGTGGTTTTTGGGACATTTATTTGTGGAGATACGCAGGCGGTATGAATAAAAATAATTTCCGGTTGTGCATTGATATCTGTGCGTGTTACAATGGTTGCAACACAAGGGAGGAATATTATGGAAACACTGGAAACAGCACTGGATAAAAATGGCAATAAGGTTGTTATTTTGCCGGACATTATTTTTTCAGGCAAACAGAATATCGACTGGAATGAGGTGGAGAAGTATCTGGAACGTTTTGTCGGGGAATTGGTGGAAGTAGTGGAGACCGGCGACATTATTTATTTGGGAAAAGACTTCCCGGATGAATATTCCGGTTCAAAATATACAAGGAAAATGAAAGGCGGCAGGGCAAAGGCGAAAGCCAATGCGGCACAGGGCATCCGTGAAATGGTGGGGATTGCAACGGATAAAAGATTCCGAGAGAACCGGAAAGAGAAACATTCCGTTGATGCCTCTAACGGCTGGTATTACTATACGACACGGTTTGCCATGCCAATATATGATAATGATGTGAAAACGGAAAACTATAATATTTATTCCGGCTGTCTGGTGGTAAACTGTACGGGGAAAAGGAAGATATACCTGTATGATCTGGTGGACATAAAAAAAGAAGCGAGTAACCCACTCAGGACTAACAGGTAGCCAGTGGTACAAAACCGCCTCTCTTTACTTAGAAGAATACCACTGGGCAGAAAATTTGTCAATCCTTTTTTCGGCTTTGATATAGGGGAAATGTGGGATGTGAGGCAGGAAACGGTAAGTGAAAGTGGGTGCAGGTAAATGTTTATTGACGAAACCATAGAACTACGGGAAGATTTGCCAGTAAGTTGAATAAAATGCAAAGTTAAGGTTTCTATAGGAGGGCAGGCATGACTAAAGAGACAATCATGGAAGAACTGACAAATTTAATAAGCATCGGAGGAAATATTTTAACAACAAGGCATGAGACAAAATATACTGGAACTTGTGTAGATGCTATACAATTTAATAGCTGGAAGACAAAGGTCATAGTTTTCTTAAACTCCTTTTTAAAAGAACAGACAGAAATCAAGGATGTATTTATTAAAGCAAACCGTGAAGATTATGCCACGGCAGAAATATGTGTCCGAACTTTAGAAGATGTAAAAGAGTATGTGGAAAAAGTGCAAGGGTTGATTTCCTCCTTAAAAATGAAAAAACAGTTATTGAAGTAAAAAAACCAGACACGGATTAGCAGATAAGGAAGTTGGCGATCAGTTGATTATTGATGTCGATAGATATAAAGGGCATCCGGATTGTGAAAAACTAATCTGTTTTGTATATGATCCAGAAGGTAGAATTGGCAATCCAAATGGAATAATGGATGATTTAAATACACGTCATCAGGGATTTGTAACAGTGGTTATTCAACCCAATATGTAAAATATAAAGTTTATTGCATTATAATATGAAACATGGGGCTATCGGGAAATAGATAGCCCCTTTTTGGTCTTTTATTATTCCGAAAACAATAAAATATTATTCCATTTCTGTTGATAATATTCCGAAAATAAGATATACTATTGAAAGAAGGGAGATGCGATCTTTATGTATATAACAGCAAAGCAGGCAGCAGAAAAGTGGGGGATTTCTGACAGACGAGTGCGTATACTTTGCTCGGAAGGAAAAATTTCGGGAGCCACACGAGAAGGGCGCAGCTGGATGATCCCATCAGATGCGAAAAAACCACAGGATGGACGTTTTAAAGCGACTGAAAGTTTACTGACAGCCATAGACCGGAAGAAAAGGGAACTTGATACCAGACGCCCGTTGACTGAGGGTGAGCTGGAACGCTTGACTGAGGAATTCATTATTGAATATACTTATAATTCAAATGCAATTGAGGGAAACACCCTAACCCTTCGTGAAACGGATATGGTTTTGCGTGGCCTGACGATTGACAGAAAGCCTTTAAAAGATCATATGGAAGCAGTCGGGCATAAAGAAGCGTTTGATTTTGTGCGGGATTTGGTAAAAGAGCAGATTTCTTTATCGGAGAGTATTATCAAGCAGATACACTATCTTGTATTAGCGGATAAACGGGAGGACCGGGGGGTTTACAGAAGAGTCCCCGTCAGAATTATGGGTGCGAAACATGAACCAGTACAGCCCTATTTGATCCAGCCTAAAATGGAACAGTTGTTGGAGGCTTATAGGAATAGTACAGATCATATCATTCCCCGGCTCGCACGATTCCATATTGAATTCGAAGGGATTCATCCTTTTATAGACGGAAATGGCAGAACCGGGAGACTGCTTATAAATTTGGAATTGATGAAAGCTGGATATCCGCCAATTGATATTAAATTTGCAGACCGGATTTCGTATTACAATGCATTCGATGAATACCATGTAAAGCATAATCTTGGTGCGATGGAAAAGTTGTTTGCAGGTTATATGAATGCAAGACTGGATAGTTATTTGGAAATGTTAGATAACGAAAATATACAAAAAAGTTAATGGCTGCGGAAAATGAAAGAATTCTGAGATTCTTTAAAAATATGTGTTGTTTTATAAAGGGCAGAAATGATTAAATCAGGAGATTGAGATTTCATGGTTAACACATTTCCTAAAGATATAATGGACTGTATGAAAGGTTGTATTTTGTCTATTTTTTGACCTAAGAAGGATATTGTAGACTTTTTGCAGAAGGCAGGCTGTACTCAAAGGGAATTGATGCCTGAAAGCGAATATAGCCTCATCCAGCTTATTTATTTTCTTAAAATAATAAGGATTGAGATAAGCCCATTCTGTTAATCGTTTTAACATACTACGAAACTGCCCTATGCCCAAATCACTCCGCTTTTCCAAATTAGAAAAAACTCTTTCTATAATCTTTACCCTATGAAGATCCCTATCGCAAAAAGAAAAATTATGCATTTAAAACAGCTTCAGGAAATCAGAAATCATAAAATAAAACAAGAAAGACAACGTCAGGAAGAAATGGAAAAGAAGCGAAAAAATATAAATATCGGCACAAAAGAATTGAAAGATATGTTAGTTTTAATTATAGAAAATATGTATACAGTGAAAGAAATGCTTAATAGTAAAATAAAAGCGGCTCAAACAATGGGGAGAATATATGTTAACCCAATAAATATGTCAAATAAAAACACTTAAACTAATAAAGAGTGTTATACTTTGATACTATACGTCAAAGTATAATTTTAGAAGTATTTTTCAATATAGAGATTTTAAGTTTTATCAGGAAAATATCCACAGATACATAGGAACATCGCAACAACGAAATTGATACAATGGGAAACCGCAGAAAAGCCTGAAAATAAGGCATTTCGCGGGTTCTGCGGTTTTATTTTTTCGCTTTTTGAGCCTTTTTTCTGTTGAGTGAGCAGCTCCGTTTTCTGATTTTGCACCACTTTTTAACGATAGCAGGAATCGTTAAAAGGTTTGAATGGGGCGGGGCAGAGCCTTGTACTGGGAGCGATAAAAAATATTTAACAGCGGCACAGGCGGCAATTTCCAAATGATGCCATAGGAATTTGGGTACTTGCAGGCAAAAGTATTGAAGAATGGCTTAAAATCAAGGTTTTTAAGGTTTGATGGGGTTCATCACGGTGGTTGGTGGACCCCATTTTTTGTGTTTTTTAATGCCGCTGATAGGATGGCGATAGGGGAAAAAATCGTACTATCAGGCAAAAGTATACTTTCACGCAAAAGTCGGGGGTTTCCGTGATAGTATAAAACGGAAAGGTAAAAAGGAGTAGGATATTGGCGGTTTTGGCTGAAAGGTGTATTAGCTTGACGGAAAATGCTGTCGATAAACGGGAGATATAATACAAACACGGAAACTGCTCGGAGTTTTCGTGTTTGTATATGAGTTTCCGTGATAGTATGGAGTTTTGCATGATAGTATACAGAAAAATTGAAAAAGGTAAAGAACGCATCAGCTTCTCGGCTTGTATTTGAAAACGGGATTTTCTCCTTAGAGCCGGACATACAGTTATGAAAAGCCAGTCAAGGTTCTCCTGCTGATTTTTTTGTGCAGCATGACGGCTGGATGGTTCATTGCATCTGGTAAATGCTATGAACAGCCTGTTTAATATATTTTCTCCCTTGTTCAACAATGTTAAAAGAGTTATTGGAGAAGCACCATGTAGCCATTGTGCCTCTCACAATGCTTTCAAAATAATTGAAAATTTCATTGCATGAAAAATCGGAGGATGAATACGCTAAACTTGATTCTATTTCATCCTGCAATATTTTGATAAAATATCGTTTGCTGAAATGTTCGGAAGGTCCAGGCATACATGCACTTAGATTTAGCGAATAAGCTAAGCAGGTAAGTTCATATCCAGCGTATTCTGCAAATTCAAATTCCAGATTTAAAAAGTAGGTAATACGTTCAATTACGGATTTATTAGGGTTGGAGGCTATAAATTCATTGTAATGGGTGCAGATATAGGTTCCCATATCAGCATAATAGCTTTCCCTTACAATATCTTCCTTGGAGTTGTAATGAACATAAAATGATCCTTTTGCCAATCCTGCTGTCTGGCAAATTTCACTTATAGTAACATTATCGTACCCTTTGCTTTTTATAAGTGTGACTGCTGTTTCAAATATTTTATTTTTTGTATCAACAGCTCTATCTTTGCGTGTTTTTTTCTGTTCCATTCCTTGACTCCTTATAAAATGCTATTGACAATATGGATGGTAGTAGTTAAAATAGTGACCACGGTCATTGACTGCGGTCACTATTATTCTAACACATTTTTGCAGGAGGTACAATATGTTTATTTTTAATCTGACTTATATCAAGCCAATTTTGGAAGTTGAAAAAATGTTACCGGCGCATATTAGTTATTTGGAAAAAAACTACAATGCAAAAAAATTTATTTGTTCTGGAAGAAAGAATCCACGAACTGGCGGGATAATTCTTTGTAATTGTGCCACAAAGCAGGAGGCAGAACAGATTATGAAGCAAGACCCATTTTTCCGAGAAAAAATTGCCCGGTATGAAATAATTGAGTTCGTACCATCTAAATCATTGGAAGAATTTAAAGCATTTATGGAAAAAATCAAATAGTGGATTAGCTTGAAAAATGAGATTTTATGTCTAATGAAACGAAAGGAATAAGCGTTTTCATGATGAAATAATTGTGGCGAGGCTGGAAAAGATACCATTGATTAAGCAAAGACCGCCGCACTATGGCCTTCATTCGCCATATGCGGCGGTCTGCCGTTTCCGCGGGCAGGTCTGACAGCAGAAACCGCTTGGAAAGCGGGGGAAACAGAGTTAATATGCTTACACGGCGGTTTGCGTTTGTGCCGCTTTGCGGGGCAACTGTCCCTTTCGATTTAGTGAGAGTGAACAATTGTTTTTTGGAAAGCAACCAACAGTTGCCGGATTGGAACGCATAGGTGGATTGATTATGGAAAAACGCTAAAGTATAATGAATGTCTGGAGGATGTCAGAATGGAATTTAAAGAAAAATTGCAATTACTAAGAACAAATATGAAACTGTCACAGGAAGAACTTGCTAACAGGCTGGATATATCAAGACAGTCTATAACAAAATGGGAGAATGGACAGTCTTTTCCGGATATTCAGAACCTTATACAGCTTAGTGAGATTTTTAAAGTTTCCATAGACAGGCTTGTGAAGGAAAATGATATCTGTACAATCAGTCTTTTTTGTGAACAGAAATATCCTATGCAGGATATCAGGATTTTTTTAGTCAGGGCAAAAAATAACACATATATCACGGGTGAAAATGAAATCATGCCGTCACAGCCTGGTTCCCACGACTTCCGTTATGAAGATGGTGATTACCTGTATATGGATACTTACCTTGGCGGGCAGAAATTCATAGGCGGGGAACGAGTCTGGATAAGGAATCATGCAGTGTGGGCTATGAATTATTACGGGGAGAGCCTGGATGAGAATTTTGATATTATATTTTTGAAAGAAGTGCTTTCCCATGTGTCGGTTTCCATGCCGTTCCGAGGGCCGGAATTCTATCAGAAAGGCGATTATATGTACCAGTGCCAGGTGCAGGGTGATTTTGAATGTTTTTCAGGAGAGGAACGGATATATTGCAGGCAGAAAAAGGTATATGCCTGTATGTTCCACGGAGGGACTATCTTATGAACATGGTAGAAAAAGAAGTAGTAGTAAAAGATCTGGTTACAAAATCAAATCTTCCGGCAAGCGATTATGTGATAAACCCTTATGTAGGCTGCCCTCATGGGTGCAGGTACTGTTATGCCTGTTTTATGAAGCGGTTTACGAATCATGGTGAGGCATGGGGGAGTTTTATTGACATTAAGCGGTGTGACAAGCCGATAAGCAAAAAGAAACTGCAGGGGAAGTCTGTTTTCCTGTCATCTGTGACGGACTGCTACAATCCATTTGAGGAAAAGTACCGTAATACACGGAAGATACTGGAGCAGCTAATTTCCATAAATTGCGAACTGAATATTTCAACAAAATCCCATCTGATTTTGAGGGATATTGATTTATTGAAACAGTGTAATAATTTGAAAGTCTCGGTATCAGTCAATACATTAGATGAGCAGTTTAAAAATGATATGGATCATGCTAGCAGCATCATGAAACGGCTAGAAACACTGGAAACATTGCATCAAAATGGCATATACACTGTTTTGTTTATGTCTCCTATTTTTCCGGGCATAACGGATTATAAGGAAATAATAGTAAAGACACAAAGATATGTGGATGAATACTGGTTTGAAAATCTGAACCTGCGGGGGAGCTATAAGCAGGATATCCTTGGCTACATAAAAAGTGCCTGCCCACAATTAGTGGAATTATATGATGAAATATATGTAAAAGGGAACATGGGGTTCTGGAATAATCTTGCTGTTGAGATTGAGGGATATTGTGCTGCACATTCAATAAAACATATCAATTATTTTTATCATAAGGAGTTGGTAGAAGCCAAATTGAGAACAAAGTAACCAGGTAGTGATCGCCGATATGCTTACCATTATATGCGGCGGTTTGCCGTTTCCGTAGGCAGGCCGGGCGGCCTGATAACGGAAATCACTTGGAAAGCGGGGAAGTGGCTGCCCATAATCTATCCTCTGCCCATACCCATATTGCGAAAAGCGTCAACGTCTCTTAATAATTAACGGTAATTGACCGATATATAAAGTGACGAAATTAAACGAAAGGAAGGCAGAGATATGGCAAAGGAAGAGATTACACCGAGCGAATGGCAGATTATGGAAGTCCTGTGGGCGTGTGGGGAGCCTTTGACATCCTCCGAGGTCTACAAGAGGATGCAGGGGAATGTGGGTATGTCGATGAGGATGGTGCGGGTGCTGATGAACCGCCTGAACCAGAAGGATATCCTCGGCTACACGGTGGATGAGCATGATTCGAGGGTTTACCACTATTATGTGCAGAGGTCAAGGGAGGAATGCGTGAAGGAGAAGAGCAGGAAGTTTGTGGACAGCTATTTTTCCGGCAGCGGGACAAATGCGATGGCGGCGCTGCTGCAGAGCTTCGCACTGACGGATGAGCAGATAAAAGAGCTGGAGGAGATTTTGGAGAAAAGCAGGGAGCGGGGGACAGAATCCACGGATAAGGAGGGTGAACCCCATGCCTGACTGGTCATGGATTGGCAGCCTGCTGGATTTCTGTGCGGCATATTACACTACCCAGCTTGTACGGTGTGCGGCATTTTCCTTCGTGCTGATCGGGCTTGTGATGCTGCTCCGGAAGATGCTTTTTTCAAGACGGACATTCATAAGGGGGCTGCTATGGTCATCCTTCCTGCTCATCCCGTTCCTTGGAAAGCTGAAGCTGTTTTATGAAAATGAGGCAGTGGCGATAATAACAGGACAGATAACGCATGGAACCATGACCTGCCTGTGGGCTGACCGCATTTATATGGCGGGCATCCTTATAGCTGCTGTCTGTATATTCGGAAAGCGGCTGCGCCTCCGAAAGTCGGTTGCTGGGATGGAGAGGGTTTCCTTGGATAATATCGTAGTCAGCGTTACGGACATGAATGTGACGCCGTTTACCGTGGGGCTGTTTGCACCGAAGATCGTCATCCCAAAGGTAATGCTGGAGAACTACAGCAGGGAGGAATTAAGGTCTGTCATTCAGCATGAGCGGACGCATATCCGGTTAGGGCATTTGTGGTTCGGGCTTGCATGGGACGTCCTGCGGTGCCTCTTATGGGTGAACCCGTTCCTGACAGTCTGCCAGAAACAGTTCCGGGCGGATATGGAGGATATCTGCGACAGGGTGTGCATACAGGGCAGCGGGAGGGCGGCTCATGAATATGGGATGGTATTGCTGAAAACCCTCAAACTGCTGAGTTCCGAATCGGAGACTGCACCGCCCACCGTTACCTATGCGGGGGAAAGGGAATTTGCAGACATGAAAAGGCGGATGGGCGAGATTGCAGGTTTCCGTCCATACAAAAAAAGGATGTGCGCAGGCATGGCAGCCGCAGCCGCTCTGATGATTGCGGCCATGCTGTTGGCGGTACATACACATTCCTATGCCCGCTGCAATGAAAACAGGGACATTCTGGTCGGTAAATATGATGGGGAAAATGCAGTTGTTTCATGCGACACCGAAGAGCTAAGCAGGATGATCTCATATGATGACAAGTATGTCTATGTAGAAAGGGAGGCTTTTGAGAAGTTCTTAATTGAAAACAATGCAGAAGGGGAAATTTGGATTGTTTTCGGTGGGTTTTATAAGCTGCCTGGTTTGGCTGGCGCAGCGGAATCCTGTATTTATGAAAGTGGTTCAGGAGACAGGGTAGTGCAGATACCCTATGAAAGCATCCTGGATAACTGGTATATGGAACTGCTTAAACTATTATAGGCACAGTATGGAAACGAAATGGATTTCAATAAATTTATTATCAAGGAGGAAAAAATTATGGCGATGGAGATTACAAACAATTACAGCAGCTATGCGGCACAGGGCATGGCAGGCAACACGAAAAAGAAGGAAACTGAGAAAACACAGGAGACAGCAGAGGGCAGTAAATCCAGAAGTACAGCAGGGTATGCGGATGAACTGGCCAAACTTGTCCCAAGCGTAGATTTTATGGTTGGAAACGGCTGCTCATCAGCAAAAAGCGGTAAAACCCTGACCATTAATCCTAAACTTCTGGAAAAAATGCAGAATGATTCGGAGCAGGCAAAGGAAACGAAGGAGTTGATCAGAGGCGTTGAATCGGCAATGAATCTGATAGACAGTATCAATAAAGCCAGTGGCTGGACTGTCGTATACAAGCATAGCTACATAGACGAAAATGGGAAATACCATTCTGTTGGACATTACAGAAATGACTTTATGCTGAACATGAGTGACAAACTCCGGGAAGAAAGGAAGAAAAATTCTGAGAAACTGCTTGAAAAGACGAAGGAAAAGGCAGCAGAAAAGAAAGAAAAATTAGAGGAAACATTAGAAGAAAAGAAAGCGGAAAAGGCAGAGGGTGGATCAGCTTACAACAAGGCCGAACAGCTCATAAATGAAAAAATGGCTGCTTCCAAAGATGGCACGATTTATCTGAATGACACAGATATGAAAACAATCATCGAAGCTGCCCGGGAAGAGGATGCGGGCAAAACCACTGTGAAAGATCAGCCGCAGGTTGGTGCGAATCTGGATTTGAAGATATAAGAGGAGGCGAGGATATGAATATCAGCAGTAACAATGTGAGAGGACTTTCGCAGTCTTCCCTTTTGAATAAACTGTTTTCGCAGAAAAATGGGAAAAAAACAAGTACATCTAATCAAATGGGCGCTGCTATTAGCGGAGGAGTGAAGTATAAACATAGCAATATGTATTATGATGAAAACGGTATCCCTTGGATGTCAAAAGAGCAGGCGGACAGATGTATAACGGGAAGAAGCGATTGGAAAAAAATTGTGTCTGTGTCAGATGAAGTAAAGGCAGAACTGGCGGAGGTGGTAAAGCAGGATTTTATCAGCACCAATGGAAAGAGCATACCGGAAGGAACCAGGAGAAATGATGTTATCAACAAATATTTAAGTACCCTTCCTTCCAAACAGCGCAGTTCTGCTTCGTGGACGTTGGACAGAATGGCAGGGGACTATGGAAGCAGGTTAGAAGCATTGGTAAAGAAGAACAATCCAAACTGGAAACCAGGAGATGCCTTTGACACGGGCATTTTAGACCAGCTCGATGGGACGCTCGGCGGGGTGGATTTCAGGGCATAAAATTTGGAAATGGAGGATTTGGTATGTCAGTAAATATTGAAGGAAATGTGGGCCAGACCAGTGCGGCAAGCGGCTGGTATCAGAATGGCAGGGCGGTCAGCGCACAGGAAAAGGAAAAAGATGCACCGCAGCCGAAGGCGGACAATGCGGTGAAGGTTTCCATTTCGCAGGAGGGAATTGAGAGCTATCGGAAACAGACCCGTGAAAAAGGGATATCGGGCAGGGTTGTTGCAAAAGGGAACAAGGAGAGCGTTATAAGGCAGGCAAAACAGGCGACAAACGCTCTGCTTGCGAATAATTATGGCAATGAGTTAGCCAAAGAGACCGAAAAACTGAAAGGGCAGAGGACAGGCGGCAGTTCTTACAGCCTTTCAAACCGGGTGGAGGATTCCGTCAGGGCTTATGGGAACCTTTATGATGAGATCGTGCAGGGTTATCAGAACGGCACAAGGGAGCGTTATGTGGAGGATGAAAATTCAGAAACGGGTTTCCGCAAAATGACAATGGAGGAAGAATTAAGCAGGCTTGACCGGGCATTCCAGAAGATGGCGGACAGAGCGGATGCCAGGGAAATGATTGAGGGCGAGTTTAAGAGGCTCAGAACTGAAGGAGGGAAAGGGCTTTCCACGAATGCCTCTAAAAAGCCGCAGGGGACGGATGAAAACGTCCCGGAAACAGCCGGGCAGAAAATGAAAAGGCTGGCACAGGAATGGAGGGATGCCTACAAGACTTCCGGTTCTAAGGAAAGCAGCATGGAGAAAGTGTTATCCATGCTGAATGGTATGTTTGGCATTCGCAAAGAGGCATAATTGGATATACAGATATAACCTTTACACCCTATTCCGCAGAGGCGCATAATGCTTTGCCTCTGCGGTCTGCCCGGAGGTGAGGGGGAGTGTATTTATAGGGTAATGAACCGCTCGGACTTATTGCAAGGGAGCGAATGCGGCTCTGATCGATTAAAGATATAGAGGAATGGAGAGGCATTATGAAAAAATATTTAACCTTACTTTGTATGTTAATAATAGGTACACTTAATATTGGCGGTTGCGGCAGAGAAGAGGCGGATTTTGAGACATCCGTATTTAAGATTTCTGATGATATAACCAAAGTTAATGTTGAACATTATGTCAGCGGAGAAATAGCGCAATGGGCGGTAGAAGGAGCTGGGGTTGATGATTTGAGGAATTGGTTTAATGGTTTGGAATATACCTTTTTTGAGTATGAAGAAGGTGAATCTCCCGGAGATAGCGATGGTGGTGAATTTTATAGTTTTACCTTTGCTGAAGAAGATAATTCAGAATTTTCTTATGTCATTAACGGACCAGAAGACTGTTATCTTTTGATAGAGGGGCGTTGGTATTTGGTTAAGAATCCGTTAGAACCACCTATCAGCGATAAATAAAATGTGGTTGTAAAATATTCGGACATCCGCAGTGTTCCGGCAAAACAGGAGGAGATTGAAATGGATATAACAGGAATAACAAAAAGCCATCAAGCGGGCATCCAAAAGACAGGGAAGAAATCATCCAAGAAGGAATGGAAACTGTCGGATTCCCTCCGGGAGCAGATAGCCGGATATGCCAGGAAGGATGCGACGCAGGGCATCTATATGGGGAATAAGTTCCTCGCCCTGCGGAAAAGCGAGGTCGTCAAAGCCGCGCCGGACAGGGCAGGCATCCTCGGCTTTCCGGCAGATTGGAGAATCGGGGAGCAGGGAGAGACAAGTAAAACCTGAAAGTTTGATTTTGGGGAATTCTACGAATTGACTTTAGATTTCTACCACTGGTTGCGTAGATGTATAGAGGGCTATATGGAACGCAACCGACCATCTTGGTATTGTAAAGCAAGGATTTCAGTGAATAGTTCAGAGCCAAGTTATTGTACTGAAACCTAAAAAAGAAATGGAGAGGTATAAATATGCAATACCATATAATGATCAAAAACCTATCTAAGTCTTACCAATCAAAGGGGACAGCAAAAACAGCTTTATCTGATGTTACCCTCAATATCCCGCAGGGCGAAATCTTTTGTATCATGGGTTCGTCCGGCAGCGGTAAGAGTACACTACTAAAGATTTTAGGGGGCATGGAAAAACCAACCTCCGGCACTGTCTACATCAATGGAGCTAATATGGCGGATTATGGTCAGCAGGATTATGACCGCCACCGCCAGATGACAGTCGGCTATGTGTTTCAGGACTTTAATCTGTTGGAAGGTCTGACATTGAAAGAGAATATAATTTTGCCACTGACTTTGCAAAAACTGAGTGAAACAGAAATACAGAAAAAATATGCGGATACATTGCGGTGTGTGGATGTCGGTTATTGTGAAAGTAACTATCCGGAGCAGTCATCGGGTGGCGAGCAGCAGAGGGCGGCAATCTGCCGGGCAATCATTAAATCCCCAAAGCTGATATTGGCAGACGAGCCGACAGGGAGCCTTGATCATGTAAATGCAAAAGCAATCTTAAGTACATTTATGGATATCAAAGAAAGAATGCAGACTACGATTGTCCTTGTCACCCACGATGCGGCTGTAGCCAGCTATTGTGATACGGTTGTTTTTATTGAGAACGGCAGGGTATGCGATACTTTAAGAAAGGAAGAAACGGCACAGCCATTTTATGAAAGAATTGTGACGGTATCATCGAAAGTGAGGGGAGTCATTTGAAAAAAATACTTCAAAGGGCAGTAAGGACAAAAGCGCATAGCAGTATGTATATTATGCTTACTATCTCGATAGCGATGTTCTTTGTTTACACAGGATTAGTCGGCAATTCACAGATGGTCAGTGTTATGGATTCTATTGAGTACACACTGCCAGTGTGGATGACTGCCCTGATCTGTATCCTTGCTGTATTCTCATTTGTTTATTATCGCTATTTATGTATTTACACCCTGGACGAAAAGATGAAAGACTATGGGATTCTGGTCAGTATGGGATATAACCAAAAGCGCATAAGTGAAGCCTTTCTGTGGATTATGGCAAAGTCAATGCTGCAGGCATTGCTGTGGGGCTTGTTGGCGGGGACCTTGATATATTTTATCATTCTGAATATTTTAAACCATGTCCTGGATATGGATTTTCATGCAGTTCCATTACAGGGGTATATTCTGGTGGGGGTAGTGTATGCAGCAGTTTATCTCATAAATGCAGTCTCTTTGGGGAATCGTATGAATGGCTTGGAGATATCCGATATGCTGAACTATAAAAAGCTGGATAAAAGTATTGATTACCCCAACCTGTATCAGAACATTGGTTTTGCACTGTTGGCATTTGGGCTGCTATTGCTTACTTTCAAGGGAGAGTCTTATAATTTTGCATCAGCCCTTTTTCCCATGCTTTCTCTGACGGCAAGCGCATACTGCCTCACAATGTCTTTTTCACACTGGTTTACCAAAATATTTATTCGTTCTACACCGAAGTACCACAGGAATTTATTTTACATCAGCCAGTTACGGACGAATTATAAAAAATACGCGAAATTATTGACTGGCTGTACTATCATTGTCATTTTTGGATTGCTTATGATGATCATTGATGTATCGTTGGCGACTGACGATGGAGACCATAGTTTTGAAATGCCTTATGATTTTGCGGTGTACATGGATGCAGTTGATGGTGATGATCTGAAAAATATAGAGGACTTTGAGTCACAGAAAGGTACATTATTAAAGGATACCCGTCTGGTCAGGATATTAGATGGTGCCATCCAGTGGGAAGGACAGGAATTTAGC
The DNA here is from genome assembly GCA_910575155.1 of Lachnospiraceae bacterium. GTDB lineage: Bacteria > Bacillota > Clostridia > Lachnospirales > Lachnospiraceae > Petralouisia. Next base: position 17,387 of record CAJTDX010000015.1, read on the forward strand.
CGCTTGGTTCATGTGATGCCCGAAAGCAGTTATTTTGATCTGACAGGAAAACACTTAGGATTACAAAATGGTGAAATTGTGGTTTTGAGCCAGATTGACCGAAACTGCTATGATATAGGCACTCAGGAAGAAAATGGAATGGAATGGGGCTTTCAGCCTCCCGGTCCTGTTCCCTTTTTGGTGGGCGGCAAAGTGTATACCAGGACTATTGTAAAGGAAATATGGGAGATTGTATATAACATTGAAGATCAGACACAGCGGGCTTATATCATTTCGGATGAAGATTATGAAGGTATTGTCAGCGAAGCCGGATATGACCAGATGAAATATTTTATATCTGTATCCAGCCCTGACAGCCTGCCAACAGTGTATGAACGGCTGTGTGAGATCAGTCCGGTCATAACAGCAAAAGCAGCGAATCTTGAAACACAGGCGAAAAATAAACTTGTGGTATCTGTCCTTATTCTGCTGGCGGTCATGCTGCTGCTGTTTTCATTAGTGAGCCTGATTTTGTTACGCATAAATCAGGATATAAGTGAAGAAAAGAGAAAGTACAGCAACCTCTTTTCTGTCGGCTATACCTATGCCCAATTACAGGGAGAGATACGAAAAGAGATGGCTACGCTGTTTTTTGTCCCCCTTGTATTAGGTTCGTTTATTTCTATTATGTATGCACTGCTTGCGAGCAGCAGAACCAGCCTTCGGCAAGTCATAGTGACTTTTGGAGTGACGTTGCTATTCGCTGCAGTCCAATATGGCTTTTACAGGGTGGCAACAAGGACATTGGGCAGACAATATTTAAATTAGGGGAGGACAGGATATTATGAATTTTTCAGAAAAATTACTGACATTACGGAAAGCTAATGACATGACGCAGGAGCAGCTTGCTGAAAAACTTGATGTTTCGAGACAGTCCATATCAAAATGGGAAAGCGGGCAGGCAACCCCCGAACTGGAAAAAATAGTGGCAATGAGCGCGGTTTTTAATGTCACGACTGATTATCTGCTAAAGTCATCGGAAATAGATGACTTGTCAGTAAAAACGGAAATGCTGGAAAAACAGCAGCAGATGATGCTTGGGCGGGAGCAAAAACAGCGGCAGGTTTTTAGCTGTATCATGTATTCGGCTGCAGTATATCTGGTATTTTTTGCGGTATGTTTTGTTGAACGTTTTTTCTTTTTTGAATATGGCGTATTGGGCGGGAAAGAGATACTTTTTGCAGAATTTCTTATAGCAACTGCCGTAGTGGTTTTTATATGTGTGAAGAAACTTGGCAAAAAACAGGAGTAGAAGTTTGACAAAAGATAAATGTTGGCGATGGTGTCAATGGTGTCAATGGAGTGGAAATTCAGGGTAGTTCTGGCAAAGAAACTATGAGAAAAACCAATAATACACAAAGGATAGAGGGAACCGGCAGAGGCAGGCTGGTTCCCTTGTTACATATCAGTGTGGGGAGGCGGTGGTGGAAGCTATAAAATAAGGCCGGTTACTGGTCTGAATGTAAAGGAGGCGGTGGCAGATGGAAGTGATCAGATGCCCCAACCCCAAATGCAGGCGGCGTATTTTGGACGATGAGGGGACGGAGACGGAGTGGACCGTCCTGGAGATCAAATGCCAGCACTGCGGAAAACTGGTAAGGCTGTATTGCGGGCCGGACGGGATTGAAGCGGGTATATACGGGAGGAAAAAACGGCGGAGGTGATTCTGCTGTTTTTTTTGCATAAATGATTAAGGCAGCGCTTTCCGGGCCATACTGGTAACAGGCAATGGAAATTTATGGAAATTTCCACCGATGGGACATTTTATGCAGGATGCATAACATGGCTTTGTCATCCAAAACAGGCTGTGGAGGTATACGGTATGTGTATGGTCAGATGTCCCGCTTGCAAAGGACGGATCTGCGATTTAATTGCCACCGCAGGAGGGCGCGTAGTGTTAAAGGTAAGGTGCCCTGAATGCGGGAGGATAGTCAAATTGGAATGGCTACTACAGGTCACGGAGACAGTTAAATAAAACTTACTACCGAGCGAGTGGGACCAGGGGACATCGAGTCACGAATGGCCGGAGTGAAGCTAGAGACAATGAGCCTTAGCTTACTCCGGCCATTTTTCCGTTTTAAATCAATTTCATATCAAAAATAGAAGCGTTTCTGGCTTTACGAAGGCGTAAAGAAAGGAACGCTTTTATGTCTGAAAAAATCATCAGGATCAAGTCAGGAAACGAAGAATTCACAATGAGTGTTACAGAAGAGTCCTATGAGGCGTGGAAAGATAGTGCCTCGGAGGAAGCGGGCATGGCACGAGCAGGGAGCTGGCTCCCTGCACCCATGGCCGAATATCATATTTTTTCTGTATATACAGCAGCCTCAAGGGGGACTGCGGAATTTTTTTATTCGACACATTTCTATCTCTTTTCCCAACAGATTACAAAAGGATACAATGTTTTTATGACAGGCGCACCTGGAATTCTTCGGGTGCGCTTTTTTTGCGCTTTCGGCTGTAGGCATCAGCCGCCGTTCAGGGGCCGTGCGCCCCCTCTGGTCTTGAAAATTGTTTAACCAAATTTCAAGAACTGGAGGGAATCTGAATGAAAATTAAATATGAATTTGCGGATGGGACTGTATCAGAGGTTGAGGTGGAGGAATCCATCGGTGCCGTCATCATTGAAGACAGGCGGCTGGAGGACAACCTTTCCCGCAGGGAACGTTACCACTGTTATTCGCTGGATGCAGCGCAGTTTGTGGGAGAGGAATATGCTGACAGGGAAACACCGGAAACGAAGATGGAGCGTGAAATGGAAACGGAGCATATCGCCCAGGCATTGGACGGGCTGTCGGAAGTGCAGCGCAGGCGGATTCTGATGCTGGCGGGCGGTATGTCCGTCAACGAGATTGCGCGTAAGGAAGGCGTGCATCACAGCGTGGTCTCAGAAACGATATCTGCGGCCCGGAAAAAATTTAAAAAGTTTTTCTAAAAACACCCCGCCGAACACCCCTCAAAATCTCCGTATAGTGAAGGGCATGAAAACAGCCGCCCTTCGGAAATGGAGGTCATGGGCATGGAACACACATTGAGGATCAGTGTTTCAAAGGAGCCGGCATCCGGCGGGATCGTGAGCTGCCGCCATATCTCCGTGAGGGAGCGTTTCCTGCGCTTCCTCCTTGGGGAGAAGCGGAGGGTGACAATCATCGTTCCGGGCGATTCCGTCCGGGAGCTGGCAGTGAGTGAAGTCATGGAAGGAGGAAACGTACATGGGAAAAGTGAAGTTACTGCTTGACGTCATAGGGGACCTGCGTTCCCTTGCCGACAGCTTACAGGCTGTTGCGGATGCAGTGGCGGACAACGGTGCCGCGGAAGCAGGGAGGACAGATACAAAGGAGCCGGAAAAAGCGGGAAAGGCCGGGAAGGCGGCAAAGAAAGAGGAAAAGCCTGTGGCAAAGCAGGAGCCGGAGGAGAAGCCGCTGACGCTGGAGGAAGTCCGCGCGGTGCTGGCGGAGAAGTCCCGCGCAGGACACACGGAGGAAGTGCGGGAACTGCTGAATAAGCATGGCGCAGATAAGCTGTCGGAGATCGACCCGGCGGAGTATGCGGCGCTGCTTGCGGAAGCGGAGGTGCTGTGATGGGGAGACACGCTTTACTTTCCGCATCCTCCAGCCACCGGTGGCTTGCCTGCCCGCCGTCAGCAAGGCTCTGCGAGAATTACGAGGATACGGGCAGCGAATACGCGCAGCAGGGCACCGACGCCCACAGCCTGTGCGAACACAAGCTGAAGCTGTCCCTCGGCATGGAAACCGAAGACCCGACGGAGGGGCTTTCCTTCTACGATGAGGAGATGGAGGAATGCGCCTGTGGGTATGCGGAGTATGTCCTCTCGCTTGTTGAGGAGGCCAGGAAGTTCTGTAAAGACCCTGTCGTGCTGATTGAGCAGCGGCTGGATTTCTCCCGGTATGTGGAAGAGGGCTTCGGCACGGGGGACTGCGTGATCATCGCAGACGGGACGCTGTATATCATCGACTACAAGCACGGCAAGGGCGTGGAGGTTTCCGCCGAGGGGAACCCGCAGATGATGCTGTATGCCCTGGGCGCGCTGGAGCTGTTTGACGGCATTTATGACATTGATGCCGTCCACATGGCGATCTACCAGCCGCGCCGGGAGAATGTCAGCGTGTATGCCATGGCGAAGGATGACCTTCTTAAATGGGCGGAGGGAGAGCTTGCTGAGAAGGCGAAGCTGGCCTATGCCGGGGAGGGCGAGTTCTGTGCGGGGGAACACTGCCGGTTCTGCAAGGCGAAGGCGGTCTGCAGGAAACGGGCGGAGTACAACCTGGAACTTGCCAAATATGATTTTGAGATGCCCGCCACGCTGGAGGATGACGAGATTGCGGCGATCCTCGTGAAAGCGGATGAGCTGGCGGCATGGGCGGCGGATGTGAAAGAGTTTGCATTGCAGCAGGCGTTAAGCGGCGTGAAGTATGCCGGGTTCAAGGTTGTGGCCGGAAGGTCCAACCGGAAATATACGGATGAGGATGCCGTGGCGGATACCGTGAAGAAGGCGGGCTTTGACCCGTATGAGCCGAAGCTCCTTGGAATTACAGCCATGGAGAAGCTGCTCGGAAAGAAGAAGTTTGCAGAGATTTTGAAGGGCCTTGTGGAGAAGCCGCAGGGCAAGCCTGCGTTAGTCCCGGAGAGCGACAAGAGGTCGGAGATGAACACGGCGCAGGAAGATTTCAAGGAAGATTAGTCAGGAGGAAAATCATATGTCAAACACAGCCAATAATCCAACGAAAGTGATCACGGGACCGAACACCCGGTGGAGCTATGCAAATGTGTGGACCCCAAAGGCAATTAACGGAGGTGAGCCAAAATACTCTGTATCGCTCATCATCCCGAAATCTGACAAAAAGACCATTGCAAAAATCGAGGCTGCGATTGAAGCGGCCTACCATGAGGGCGAGGCGAAGCTGAAGGGGAATGGCAGGAGCGTCCCTGCGCTTTCCGTGCTGAAGACCCCGCTGCGTGACGGGGATACGGAGCGCCCGGATGATGAGGCTTATGCGGATTCTTATTTCGTCAATGCCAACAGCACCACGGCTCCCGGCATCGTGGATGCGGACCGCCAGCCGATTATTGATACGTCCGAGGTGTACAGCGGTGTATACGGCAGGGCGAGCATCAATTTCTATGCGTTCAATTCCAACGGGAATAAGGGTATCGCCTGCGGGCTGAACAATTTACAGAAGATCCGTGACGGGGAGCCTTTGGGCGGGAAGTCCCGTGCGGAGGATGACTTTGCGGATGCGGACGAGGAAGATTTCCTGTCATAACCAGAGAAACGGAAACTCAGCTGCCGGGTGGCGGGGAGAGGGCGTCTGTCTTTTCCCTGCCGCCCTTAAGGCGGTGAAAGGAGCTGGTGGAAAATGAATGTGACAAGAAATATATATTTTGTGCATGACAGCGGGGAGGCTGAACTGAAATGTGGTGATACCATAATTCTGCTTGATGCGGAAGACGTGGATTTAGTGTCTTCATATCAATGGGCTATTGGGATACATGGTTATGCGGCAAGCGGCGCAGGAAAAAGACAGATTCTTCTTCACAGGCTGATTGCAGGTGCAAAAGGCCATGATTTTGTTGACCATGCTAATCGCAATAAACTTGATAACAGGAAAATGAATCTGCGTATCTGCACGTGTCAGCAGAACCAGTTTAACAAGGGTGCGTTGTCAAATAACCAAAGCGGATATAAGGGAGTCTGCAAGGTCAGGACCGGTAATTGGCAGGCGCAGATAAATTATTGCGGAAGGGCTGTTTACCTTGGATGTTATGAGGATGCGTTGTCTGCCGCCGCCGCTTATGATAATGCTGCAAAAAGCCTATTCGGGGAGTATGCATTCCTGAATCTGCCGGATGCAGAAGGGGCGGAAATTGTACAGAAAGATATCACGCGTAAATTTAAGTTGAGCCGGGAGCAGGTTGGGGATATACGGTTTCTTTACAGCCAGGGCATGACAATTAGTGAGCTGTCCGTGATGTTCAGGCATTCATACACATCTATTAGCCGTATTGTCAGGAATAAGACTTTCAAGCCGGATAGTAAGGAGGCTGCCAGTGAATGAGATTCTAATGGACATCGAAAGTTTCAGCAGTGTTGACCTAACAAAAGCGGGCGTTTACCGATATGCGGAAAGCCCAGATTTTACAGTTTTGCTGTTTGCTTATTCGGTAGATGGCGGCGAAGTACAGGTGGTTGACCTTGCCTGCGGTGAGGAAATCCCTGCAGATATCGTGGAGGCGCTTTCGGATGATTCCGTCATTAAGTGGAGTTACAATAACAATTTCGAGCGTGTTTCTTTGTCAAATTATTTCGGCACATGGTTTGAGCCTGGGAGCTGGCGCTGCACGATGGTGTGGGCGGCTTACCTCGGTCTTCCGCGGTCACTGGAGGATGTGGGCGCGGTGCTTGGGCTGGAAAAGCAGAAGCTGTCCGAAGGGAAAGAGCTGATCCGGTATTTCTGTGTCCCGTGCAAGCCGACCAAGGCGAACGGCGGCAGGACGCGGAACCTGCCTGAACACGACAGGGAGAAATGGGAGCGCTTCAAGGCATATAACCTCCGTGATGTGGAGGCGGAGATGCAGATACAGCAGAGGCTTGCCAAATTCCCTGTGCCGGATTTTGTGTGGGAGGAGTACCGGCAGGACCAGGAGATCAACGACCGGGGCATCGGGGTGGATATGGAAATGGTCGCACAGGCAATAGCCATGGACGGACGATCCAAGTCTGAACTGTCAGCCGCCATGCAGGAACTGACGGAACTGGAGAACCCAAATTCCGTGCAGCAGATGAAACAGTGGCTTTCAGAGAATGGGATAGAGACGGATTCACTCGACAAGAAAGCGGTGGCGGGGCTTCTGCAGGATGCGCCGGAACCTTTGAAAACAGTGCTGACGCTCCGGCAGCAGCTTGCCAAATCCTCCGTGAAGAAATATCAGGCAATGGAGAATGCGGTGTGTGCGGACAGCCGTGCGCATGGGATGTTTGCCTTCTACGGAGCTAACAGGACGGGGCGGTTCTCCGGGCGCATTATCCAGTTGCAGAATTTATATAAAAACACAATGCCTGACCTGGCACAGGCGAGGGAGCTTGTAAGGTGCGGTGATTTTGAGGCGCTGGAAATTTTATATGATTCCGTGCCGGAGGTGCTTTCGGAACTGATCCGCACGGCTTTCGTGCCGCAGGACGGCAGGAAGTTCATTGTGGCGGACTTTTCCGCAATTGAGGCGCGGGTGCTTGCGTGGCTTGCCGGGGAGAAATGGGTGTCAGAGGTGTTTGAAAAAGGCGGTGACATTTACTGCGAAACTGCTTCCCGTATGTTCCACTGCAAAGTTGAAAAACATGGTGAAAATGCGGATCTGCGGCAGAAAGGGAAGCAAGCCGTTTTATCCTGTGGATATGGCGGATCAAGCGGCGCGCTGAAAGCAATGGGCGCATTGGAGGCGGGGATGACGGAGGATGAGCTGCAGCCGCTTGTGGACAGCTGGAGGGAGGCGAACCCCAACATTGTGCAGCTCTGGTGGGCGGTTGACCGCGCGGTGAAGGAGTGCATTAAAAAGAGGATGCCCACAGAGACACACGGCATCCGGTTTGATTACCAGAGCGGCATGATGTTCGCCACGCTCCCATCGGGCAGGCGGCTTGCCTATGTGAAGCCGCGCATCGGGGAGAACCGTTTCGGCGGGGAGTCCGTCACCTACATGGGCGTGGGCGGCACGAAGAAATGGGAACGTCTGGAAAGCTATGGTGCGAAATTTGTCGAAAATCTTGTTCAGGGCATTGCCCGCGACATTTTATGCTACGCCATGCAGACGCTTAAGAACTGTGCGATTGTGGCACACGTCCATGATGAAATCATCATCGAGGCGGACAGGAGGATGTCCGTGGAGGCTGTGTGCGAACAGATGGGCAGGACGCCGCCCTGGGCGAAAGGTTTATTGCTCCGCGCGGATGGTTACGAGTGTTCGTTTTACCAGAAGGATTAGGCAGGGGGTGCATGATGGAACGGCTGCGGATTGAATACGGAACGGGATATATGGAGCTGAACGTGGAGGCGTTCTTCCCCTGCAAGATGCCGGCGGCAAGGAAAGCCGTGAGGCTCATCAATTCATACTGCTCTGATGAAACGAGGGCGGAGCTGCTTTCGGAGCTGCGGGAAATGGCAGACGGGTATGCGGCACTATGCAAAATGTACAAAGGAATAGAGGAGGCGCTTCCTGCGGATACCCCGGAGCGGAGGCACTGGAGGGCGCAGTTTAACAAAACGGAAGTCCTCCGCAGAAGGATGGAGGGGAATATCAGATTGATTTCAGGAGGGAAAAAAGATGACTGATGTGATGCCGGAATGCAGGACACACGGCGACTGTTTCGCAAACAGGGGCGGCGTCTGCACCTGCTTAAAGGACAATGACTTTGGCGGGAGGGACTGCCCGTTTTACAAGCCTGCGGACACGGTCCGGAAAGAACAGCGCAGGCAGGATGGAGGTAGATTTTATGGGAATCAGTAAATATAACAGCGAGGGATACAGCGACCCGACCAGCCATGCGGCGTTATCGGGGATCAGGAGGGAAGAAAGGGCGGCAAAGCGGGCATACCGGCCGCTTGTCTATATATGCTCCCCGTTTGCCGGGGACAGGTCAGGGAACACGCAGAAGGCGAGGCGGTACAGCAGGTTTGCGGTGAAGAACGGCGCGATACCGTTTGCGCCGCACCTGCTGTTCCCGCAGTTTCTGGATGACAGGAAGCCTGCGGAGCGGGCAATCGGGATGTTCATGGGGATGGTGCTTTTGGGGAAGTGTGAGCAGCTATGGGTGTTCGGCAGCACCATATCCACGGGGATGGCGGCGGAGATTGAGAAGGCGGAAAAGCGGGGTATGCCAATCCGCTATTTCACAGAAAACTGCGAGGAGGTTGGAGGCTGATGGGGGGCAAAGTAATGGCAGCGAGGAAACTGGCAAGGCAGGTGTGGTTTGAACATGGGGAAACGCCAAAAGTAAGGAGGGCGCATCATGCGTGAGTTGAGTATTGCATATGGGAACAGCCGCAGCGCAAAGCAGTGGTCGAACAAGACCATACGGTTTGGGGAATTGAAAGAACGCCTGAAAACGACAATCCGCACACCGGAATCAGCGGAGGAATATGCCCGTTTCCCGAAATCGAAAAAGGATACGGCAAAAGACCATGGCGGCTTTGTGGCCGGGGTGCTGAAGGGCGGCAGGCGGAAGATTGACACGGTGGAGTCCCGTTCCATGGTAGCCCTGGACGGCGACCGCATCGCCCCGGAGTTCCTGGCGGGCTATGAAAAGGCCGTGCCGTATGCCTCCGTGCTTTACAGCACCCACAGCCATACGGTGGACGAACCGAGGGTGCGCCTTGTGTTCCCGCTGGCAAGGGACGTGTCCCCAGAAGAATATGTGGCGGTGGCGAGGTATCTTGCGCAGGGGCTTGGCATGGATTATTTTGACGAATGCTCCTACCAGCCTAACCAGCTCATGTACTGGCCGAGTACGCCTTCCAACGGTGAGTTCGTCTATAAAGAGGTGGGCGGTGCATGGCTTGACCCGGATGAAATCCTGTCGGCACACCCGGAGTGGCGGGACCCGACAAGGCTGCCCACATCCTCAAGGGAGAGCCGGGCAAATTCCATCAGCATACAGAAGGTGCAGGACCCGCTTGAAAAAGAGGGCGTGGTGGGACTGTTCAACCGGGTGTTCTTCCCTATAAATCTTGCCATGGACGCTTTCCTGCAGGATGTATATGAGCCTACGGACAAGGAAGACCGCTACCACCTGATCGAGTCCAGCAGCATGGCGGGCGTGGAAATCAAGGAGGGCGGGAAATTCGCCTACAGCCACCATGCAAAAGACCCTGCCTATCTGAAACTCTGCAATGCCTTTGACCTTGTCCGCATCCACAAATTCGGTGAACTTGATGACAAAGCGTCCTTCAAGGCAATGTGCGATTTTGCGCTGACGATTGACAGCGTGAAGGTAGAGGCCCTGGAGGAGCGGCGCAGGCAGGCCGGAGAGGAATTCGCAGACGGGGAGGACTGGAGGAAAAGCCTGGAGCTTGACCGGAAAGGTGGCATAAAAGACACGCTGGATAATATTGTCCTGATCATCCAGAACGATGGGGAGCTTAAGGGCATTGCCTTTAACTGCCACCGGGACGGGATCGACGCAAGGGAGGGGCTGCCATGGGAGCAGATCAAGGGCGGCTGGAGTGATTCGGATGCGGCGGCCCTCAAGGTGTACCTCTCCAGGAACTATGGCATCTATTCCCCGACCAAGACGAAGGACGCCGTGGTGGCGGTGGCGGCGGAGCGGGCATACCATCCCATCCGGGACTATCTGGAGGGACTGCCGGAATGGGACGGCATCCCCCGCGTGGACACCCTGCTGGTTGATTATTTCGGTGCCGCTGATAACAGCTACACAAGGGCGGTCAGCCGAAAGTCAATGGCAGCGGCGATTGCAAGGGTATACCGTCCGGGTACGAAGTTTGACAGCGTACCAATCCTGAATGGCCCGCAGGGCATCGGGAAGTCCACCTTTTATGCGAAGCTCGCCGGGGAATGGTTCTCTGACAGCCTGACGCTGACGGACATGAAGGACAAATCCGGCCCGGAGAAGCTGCAGGGGTACTGGATACTGGAGCTGGGCGAGCTGGCGGGCATGAGGAAGGCGGACATCGAGACCGTGAAGTCCTTCATCAGCCGTGTGGACGACAAGTACCGCGCGTCCTATGGCGTCAATGTGGAGAGCCATCCGAGGCAGTGCATTATCGTAGGCACCACGAATGCGGAGACGGGTTTCCTGCGCGACATCACGGGCAACCGCCGCTTCTGGCCGGTGCGCGTGTCCGGCAATTCCAGGAAGAAGCCGTGGCAGCTCACTAAAGAGGACGTGGCGCAGATATGGGCGGAAACGCTCGTGCTGTACCAGAAAGGGGAGAAGCTCTATCTGGAAGGCCAGGATGCGGAGATTGCCGTGGCGGAACAGGCGGACGCCCTGGAAACGGATGAGCGCGAGGGGCTGGTGCGGGAGTACCTGGAAACCCTGCTCCCGGAGAAATGGGCGGAGATGTCCCTCTTTGAACGGCGGAGCTATCTGAGCGATTCCGACTTCGGCGTCAGCAAAAAAGACGGCACGGTACAGCGTATGTATGCCTGCAATATGGAGATATGGTGCGAGTGCTTCGGCAGGGACGGCTCATCTATGAAGCCCGCGGATTCCTACGCCATTGCCGCCATCATGCGCAAGATCGAGGGGTGGGAGAAAGCAGAGAGGACAACGTACCCGCTCTATGGACGGCAGCGGGGGTACAAGCGGAAGCTGTCCTGAACACACCATGGCACAGGCGGCAGCCGTCCGAATAAGTGTCCTGCCGCCCGTCCTGTAAAGGGGCGGCGGTATATCAAGGAAAATAACAACATTGGGACAAGAGGACAAGACAAAACCTATTGAGAGAAAATAAAAGAAAATATAGAAATGGGCGTGTGTATATGTGTATATACGCGCGTATAGAAAAAATCGGGCTGTTGTCCATCCTTTTGTCCAGAAAGGAATACGGAATGCGTGAAAAACAGATTGAGCAGAAGCTGGTGCAGGAAACCAGGAAATGCGGCGGCATCTGCCCCAAGTTTACATCCCCTGGCTTTGCCGGGATGCCGGACAGGATGATGCTCCTCCCCGGCGGGAAAATCGGCTTTGTGGAGGTCAAGGCTCCGGGGGAAAATCCGCGCCCCCTGCAGATGGCGCGGCACCGGCTCCTGCGGCAGCTTGGGTTTAAGGTGTATGTGCTGGATGGCGTGGAACAGATTGGAGGGATCATTGATGAGATACAGTCCACATGAATACCAGAGATACGCAGCGGAGTATATCAAGGCGCACCCGGCAGCGGCAGTATTCCTCGCCTGCGGGCTTGGCAAGACGAGCATCACGCTGACGGCGGTCAACGACCTGATGTTTGACAGCTTTGAAATCCACAGGGCGCTTGTTGTGGCCCCAATCCGGGTGGCCTCCTTCAGTTGGCCGGCAGAGATTGAAAAGTGGGACCACCTTGAGGGGCTTAAGTACAGCGTGGCGGTCGGAACGGCGGCGGAGAGGCGGGCGGCATTAAAAAAGCCTGCAGACATTTATCTCATCAACCGCGAAAACGTGCAGTGGCTGGTTTCCGATAGCGGCATACCGTTTGACTTCGACATGGTGGTGATTGATGAGTTATCATCCTTCAAAAACTACCAGACGAAGCGGTTCAGGGCGCTGATGAAAGTCCGGCCGAAGGTAAAGCGCATCGTGGGGCTGACAGGGACGCCGAGCAGCAACGGCCTCATGGATTTATGGGCGGAGTTCCGGCTGCTGGACATGGGGGAGCGGCTTGGCCGATTCATCGGGCAGTACCGCACCTCCTACTTCCGGCCGGATAAGCAGAACGGGCAGGTGGTATTTTCCTACAAGCCGCTTCCAGGTGCGGAGAAGCAGATATACGGCAAAATCTCCGACATCACCATTTCCATGAAGTCCACCGACCACCTGCGGATGCCGGAGCTTATTAATTCCAGGTACACGGTCTACCTTTCCGAAACGGAGCGTGAGAAATACGAGGAGCTGAAAAAAGACCTTGTCCTGCAGCTTCCGGATGGGGAAATCACAGCCGCCAACGCCGCGTCCCTTTCCGGGAAACTGTCGCAGATGGCGGACGGGGCGATTTACACCGATGCGGGCGGAACCATTGCCATCCATGAGCGGAAGCTGGACGCGCTGGAGGACATCATCGAGGCGGCATACGGCAGGCCGGTGCTTGTGGCTTACTGGTTCCGGCATGACTTTGAGCGGATTTCGGAGCGGCTGAACAAACTGAAAATACCATATGCCAGGCTGGACACGGACGGTAGCATCCGGAAATGGAACGCCGGGGAGATCCCGGTGGCGTTGATCCACCCGGCATCCGCCGGACACGGCCTCAACCTCCAGGATGGAGGGAACACGCTGGTGTGGTTCGGGCTGACATGGAGCCTTGAATTATACCAGCAGACGGTGGCGAGGCTGTGGCGGCAGGGGCAGGCATCGGAAACCGTGGTGGTGCAGCACATCATCACGAAAGGCACCATAGACGAGCGGATCATGAAAGCGTTATCCGAAAAAGACACCACGCAGGCCGCGCTGATCGATGCGGTGAAGGCAGACTTGAAAATAAAAGCCAATCAATGACAATCTGAGCCAATCCGAGGGAAACAAAAATATTTTAAGGAGGCATCAGCTATGGGAATCATATGGCAGTATTTAGACAAAAGGGGCGCGACCGCCAATGCACTGAGGGATTACGGCAGGATGGAATTCATCATCAGCCACACGGATGACAAGGTAAAGGCGGTGCATGAAAAAATGGGCGGCGTCAGCAGCCCGCAGTTTGACGGGATGCCGCATACGCATAACCCCCATGCGGCGGAGGACAGGATGGCGGAAGGGATGGATGAGATAAGCGTCCTGCGGGAGCGGTACCGGGAAGCCGTGGAGTTCATGGCGTGGTTTAAGCCTGCATGGGAGGAGCTTACGGAAGATGAGCGGTATGTGCTGGAATGTTTCTACATGGGAGCGGACGGGCCAGCAGTCAATGCCGTCTGCGAACGGTTCCAGATTGAGAGGAATTCGGCATACCGCAGGAAGAACCGGGCGCTGTCGAAACTGTCCGTCATGCTGTACGGGAAATAAAAGTGTCCACTTTGCGGGCATGACATTTGGCTTTGGGCGTGGTATGCTGATAGCATGAGAAAATGTCAAGAGGGCCTTCGCAGGAGCAAAAGAATCCTGCGGGGGCTTTCTTTATGCCTATAAGGAGGTGAGGCAGATGCCAAGGAAACCGAAGAGGCCGTGTTCCTTCCCCGGATGCCCGAAGCTGACGGAAGGGAGGTTCTGTGAGGAGCATGAGCGGCAGGAGAACCGCCGCTACGAGAAGTACGACCGCGACCCGGCTGTACGCCGTAGGTATGGGAGGGCATGGAAGCGTATCCGTGACCGCTATGCAGCCAAGCATCCGTTCTGTGAGGAGTGCCAGAAGAAAGGACTGCTGCGGCCGGTGGAGGAAGTACACCATAAGCTGCCATTGGCAGAGGGCGGGACGCATGACGAGGAGAACCTCGTGTCGCTGTGCCAGCCCTGCCATGCGAGGATTCATGCGGAGCGCGGTGACAGGTGGCGGAAAGGATGATGATGAAATCTATACCAGGTTATCCCGGTTACTATGCAGATGAAAGTGGCGAGATTTTCTCAAAGCGAAGTGGAAGTATACGGAGACTGTCTAAACGTATGCATAACGGATACTATCGGGTAAATGTTCGAGACAGCGGGCATCCGGTAAGGACACACGCTGAACCGGTTCATAAACTTGTGTTGAATGCTTTTGTTGGTATGAAACCCGATGGTTTAGTGTGCAGACATTTAAATGGGAACCCATTAGATAATCGGATTGGCAATATCTGTTGGGGTACACCAAAAGAAAACGCACAAGATGCTATGCGGCATGGCACTGCATCCTGTTTACGGCATGGCGAGAATGCAGTGGCATCAAAGCTAACATTAGATGATGTGATCACAATAAGGAAAATGTATTCAGAAGGACACTTGCAAAAAGAAATTGCAGGTGTCTTTTCGATTAGCCAGCATCACGTCAGCGACATTATTCACGGGAAAACATGGACCCGTGATATTGGGCAGGGGGCGGTCTGATCTCTACAAGGGACCCGCCGGGGAACGGGCGTGGGGTCACACGCATAAAAACCGGAAATCAAACGGGGGATTAACCACTCGGAGATTTCCGTAAAATAAAGGCTTTCAAGGTGCTGCGGCGTTTGATTTCCGCAGCATTTTTTCAAAGAAAATCAAAGAAACGGGGTGAAAACAGTGGCAAAAGACGGCAGCGGGCGGGGCGGCGCAAGGCCGGGGGCGGGACGCAAGCCCAAGGCACTCACGGAGAAGATTGCCGAAGGCCGGCCGGCGGAAGTCATGATGGAGCCGGCCGAGCTGGAGGGCGTGGATGTGCCGCCCGTGAAGGACTTCCTGAAATCCTCGCAGAAAAGCGGGCGGGAGCTGGTGGCGGAGGAAGTCTACAACGAAACGTATGCCTGGCTGAAAGCAAGGGGATGTGAAAAGCTGGTCACGGTGCAGATGGTGGAGCAGTACGCCATGAGCGTGTCCCGGTGGATTCAGTGCGAGGAGATTGTTTCGTCCACTGGATTTCTGGCGAAGCACCCGACTACAGGAGCCGCCATTGCCTCCCCTTATGTCACCATGAGCCAGTCCTACATGAAGCAGACCAATTACTGCTGGATGCAGATATACCAGATCGTGAAGGAGAACTGCTCGGTGGAGTTCCAGGGGAACACGCCGCAGGATGATGTGATGGAGCGGCTGCTCCGTGCAAGGAAAGGAGTGTAGATAAAAATGGGTAAGACGACAACGGAGATGCAGCTTGTGCCGCTCTCAAAATTAGTGCCGTATGTGAATAATGCGCGGACGCACTCGCCGAAGCAGCTTGCGAAGCTCCGCTCATCCCTGCGGGAGTTCGGCTTCATCAACCCGGTCATCATCGACCGGGATTTCAATGTCATCGCAGGGCATGGCAGGATCGCAGCGGCGAAGGAGGAAGGGATTACAGAGGTTCCGTGTGTATTTGTGGACTATCTGACAGAGGCGCAGAAGAAAGCCTACATCCTTGCGGACAACCGCATGGCTCTGGATGCCGGGTGGGATGAGGAGCTGCTCCGCATTGAGATTGAAAGTTTGCAGGGTGCGGATTTTGATGTATCTTTGACAGGCTTCGGTGAGGATGAGATTGCAGACCTTTTCTCCGGGGACGGTGAAAAAGATGTGAAAGATGATGATTTCGACCTTTCCGCAGCGTTGGAGAAAGCGGCGTTCGTGGAAAAGGGAGATATCTGGACGGTGGGCAGGCACAGGCTGATGTGCGGTGACGCTACCAGTGCGGAGGACGTGGCGGCGCTCATGGACGGGAAAAAGGCAAACCTTATCGTGACGGACCCGCCGTATAACGTCGCATTCAAGAGCGGAAGTGGGCTTTCCATCCAGAACGACAGCATGGAGAACGGGGAGTTTTACACTTTTCTGTACAATTCCTTCCAGAACATGGTGGAGCATCTGGAAAGCGGCGGTGCAGCTTATGTGTTCCATGCGGACACGGAGGGGCTTAATTTCAGGAAAGCCTTTGTGGATGCGGGGTTCCACCTTGCCGGGGTGTGCATATGGGTAAAGAATTCGCTGGTGCTTGGGCGCTCGGATTACCAGTGGCAGCATGAGCCTGTGCTGTACGGTTTCCTTAAGAACGGAAAACACCCGTGGTATTCCGACCGGAAGCAGACCACCATCTGGAACTACGACAAGCCGAAGCGGAATAAGAACCACCCGACATCGAAGCCGCTTGACCTGCTCGGATACCCAATCTGCAATTCCTCCCAGGAAAACGCCATCGTTCTGGACACTTTCGGAGGGAGCGGCTCCACGATGATGGCGTGTGAGCAGACAAACCGTATCTGCCATATGATGGAGCTGGATGAAAAGTACGCATCCGTCATCCTGCGGAGGTATGTGGAGGATACCGGGGATTCGGAAAATGTGTATGTGGTGCGCGGTGGGGAAAAAATCCCATACTCCGCGCTGGTGAAGGAGGTGGAGATGGAATGAATGCAGACGCTATATATATCCATAGTAGGGAGTCCAGCACTGGCGGCGGAGACACACCAAATCCGCAGTCTGCGGATGCCTGCCTGACCCTCGGCAGCCTGTTTGACGGCTCCGGGGGTTTTCCTTTGGGCGGGCTGCTTGCAGGCATCACCCCTCTATGGGCTTCGGAGATTGAGCCGTTCCCCATCCGTGTGACCACAAAGCGGCTGCCCTCCGTGAAGCACTTGGGCGATATTTCTGCGGTGGATGGCGCAGAGATTGCCCCGGTGGACATCATCACCTTCGGCTCGCCCTGTACGGATATGTCGGTGGCCGGCAAGCGGGCGGGGCTTGAAGGGCGGCAGTCCTGCCTGTTCTACCAGGCAATACGAATCGTAAAGGAAATGAGGTGTGCAACAGATGGAAAATATCCAAGGTTTATCGTGTGGGAGAACGTCCCCGGAGCCTTCTCATCCAATAAAGGGGAAGACTTTAAGGCAGTCCTCGAAGCGGTCTGCTCCGTCAAAGACGAAAGTATTTCTGTACCTGGACCTCCAAAGGGGAGGTGGGCGAATGCCGGAAGCATCGTGGCAGACGGCTTTTCCCTCGCATGGCGGGTGTTTGACTCCCAGTTTTGGGGAATCCCCCAGCGAAGGAAACGCATCTACCTTGTCGCAGATTTTGCAGGCGGGAGTGCCGGAAAGGTATTATTTGAGTCCGAAGGCGTGTCTGGGTATTCTGCGGAGGGCTTCCGTGCGTGGCAAGGAACTGCCGGAGGTGCTGCGGATTGCATTGGAGCGGCAGGCGGCATCTGCCTGAACGACCAGGGCGGGCAGAGGATGGACGTGACGGATGACGTGACCTGCACCCTGCGGGCAGAGGCGCACCATCCCCCGTGCGTATTGGAATCGGCCGGTTTCTGCACGGAGCATTCCGCAAAGGCGCGTGGGATTGGGTATGAGGAGGAAACCTCGCCCACGCTCCGTGCAGGGACGGTCCCGGCTGCGGTGGCGCTCTATGAGAACCATTCGCAGGATACGAGATATACGGAGCCTTTGGAAACGGCGCCTACGGTCAGCTCCACCTACGGCATGGGCGGCAATAACCAGCCGTTCGTGGTGGAAACGCCAAAGACGCTGAAAATCCGCTCCGGCTGTGAGGGAGGCGGCAAAGGGGCGATCATACAGGATGACAAATCCGCAACTCTCTCCTGCAGCAATGACCAGACGGTGTTCGTGCCTTTCTGCAAGGGGTACCGCGCCCACTACAAAGGGGATGCGCCGACCTGGAAGGACGGGAAGGTGGCAAACACGCTGAACACCTTTGATGTCGGGGAGAGCCGCTGCAATGAGCTGGTGGTGCAGGCATACGGTATCTGCTCCAAGGACAGCAATGCCATGAAATCGGATAACCCGCACAGCGGATTTTATGAGGCGGATACCTCCCGGACTCTGGACGGGAACGGCGGGAATCCCGGCTGCAACCAGGGCGGCATTGCCGTGGTGGCGGTGCAGGGCTCCATGATTGGCAGGAAGGATGAGAACGGGCCGCAGGGGAGTGGCGTGAATGAGGATGTGTCCTTTACGCTTGACGCCGTGGACAGACACGCTGTTGCATACCCGACCTACTGCACGAGCAAGAATTCTCATTTCACACGGGCAGAAAAGGAACTGGCGAACACGCTGGTGGCTACGGATTATAAGGACCCTCCCGTCATCAACGATGTGCAGACCGCATCCGGCAAGGAGGTGTTCGGCACACTCTCGGCAAGCATGGGCTCCAAGCAGTGGCTCGGCAACCAGGAGGCGTTCAGCGGGGATTACCATATCGTGGAGCCGGAGTATATTGTCCGCAGGCTGACGCCGATGGAGTGTGCGAGGCTGCAGGGCTTCCCGGACTGGTGGTGCAGCGGCCTTGGGACGGAAGAACCCACGGAGGATGACCTTGCCTTCTGGCGGGAGGTCTTTGAGACCCATCGGAAGATTGCAGGGACTTCCACAAAACCTAAAACGGATAAGCAGATCATCAAGTGGCTGAAAGCCCCGCATTCGGATTCCGCTGAATATAAGATGTGGGGCAATGGCGTGGCGCTGCCGAATGTTTATTTCGTGCTTTCGGGCATTGTGTATTACGCACAGTTCCCGGACTTTTTATTGTGACATTTTTTCTCACATACCGCTTGCTATTTCTGCCGTTCAGAGTGATTAATGTAGTACCGAAAAACGAAGGAGGTACAAAAAAATGAGGTTTGAATTCAACAGGACAGGGGCAGAGCGGAAGGCGCTGGTGCAGGCAATGGGGGAGATTTTAGGGGTAAAGCCGAAATACCTCGGAATGCCGACAGCGGCTTACCAGGTGGATTACTTCCACATCGACAAGACCGGCGCGGTGGAGTTTGACGACCGGGCGGACAGTGAGGAAATAGAGAACCTGCTGGAGCGGCTTGCGGAAAGAGGGATTGTCGCAGTCCCGGCAGAAACGGCGCAGGAAGGCGGCACGGCAGAAGAAAGCGCGGATGCGGAAAACAAAGCGGAGGAGCCGGAAACGGAGGCACAGGGGGCAGATCTGGGGCTTACGGTGGCAATGCCGAGGGATTCCTTCACGGATGCCGCGCTGGAGAACCTGCGGAAGCTGGTGGATGCCAAAGGGAGCCTGATTAAAAAGGCGCTGGCGGTTGACAGCCTCCCGATTGAAACGGACGGGGAGAAGGTTTCCTTCCCATGGTTTGCGGAGGGGCAGGACAGCGAATCGGTGAAAGCCTACACCCATTTCATTGCCGCCATCTGCGACATGGCAAGGAACCAGAAGCGCATCACGGCGAAGGAAAAGCCTGCGGACAATGAAAAATACGCATTCCGGTGCTTCCTGCTCCGGCTCGGATTCATCGGGGCGGAATACAAGGGCGAGCGGAAAATCCTGCTGAAGAACCTCTCCGGCAGCTCGGCATTCAAAAACGGCGAAAGGAAGGAGGCGGTCAGCAGTGAACTTTCCGAATAGGGAGATTGTGGAGCGTGTCCGCAGGGAGTACCCTGCAGGCACACGGGTGGAGCTTGTACGGATGGACGATGTGCAGGCCCCGCCCATCGGGACGCGGGGAACAGTCGAAGGTGTGGATGACACGGCGAGCGTCATGGTCGCATGGGACAACGGCAGCAGCCTCCATGCAATTTACGGCGAGGATGTGGTGCGCAGGATAAAGGAGGATGAATAGATGGAGCAGGACATTCTGAAACAGCTTTATTTTGGTGAGATCGTGCCGTGGGAGAACCGGAACGACAAGACGCCGGAGATGGCAGAGCTTGCGGAGCGCATCGACGGGGAGATTGAACGCCTAAAAGGGCTGTTGGACAGTGAGGGGAAGGCACTGCTGGAGAAACTTCTGGACGATGCCTCCGACCTTGAGTGCAAGACCATCTGCGAAGGCTTTAAGGACGGATTCCGGCTTGGCGCACAGATCACGGCAGCCTCCATGGAGGGCCTGAAAAAGCCATAAAATACACAAAAAACTGCGGAAAACATTGTGTAATATATGCCTCGAATTGACTTGCTATTATCCCCTTTTAGAGCGAATATGTGTACTACCGAAAGGGAAAACACACAAAGAAAACGGAGGAAAACAGCATGAACGCAAAGTTAGCAAGGCAGGTTGAGGAAATGAAAAAGCAGACCATCGGGGTTGAGGTGGAGATGAACAGCATCGCAAGGAGCAGGGCGGCGAAAATTGCAGCGGACTTCTTCGGAACAGGCAGGCATGAATACACGGCACGCAGGAACGGCTACGAAACCTACTCCGCATGGGACGCGCAGGGCAGGGAGTGGAAATTCCAGAAGGACGTGAGCATCGCGGGGCCTGACAGCGAAAAGTGCGAGCTGGTGACGCCCATCCTTACCTACGGGGACATGGAAACCCTGCAGGAGCTTATCCGGCAGCTACGGCACGCTGGAGCGAAGAGCGACGCGGGAAGGGGCTGCGGGGTACACATCCACATCGGGGCGAAAGGCCACACGCCGCAGAGCCTCAGAAACCTCGCCAACATCATGGCAGGCCATGAAAGCCTGATAGCGGATGCCTTAAACCTTGACCGCTGGAGGATGAACCGCTACTGCCGCACGGTTGACCCACGGTTTTTGGAGCAGGTCAACAGAAAGAAACCTTCCACGATGGCGGCCCTTGCGGACATCTGGTACACAAGCCACGGCGCAAGCTACGGCAGGGACCAGCACTACAACGACAGCCGCTACCATATGCTCAATTACCACGCAACCTTCACCAAAGGCACGGTCGAGTTCCGGCTCTTCCAGTTCGACGAACCGGGCGACGGGCGCAGGGGCGGCCTCCACGCAGGGCAGCTTAAAAGCTACATCCAGCTCTGCCTCGCACTCAGCCAGATGGCGAAGGAAGTAAAGACGGCAAGCCCGAAGCCGCAGCAGAGCGAGAACCCGAAATACGCCATGCGGACATGGCTCCTCCGGCTCGGCTTCATCGGGGACGAATTCAAGACCGCAAGGGACATCCTCACAAGGAGGCTTGCAGGGGACGCATCCTTCCGAAACGGAAGGGCCGCTTGAAGGGAACGCGGGAGGTAGCCTCCTGCCACCTTGCCTGCCGCGGAAACGGCAGTGGACCGCTCCGGCGGTCTTAAGGTGGTAGAAGGGTGCCCCCTTCGGAAAGGATGGATTTCAAGATGGAAAAAAGATACTACATTGCTTACGGCTCAAACTTAAACATCCGGCAGATGCGGATGCGCTGCCCCGGGGCGAGGATTATCGGCACTTCGGTGATTGAGGGCTACCGTCTGCTGTTCAAGGGCAGCAGGACCGGCTCCTACCTCACCATCGAGCCACAGGAGGGCGCAAGCGTCCCCGTGGCGGCATGGGCGGTGACGGAGGAGGATGAGGCGGCGCTTGACCGCTACGAGGGCTTCCCCCACTTTTACTACAAAAAGGAGATGGAGCTGCCCCTTAAAGGGATTAAGACCGGAAAGGTGCGGCTGCGGAAGGTTTTCGTCTACATCATGCATGAGGACCGCCCGCTTGGGGTTCCGAGCGGGTTCTATATGGAGACCTGCAGGCAGGGCTACCAGAGTTTCGGATTCGACGAGGCATTTCTGGAACGGGCGTATGCCGACAGCAGGGAGAAATTTCCGGGCGGGTGGAAGACCGGGGACGCCTGCTTCATGGTGACCAACCGGAAGAACGGCTGCACGGGCAACTACACCGTGCTGGGATTCGATGGGAAATATTTCTGGCTCCAGAACAGCAGGGGCAGCCGTTACCGCGCATCCGCAGGCCGGATGTTCCGCAGCAAGGTGGAGGCGCTTGCCCCACGGCAGGAGAATATGGACTTAGGAGGAAACAGCGATGAAAGAAACAGATAATATTGCGAGGATTTCGGTCTGCCCACGATGCGGGCAGACCTACCACGGGAGGCCGGCAGTTTCGCGGGCGGACGGCAGAACGCCGCTCTGCCCGGACTGCGGCACCAGGGAGGCTCTGGAGAGCATCGGGGTGGACGGGAAGGAGCAGGAACAGATTCTGGAAGCCATCCACAGGTGCTACGGCAGGGGATGAAAATTATAAAGGCAAAGGAGCGTACAGCTATGGAAAAAAGGACAGAGGTCATCCAGGAGTGGATTGACGCAAGAAGGGAACGGGGCGAGGCTGCAACAAAATGTATGTTTTACATCACCGTCCCGAAAGACACCGACCTTTACAAGGATGAAACCATCAAGAAAATCGAGGGCATCCTTGATAAGAACCATGTCAGCCACGGCCATGTGGATACGGTCTGCGGCGCATGGAACCTGAACCGGGACTGGATTGAGACGGGCGAGATCGACTGCATTGTGGAATTCTGCGGGGTGTACCCGGTCAATTGGGACATGGACGATGTGGCGGAGCTTGAACGGATGGAAACCGAAGGGGAGATCATCGTCCTGGTTGACTGGATAGAGGACGGGAAACACATCCCTAACCATTGAAAACTACACAATTTCTCCTGCAGATATTTGCACAGTATATGTTCAAAATCCGCTTGCTATTATCCGCAGAAAGAGCGAATATGTGTACTACCGAAAGGGAAAACACAGAAAGCGGAGGAGAAAGGCATGACAAGATTTGAAAGGGATTTGAGAGATGCACAGAAAGGAAACGGAATTGAGGTACTGACGAAACGGAAAGCGGAGCTTGACCGCCTTTGGAAAGAGGGGAAAGCCTGCAAAAACGGATTCAGGAGGCAGTGCATAGCGCAGGAATACACGAGGCTTAAGGCCGAGTACGATAAGATTGACGCACTTTTCTGAAATTAAAACTGGACATTCCAAGAGCGGAGCCGCAAGGCTCTGTGTCTTGTACTGATAGATTACGGCTTGCTGCTGGCAGGCCATTTTTGATGCCGTCTTTGGGGAGGTGACCGGAATGGCAATGCGGAAACTGAAAAAATATAAGCCGACAAAATTCAAAGCGAAGGACAGCCGCTATGACAAGGATGCCGCCGATTTTGCCGTGATGTTCATCGAGAGCCTCTGCCACACTAAGGGAACGTGGGCGGGGAAGCCCTTTGAACTGATCGACTGGCAGGAGCAGATCATCCGGGATATTTTCGGAACGCTGAAGCCCAATGGCTACCGCCAGTTCAACACGGCATACGTTGAGATTCCGAAGAAACAGGGAAAGTCGGAGCTTGCGGCGGCCGTGGCGCTGCTTTTGACCTGCGGGGACGGGGAGGAACGCGCGGAAGTGTACGGGTGCGCCGCCGACCGGCAGCAGGCCACTATCGTTTTTGATGTGGCGGCGGATATGGTGCGGATGTGCCCTGCCCTTTCCAAGCGGGTGAAGATACTCGCATCGCAGAAACGGATCATCTACACGCCCACCAACTCCTTCTACCAGGTGCTTTCGGCGGAGGCGTATTCCAAGCACGGCTTCAACATCCACGGCGTGGTGTTTGACGAGCTGCACACGCAGCCGAACCGGAAACTGTTCGATGTCATGACCAAGGGCTCCGGGGATGCCAGGATGCAGCCGCTGTATTTCCTCATCACCACGGCGGGGACGGATACCCATTCCATCTGCTACGAAACGCACCAGAAGGCAAAGGATATCTTAGAGGGGCGGAAGATTGACCCTACATTTTACCCGGTGATCTACGGCGCGGATGAGGCGGACGACTGGACGGACCCGAAGGTGTGGAAGAAAGCGAACCCCTCTTTGAATATCACGGTGGGGATTGACAAGGTGGAGGCCGCCTGCGAGTCGGCAAAGCAGAATCCGGGGGAGGAGAACAGTTTCCGGCAGCTCCGCTTAAACCAGTGGGTGAAACAGGCGGTGCGGTGGATGCCCATGGATAAATGGGACGCCTGCGCCTTCCCGGTTTCGGAGGATGGTCTGGAGGGGCGCGTCTGCTACGGCGGGCTGGACTTGTCCTCCACCACGGACATCACGGCGTTCGTGCTGGTGTTCCCGCCGCTGGATGAGGAGGATAAATACTGTATCCTGCCGTACTTCTGGGTGCCGGAGGAAACGCTGGAGCTGCGTGTGCGGCGCGACCATGTACCTTACGATGTGTGGGAGCGGCAGGGGAAGCTGATGACCACGGAGGGGAACGTGGTGCATTACGGCTTTATCGAGAAATACATTGAACGGCTCGGTGAGCGGTTCAACATCCGGGAGATCGCCTTTGACCGGTGGGGCGCAGTACAGATGGTGCAGAACCTTGAGGGCATGGGCTTCACGGTGGTTCCGTTCGGGCAGGGCTTTAAGGATATGTCCCCGCCCACCAAGGAGCTGATGAAGCTGGTGCTGGAGCAGAGCATTGCCCACGGCGGGCATCCGGTACTCCGGTGGATGATGGATAACATCTTCATCCGCACCGACCCTGCGGGGAACATCAAGGCGGACAAGGAGAAATCCACGGAGAAGATTGACGGTGCGGTGGCCACGATCATGGGGCTTGACCGTGCCATCCGCTGCGGGAATGATGCGGGGGCTTCCGTCTATGACAGCCGGGGGCTGCTTGTTTTTTGATTTTTCACCAGTCTGTACACATTATCTTTGTCGGTTCCTTATATGGCTATTTTCCACATATTCCTTTATGCTGTCTGGCGAAGGAGGTGGAAAGATGGATGAGAAGGATTTACTTGAGCTTATCATTTCGGAACGGATGGGGATGCACCATGACGCCTTTAAAAAGGAATATCCCCTTACGGAGGAGCAGGCGGCGGAAGCGGAAAAAGCAGACCAGGCACACGAGCTGCTGTTTGAGCAGTTAAGCGCGGAGCAGCGGGAAATGATGGAGCTGTGCGAGGATGTGGCAAATTCGGAAGCCACGCGGGAAAACGAATACTACTACCGTGCAGGATTCCGGGACGGGGTGAGCCTTGACAGGCTGATAAAGCAGATCAGGGAAGATAATAAATAAAAAACACATAACACGGGCAGCAGAAAGGCATCGCTTTGGCGGTGCCTTTCTGCTGTCTGTCTTTTGGAAGGGAGCGTGGTTCCTATGGGATTATTCAGTGGATTGTTCAGGGCGAGGGACGCACCACAGAACAGGACTTCCGGCAGCGCCTACAGCTTTTTCATGGGCGGCAGCACGAGCGGGAAACGTGTCAATGAGCGTTCTTCCATGCAGATGACGGCAGTGTATTCCTGCGTCCGGATTCTGTCCGAGGCGGTGGCGGGGCTGCCGCTGCATATGTACCGCTATACGGATAACGGCGGGAAGGAGAAAGCGGCGGAACACCCGCTGTATTTTTTACTCCATGATGAGCCAAACCCGGAGATGACTTCCTTCGTGTTCCGGGAAACGCTGATGACGCACCTGCTCCTTTGGGGCAATGCCTACGCACAGATCATCCGCAACGGCAAGGGGGAGGTCTTGGGGCTGTACCCGCTGATGCCGGACCGGATGGGCGTGGAGCGTGACAGCAAAGGGCAGCTCTATTATGAATACACGGTGAGCATGGATGACGCGCCGACCGTGAAGGGCAGCACGGTCATCCTGCCGCCGTCGGAGGTGCTGCATATCCCCGGACTCGGCTTTGACGGTCTGGTTGGCTATTCCCCCATCGCCATGGCAAAGAACGCCATCGGCATGGCGATTGCCTGCGAGGAATACGGGGCGAAGTTCTTCGCCAACGGCGCACAGCCGAGTGGTGTGCTGGAGCATCCGGGGACGCTGAAAGACCCTTCAAGGGTAAGGGAGAGCTGGCAGTCCACCTTCGGCGGCAGCCACAACGCAAACAAGGTGGCAGTTTTAGAGGAGGGCATGAAGTATACGCCTATTTCCATTTCCCCGGAACAGGCGCAGTTTTTGGAAACGAGGAAATTCCAGATCAATGAGATTGCGAGGATTTTCCGTGTGCCTCCGCACATGGTGGGCGATCTGGAAAAGAGCAGCTTCTCCAACATCGAGCAGCAGAGCCTTGAGTTCGTGAAATATACACTTGACCCATGGGTGTCAAGATGGGAGCAGTCCATGGCGCGGTCTTTGCTGACCCCAGAGGAAAAGAAGCAGTATTTCATGAAGTTCAATGTGGACGGCCTGCTCCGCGGGGATTACCAGAGCCGCATGAACGGGTACGCCGTGGGGCGGCAGAACGGGTGGATGTCCGCAAATGACATCCGGGAGCTGGAGAACCTTGACCGTATCCCGGAGGAATTGGGAGGTGATTTGTATTTGATAAACGGGAACATGACAAAATTGTCCGATGCCGGTCTGTTCGGCAAAAAGGACAGAGAGGAGGAATCCAATGAAAACGAAGAAGTTCTGGAAGTGGAGGAATCAGGCGGAGGCGGGGACGGCTCCGGAGGAGAGGACTCTGTTTCTGAACGGCACCATCGCAGAGGAAAGCTGGTTTGATGATGACGTCACGCCGCAGCTTTTCAAGGATGAGCTGAATGCCGGGAGCGGTGATATTACCGTGTGGATCAATTCGCCGGGCGGCGACTGCGTGGCGGCGGCACAGATTTACAATATGCTCTCCAACTACAAAGGCAAGGTAACCGTAAAGATTGATGGCATCGCTGCTTCGGCGGCATCCGTCATTGCCATGGCAGGCGACACCGTCCTGGTGTCCCCGGTATCCATGCTTATGATTCACAATCCCGCCACCATCGCCTGGGGCGACCATGCCGAGATGCAGAAGGCCATTGATATGCTTGCCGAAGTGAAGGAGTCCATCATCAATGCTTATGTGTTAAAGACGGGGCTTTCCCGCCCGAAGCTGTCGCATCTGATGGATGCGGAAACGTGGATGGATGCAAATAAGGCAGTAGAGCTTGGCTTTGCGGATGAGATCATGGCGCGGGCAAAGGCGGAGCCGGAAAAGGAGCCGGAGGAGGGCGAAGGGGACAGTTCCGAAGAGGATGAGGAAGATGAAAAGAAATTCCCTCCGGCTTCAAGCTCCATGCTGTTTTCCCGCAGGGCGGCAAACAACGCCCTTTTGAATAAACTGGCCGCCAAATATGGCGGGGAAAAACCGAAAGCAGATATCCAGGCGCAGGCAGAAATCCCTGCGCCGGATGCAGAAACCGGCCGTTCCGTGGACGCACTCATGGAGCGGCTTAATTTATTGAAACGATAAGAAGGAGGATTTCATTATGACGATTCTTGAACTGCGCGAGAAGCGCGCAAAAGCATGGGAGGCGGCAAAGGCATTCTTAGATTCCCACAGGAAGGAAAACGGAGTCCTTTCCGCAGAGGATGACGCCGCATACACGAAGATGGAGCAGGAGATCACAGACCTTGGGAAAGAGATCGCAAGGCTGGAGCGGCAGGAGGCCCTGGATGCGGAACTGAACCGCCCGGTGAACAGGCCCCTTACAGGGAAGCCGGGCGGCAGGGCAGATGCGGACGATGGGGAGGATAAGACCGGGCGCGCCTCCGACGATTACCGGAAGAACTTCTGGAACGCCATGCGCTCCAAGGCACCGATGCCCGCAGTCACCAATGCCCTGCAGGTCGGCACGGACTCCGAGGGCGGCTATCTGGTACCGGATGAATACGAGCGCACATTGGTGGAAGCACTGGAGGAGGAGAACATCTTCCGGCAGATGGCGAAGGTCATCAAGACCTCCAGCGGGGACCGCAAGATTCCCGTGGTGGCTTCCAAGGGTACGGCGTCATGGATTGACGAGGAGGGCGCATACCCGGAGAGCGACGATTCCTTCGGGCAGGTTTCCATCGGGGCTTACAAGCTGGGCACCATGATTAAGGTTTCCGAGGAGCTGTTAAACGACAGCGTGTTTGACCTGCAGTCCTATATCTCCCGCGAGTTTGCCCGCCGCATCGGGGCGAAGGAAGAGGAGGCGTTCTTCACGGGGGACGGCAAGGGCAAGCCGTTAGGGGTGCTTGCGGCCACTGGCGGCGCGGAAACGGGCGTGACCGCGGCATCTGCCACGGCAGTGACGGCGGATGAGCTGATGGATCTGTATTATTCGCTGAAATCCCCGTACCGCAAGAAATCCGTGTGGGTGCTGAACGACTCTACCATCAAGGCCATCCGCAAGCTGAAGGACAATAACGGGCAGTACCTGTGGCAGCCGTCCCTGACAGCCGGGGCTCCGGACATGATCTTAGGCCGCCCCATCAAGACTTCTGCATATATGCCGGCCATTGCCGCGGGAGCGAAGACCATCGCTTTCGGTGATTTCAGCTACTATTGGATTGCTGACAGGCAGGGGCGCAGCTTCAAGCGCCTGAATGAGCTGTTTGCAGCCACCGGGCAGGTGGGATTCCTCGCTTCACAGCGTGTGGACGGGAAGATGATCCTTGCGGAGGCAGTGAAGGTGCTGGTGCAGAAGGCCGCATCCGCAGGTTAATGAAAGGGGGTGCTGCAGGCATGGCGGTGACGCTGGAAGAAATGAAGAACTACCTCCGTGTGGATTATGACGATGATGATGCCCTGATTGAAAGCATGGTCAGGGCATCGGAAAAAATCTGCATGGATGTGGCGAGGATGGATGACACGCAGGAATTTTACGCAGTGGAAAATGCAGAGATAGCAGTACAGTATACGGCCGCCTATCTGTATGAACACCGGGAGGATGCCGACCACCATGCCATGATGCTGACGCTCCGTGCGCTTCTTTCCGGCAGCCGGAAGGAGGCGTTCTGATGGAGGTTTCCCTTTTGAATGTCCGCATCACCTTTCAGAAGAATGCCGTGGAGGTGGACAGCATCGGCAACCACAAAAACACATGGGCAGATTATTATTCCTGCCATGCTACAGTAAGCGGTGAGGCCGGGAAGCAGACCAGTGAGACAGATGTGGCCGGAACCGTGGCGGATGAATCGGAGGTTTCGTTTACTGTCCGCTGGTGCAGGAAAGCGTCCGCGGTTGATTCCACGGGGTACCGGGTGGTTTTTGGCGGGGAGCTGTACGACATCCTCGCCATCGACCACATGAATTATAAAAAGAAATGCATTAAATTCAAGTGCAGGAAAGCGAGGCGGTGAGGATGGCGAGCGGCGTATCTATTGACCGGATGGCGGAGGAGATCATGAAGGGGCTGACGGAATATGCGGACCTTGCCACGGAGGATGTGAAAAAAGCGGTGAAGAAAGCCGGGACAGCGGTACGCAGGGACATTGAAACCAACGCACCCAAGGACACCGGGAAGTATGCAAAGTCATGGGCGGTGAAGACCACGAAGGAAACATCCAATTCGCTGGAAGTGACGGTGCATTCCAGGAACCGCTACCAGCTTTCGCACCTTCTGGAACACGGCCACGCCAAGCGGGGAGGCGGGCGCGTCCCGGCAAAGCCGCATATCGCGGCGGCGGAGCAGGCCGGCATAGAGCAGCTTGAAAAAGAGATACAGAAAGCATTGGAGGGATAAATTGTGAAAACATTACTGGCGCTTTTAAAAGAAACCGGCATCCCCTTCGCCTATGACCATTTTGCGGAGGGCGAATCGCCGGAGCCGCCGTTTGTCTGCTACCTCCTGCCGCAGAGCGACAATTTCGCCGCTGACGGCATGGTGTACTTCAAGGCGAGCGGCGTGAAGATAGAGCTGTACACCGACACCAAGGACCCGTCGGTGGAGAAGAAACTGGAGGACGCGCTGGATAAGCGGCGCATCTTCTACAACAAGTCGGAGGTCTGGATTGCCAGCGAGAAGCTGTACGAGGTCCTCTACCAGTTTGACATGGAGGTGGTTTACGATGCCGAAGAAGAATAAAGTGAAATTCAACATCTGCAACGTGCATTATGCACTGCTGACGCTGGAAACGGACGGGGTGGTGTCCTTTGGCACGCCTGTTGCGATGCCCGGTGCCGTTTCCCTTTCCCTGGACCCCAACGGCGAGCCGAGCAATTTTTATGCAGACGGGTACGCTTATTATACCGTCAGCAACAACATGGGCTACGAGGGGGATCTGGAGCTTGCCATGGTGCCGGAGAGCTTCCGCACCGACGTGCTGAAGGAGGCCCTGGATGAGAATAAGGTGCTTTTAGAGAACGCCAACGCGGAGACGGAAAACTTTGCCCTGCTGTTCGAGTTTGACGGCGATGTGCGCAAAATCCGCCATGTGCTGTACAACTGCTCGGCGGCGCGGCCGACCATTGAGTCCCAGACCAACGAGGAGGAGATCGAGGTGCAGACCGAGACGCTGTCCATCACGGCGGCTCCGCTGGCGAGCGGCTATGTAAAGGCAAAGACCGGGGACAGCACCACGGACGAGGTCTACCAGAACTGGTACAAGAGCGTGTACCTGCCGGATGCGGCATCAGGAGGCACTTCCGGCGGTGATACAGAAAATGGCGGCACGACTGATACAGAAGGGGAGGGATAACCTATGAGCATGAAACAGAATATCGAGATTGACGGGAAGCAGGTGCCTTTCAAGGCGTCCGCGGCTATCCCGCGTATTTACCGGATGAAGTTCCACCGGGATATTTATAAAGACCTGCGTTCCTTGGAGAAATCCATCGGTGACGGGGACGAGGAGAGTTCCAACTTAGATTTGTTTTCGTTGGAGATGTTCGAGAACATCGCCTATGTGATGGCGAAACACGCAGACCCCAAAATCCCGGACAGCCCGGAGGAATGGCTGGATGAATTCAACACCTTCTCCATCTACCAAGTGCTGCCCAAGCTGATACAGCTTTGGGGGCTGAACGTGCAGACGGATGTCCAGTCTAAAAAAAACTTCGCCCGACTGACCGGGAAATGACAACGCCGCTGTTCCTGCTCCGGTGCGTACAGCTTGGGCTTTCCATCCGCGACCTTGACCTGCTTACCATCGGGATGGTCAACGATATGTTCGCAGAGAGCAGGAATGACGAATACAAGGGCTATAAGGAAATCGCTACCCAGGAGGATTTTGACCGCTTTTAGGCGGCGTCCCCCTGGGTTTATTTTGGCATTTTAACAGGAAGGGGTGTCCGCCGTGGCGAACAGAATCAAGGGTATCACTGTTGAGATCGGCGGGGATACCACCAAACTACAGACCGCATTAAAGGGAGTCAATTCCTCCATCCGGGATACGCAGGGACAGTTGCGGGATGTGGAGAAGCTCTTAAAATTGGACCCCGGCAACACGGAGCTGCTGGCACAGAAGCACCGGCTTTTGGGCGAGGCAGTGGCGGGGACGAAGGAAAAGCTGGAGACCCTAAAGACCGCCGCAGAGCAGGCAAACACGGTCCTTGCCAATGGGGAAATCTCACAGGACCAGTACGATGCCCTCCAGAGGGAGATCATCGAAACGGAAAACAATCTGCGTGACCTGGAGCGGCAGGCAGGGCAGTCCGCTGTGGCATTACAGAAAATCGCCGCCACGGGTGAAAAGCTGAAGACTGTCGGGGATAACATTTCCTCCGCCGGGCAGAAGCTGCTCCCCGTCACGGCAGGCGTGACTGCCCTCGGCACGGCGGCGGTCAGCACGGCGGCAAACTTTGAAAGCTCCATGTCGCAGGTGCAGGCAACGATGGGAATCACGAAGGATGCCATGTCCACGGTCAACGGCGAGAGCGTCAACACGATGGATACGCTTTCCGCACTGGCAAAGAAGATGGGCAGCGAGACAGCATTCTCCGCAAGCGAGTGTGCGGAGGCTTTGAACTACCTCGCCCTTGCCGGGTACGACACGCAGCAGATGTGCGACACGCTGCCTACCGTCCTGAACCTTGCGGCGGCCGGCGGCATTGACCTTGCGGCGGCGTCGGACATGGTGACGGACGCCATGTCTGCCCTGGGCATGGGCGTGGATGAGGCGGGGACGATGGTGGACCAGATGGCGAAGACCGCCTCCACCACCAACACCTCCGTGGCGCAGCTTGGCGAGGGCATCCTTACCATCGGTGCGACCGCAAAGACCGTGAAAGGCGGTACAGCGGAGCTGAACACGGCTCTTGGCATCCTCGCCAACAACGGCATCAAGGGCGCGGAGGGCGGCACACATCTGCGTAACGTCATCCTTTCCCTGCAGAACCCGACCGACAAGGCGGCTGCCTGCATGGAGCAGCTTGGCTTGGATGTTTATGATTCCGAGGGGAATATGCGCTCCCTCAATGACATCCTCGGTGACCTGAACACAAGCATGGACGGCATGACGGCGGCGGAGAAGTCCAACATCATCGGGCAGATTTTCAACAAGACCGACCTGTCCTCCGTGAATGCCCTGCTTGCCAACACGGGAAGCACATGGGATGACCTGCAGCAGTCCATCATTGACAGCGGCGGTGCGGCGCAGCAGATGGCGGACACACAGCTTGACAACCTGCAGGGGCAGATCACGATTTTAAAGTCAGCCTTGGAAGGGCTGGCTATTTCTTTTGGGGAGCTTCTGCTGCCCGCCATCAAAATGATTGTCGGATGGGTGCAGAAGTTCGTGGACTGGCTGAACGGCATGGACGAGGGGACGAAGAAAGTGGTGACTACCATCGCGCTCCTTGCGGCGGCTCTTGGGCCGGTGCTGATTGTCATCGGGAAAGTGGTGTCTGCGGTCGGCACGATTATGACCATAGTGCCGAAGGTGGCAGGAGTCATCAATACGGTAAAGACCGCTTTCGCCGCCTTAAACACCACCATGCTTGCCAATCCCATATTCCTCATTATCGCAGCGATTACGGCACTGGTGGCGGCATTTATTTATCTGTGGAACACAAATGAGGATTTCCGGCAGTTCTGGATCAACCTCTGGGAGAATGTGAAGGAGGTCGCCATTGCCGTATGGGAGGCAATCAAGAACTTCTTTTCGGCAGCATGGGAGGCCATCTCGTCCACGGCGCAGGCAGTTTGGAACGGGATAAAGGATTTCTTTTCCGGGCTGTGGGAAGGGATAAAAACGATATTCAGCACTGTGGTGGAAGTGATAAAGACCATCATCACCACCTATTTCAATATTTACAAGACCATCATCACAACGGTCTTAAATGCGATAAAGACGGTATTTACGACCGTATGGAATGGAATCAAAACCGTGGTCACCACGGTGGTGACGGCAATCCAGACCTTTATCACCACGGCATGGAACGCCATCAAAAATACAGTCACTACAGTCCTGAATGCGATAAAGACGGTAATTACCACAGTATGGAATGCAATCAAGTCCGCGGTCACAAGTGTGGTAAATGCTATAAAAAATGTAATTTCTACCGTTTGGAACGGGATAAAGAACACGGTCAGCACTGTGGTTAACGGCATAAAAAATACAGTTTCCACGGTGTTCAATAACATCAAGTCCTCCATCAGCGGAACCATGGGCAATATTGTGTCTGTGATAAAGAACGGCTTTAACCAGGCGATTTCCTTCATCACGAGCCTTCCGTCCAAAGCCCTGCAGTGGGGCAAGGACATGATCATGGGCATCGTGAACGGCATTAAGAGCTGTATCGGCGCTGTGGGCGATGCCGTGAGTAGCGTGGCGAATAAAATAAAATCTTTCCTGCACTTCTCCGTGCCGGACGAAGGGCCGCTGACTGATTACGAGAGCTGGATGCCGGACTTCATGAAGGGGCTGGCAAAGGGCATCGAGGACAGCAAGAGCATGGTGGCAAAAGCAATGGACGGCGTGGCGGCAGACATGATCCTGAACCCTTCCGCAACCGTGCAGGAGATTTCTGTATCCGGAGATGGAACTGGAGGCTCCCCGCAGGGAAGCTCCATAAACGGCCCGCTGATCGAGGTGAAGGAAATGAACGTGAGGAGCGAGGAGGACATCCGCAAAATTTCACAGCAGCTTTACCGGCAGCTCCAGCAGGGGCGGCGGGCAAACGGGTATTCGTAAAGGAGGGATGCATGGATGGGATTTTCTTTTGACGGCGTCACATCAAAGAGTATGGGTATCGCAAGCCGGATGACGGAAGAGAACCGGGTGCCGGAACTGAAGAACCGCACCATTTCCATGGCGGGCAGGGACGGCCTGATTGACCTTGGTGCGTCCCTTTCCGAGCGGGTGATAGAGATATCCTGCTTCATCCCTCCCAAGCGGACGATGGCGGCGCTCCTGGAATGCAAGGATGAGATCGTAAGCTGGCTGAGTCCGGACAAAGGTGTGTGCGAACTGAAACTGGACACGGAGCCTGGGCGGGTGTATTACGCAAGGCTCCAGAGCGGCGTTACCTTTGAACGGGTGGTGCGGCTGGCGGCAACCTTCGACCTTGCCTTTTTCTGCCCGGACCCTTTTGGCTACGCTGCGGAGGATGAGGTTTTCACCATCACGGAGACGGGAAGCCACACGGTAAGGCGGAGGCTTGGGAAACTATACTCCAATCCCGTGTACCGGCTGAAGGGTGTCCTGGCATCCGGGGCGGGCAGGTATATCAGCATCACCACAAATGGGGCGGAACTGAAAATAGCAAACGCCACGCTTTCGGAAGGGGAAACGCTGGTAATCGATACGGCGAAAATGACGGCATGGGTGGAGGATGCGGAGGGGAACACGCTACGCAATGCCCTGCCGTATATCGGCGAGCTGAACTTCCCCACGCTTGGGGCGGGGCTGAACACGGTGGAGGTGGCGGCATCGAACGCCGCATTTACGGAACTTGAAATACAGGCAAAGAGCCGGTGGAGGTGATTTTTTTTATGGGCTTACAGGCAGTCTTAAAAGCACAGACGGATTTTACGGGGGAGTTCCCGATGGAATATGCAAAGGACGGACTATGGCGCTTCAATGAGAATGCCCCGGATGCGGACACAGAGCTTATCGATTCCTCCGGGAAAGGCAGGAAGATGTTTGTTTCCGGCTGGTCGGGTACGAGCGCCGGCTTCCGGGGCGGGCAGAAGGGGCGGCATTTCCGCATGAACATCACAAACCCCGCTTCGGAGAAAACCTATCTGAAAGTAACGAATGACGGCTCCATCTTCCAGAGCCTTGGGGAGCGGATTATTGTGGGAGGCTGGATGAACCCCACCACTTATTCCGTGGGCAACACTTACACGCCCATTTTTAACACGAGGCAGGGGCCGGGGCAGCCGATTTTCTATTTGTCTTTAATTCGCGGCAAGCCGAGGATCATGCTTTACAATTCCGTAGGCTCTCTGATACTGGATGAGTCGGTGACGCCGCCTTTTGCTTTTGCAAATAACGGGTGGTATTTCATTGCCTGCGTGATAGAGCCGGATAACAAGAAAGCACAGTATGTCGTAGGCGACCGGGAAAGCGGGGCAGTGTGGATTTCTGCGGCCCTATCCTTTACGGGGGAGCTGAACCGCTCCTGCACGGCAGACCTCATCATGGGGATGCACGCCAATTCCTACTGGTTTGCGGGCGGATTTGACGACTGGTTTCTGGACTGTGATTCACAGCTTACGGCAGAGGACTTGGCGGATTATTTCCGTGCCACAATTTTTGCCAACGGCGGCGATACTGCGGGACCGGTGGATGCCCTCTCTATTCCGGACGGCGTGACGCTGCGGAAGGGGAGTAACGGTGCATACCCGGAAAGCGGCGTGCTGTATACCCGTGCCGTGGAATACGGCCTTTCCGGTGCGGGCAAGGTGTCTGTTTCCAGTGAGTGCATCCCCGGCGTGACGGACATTCCCCTTTTGGAGACCTCCACGAGCAGCGACCTCATTAGCTGGAGCGATTGGGCGGCGGTGGGCGCAGACGGGAAGATGCCCTCCCCTGCCCGTGCCTACATCCGTTTCCGGGTAACGCTCACGACAGCGGATGCGGCACGGACGCCGAAGCTGACGGACATCCAGATTTATGACATACCGAAGTCCCCCTACGAGAAGATCGGCTATGCCCGCCCGGTGGTGCTGGACAGCAGTGGAGCATGGGAGGCGGTGCTGGAAAACGCTTACGGCATCATCGTGACGGGCGAGGTCAACGGGGAGGATACGCTTTCCTTCTCTATCCCCTTTGCCGACGCCAAGCGGAAGTATATCGATAACGAGAAGAAAATCCAGATTGTGGATGACATATACATCATCCGCACGGTCACGGACAGCAAGGATGCCTCCGGCAACGCTGTGACGGAGGTGTACGCCGAGGCGGAGTTTTATAACCTTGCCTATTCCGTCCGGAAGGAAGAGAAAGCCTTTGACGCGGAGACGGCGGATGCGGCCATGGCCTATGCCCTTTCCGGCACGGAATGGAAGGTCGGCACGGTCACGGTTACGACCAAGCGCACATGGATCTCTACGGAGAAAAATGCGCTCTCCATCCTCCGCAACGTGGCGGATTTACATGGAGGGGATTTAGTCTTTGACTGCCCGAACCGGCTGGTGCATCTGCTTACCTTAAACGGGAAGGACAGCGGCGCGCTGTTCATGTACGGGAAGAACATGAAGGACATTGAGCGGACGGTGGACACCACAGGGCTTGTCACGAGGCTGTATGCCGTCGGTGCGGATGGAATGACCTTTGCCAGCATCAACGGCGGGAAGCCCTATGTGGAGGATTTCACTTATTCCAAGGAGGTGCGTGTATCTTCCCTGGACTGTTCCGCATTCACGAACCCCTACCAGATGCTGGAGTTTACGAGGATGCGCCTTGCGGATTACTGCAGGCCGACCGTCTCCTATGTGCTGAACGCCATGGATTTATCCGTCCTGACCGGGTATGAGCATGAGGCGTGGGAGCTTGGGGATTATGTGCGGGTGGAGGATAAGGACCTGGGGCTTTCGGTCACTACGAGGATCGTGCGGAGGGAATACAACCTGCAGGAGCCATGGAACACGGTGCTGGAGCTTTCCACGGTGCTGAAGAACCTGGGCAGCTCCACGAGCAAGTGGGACAATGCCGCCGATTCCCTGGAGGGCGTCAGCGTGGTGTCCAGCGAGGACATCGCAGAACTTGTGCCGTTCAATCTGCTCCGCAATTCCCGTGCCGATGATGGGCTTGCGTATTGGGTGTCCTCCGGCTTTGAGGCGGACGGGGAAAACGGGGCAAGCGGCACGGCTTCTTTTAAGGCGGAGGGAGTGGCGGGCATGACCAAAAGCCTGTCGCAGACGGTGTATCCCGCCAACCGTGACAGCTATACCATCTCGGCGCAGATCGCATCCGAGAATTTAAAGAAACTGAGCGGGAATTCGCAGGTCGGCATTGAGATCGTGCTGGAATATGAGGACGGCAGCACGGAGTCAAGGTTTATCGACCTGTATTGATGGGAGGTCAGCATGGCATATTTTTCAAGGACAACCGCAAAGATTACCCCGGAAAACTTCTCATCCGAGAGGCTGAAATCCGTCACCGTCCGTGTCTGTATCACAGACTGCACGGGCGAGTTCTACATCACGGACATCCTCCTGCAGGGCGGGCCGGTGGCAATGGGATGGGTGGGGCATCCCTCGGAACTGAGGTGGACGCTGGATGGCTGAGTTTGTCCGGCTTGCGGAGGTGGTCAATAAAAAGAAGGATATGCGCATCGTGAGCGTGACGGTGGTCCCCACCATTGCCGACTGCTCCGGGCGCATCTGGTTTACCGACCTTCAACTGCAGGAAGGGCCGGGGCTTGCAGGATATGCCCCTCATACGGAAACCTGCCTGCAGAAGCTCCGGGAGGATGGCGGGATAAAGGCTCCCGCATGGTTCAACGGCGTGGTGCGCTCGGAGGAGACGGTCATCCTCTTTAACCTGGGGAAGACCTCCGCTCCTCTGGATATCCACATCTACCCGAAATCGGATATGGCGGCGGGGACGGTGCGGCTTGCCCAGGGCGTGGGCGGCCAGAGGGTGTCTTTTCCCGATGCCGTGAAAGCAGAGGATGATATTGCGCTGCTTGCTGAAAGCAGGGAGTGTACACGCAACGGCGCAGCATTTCAGAAAGAGGGATTCTACCAGTACAGCGCCGCATGGGATTCCAAACATAAGGTGGCGCTGGAAAGCGGGAAAACGGCGAGATTATTATTTACGATGCAGGAGATGCAGGAAGGGGGCGGGACATTCTGATGGACACACTCAAAGGAAAGCAGATCATGGTATGGACGTTCATGGGCAATACAAGGATGTACCAGGCGCTCCGGGATTACGGCGACCGCATCAGCCAGATCGGGCTTTTTTCTTTTAAGGTCAGGGCGACCGGGGAAATCTACGAGAGCGGCGTTTCCATTGCGGAAGGCTCCACCATGCGGACGTATATCAGAAAGTGGCCGCACATCAAATGGCTGCTGACGGTCGCCAATGACGGCACGAACAGCATCTTCAAGGCGCTGCGGGAAAACACGGGCGGGGCGCAGGATATGTTCCTTTCGGAGCTTGTGCGGATCATGGAAAAGTATCCATGGTGTGACGGCGTGGACATCGACCTGGAAAAAGGGGACGATTATTCTACGGCGGCGAAGTCAACCGCCATGTTCCGAAATATTTACAATACGGTGAAATCCTACAATCCCGCAAAGCTGATGAATATCTGCCTGCCGGGGATGGACAGCATTAACGGCTCTGTCGGCGGGGAGAACTGGTGCGTCTACGGCGACTTGAACGCATACTGCGATACAGCATCCATCATGAGCTACGGCATGGCATGGGCGGGCAGCGCACCGGGGCCGGTCTCCCCGCGTTCCTGGCTGGAGGGCATCTATAATTACGCCGTAAAAGTGATGAATCCGGATAAAGTGTTTTTGGGGATGCCTGCCTACGGGTGGAACTGGCGGATACACGATACGCCAAAGAACATGGGAGTCACCTACCGGGGGACTTCCAACACCTACTATGCTGCGCAGCTATGGATGACGGGAGGATACAATTTCACGGACGACAAGCCGCCGCAGCCGTTCATCCCCATCGTGGCCTATTGGGATGACTACGACAAGGTGCCGTGGGCGCTCCCCCATGTGTACGACTACATGGAGGGGCGGGATGCGGTTTCCTATGATTACCCGCTGCTTTCCGGCACATACAACCGCAGGCATTACCTTACCGCCTACGGCAAAGAGCAGAAGACGGAATTTGACGGCATTGTGGTCGACCGTAACGGCGGGAACCCGGACAGTTATTCCGGCATCGTGTCTGTTTCGGAGGGCATGGTGACGATGGGGGATAACGGCTCCGCTGTTTACCGTTTTTCTGTATCCACAGCAGGAACTTATGATGTGGCGGTGCGCTTGTGCTTTCCCTTTTGGGATAAAAATGGGATATACATTTCCATTGACGGAAGTCGGAAGCATTTCACGGAGAGCCGCCTGTGGTGGCCATACTGGAGGACCACCTTCTGGTCGGCGCTGGCAGAGGGGATTTCCCTCTCTGTGGGGACGCACGCCATCACGGTCTCGGTGGATGTGAAAGGGGTGCAGTTTTACGGTTTCCGTGTCTGCTCGGCTTTTTCAGAATGGCCGAGCGCCGGCTCCGCCACCTACACGCTTGCACCACGGAAATTCAAGGATGTGGACGGGAACATGGCGCAGCCGGACAGGGGCTTCAAGCTGACGCTGGAGATGCTCCGCAGGAAGCCGGACTCGGCGCTCATCTGGTACGAGGACTTCCGTGATGAAAATCCCCTGCCGGAAAGCTACTGGACGACGCTTTCCGGCAAGTGGCAGGTGTGGCGGGAAGGCTATGAGAACCGCCCGTATTCACAGCTTGAGGGGAGCGGGCAGCTTGCATGGAAGTACAGCGGCTTTCAGGAGTTGCACCTGCGGGCAAGGCTGGCGTTCCCGGCGAATGGCAGCGGGAAGGCAGGGGTGTTCTGCGGGGATGTGTTCTGCTGTCTGAACTATGACACACAGAGGGTGGAGCTTTACAAGGGTTCCGCCCTCCTTGGCAGTTACAGCCAGACAATCAGCCGGACACCGAATGCCGACCTCCGGGGAAATCCTACTATGTACACCATCGAAATGCGTATCCGCGGGAACAGGGTGCGGGTGTATTCCGGTGCGTCCTATACCCTGCGGTTTACGGCAACAATCAGCGGCTTTTCCGGAGGCTATGCCGGATACCGATCCGATAACCGTACCGTCTGCGAACTGATGAGGCTTGGGGATGCATGGACATATGAGCCTTACGAGCGGTTTGACGTGCGGATGCCGGACGGCAGTTTTAAGTCTTTCGGTCGAATCAGCAGAAGCAGTGCGGCGTGGGATGAGGAGTTCCAGGTGTTCACGCTGACTGCCGATGTGGAGGAAAGCTCTACACGCAGTGAGGATATTTCGATGGATTATGATTTTTTCCATTCGGAGCTGATGGAGATATCCTGCGGGAACAACTACACGGCAGAGGTCACTCCGAGGGATATCAATATCTGGATTTCCCGGCTGTTTTTAGGGGATGCGGACGGGTTTTCTATCCTCTATTACCAGGATGTGGACTCGCTGGTCTATTGGGCAAACCAGGCGGCGTACCGCTGGAAGCTGCGGGGGATGTGTATGTGGTCGCTTGGGCAGGAGGACATGAGGCTCTGGGAGTGGCTGCCGAAGCAGATATAAAATACACAATTCCCGCCCCGGATGTTTGTGCAGTATATGCCCCGGATTGACTTGATAATATGTGCATTCAGAGCGAATATGTGTACTACCGAAAGGGAAATCACGAAAACGGAGGAAAACACAATGACGAGATTTGAAAGGGAGATAAGCGGCAGCCTTGGGGAGTTCTGGAAGAAGAACGCAGAGGAGGAAGTAAGGAAAGCGGTGGCGCAGGCGGAAACACAGGCGACAGTCGATGCGGACGGCGCAATCAGATGGGAAAGCAACGGGCGGTACCTGATGGATGACTTCTGCGAAAAGCTGGAATACGCAGGCTACGCTTTTGACAGGGAGGCTACGGCAAAGAAACGGGATGCACAGAATGCGGAGAGCCTTGCACAGTACCGCAGGAACGACAGGGGGCTTTCCGGGGAGGCGCTTGCGGAGGCAAGGGCGGCATTCGGGGAAGGGGCAACGGT
Source organism: Lachnospiraceae bacterium (assembly GCA_910575155.1). Taxonomy (GTDB): domain Bacteria; phylum Bacillota; class Clostridia; order Lachnospirales; family Lachnospiraceae; genus Petralouisia. The sequence goes on from CAJTDX010000015.1 coordinate 58,391, forward strand.
GGTGGATGTGCTGACCGGGAGGAAAACAAGGCTTTAAGGCATAAAACAAAACTGAATAATACTGGAAACTGGCGGATGCCCACAGCGGGCACCCGCTTTTTTCATACACAAAAATCTTTTAAAGGAGGGTTTCACTATGAAGGAATTCTGGAACACGATTCAACTCATTTTTGCAGGCATCGGGGGATGGCTCGGCTGGTTCCTCGGCGGCTGTGACGGGCTGCTGTATGCGCTGATTGCCTTTGTCGTGGTGGATTATATCACGGGCGTGATGTGTGCCGCGGCAGATAAGAAGCTGTCCAGCGAGGTGGGCTTCAAGGGCATCGCAAAGAAGGTGCTGATCTTCCTGCTGGTGGGGATTGCCAATATCCTCGATGTGCAGGTCATCGGCACGGGGAGCGTCCTGCGGACGGCCATCATCTTTTTCTATATCTCCAACGAGGGCGTGAGCCTTCTGGAGAATGCCGGACACCTTGGGCTTCCCATCCCGGAAAAGCTGAAGGACATCCTGGCGCAGCTCCATGACAGGGCAGAAAGCGGGAAGGGGGACGAGTAATTATGAAACTGGCAGAAAGCATCCTGACAAGGAACCCCTGCTATGCGGCAGGGAGGAAGATCACGGTCAAGGGGCTGATGCTCCATTCCGTGGGCTGCCCACAGCCAAAGGCATCCGTTTTCATCAATAGCTGGAACAGCCCGGCGCATGACAGTTCCTGCGTCCATGGATTTATTGACGGGAACGATGGCACGGTGTATCAGACATTGCCGTGGAACCACAGGGGATGGCACTGCGGAAGCGGGAATAAAGGGAGCGGGAACAATACCCATATCGGGGTGGAGATGTGCGAGCCTGCGTGTATCAAATACACGGCAGGTTCAAATTTTACCTGCTCCGACATGGCGGCGGCAAAAGCAGTGGCGAAACGGACTTATGAGACGGCGGTGGAGCTGTTCGCCATGCTCTGTGAAAAGTACAGCCTTGACCCGCTTGCGGATGGCGTCATCATCAGCCATAAGGAAGGGTGCAGCCGGGGCATTGCCAGCAACCACGGCGACCCGGAACATTTATGGACGCAGCTTGGCTTGGGGTACACGATGGACGGATTCCGTAAAGCGGTCAAGGCGGCAATGGGTAGTCCATCATCCGGCACGGATGGATACACCAAGATTATGGGAAATGCCGTGGCAACAGCGGAGCAGATGGAGGCATACCTCAAGGCGACAAATCCGAGTGTGGCGCAGTCTGTCCTCGACATGGTTCCGCTGTACCTTTCAGAAGGGAAAACGGAAGGGGTGCGGGGCGATGTCGCCTTTGCGCAGTCCTGCCTTGAGACCGGGAAATTCGGTTTCTCCGGCTCTGCGGTCACACTGGATCAGAACAACTTCTGCGGCATGGGCGTGACTTCAAACGGCGTGAAGGGGAATTCCTTTGACACGCCGCAGCTCGGCATCCGGGCGCAGGTGCAGCACTTAAAAGCCTATGCTTCCACGGAGGCACTGAAGAACGCCTGCGTTGACCCGCGTTTCCAGTATGTCACAAGGGGCTGTGCGGAATATGTGGAGTGGCTTGGGCAGAAAGAGAACCCGGATGGGAAAGGATGGGCAACAGGAGCCGGCTATGGGGAGAAAATCCTCACGATACTGAAAGGCATCCTCGGCACGGCGGGAGGGGCAGCTTCTTCTGCTCCTGCAGAAACGGAAATCTGGTACCGCGTCCGCAAGACCTGGGCAGACGCTGCCTCGCAGAAAGGGGCATTTAAGGTCCTGGAGAACGCAAAGAAATGTGCGGATGAGAATCCGGGGTATTCCGTGTTTGATGAATCCGGGAAGGCGGTGTATGCCAGTGCGGCAGCGTTCAAACCGTATCTGGTGAGGGTAACCATCACCAACTTAAACATCCGGAAAGGTCCGGGCGCCAACTACGATAGGACCGGGAAATATACGGGAATCGGCTCTTTCACGATTGTGGATGAGGCAGATGGTGAAGGAGCATCCAAGTGGGGATTACTGAAATCCTACCAGAGTGGACGCAATGGATGGGTGAGTCTGGATTACGCAAAGAGGGTATAAGTGGTTTTGGCGCCTGCAGGAGTTCCTTCCGGGATTCCTGCAGGCGTTATTTTTTTTTGGAAAAATACCCCGCCGAACTGCGGTCCAAATCTCCGTATAGTGAGGAGGCGTTTTTATGACTGACAGGCAAAAAGACATGATACGGCAGATGAGGGCTGAGGGCTATGGATATATAAGGATTGCGCAGGAACTTGGTATTTCAGAGAACACAGTAAAATCATTCTGCCAGAGGAAGGGACTGAGTGCAGGGAAAATAAAAGCGGCGGTGCCGTCTGCGGATGGGAGTAGGGGTATCTGCCCATGCTGCGGGGCAAAGGTAGTGCAGAATCCGGGGCGGAAAGCAAAGAAATTCTGTTCCGATAAATGCAGGAATAAGTGGTGGAACAGCCATCCGGAGCAGGTGGGGCGTAAGGCAAATTATGAATTTGTATGCGCGCACTGCAAAAAGCCGTTCATGGCCTACGGCAATGCCGGCAGAAAATACTGCTGCCATGCGTGTTATGTGGCTGACAGGTTCGGAGGTGGCGCGGATGAGTGAGGAGCAGTTCCGAAACGAGAAAATATACCATGCCACCATGAATATAGCGAAATCCCTCATGGAGCAGGGGGCAATGACGGCAGAGGAGTACGGTCAGATTGATACAATTTTCCGGGAAAAATACCGCCCGATTTTGGTTAGTTTACAGACCGAAATGAGTGGATATAAAGCTGGTTCTATGGCATCATGTGACACTGACAAGGAGGGATGATATGCCGAGAATCAGCGTAATCGGGCAGGTTCTGCCGGAACTGAAAAAGAGGAAAAAAGTGGCGGCTTATGCGAGGGTGTCGATGGAGACGGAAATGCTCCTCCATTCCCTTTCCGCGCAGGTCAGCCATTACAACGAATTGATACAAAAAAATCCTGATTGGGAGTTTGCGGGCATATATGCAGATGAGGGCATCAGCGGAAGGGACACAAGCCACCGCGACGACTTCAACAGGCTGATTGCGGACTGCGATGCCGGGAAGATTGACATGGTGCTGGTAAAATCCATCAGCCGCTTTGCAAGGGATACCGTGGACACCCTGACGGTGACGAGGCACCTGAAGGAGCTTGGGATTGATGTTTATTTTGAAAGGGAAAACATTCACTCCATCTCCGATGAGGGCGAGCTGCTGCTTACCCTGCTTGCGTCCTTCGCGCAGGAAGAATCGCGCAGCATTTCCGAGAATGTGAAGTGGGGCATCCGGAAACGGTTTGAAAAGGGCATCCCGAACGGGCATAAAGCGCCATACGGATATGAATGGGACGGGGAAATGTACCGGGCCATACCGGAGCAGGGCGAGGTCATAAAGGAAATTTTTGCAAAATACCTTTCCGGCGCATCCGCCTATGGGATTGCAAAGGAACTTTCGGAACGGGGCGTCACGGGGCAGAAAGGCGTGCCGATGGACGACTCCACCATCAAGTTCATTCTCACAAACCCTTCCTACACGGGCTCCATGCTCCTGCAGAAGAATTTTATTTCCGAGGGGCATACGAGGAAAAGGAATAAGGGCGAACTGCCCATGTACATGGTGGAAGGGATGTTTGAGCCGCTTATCCTGCAGGCAGATTTTGAAAAGGCACAGCTTATACGGAAACAGCGGGCAGATGCCGCCGCCAATAAAAACCCCACGCTCACGGCTTTTTCCGGACTGGTGAGGTGCGGGGAATGCGGCTGCTCGGCCAGCAGGCGCACCACGAAGTATGGCAAGAAATGGAACTGCAATACCAGGGAACGCAAGGGGAAAGACGTGTGCGGTTTCCGGCCAATATATGAAACCGAACTGGAGCAGGCGGCGGCCGCCGCGCTGGGGCTTGCCGCCTTTGACGGGGATGCCGTCAGAAGGGAGGTCAGCCGGATTGTCATAAATGCAGACCGTATTGAATTCCGAATGAAAAATGGAAAGGCAAAAGAGGTCATGCGGGCATACCAAAGGGGCCGCAGCGCCTTTTCGCAGAAAATCACCTGCGGGTGCTGCGGCAGGAAACTGGAATGCGATTACTGGAAGATGGGCCCGAAAGGGCAGAAGAAAAAATATAAGGTGTGGGTGTGCCGGGGATGCTCCTTCCGCAGGCTGCTGGATGATGATTTCCGGGAAGCGGTGGCGGAAGTCCTGGGGCGGGAGGATTGCGAACCCCGTTTTGTGAAGGAGGTTGCAGGCGTGACGGCATACGAGGACAGGTTTGAATTTCACTTTACAGATGGGGAGGTGGCAGAATGGCAAAGAGAGTAACAACCATACCCGCCACGCTGAACCGGTTTGACTCCAGGCCGATTGCGGCGGCGAAAAAGCGGAAGACGGCGGGGTATGCGAGGGTATCCACGGATTCCGAGGAACAGGCGACAAGCTATGAGGCGCAGGTCGATTATTACACCCGGTACATAAACGGCCGGGAGGACTGGGAGTTTGCCGGAGTGTATACGGACGAAGGCATCTCCGCAACGAACACAAAAAAGCGCGACGGTTTTAACCAGATGATTGAGGATGCACTGGCGGGGAAGATTGACCTCATCGTCACGAAATCGGTCAGCCGGTTCGCAAGGAACACGGTGGATTCCCTGACCACGGTAAGGAAGCTGAAGGAGAAGGGCATCGAGGTTTATTTTGAAAAAGAGAACATCTACACGCTGGATTCCAAGGGCGAGCTGCTCATCACCATCATGAGCTCCCTTGCGCAGGAGGAATCGCGGAGCATTTCGGAGAACACCACATGGGGTAAGCGGAAGCAGTTCGCGGACGGCAAAGGCAGCCTTGCCTACAGCACTTTCCTTGGATACGAGAAAGGGGAAGACGGCAGCCTGAGAGTGAACCCGGAGCAGGCGGAAACGGTAAAGCTGATATACCAGTTGTTCCTGCAGGGATTGAGCCCATATGCCATCGGTAAGAAGCTGACGGGGCTTGGCATCAAGAGCCCCGCAGGGAAGGACACCTGGCACCAGAGTTCCGTCAAGAGCATCCTGACTAACGAAAAGTACAAAGGGGACGCGCTCCTGCAGAAGCAGTACACGGCGGACTTCCTTACGAAGAAACGGAAGAAGAACCAGGGGGAGATTCCGCAGTATTATGTGGAGGGGAACCACGAGGCGATCATCCCTCCCGAAACATGGGAGCTGGTGCAGGAGGAAATGGAGCGGCGGAAAAGTATGGACGCAAGGTACAGCAGCGCGAGCATATTTTCCTCGAAGATTAAGTGTTCCGAGTGCGGGAACTGGTACGGCTCCAAGGTATGGCACTCGCAGGACAAATACCGCAGGGTGATTTTCCAGTGCAACCGCAAGTTCAAAAACGATAAGAAATGCCGGACGCCGCACCTTACCGAGGATGAGATAAAGGATGCCTTCGTGAAAGCCGTCAATGCGGTCATCCCGGAAAAGGATGAGCTGATAGCGAACACCAAGGTGATGATGCGGACATTATGCGACACTACGGAGCTGGAGGTGGAGCAGAGCCGGTTTCTGACTGAGACGAAGATGGTGGCGGAAATGGTAAAAAGGATTGTGGCGGAAAACAAAGCTGAAGCCATGGACCAGGAGGAATACCAGAGACGCCGCAATGAACTGGTCGCCCGGTATGAGGCGGCAAGGGACGGGTACGAAAAGGCATCCGGGGAGATTTCAGACAGACAGGGGAAGAGGAAAACCTATATGCGGTTTATCGGCGGGCTGCAAAAGCTGGACGGCTTCTGCGGAAAGTTTGATGAGGAACTTTGGACGGCGCTCCTTGACTACGCCACGGTTTATGCCAGAGACGACATCCGATTCACTTTCAAGGCGGGGAACGAAGTGAAAGTTGATGGATAGGTAAAAATGTGTAAATTTCGCTATTTAATATAGAAAGAAAATTTTTTCCCTGGGCCGGAATAATCAGTTTCCGGCCCGCATTTTTTAGGTTTAGGGGGGTGCATTGGGGGGTGCATCGTTGAATTGTATCAATTTCGTTATACCGATGAACATCGCAACACCGAAATTGATACAATGGAAAACCGCAGAAATGCGTGGAAATAAGCCTTTCCGCAGATTCGGCGGTTTTATTTTTTTGCTTTTTGAGCTTTTTTCTGTTGTGGGAGCTGCTTCGCCCTCCAATTTTGCACCTCCTTTTAACGATAGCGGGCAATCGTTAAAAGGTTTAAATGGGGCAGAACCTTGTACTGGTATTGCTTTATAACAAATTTCCTATAAAATATGAAAGACCTTGCAAATCAGGAAAGACAATAATTCATTTATTTGCGCCGGAGCAGTTAGGAAAAGTGGGGAAGGTAAAGAACACATTAGTTTCCTGGCTTGTATTTGAAAACGGGGTTTTCTCATTGGCGTCGGATGTACAGTTATGAAAAGTCAGCAGGAAAGCCTGTCACGGTTCTCCTGCTGACTTTTTTGTACAGCACGGCGGCTGGATGTCCAGCCCGTCCAAAAAGCCCGCGCCCTAATCGCACATGGCATCCAGCACGGGGATGACGCTGCGTCCAAATGGGGTGAGGGAGTACAGCGTCCTGGGCGGCTTGTCCGGGATGACCTCCCGGTGCATCATCCCACATTCCTCCAGATCGTGTAGCTGCTGCGACAGTATTTTGGGTGTCGCTTTTGGGATCATACGTTGCAGTTCCATGTAGTGGAGCGGTTTTTCTATCAGATACCAGAGGATGAGAGGCTTGTATTTCCCGCCGATCAAAAACAGCGTGGCCTCCACCGGGCAGTTAAACTGGTCTTTTGAATATTCCATTGTCTGTATCCTCTCCTTTTTATAGCTATCCTTTTGGGAAGTATCTACCCAAAAAGTGCATTCTTGCGGAATTTCTGTATCCTGCTAAAATTTAGGTCAACGGTTAATCAACACGTTTAGTATACAATAGAAAGAGAGGATTTGCCACTATGGATTTTATCGAAATTGCAAAGAAGCGTTATTCCGTCCGGAGCTATAAGGACAAAAAGGTGGAGGAGGAAAAGCTGCAAAAGATTCTGGAGGCGGCCCGTGTTGCGCCGACAGCGGCCAATCTCCAGCCCGTCCGCCTGATCGTTGTCCAGAGCAGTGAGGGGCTTGCGAAGATAGGGAAAGGGGCCAACCTTTACGGAGCGCCGCTGGCGGTCATCGTCTGCGCTGACCACGGAAAGGCGTGGGTGCGCCCGTTTGATAAAAAGCAGACCACCGACATAGACGCATCCATACTTACAGACCACATGATGCTGCAGGCAACGGAATTAGATCTTGGCTCCGTGTGGATATGCTATTTCAAGCCGGATGTGATGCGCAGGGAGTTCGGGCTGCCGGATAATCTGGAGCCGGTCAATATCCTTGCAGTCGGGTATTCGGACGAGGAAGCGGCTGCCCCGGAGCGCCATTCGCAGACGCGCATCCCAGTGGAAGAACTGGTTTCCTACGAAACGGTATAGACAGGGCATAATGCGGGGAGAAGGGCTGTGATATTTCAGCCCTTTTCCAAACTTTTATTGCCGCTGATATTCCTGATATGTCTTTCCCCATTCACACAGCCCGCCTAAGACTGGTTTCAGGGTATTGCCTATTTCGCTTAATGAATATTCAACCCTTGGAGGGACTTCCGGGAAAACAGTTCGAAGGATGATTCCCTGTTCCTCCAGTTCCCGGAGCTGTTCGGTCAGTGTCTTGGTGGTGATGCTGCCCAGGAGCCGCTGCAGCTCATTGAAACGGATTGTGTCTTTGGAGAGATGCCATAATATTTTCAGTTTCCATTTTCCGCTAAGGATATTCAGCCCAAGTTCAACCGGGCATTGTTCATCCACTGCCTGCACTTTTGCCATTATGTATTGCCCCTTTCCACGCACGGTTTCAAAAAGGAAACCTTATTTCAAAAAAGTGCGTACTTGATTTTAGCTTTCCTTAATGCTAACGTCAATATACCAAAATTGTCAAGGAGGTTCTGAAAATGGTGATAGACAGCCACGAACATATCATGTTCCCCATAAAAATGCAGCTGGATAAAATGGATGCGGCGGGAGTGGATAAGACGGTATTATTCTGCACGGCACCGCACCCGGAGAAAGCAGGCACATTAAAGGAATTGGAAGAAGAAATGGCGGCTTTGAATAAGATTTTAGCAGGTTCCAGCACTAAGGAGGATAACATCAGCCGCCTGAAAAAGAATATTGCAGAAGTGGCAGAGGCAGTAAGGGCATATCCTGACCGCTTTTTAGGCTTCGGCGCTGTGCCTTTGGGAATGGAACTGGAAGAAACGGAAAAATGGATTGACACACAGATCACTTCCAATTCTCTGTATGGAATCGGAGAGTTTACACCCGGAAACGAGCGGCAGATCAGGCAGTTGGACACTGTATTTCAGGCATTGATGGATACAAGGATTTATCCGGTTTGGGTACATACTTTCCATCCGGTTACGCTGGAGGGGATAAAACTTCAGATGTCCTTATGCGAAAAATATCCCGACATTCCCGTTATCTTCGGGCATTTGGGCGGCTCAAACTGGATGGACGTGATCAAATTCGCAAAAGAACATGATAATGTGTACTTAGACCTTTCGGCTGCATTTGCTTCCATTGCTGCTAAGATAGCATTGACCGAGCTGTCGGAGAGGTGCCTGTACAGTTCAGATGCCCCTTATGGGGAACCGTACCTATACAGGCAGCTCATTGAATTTGTCAGCCCGGACAAGAGGACAGCGGAGATGGCATTAGGGGAGAATATATCCCGGTTACTGGAATTACACTAAGGATAAAGAGGAAAAGGGCTCACAGGCCCTTTTTCCAATTCTGGCGGTCTGCTTTTTTCCCAGGCAGGCCGGGCGGACTAATAACGGAAATTACTTGGAAAGCGGGGGAATAAGAGGTAATATGCTTACACGGCGGGTTGCGTTTCCACCATATCGGACGAATGGAGAAAAACTTTAGACAAATTTTGGAATTTTTTAAAAATGCTTTTCCTTTCGTTCCCGAAAAGTGGTCGTTTCGTTCCCTCCGCCCGAAAAACGGAAAATTTCTGCCGATATAAGAAGTGAATGCCTATATGGATTTGAGGTGATGGATTTTGGATATTGCAGTTGTGGATGACGAGAAAGCGATCAGGGAGCATATATGCGGGCTGGTGGAGGAACGGCAGCCGGAGAGCCGCATAGAAGCTTATGCCACGGGCGGGGAACTGCTCGCATCGGGAAAGCGGTTTGACATCGTTTTCCTTGACATACAGATGGAGGGCATGAACGGCATAGAGGCGGCAAGGAGCCTGCGTGAAAGGCGGGAGGATACCGTGCTGGTGTTCATTACGGGCATCAAGGATTATGTGTTTGACGCATTTGACCTTTATGCGTTCCAGTACCTGCTAAAGCCGATAGACGAGGGTAAATTTGCGGAGGTGCTGGAAAGGGCGGTGCAGGAGGCTGCAAAGAAGAAGGAGCGCCGCATGCTGTTCATCAAGTCACGGAACATTACCCTTGATCAGTCTGAAATCCTGTATATCGAGAGCAGGGCGAAGAAGGTGGAAATACACACCGTAAGGCAGACCATAGAGATCTATGCGGCGATGGATGAGCTGGAGGGGCAGCTTGGGGATGAATTTTACCGCTGCCACCGGGCATACATCGTGAACATGGACTGTATCACGGAATATGACAGCGAGAGCATAACCCTTACGAACGGCGACAGGGTATATCTGACGAAAAAGAAGTATGGGGAGTTTGTGAAAGCCTATATGTGGCACCTGCAGAACGGGGGTGTGTCCAGTGTTTAAGATGGCGGATATATTATATGCGGCCCTGACGGTATTCCAGGGGTACTGCCTGCAGTATTTTTTGGGGAGCTTTCTGGAAACAAGGATGAGGGGCAGATGGAACGGGCTGTATGTGGCGGGCTTATATGTGGCCTTGCGGACAGCCGTGGTGTGGTGTTCCCCGCCGGGATATGAGGACTACAGGGTGGCGGCAGGGACGCTGGCATTGTCGCTCTGTATCCTGTCAGCCCTTGCGGCGTGCTTCTACAAAGCGTTTCGCCCCGTCACGGTTTTCCTTGTGTTTTCGTTCCAGGCGTTACTGGACATCAGCAGGTATGCGGCGGTCATACTGCTGAATGCGGTTGACGGGCGGGTGCTTGACATCATTAACTGGTGCGCGGGGAAAGGGATGCTCCCATCGGAAAAATCATTCGGCATGGCGGTAAAGATTGGCGTGGCCGGGACGCAGCTCAACCAGTATGCCGGCATCGCCCTGTTGCTGTACTTTTCACTGAGAAAGATTGTGCGGGATTTCCGGGAAAAGGATTATTTTATCAGCAGAACGGAGCTGCTGTTCATCCTTGCCTCGTCAGCGGTGGGCATGATGATCTGTATGCTCCTGCGCATCATCATGATCACGCTGGAGGACGGCGTACCTAAAATGCTGTACGACAGATATCCAATCCTCGTCATCGTGATTCCCGCAATCCTGCTCCTGTCGCTGCTCTCCATCCTGTATGGGGTGAAGCTGTTCCAGGACATGATCTGCTGGAACAGGGAAAAGAGCGGCAGGATCGTCCTCGAAAACCAGATAAGCAGCCTGCAGGAACACATGGAAGAGATGGAGCGCATCTATTCCGGCATACGGGGCATGAAGCATGACATGAAGAACACCCTTGCCGTCATCCAGCGCCTTTCTACAGGGGAAGGGGGCGGGGAGCTGCAGGAGTACCTGTCGGAACTGAACAGGGGGCTTGAAAAGCTGGAAGTGCGGTTCAGGACGGGGAACACGGTGGTGGATACCCTGCTCAACATGAAATACCATGAGGCGGTGCGGGGTATGCCTGATTTAAAGATGGATGCGGATAAACTGCTGCTCCCGCAGGGGGTTCAGATACATGGCTATGACATAGGCGTAATCCTGGGGAATGCGGTGGACAATGCGATTGAAGCTTGCCGGAAGCTGAAAGCGAAAGAGCCGGAGGCGGATGCCTTTATCCGCATAAGCTCCCTGCAGAAAGGGAACCTGCTCATCCTGAAAGTGGAGAACAGCTTTGACGGGCGGCTGGTGCTTAAGGCGAAGGAGGAGTTCCCAGTAACGGATAAGGCGGACAGGAAATCCCACGGGATAGGGCTTGTCAACATCAAAAGCACGGCGGAGAAGTACCAGGGAGCAGTGGATTTTAAGGTAAATGGCAGGGTGTTCATCCTGTCGGTGATGATGAAAAATGAAGGGAGAAATGAAGATGGATTTTGGAGTGACAGGTAAATTGGGGGGGACTACCTGGCGGAGCAGGCGGCAAAGAGGAAAAGGCGTGAGGAATATGCACGGCTGAATGAGGAAAGCGCGCTGAAACGTAAAATGCTGGCACAGGAAGTGGACAGAAAGTAATTACCAGAGCAAGGCGGTTTCGATTGCCGCATATGAGGCGGCGGGCATTTTGAAGTAAGGAAGATCATGCCCGGACTTACCATAAGGGGGCATGGGCGGCTCTGAATGACAGAGGGACCGCAGGTAAGATTTTTTGAAGGAGGATGAGAATTGTGTCAATGAATGTTAACCAAGATTACAGCCAGTTTTATGCGGGGACGGAGCAGCTAAAAAGCTACGGCTCCAATCCGGCTGTGAAGAAGGATACCTTGGTGAAATACCGGTTCAGCACCACAGATGAGCATGGCAACAAGGTCATAGATAAGATGTCAAAAGAAGAAACCATGAAAGCCATAAATGACATTTCCTCGCAGTACGGGGACAGCGTCATCGTGCAGTTTTCCGGCGACGGCCTTGCGGAGGGCGGGAAGTTCATGTCCGGCAGGGCAATGACGGAGGAGGAAGCGGTAAAGAGGGCGGCGAGGGATGCCGCATTCCAGGCGGAGAATGTCATACAGCATGAAAACATGCACAGGATCGTCATCCCGAATTATGAAACGAACGAACAGCTTTACAACAGCCTTGCAGGGGCGGGTGACAATGTGATCAGTTCCACGATGGGCATCATCTCGAATTACCTTATGCCGGGTGACGCTTCGGGGCTGTCGGAACAGGAACGGCAGGATATGGCGGCTTTCGGACTGGAGGCGGCCAAGTATCTGGCGGAGAATTATCTGGATGAATCCCATGCGGAGAATTTCATGTCCGCAATGGAGACGGTTGCGAAATATGGCCTGAACGGTTCCGTTTCGGACAGCGGGAAGGTCATATACAACGTGCAGGAGGGGCAGGTGCGGATGTCTGGCGCGCCCGGCAGTTATGTGGATATGGAAAGCTGGCTGAAAGCGAACGACACCGAGCTGTATGACCAGATCAACGAGCTGAACCGGAGCATCATAAACCATAAGGACGGGGAGAACCATTCCGCTAAGTTCATAGAATTATACACAAAAGCGGCGAAGAAGATACTGGACGCTCCTTCCGACACGAAAAAGGACAGCGGCTATGCAGACTGGAAAGAGAAAGTGGAAAAGACCAAACTGCCGGCAACATTCCAGAATGTGAAATACAACAGTTTCCAGTCATTTCTGGAAAGCCTGCAGAACCAGAGCAGCCTTTCCAATTCATGGATCAGCGCGAACATAAGCCGCTTTATGAAATGGCTGGCGGTCTGATGTAAGAAAATAAATTTTCAAGGAGGATGATTATTATGGCAATTTCAGGAGTAACGGATTACACGAACACTTATGCGGCAGACAGGGCAAATGGGAGCAGTTCCCTTAACGGGGATTCGCAGGCGTATCTGAATAGTCTGAAAGAGAAATACCCGGATGTGAACATAACGGTGGCGGATTTCAAGAATGGGAAGCAGGAAAATGCTTATATGTTTGGGAGCAGCGGCGGCAATAACATAGTCATTGCTTCTAATATTATCGAACAGATGGCTTCTGACCCGGCAGCAGCGGCAAAGTATGAAAAGTATATTGCCGAAGTGCCGGAATCAGCGAAGATTATGAAAGACGGGATTGAGGCACATGGAAATGAGATGGTGGCCTGTGGCACAGCCATAGACAAAGATGGGAAAGTCACCTATTGGAGCGTCAGCAGGCATAAACCGTCCAAAGAAGACCAGTCTGTATCCTATAAAAAAACAATGCAGGAGCAGTTGGAGGAAAAGCGGGTAAAGAAGAAAGAGGAAGAAGCCCTGAAAGAAAAGAGGCTGGAAAAGGCAGAAACTCTGGAAAAGCTGCTGGAGAAGATCAGGACGAAAGCAGATGCGCCCGTGAAACTGCAGGAAGAAGGCAAAGGCGCACAGTTGGATTTGACCATATAGAAGGAGGGATTTTATCATGCGTATAGGAAATAACAGCCAGGGAATCTGGCAGTTTTTATCAAGGATGAACGGTGGCAAAGCAAATACGAATATGCCTTTCGCAGGGGCGAGGCGTTCTGGTGCGGGCGGCAGGAATACTTTGGAGGATTTTCTTACCGGCCATCGTAAAAATTCTTATGGCGTGGAAGGTATGAGAATCACAGCCAATAGCAGAAGGATTATAAAAGTGTCTGACGAGATGAAGAAGCTTGTTTTGGATAATGTGAAAAAGGCGTATTACAAGTATAACGGAATGTCAGGGGAAAGTGGAGACGAATGGGAGGCATCTGCCCGTATTAAAAATAATTATTATAAGACGCTGAAAGTAGGTGACCGTTCAGCAGCATCGTGGACATTACAGCAGTTGGAAATAAGCATTGGAAGAAAAGTAGCCAGTGCCGTAAAGGAGAAAGTACCCGGCTGGACGCATGGCAAGCCGATTCCGTCTGATGTGCTGGATGAGATTTTTGCGGATGAGAGCATCACGTCAATGGTGTCCGGGAAATCCGGCATGGCGGAAGGGCTGGATATGAAGATATAATCTTTACACCCTATTCCGCAGAGGCGCAAAAACCATGCGCCCCTGCCGGGGATTATCTGGAAGGAGGTGAAGGTCGGTATGGAATTTGACCAATGACAGGAACGATACAGCACCTTAATGACAATACAACTGCCTATGTGGGGACAAACGGTACAGTGATTAAATCAAAGGACGGAAAGAAACTGTTTATAGATACGTCATCCATGACTTATGACATGATCATGAATATGTTCAGGAACCTGCCCCAAAGCGGGAATTACTTTGACAGCTCATACTGGCAGAAAAATATCCGGAAAGCTATGTTTTCTGTAGAACAGTGATGCTTTACATATTCAGACTGGCACAGCGTAGCCGGGGGGTGGAAACATATTACCCCCAGAAACAATATTGAATAAATGACAATAGCGGAGGATTTGAAAAAATGAATGTAAATGGAATGGGGGCAGCAGGATACCCGGCATGGCAGGGAACAAGAAAGGCACAGCAGAATGCGGTAAGAAGGAGTTTTGCGGAGCAGGTAAACAATGTGGCAAGGTACTCCGAAAGTCTATAATATTTTTACAGATGAAGATATGTTGTGGACAGGAGGTAACGGCACAGGGCTGTCCTATTATTTTAAGTATGCGGAAGATTCAACAGAGGATGATCCGACAATCATTGCAAAGGGTGTTGATGAGAATGGGAATGAATTTGAAAAGACCATACATATCAACGAGATAAATCCCAAGTCAGCGACTGTTGTGGAGATGCGTGCTTTGGAAGCGCATATGGGGGGTAAAGAAGCTGGGGGGATTTACTTCCCTTCCGATGGAAGCCGGAGCTATGGGATTAAATGACAGGACAGATTTCATGGATATGTTTCAGAAGCAGATCGGCGACATGAAGCTGTTGCTCCGGAAAAAGACGGCGGCATATTACCAGTATAGTATGCAGGCATATTGGGATTTCATGAATAAGAAATAAAATCAATGGCAGCATATCCCCGATAAGCCACAGAGGACGAGAGAGGCAGGCTTTATCAAATAATTAGGAAATTGCAAATATAGACAAAACCGGGAAATTGGGATTGTATGGAGAAATAGAATGGTTGATGTATATGTGGCGGCTGTGTTCAGCAAAGACGCTAAAGGTGGGAATAAGGCAGGAGTGGTTTTGGGTAGGTCAGAGTTGACTTCTGTTCAAAAAGCAGCAATAGCAAAAGAAATGGGATATTCTGAAACTGCTTTTGTGTTGGATTCTGATAAGGCTGCTTTTAAGTTGCAATATTTTACACCAACAGAAGAAGTCCCATTGTGTGGCCATGCCACAATAGCAGCATTTTCTACCCTTAAACTGTTGAATATGTTAGATAAACCAGATTGTACCATAGAGACAGAAGCCGGGATTCTCAATATCCATATAAAAGATGATGGTTTGATATTGATGGAGCAGAATCGCCCGGCATACCTTGAAGTTTTGGATTCAGATATTTTTACGGGGTGTATAGAAAGGAATTTTATAGACCATAGATTTCCGATACAGATAGTTTCTACGGGGTTAAATGACGTTATGCTTCCTGTTGATTCGGTAGAGCATTTAGAGCAGTTATCTCCTGATTTTGAAATGATAGCAAATATGAGTAAAGAGAAGGAGGTAGTTGGAGTCCATGCTTTTACCATGATTAAGGAATCAGATGTAACAGCTATATGCAGGAATTTTGCTCCATTGTATGGGATTGATGAAGAATCAGCAACTGGTACGGCAAACTGCGCTTTGGCATGTTATCTTTTCAAATACTATAAGCAACAGTCACAATATGTTTTTGAGCAGGGGCATAATATGGGAGACATCTCACGAATTGTTGTAAATCTTTCATATCATGAGAATGTAATTGATTCTGTTTTTGTCGGCGGGTATGGGTATTTGCTTGGGAAGAGGTCTTTGCCAGTGTAAAGGATTTTAGCGGACGGCATATTGCCAATAAACCACAGCTTGACAAGGCAGGGCAGGCATCCCCGGCGTTCCGGCAGATTGAAGAATCGGGGAGCGGGGCGGTTTTGATATGAAGGCGTGAGATAATTTTATGAAAGAAGGTGATGGCATCGGGCGCATATTGATGATTGAGTTTGGCGAGCAGGATTCCCCCGCCTTTGACGAGGTGATGGATATCCTGAAATGCCACCCTGACTTCGACTACCAGCAGTTGAATGAAGATTCCGTGCTTTCAATACCGGGACTTGAGATTTACCCCAACCGCAGGAAGATATACCGCGGCCGTAAGGAGATCAGCCTTACGGTGAAGGAGTATGACCTTTTCTACCTTCTGGTGGTGAATCAGGGACACATCCTCACTTATAACCAGATATACCAGAAAGTGTGGGGCGAGGATGCGCTTGGCAATGAATGCGACACCATAAAGTGCCATATCCGTAACCTCCGGGAAAAGCTGTATGCGGCCCTGCCCGATGCCTGCTTTACGATCCGGTGCGAGCGGGAGGTCGGGTACTGTTTTGAACTGAACACGGAACAGAAACGTACATAACAGCGGCTTTGGGAATCAGGCTGCTGTTATTTTTTTGCCATATTTCGGGACGGTCTGCTAAATTCATGTAAAATCAGATGATATGCGCCATTATCCATTTCTGCATTGTCATAACTTGCGTTTTTCTACACCGTTTCTACCTTTGCCCTACACTTGGTCTACCTTTGCATCAATGACAGTGTAACGCGTGAAGCAGTGACAAAAGACCAGATGAGGAAATTCCTGAAGTTTGTCCATGATGATGTGGTGCAGTGCTTCCGGGCGATCATAGAGGACAGGGAGCCGCCGGAGCATGAGCGTATCATAGACGGCTATGGAGGATTCCTTTTTACAGACAAAAAAGGGTATCCGGAAGTGGCGATGCATTGGGAACATCGTTTTAAGCATATGCTTAACCGCTATAATGAGATTTACCGGGTGCAGATGCCAAAGATCACGCCCCATGTCTGCAGGCATACCTATCGCAGCAATATGGCAAAGGCGGGGATGAATCCGAAAACATTACAATACTTGATGGGACACAGCGGTA
This sequence comes from Lachnospiraceae bacterium, assembly GCA_910575155.1. Lineage (GTDB taxonomy): Bacteria > Bacillota > Clostridia > Lachnospirales > Lachnospiraceae > Petralouisia. Next base: position 75,298 of record CAJTDX010000015.1, read on the forward strand.
TCTGTGTCACGCTGAACACATATACGTACCTTGGGCTGGAGGATGCAGAGGGCGAACTGAAACGGATGGAAGAATTGGAAGATGCGAGGAAGGTGTTGGATAGGGCAAAAGGGGAGAGACCGGTATCGCAGAAAATGTTCCGGGCAATTTAATATAGGAAAGCGAGGAGAACGCTCTGTTTCGGCAGGGCGTTTTTCTATGAATGTACAGGAAATTTATTTGTATTTATCAACCGTTAGGTTTATAATTGGGATTACGTTGATGGAGGTGTATTATGACATCATCAGATATGGTAAGAAAATTGTGTGAAAAAATGGGTATTAGCCTTGCAGAGTTATGCAGACGAATTGGGCAAACTCCGCAAAATTTTAATAAGAAATTGAAACGTGGGACGGTTTCTTTTGATGAGATGGTGAAAGTTGCAGATGCGCTAGGTGTGAGATATGAGCAGGTATTTGTTTTGCCAGATGGAGAAAAGATAGGCATGACATAAATAGTGGAAAGGTTCGGTCTTGAGATTGCGGAAAGTCTATGAATAAAAATTACTGTGAGTAGGATATTAAGAAAGGACGGACTATGTCAAATATTAAAACTTTTATTGCAGATATTATAGGTGTAAAAGATGCAAGTGTAGTTTGTCATAGAGCTCTTGTGAATGTAGCTCAAAATCTGATTATTGAAGAAATCTGTGGTTTTTATAATTATTACTTTCAAGAAGATGTATGGTTAGACGATTTAAGTAGATCTCCTAAAAAATATTTACAAAAATTGTATCGAAATGAGGATTATAGGTTTTTGGTTGCACGCTCATTTAACTGGAATGAAAGAATTCGTAGGCAGGCGGCAGTATTTATGATATTTCCTAATAAATTATTTGATCATTTTGGACTGTTCGTATCTGGAGGGAGAGAGGCTTATAGTCATCATTGGGAAAATGAAAACATTAGACACTCTTTTGAGATGGTAGAAAATGAGCCTTTGAAAAAAATGTATCCGAATGCTGTTGTTAGACCGTTTGATTTTGATTCAAGGGATTTTTATGTTACGCATCGTTCAATTAAGTTCCTTTTTGATTATTATAAAGAGAACGCAATAGGGGAGTGCATAGTAAATGCTTGGGATAATTCAATGAAGAAAAGATTTCAATTCGATAGTGAACTTCAAAGTATTGATTCAGAAACAATGAAAAGGGAATTTTGTAGTATAGTAATTGATAAAAAAAAGAAGGAAATTCTAAAAGAGTTATGTACATTAGGAATTGATGAATCTTATGTATATCCTGAATTGCAGTATACAGCAAAAAGGTAAAAGATATATATTTACAATTCGAGTGAATGATAAAAGTGTTAGAAGAAATATTATGTTCATTAAATTATGCACCTCCAAATGCACCCGCCAGCCGGGAGAATGCACCCGTTTCCGTAAAAAGCGGAGTAGTTTTGCACCCCTATCCGACTACGGAAAGACTACGAATGAGGGATGTGAAATGCTACGATTTGCCCTATTTTGCAAAAAGTGTAGTACGACAGGGGTGATAAAACTAAAAAATATAAGTCCGCAATACGTGCCAAAACACGGCGTTTTCGGGCATTTTGAGAAAGGAAAATCATGATTAAGATATTATTCGTCTGCCACGGCAACATACAAAAAGTGTTGCAGGAACTTAGGAAATAGAAGATTTTATAGAGTTCATAATTGAATTTACAACAATTTTACAACTTTTGAAATAGCCTTGATACGGTAAGAAAAACGGAAAATTTTTCCTGCTGCTTTTGCAGACAGAAGAAATATGTTATACTGAAAAGGAGAAGATTATATGTCATGAAAGATAAGAAAATACAATGGCATCCGGGATTTGTGGCTGCGATGAATCTTGAATTTTGCCAGAACAGAAATGACCTCATTTTCGAAAAAGAGCATAATCTTAACACAAAGCCTCTGGAGATTGACTTGTTGATTATTCGAAAAGATACTTCCGCACATATTGCCAACGAGATAGGAAGTTTTTTTCGGGGACATAATATAATAGAATACAAGTCGCCAGAAGACCATCTGGATATAGATGTTTTTTACAAAGTAGGGGCTTATGCAAGCCTTTATAAATCATATGGAAAGGCTCTTGATGAAAGAAAAGCGGATGACATAACTGTTTCGCTTGTTCGGGAAGCAAAGCCGGAGGGGCTATTTCGATATTTTAAGGAACATGGATACCACGTATCAAACTTGGAGAGAGGGATTTATTATGTGGAGGGAAACGTTCTGTTTCCAACACAGATTATTGTTACAAGGGAATTGGATCAGGAAAAGCATACATGGCTTCGTGTTTTATCAGAGAATGTAGAAAAGAAGGATGTTGTTAAACTTTTGGACAGAATAAAAGCTCTGGCAGAAAAAGATGATAAGGATATGGCAGATTCTGTCTTATGGGTGGTGATGGAAGCAAACCAACAGATAGTAGAGGATTGGAAAGGAGATGCCGATATGTTTGATGCATTGATGGAAATTGTGGAGCCTCAGGTAAGGCTGCGGGAAGAAAAAGTACGGAAAGAAGGCATAAAGGGAACGGTGGATGTCTTGAAAGAACTTGGCCATGGGGAATCTGAAATCAAGACAGTCATAATTAAAAAATACGGTCTTTCTGCAGACGAGGCGGGAGAGTATTTTTAAAAAGTATGTAACTATTCCGCATTTCCATAGTTACCTGCCAAAATCCATTTAAAATCGCCTGTGGCGATGGGATTTTGACACTCTTGTATCATTAAGTATAAAATATATTTTAGAAATTTATATGGAGCGAAAAGTCCACGAGATACCAGTTTGTCTCGTGGGCTTTTTGTTTCACAACATTGCTTTCCTTATACCTGAAATGAAAATTACAGTGAAGTTTCCATTATTGGTGAGATGCGGGTTAAATGGGTATTTTGCGAACTTGCTTCTTGAAATTGCGATTTCTGGTTTTGAAGTTATATTACAAATCATAGTGCTCTTACATAAGTATGAAAAATACAATGTAAATTTCAGGGGAAATTTACGACTGGTATTTTCATTTCAGACCTTATAAAATGAAAAAAAGGTGGTGGTAGTATTCTTACAGATAATGCAAAAAATTACTGTGAAATATATGAGGATTTGGCTGAGATTCTGGGGGATGTCGGAGAAATGGAGAAAATATATAACCGATATAGGGGATTGACAATCACATTCCCGAAGAAATTATATAACAGGAAATTTGTCTTGCAGTACATATTGGAAAATTATGGAAAAGAAACGACACAGGAGATAGCAAGGAATCTGGATTTAAGTGAGCGAAGGGTGAAGCAACTGTTGAAGGAGGTAAAAGAAAATAGTATGTGTAGGAAGGAGACGGTATGAGCAGATATGGGTAAGAAACGGGTGGCATAATGAAGAATACATTTCTACAAGTATAAATTACAGGATTATAATGAAAGAAGATTGAAAAACAGAAAAATCGAATTATACAAAAAGGAGAGAATTGTTATGTTACATACAAGGAGAAAACAGAAAATATTATCAATGGTTTTATCAGTTATATTGGCATTTTCGGTTGTGCCGTTAAATTCTATAATAGTAAAGGCAAAAAATACTGATATAAAATCATTGGCAGAAGTGCCTGCTGGCTATGAAGCAATATACACGATTGAGGATTTATATGGAATACGCAATGATTTAGGGGGAAAGTATATTTTGATGAATGATATTGATATGTCAAAAGCCACAGAAAAAGGGGGAGATTATGACTGCGGAACAGGATGGGAACCTATTGAAGACTTTGAGGGTATATTGGATGGTAATGGGCATAGGATAGTTGGAATGCATATTTTTGGAAAATTTAGCAAAGGTATTGTTCTGGGATTATTTGGAGAGATAGGGGATGCAGTTATCCAAAACCTTGGAATCGTAGATTGCGATATTGACGTAACTGCTGAATCATATATAACGATTGGAAGCATAGTGGGGAAGTTTTATGGAAGCACACAAAACTGTATAAAAAACTGTTACGCAACAGGGAATATTAAAGTAGAAGAAGGGGAAGGAGAAGCTCGTGTAACCATCGGGGGATTGGTAGGGACAGTTATGGCTGATGATTATAGAGATGCGTTTATATCAAATTGTTATAATGGATGTAATGTTGACTGTGCTTCCATATTGGAAGAAGGAAGCGTTGGCGGAATATGTGGTAGTGCTATGTGGGGTGTATTTGTAAAGCAATGTTACAATACGGGGAAAATTCAAGCAAATAAAAACTGGGAATTTGGGGTTGGTTCTATATGCGGCGGTGGCTATAATTTTGAAAATTGCTGTTATCTAAGAGGAACTGCAGATGTGGCCGTAGGAACGGAAGAAGAAGTCCCCGGCTGTAGGGTATTGAGTGAGGTTCAGATGAAAACGAAAACATCTTTTATCGGATATGACTTTTCCAATGTATGGGAGATAGACCCTTACTGTAGCTATGTATATCCGCAGTTAAAGAATAACCGTATGATCCGGATAAACTCAATTAAATTAGATTCCATGCCCACAAAACTTACCTATGATCAAGGGGAGACGTTGGAACTTACTGGAGCAGCCCTCGAAATAAATTATGAAGACGGGATAAATACGTCAATCCCTCTTGATAAAGAGATGCTGAGTGGCTATGATATGAACAGCATTGGCAGGCAGACGGTTATGATAAGTTACGGTGATGAGAAAGCTGCTTTTGACATTGAGGTAAAGGAAATCCCTGTAACCCAGATTACACTTCCAATGAAACTGTCTCTTAACCGTTCCAAAGAACAAAGCCTGAATGTGACAATTTTGCCGTCAAACGCAACCGATCAGTCTGTCACATGGGAATCTGATAATTCAAGCGTGGCAAGCGTAAGCGGCAGCGGTGTTGTAAAGGCAAAAGCAAAAGGGACAGCGGTTATAACTGCAATTGCCGCAAATGGGCTGCAGGCACAGTGTACGGTCACTGTGCTGGTTCCGGCGGTATCCGTAAAAATAAGCAAGTCTTCTTTAAGCATGAAAGTGGGTGACCGGAAGCCCATAACCGCACAGGCGCTTCCGTTGGAAAGCACTGACACCATCCGTTGGAAGTCGAGTAAAACTGCAGTAGCGGAAGTGAGTAATGGAGCAATTTTAGCAAAAAAAGAAGGAACGGCAAAAATTACGGCATATACGGCAAGCGGCGTAAGTGCATCCTGTACTGTCACGGTTAAGAAAACAACAGATAATGGGGCAGGTACAGCCAATGCAATTGAAAAAGTCAATTCAACAAAGGCTAAAATTAAAAGTGCAAAAAACGTGAAAGGAAAAAAAGTAGCGCTAAAATTAAGTGGGCATTTTAATTGTGACGGTTATAAAATTCAGTATGGGCTTAAGAAAAATTTTAAAGGAGCTAAGACGATTACAAGCAAAAGCAGCACGGCAACGATTAAAAAATTGAAACTAAAGAAAACGTATTACATTCGTGTAAGAGTATACAAGAAGATTTCAGGAAAAATCTATTATGGAAAATGGAGCAATAGAAAATCTGTGAAGATTAGAAAATAATATGAAAAAGAAACCCAAGATATTTGACAAATGAGTCTTATATGGAATACGAAAGGAAAATAGTGGGAGAATATGAAGAAAAAATATTATGTTTAGCAATTTGTGTTGTTTTTGCCGGCGATTATATTACAGATGATATAGCGGAAGATAACTGTGAATTTGAATTTCCAGAGGATAATGTTTTTTCTATTGATGCTATGGAATTGGAAGGGAAAACGGCTGCCGAGTGTAAGACTGCAAGAAATGAGATTTATGCAAGGCATGGCAGAAGGTTTAATGATGAACAATTGCAAGGGGATTTTGATATGTGTTCTTGGTATGAAGGCATTATTGAACCAGAAAACTTTTCGGATGACGTATTAAATGAAATGGAAAAATCCAATCTGCAAATGATTTCAGAATATGAAGTAAGAATGGGTTATTGAGAGATAAAAGTATAATTTTGTGGCATTATAAAAGTTATTTTCAAGATGAATAAAAGGATATCTGTAATTCCCCAATAAGGGTGCAGATATCCTTTTTTATGTTCCAATGGAACTTATAATCATTTATGGACCTATGTCAATACTTCCAATGGAACTTATAACCATGTTAACCTGGAAAACAAAATCCTCAACATTGACCACCAGCTCCAGTGGACTGCGAACATGAAGCTGGTACATCGTTCGACAAATAACTGGATCAATCACGCAGAATGCTTTTCTGAGTGTGCAGGTCAAAAAACGTACGTTTTTGATACAATTCTAACATCTAATAATAGAACAGATATGAAAGGGGTTTTTAGTATGGCTGATATTTTGGGATATGCAAGGGTTAGTACAGATGGACAGAACTTAGACAGGCAGATTGACGCTCTTACAAAAGCAGGAGTAGGCAGAAAGCATTTGTATTGTGAGAAAATGACTGGCACAAAAGCAGACAGAGCAGAGTTAAACAGGCTGATTAATGATTTAGAAACAGGTGATACGTAACCGCCAAATAATGATGCGGTCAGATATAAAATTACCCCAGCCCTTTGCGAGTTGGAGTAATTCACTATAATTCACATGCGATTTTTGATAGATTGGAGTTTTTTACTCCAG